>JAGOUW010000005.1 GCA_018061075.1 Candidatus Levyibacteriota bacterium | reverse complement strand
TTTTACCCCCATACTTCTTGCTGTTCCTTTTACGATACTTACTGCTTGAGGAAGATCTGTTGTGTTAAGATCTTCCATTTTTGTATTTGCAATTTCTTCTGCCTGAGATTTAGTAAGAGTTGCGGCAACTTCTTTTCCTGGATTATTTGCGCCGCCTCTGCCAATTGCCTTTTTAATAAGTTCTGACATAGGTGGTTTTTTAGTTATGAAAGAAAAAGTTCTATCTTCATAAACTGTAATAACTGCTGGGATAATATTTCCTTTTAGCTCAGCTGTTCTTTCATTAAAAGCCTGCACGAATTCCATGATAGGAAGTCCGTGAGGACCTAATGCTGTTCCAACAGGTGGTGCAGGTGTAGCTGCTCCAGCTGGAATATTAATTTTTATAATTGTTTTTATCTTTTTAGCCATTGTTTAAATTTGTGAATGGTCTAGGAAGGGAAGAGTAGAGAAGAGGGAAGCCTTTAAGCTTATCTATCTTATCTACTGGTCCAAACGACTAAAAGTCTCCCAGATCAATCAAGTTTTTGAATTATAACTTATTTACTTGTAAAAAGTCTAGTTCAACAGGTGTTTCGCGTCCGAAAATACTTACAAGAACTTTAAGTTTTCCTTTAGCTTCATCGATATCATCAATTGTTCCTAAGAAGTCTGAGAAAGGTCCATCAACGATTTTTACGGCCTCACCGATTGTAAATGCAGTTTTGTAAAGCGGTTCTTCAGCGTCCATAAACTTCTGGATAGCTTCAACTTCTTTTTCTGAAATTGGAGTTGGTTTGTTTCCAGCACCGATAAATGCAGTCACTCCCTGTGTAGTTCTGATTAATAACCATGATTCGTCATCAAGAATCATTTTTACGAGAACGTATCCTGGGAATATTTTTTCTTTAACTGTTTCTTTTTTACCCTGACTTACTTTAATTGTATTTCTTGTAGGAACTATGATGTCGAAAATTCTAGTTTCAAATCCTAAAGATTGCACTCTTTGTTTTATAGATTTAGCAACTTTATTTTCGTGTCCAGAATAAGTGTGAACGATATACCATCTAGCGTTTACATTGTCGCTTGCGTTTAGGATTTGCTTTGCTTTTTCAAGTTCTTCATCTGGATCTTCGACTGGAGCCATCTCAGTATCTTCCTTGATTTGATCTTCTGTTAGGCTAGTTGGCGCTTCTTTTACTTCACTTTCGTCGCTTGAGATTTTTGGAGTTGCAGTCATTTCTGTATCTTCCTTGATCTGTTCTGATGTTAGGCTATCTGGAGTTTCTTTTATCTCAGGCTCACCATCTGACAAATCTGGAGCCTCTACCATAGTAGTATCTTCTTTTATTTGTTCTTCTGTTAAGCCTTCTTTTTCTTCCGCGTTTATTTCAGCTTCTTCTAAAGCTTCTTCTTTTTCTTCAACTTGATCTTGTTTTTTTGTGTCGTCCATATTATCTATTTAATAGTGTTTCTAATGTTTTTGTAAGAGCAAAGTCAATTCCCCCTAGGAAAAGACCTACTACTGCGCTTATTACTATTACAGAAACAGTTAATCTTATAACCTCATCTCTTGTAGGCCAAGTAACTTTTTTTAGTTCATCAACTGCTTGTTTTGTAAAGGTAATCGGCGAAGTTGCCATTCTATTTAAAATCCGCCCATTTTTGGCGGATATGTCAATTATTTTACCAAATCTTAAGCCTCATGTAAAGATACGAGGGTAATTGTATTTATTGACATGATGTCCTATGATATATAGAAGTTTATGAAGAAAATCAGAAAAGCAGTAATACCCGCCGCAGGTTTTGGTACTAGATTTCTCCCTCAGACCAAGGCGATGCCTAAAGAGATGCTTCCGATCGTAGACAAGCCTGTGATCCAATATGTAGTTGAAGAAGCTGTTGCCTCTGGAATAAAAGATATTGTTATCGTGACAGGGTCACTTAAGAGAGCGATCGAAGATCATTTTGATTTACCAAATGCAGAGCTCATGCAAAATCTTGAAGCCGGTGGAAAAACGGAGTTTATGGATATGGTTAAAAAAATAGGGGAGATGGCTAACTTTATTTATGTTCGTCAAAAAGGCCCTTATGGAAATGGAACACCAGTTCTTTCAGCTGAACCAGCAATCGAAGATGAGCCGTTCGCAGTTCTCTGGGGAGATGAATTTATTTACGCAGAGCCACCACGTCTCCAGCAAATGATAGAAGTTTATGAAAAATATGGAGGAGTGGTTATTTCTGGAGTTAGAATTGATAAGAAAGAAGATTTAAAAAGATATGGAATTGCAGATTTAGAGCCAGTTGAGGGAAAAGTTTCTAAGATCAAAGCGATAGTAGAGAAACCAGATCCAGATCAAGCTCCTTCTAATATCGCAACTCATGGTGCATATATTCTTCCTCCTGAAATTTTCCCAGCTCTAAGGAGTCTTGCTCCAGGAAAAGGCGGAGAAATATGGTTAGTAGATGCGATTAATCTTTTGCAGGAGCAGGGAATGCCAATTTATGCAGTAGAGATTGAAAACGGAAAATATTATGATACGGGAAATAAGCTCGAGTACATGAAAACAATTGTAGAATTAGCGCTAACACACCCTGATATAAGCGTTGAGTTTAAAGACTTCTTAAAAAACCTCAAGTTTTAATCTGCTACAATAATATTCTTCATGGGAATTTTAAAATATAGCGGTATTTTTGGTTTAACCGTATTTACACTATTTATTTTTCTTAGTTTTTTGGTCGCAGAGGATCTATTCACTGCGTTTGATTTTAATACAACTGTAAAGATTCAAGACTTTTTGCCCGAAAGAGTAGTTGGGTTATTTTCATCGTTTAGCTTGCTGGGAAGCGCTGAAGTTGCGAGTGTGATTTTATTGCTAACCCTGTTCATCTTCAAGCTTCCGAGAAAGATTATTGTTCTAGTATTTTACTGTTTAACTGGGGTGATAGAGCTAGCTGGAAAGATAATGATTGAACATAATGGACCTCCGGTTTTATTTTTAAAGACAAAACTTGCGGTACATTTTCCAACAGCTTATATTCCTCATGAATTTTTTTCATATCCCTCAGGCCACTCAGCAAGAACTGCATTTGTGTCATTAGTTTTAATGATTGCGATTTGGATAAGTCCAAAGCTCTCTAAAAATTTGAAGATTATCTTTATATTTGGAGTTTTAGCTTTTGATTTTGTAATGTATTTAAGCCGTGTTTACCTAGGTGAACATTGGACTACTGATGTCATGGGAGGAATTTTACTAGGAACTTCACTTGCTCTACTTTACTTTGCAGTTGGTAATTTTAATTTAAGACCAAAGAAATAAAAAGTCTTTCTTGTGAATTTGGAAATAGAAAGAATTACAAGTATTGAAACCACAGAATAAAAAGGAGCCAGATATACATTTCTAAGCTCAATTACTTTTTCAGATGTTAAAAATAGAAATACAAAATCTGAAATATAAGAAAAAACCACAAGGTGCCAAACGAATAAAAGTAAAGAATTTCTGCCTAAATATTCCATAATCTTATTTTTATTTAGCTTCATGCTAACTAAAACTATTGAAATAATTCCACTAAAAGATGCAAGATAAAAAAGGAAATAATTATTTAATCTATTAAGTCTTAAATCTATTTGATGGTTATAAAGATTAAAGTTAGCCATTGAAAAGATTACAGTTAATGAAATTAAGATTAATAAAATTGGTAACGTGCGTTTGATGAAGAATTGATTATATTTCTCTGGTATAAAATGCCACAAATATCCTATTCCAAAAAATACGACTCCAGTTAGAGCAGATTCAAAACCAAATGGGAGTTTGAGAGTTGGCAGGAAAACATGAAAGCAGTAGCCCAAAGCTGAAAATAAAAAGAGAATTGGAATAATCAGTTTGATTTCCAGCCTGGAAATGAACCAGAACATTTGTTTGACTATAAATAGACAAGGTAAAAACCAAAGAACTATATTTATGGCTAAATATCCATTATTACCGCTGCCATAAAAAATTCCAATTATTTGTTTAAGAACTAAATCCCATCGAATTCTATCCAGTGGAATGTTTGAAAGCCAAAGGGTAAAAGAAATAGCCGCAAAAATAAAATATGGAATTAAAATTCTTTTAAAATCTTTTTTAAGAATTGTTATATATTTTTCATTTTTTCTTTTATGAAAAACGAGTCCTGACAGAAAAAAGAAAAGAGGCATGTGAAAAGAGTAAATTATAAATCTGAGAGGAGTTGCGGCGAGTCCGTGGCCATAAATAACCAACAAGACTCCAATTCCGCGGGCTACATCGACCCAATTAATTCTTTCTCGCATTTTATAAAAGACTATTATATCAGGAGATTTAAGCAGCTTCTCTTAAGGGAATAGGAGATGGGGAAGGGAAAGACACAATTACAGACTCGCCAGATTTTGTTTCACCTATGACATGATCTATTTTTTCGGATTCAACGCAAGGAGCGGGAAAAGTATCATGTAGCTCTCGATCTCCCGGGTCATAAAATTCCTGACCCAGAATTGCAATTTTAACTTTATCTCCTTCAAATCCCGTTTTTTCAGGTCCCTCGTTATAGCTGACATAGGCAGCTAATTCAGAAGATGAAGAACGAGCTACTCTAATATCCTGACGAGTGTCATCTTCGCTAAATACTCTATGTTTAAAGTCTCTTTCCTTGATTGCTTCTCCTCTTTCTGTTTTTGAATACTCTCCAGTTACTGTTGCTTGGTGTGGTGTCATTTCTAGGCCTCCTGGCCACAGGTCTAAGGGCTGAAATCCATAAGGAAACATGTCTAACTCCGAAGCATATTCATTTCTTCCAAACGCTTCAATGTTGCTTCCAAAAGCACTTCTCATTACAGGATTTATGCCCCATTTTTCTTTTAGTCTATGTAGTTTCTCTGTGATTTTAGTGTTATCAACCCATTCGGGATTATCACCTGTGAAAAAATCGACTTCAGGGAGTCCTTCTTCATTCCTAAAATAGTGAGGGCTATTGAAGTAGTTTTCCCATAAATGTTCCATTATTTTGTCTAGTTTTTCATCAGAATTATCTAATTCTAAGTTTGCTAGTCGCTCAACTATGAACTTCACTTTCATTCCAGGAAATGTACTGTCACAATTAGGTAAAGCTTGATTTACGATGAGATCAGCCCCATCATCTCTAACATCGTCTATATCATGCCAAGAAATAATTATTCCATCAAAACCTGCTCTTCTTATCTCATCAGCTGACCTAAAAAATTCCTGTTTGTCGGCTTCCGTGTATTCGGCACCCCAGCCAGCCATGGGACGAAAATTATCTGCAATATTTCCTGTTTCCATCATGGTTCCTGGATGACTGAGGGGAAGATGGCCATAATAATATGTAAATGCTGGTTGATCGGGATTTGAAACCGGATTGAAGATTCTGTCTGTGTTGTGTTGGCCTCCAGCGGCTGCCGCTGTAGCAATACCAAGAGCGAGAGGGAGAACAGCCCTTTTTAGCGCAGATGGCCTGCGAGGTGGTCCTTGTTCAAGGCTTCTTGACACAGGCAGAATATAGCATTAAAAATTCGGAGAAACAAGGGGATATATTGGCAGGCACTAAGCAACTATGTTAGTACTTACTATATTAGTTTATGAATTCTAAACTACTAATAATAGCATCGTAAGTCTTTTCAAAATCTGAAGAACACCATCCACCACCACCAACATAATAAACCCCAGTGTTTGATGTTTTATATGAATTGAATACGGGTATGGGTTTTTGTAATGGGTTTTCAATTTTGATTATAAGATCATTATTTGCAGTTTCTAAATAAGTAGTTTTAAATTTTATATTATTTTTTCCTGGATCGGAGGACTGCTTAATAATTGTTTCGTAAGCTTGCTGTGGGTCAGCTTTCAAAAAGTGTTTAATATAGATCGAATCACTGCTTCCAGATTCGCATTTTAGACTTTTCAAATCAATGCTAAGTTCTCTTGGTTGAGGATTGCTTTCGCCACCAACTTCGGTTTTTATTTCCCAGTTACTTGGATATTTAAGTTTATAGCTCATTCCATTTGCAACAGGAGATTCGTAGGTTATCCAATCAGATGTATTGATTCTTGTTGAAGCCGGATTTTCTTTATTAGATACTTTTTGAGTAGGTAAACTTTTTTGATAGAAAATCAATGTAGCAAGTCCCAAAAGTAAAATAATTATTAATAACCAAATCAATTTAAAATTTGCACTTTTATCAATCAACCTTTTCTTAGCCATATATTGATTATTAGCAAGTCCATAGAGTTTGTCAATGCGAGGGGAGAATATATCAAAATATATCAGATAAGGCGCTTATTTCTAAATGCTTTGCCAGACCCTGATTTAAGATAAATTTCAAATTTAATTGCTCGAGATTTAGAGGGAAATGCACAGTAATAGATAAGCTTAACCGGGCGAAATGGCTTTGTAGAAATGTTTTTACCTTCTTGGTGATCGCTAACTCTGGTTTTTAAGTCTTTAGTCGAACCTGTATAGATTTCATTATTTGATAGTTTTAAGAGGTATACGTAATACATATTTTCCTCCTTCGCCAAGGCTATGGAGGACAACCTTCTAAATCTAGGGCTTGCCAGCCGTAGCTTTAGCGAAGGTTGGCAGGGATGCACGGATTCGAACCGTGAAAAGCAGTTTTGGAGACTGCTGTGATAGCCGTTTCACCACATCCCTTCGTCATTTCACTCCTCAGGGTAAACCCTTCGAAATGTTAGGACTATTATACTTTGGGATTGGGCTTTAATCAAATACAGCAAGAGGGGATTTACTTAAGTTTTTCGATTTCTTTGTGATCTGTAACTTTTCTACATTTTTTACAGTATTTCTTTAATAGAAGTTTGGCTTCTGTATTAATTTTATTTCTTTGCGTGATGTAATTAACGTTTTTGCAAACGCTGCATTTTAATCCAAAATTCTGTCTGTGTTCACCTTTTGCCATATGAGGTTACAATTATAACTAAAATCACGCGTAAAATCAAAGAGTAGGTGAGCCGATTGTGGGAATCGAACCCACGATCTAGTCATTACCAATGACTTGCTCTACCACTGAGCCAAATCGGCCTGGTGTGCTGAGTAAGAGATTTGCACTCCTGTAGCCCTTTCGGGCACCTGATCTACAGTCAGGTGCGATTGACTGCTCCGCCAACTCAGCTCGTCGCGATTTCGTCTCGGATCTTCGTTCCGATTAAAATCGGAACTTCGATTTTTCGCCGTTCGCTCCTCTTCAAAATCCTTTGGATTTTGATCTCAAAATTGCATGCAATTTTGAATAAGGAGAATCAGATTATAGTGTTAAATCTTTTGCAGAGCAAAAGATGGAACGGATTTAATCTTGATTGGACGCTGAGCCGTCTGTCGGATTTGAACCCACGACCTGCTGTTTACAAAACAGCTGCTCTACCACTGAGCTAAGACGGCGTAATGGTAATTTTACCAGAAAGGGGAGATTTGAGGCAATAAGCATACCTCAATTAAAAAAAAACCTAAAGTTAAATAAATACTGCCTTTGATACCGAAGATGGATTATCGTTTTCCCCTTGAGAAAAATAGGAAAAGCTGTCGATAAGGTTTAGGACTAGCCATAGTCTTACCGAACTCCGCCTCGTTGCTTTGTTCGTGAAAACAAAACTACCTCAAGGAAATTAACATAGAGGAAAAATCATAATCCTCCCGAGTATCAAAGAGCAACTAAAAGTATAGAATGGAAGAATATTATTGTCAACTTGACAAGATATGTTAAGGAGTAGGGGTTGCTTCCGTGGATCCTTCAAACGGCGGTTCATCTTCCACGATTGGTGTTTCAGTTAATTTTAATTCTTTTGCCAGCGAATTCATGAAGCTTTCTTTGCTTTGTGGAACAAAATAAAGAATTGTACCGATATCTTTGGAGTCGTGTTCGATAGCGACCCCTTTATTTAGATAAACCGACCACCCATATGTTTCTCCGAAAAGTAAAAGGTCAGGATCGCCATTTTTTGATTGAAAATCTCCGACAGTTCCTCTATAGCTTCCAAAGACATTTTCCTTAACGTAAATTACCCGGTTGTTTTCAACCACAACTATATTTTCAAATGCTTCAGAAGGGGTTTTATAGCTAAGATATGTTTTTCTACCCTCATTTGTTACTGTCTTTGGCTCACCATTTATTTCTTTAACATCTTCTAGTGTAGTTTTGCCAGGGGTAATTTCATCCAATCGTGAATAGTCCTTTTCAAGATTATTAACTTTTAAAGTGGGCGAGGAGTTATTATTTGCATTTCTTGAGTTGATAAGAAAAATTGCAAGAATAGCCACGAATATTATTACTAATATTAAAATAAAAAGTATCCACCATTTTTTATTTGTTAAATTATTCATAATTTAGTTTATTTTTAAAAATTGTAATTATTAAATATATTATCCTTAATCCAGTTATGACCTACGGGGCAATAATTCGGATAAAGATTTCCATCTTTTCTTTGTGGAAGCACGGTTAGAGCCATAAGCTCAGCCATAGACTCATTAGCGCCTGATGAGTCTAAGCCTAAGCTGCGGGCATAATCTGTGCTATATGTATCTATAAACCAGAAAGAATCAGAATCGCTGACATATCTATAATAACATCTGGAATCTTTTGGATAATAAGCTTGATCCATAAAATTTTGATAGAGACGTAAATTACCATTTCTTATGATGTGACCTGATTCATGGGTGAGGCGGCTTTTTCTTTCCTCGCGATTACAGCGCAGTCCATAATTTTTTAATTCTAAATCACTCGTTCCATTTCCATTTGATGTTACTCTCGAAGGACACCCTCCAAGTTCGCCATCATTCACAAAATTTATATCAGTAGGGCCTGATTCTCTTAAAAGTCTTTTCCATTTCCATGAAACACCCACTTCAGAGAGAATGTTAAAAATATCTCTGGCCTCGTTGTCTAGGTAGGGTGTATTTCCTTTTAATAAAATTCTAAATTCATTCCAAAGACAGCTTCCATAATTTCCGCTTGGACACTGAGCTGCTTCAGGAGCATCTTCGCGTCCGCAAATATTTACAGGTCCAGCTCCTCCGCATGTTTCACCCGAGACTGAACAATCTCCGCAGTTTTCTACGATTCTTGGATCACCACAATTATCAAGTCCAACGAATCTGCCACACCGTTTGGCTGATGGGATTTTTCTAGCGCAAAACTGCGGATCAGACTCTTTAACGCATGCTGGTGGAGCATCAGGGACTTGAGTGAAAGGAGGTGTATACGTATCTGCAGCTATAAACCCTGCTGCTCCCTGACTGCTTCGATCTGCACCTGGGGCGATTTCTTGAATAACGTAATTTGTGTATCTGATAAGCTCAGGTCCATTTAAAATAAAATCAGGTCGTGTGACGAATGTTACAGCCGGACAGTCTACGTTTTGTAGGTCTCCTAAGTCTCTTCTTTGATCAAATCTTTTCCCTGAATTTAATCCCGCATTTGCAACTACATTTCCCTCAATTCGCAGAGGATTGTCATTTCCAGTTGCAGTTCCTAGTGTTATAAAACTTCCATCTGTTGAATATATTCCATCTATTTCTGTTACATCAGGACTGATTCTGATGTCCCCGCCAACTATAAATGTAACTGTTGAGCCTGGGTTAACTTGAATATTTGATTCAATTCTTAGATCGTCTTCGATTAAGAAAACATAATCTCTTCCATTTGGGAAAGTGTAGGTTTCAGGGTTACCGCTTCCTCTTATGGTTACAGAATTTGTTGATTTATAAATACCATTTAATAAATTTGCTTTAAGTTCACAGTCAGGGCCGCTATTAGTTGTACAGGCCTTGGTGGATGTAGTTCCAAACATTTGATTAACAGTAAGTCTGCCTTTTTCTATGACGTTACTCATATAAGTATAGGAAGTTCTAATCGTTCCTGGTTTTGCAGGTGTAAAGTTATTTCCACTTACGAGCCAGCCTTGATTTGAAGCTTTAGCTCTATCATTACCAGTATTAGATAGATCCGGAGTGTTACCTGTAAAGAGTATTCCGGATGTTAAGTTGTTTGCAATTGAACTTGAAGAAACGTACGGATAAGTGGTGTTACCGCAGACAGGACTTGTTCCGGCGGGAATTATATTTCTATAGTTGTCTTCATCTACGCGTACATCTCCGCCGACTGATTGATACCATGGATCATCATTTTGTTCTTTTACTCCAAAGTCTACATCTGTTACATTCCCCGCAGCAGTACAGAGAGCCACCCCGTCCTGATCTGTGGCATCATCATTGCATGACGGACCGAGCGTTAGTGCGATTCTGAATGGGGAAGTGCCAGAAGGATAAGTTACTCTCCAGCCTGCACCTCTTCCATTTGGTCCGCTGAAATCAACCCAGTATTGGCCTGCAGGAAGACCTGTTGAGGAGAATCCATTTGCTGTTTGGGTAAAGTTAGTTATGGTTCTCGTAGAGCCATCACCCCTGTTAGTGATAGTAATGCTTTCTGATCCAGACCTTGCGACATAAGGCTCACTGTCAGTTTTTCTTGCCTCGGGATTATCTGAATCTACATAAACTCCGCCCTGAATTGAGTAGGTGCTTCCTGCAGGGGGATTAAGCAGAAAATTAACTCTGGAGACATCTTGAGTGGCCATATTTACTACAAGATCATTTCCGATTGATCCATTTATGGTGTAGCCAGTAGCAAGTGTTCCTGTCTGAAGTCTGACACGATAATTAGTATTTTGAGGATTTTCATCTACTATGTAAGTGCCTGAATCAGAAAGAGGACCTGTTCTACCAGTCGAAGCTGAATTATTACCAGTTCTTATCTGAATTGTTCCGCCACCCGTGTATCTTTCATCAGGCGTTGCTCCACCTGTTTGAAGTCCTGCTGTGCCATTTGTATTTACATAAACAGATCCGCTTATTGAAAACTCTGTAGCACCTGCTGGCTGAATGAACCAATCCTGTCTTTCATTTGCACAATCTATATTTACATCTTTATCATTTCCACCTACCACACTTTCTCCGGTTCTAAGTCCACTAAGTCTTACAGTATATGCGCCTCCCTGATCTTGAATTCTTGTAACTGTATAATCTGGAGCATCTCCAGGGCGGGAATCGTCGTTTCTGCCTTCTCCAAGTACGGTTACTTTTACACTTCTTCCATAGGCTTGGCAGCCAGTATTGATAGTGGGCGTACAAACTCCTGGAACATATCTATATATATTTCCGAAAATATTAAAATACCGGCGGGTGAGTCTAAAGTTAACATTATTATTTCCTCCTGCTGGGGCATTAATATTAGTTTTTGGATTGTCTCCCTGAATAGTAAGTCTACATACATTTATACCGTCCAGCCTTATGTTGTGGTCAGAACCAGGATTTAAATCACCAAACCTGTATCTTCCATCAGAATTTGTTCTGCTAGTTTCATTGGCGCCATTAGGATCCATTCTTACCAGGTCATCGCGTCGTCTAGTGTCTTTTCCATCTAAATTACCATTGGTATTTTCGTCAATATAAACAATTCCAGAAATTTCCCCTCTATCAGGAGCTATACCAAACCTAAGTGTGGCGTCTCCATTTGTATCGCGACACCGGTTGTTGGTCATTCGGTATCCATTAGGTACATCCAAGCAAATTGTGTTATTGGTTCTAGTTGTTGTCCAAACGAAATAAGGATCATTTCCATTGCCACAACCTGTTGCTGAATAGTTGTCTGAGTCTCCATTTCTTAAAATGTTAAACCGATTTTTATAGCAAGCATCAGTGCCGTCATAATCACCATCATTATTTCTATCTATAAATACAAATCCCCTAATTACATTTCTAGGAGGAGGGGGATTATTACTGCATTTTCCTGTTTCACTAAAGTTAATGGTTCCTTTACCTTGAACCTCAGAAATTAAATTCCCTGAGTTAAAACCAGTGCATCCACTGTTTGGCACATTACATCCATTTACATTACGCCTAAATGAGACATCTTCTACGAATTCCCAGATACTGTGCCCATTAGGGGTTTCATAAATAGTAATAGCGTCAATTACAGGATCTACGCAGGCCGTTGACCATACTATTTTTGTATCTTCTTGTCTTGGCCCGAGTCTACTACTAATAAATCCACCGGGATGAGGTGGGTCAGCTGCATTACTTCCTGTATTTACGAGAGGTTCAGATGCACCCGTTCGATTGGAAAAAGAATTACATACTTCTTCTGCATAGTAGTCTCCATGTGCAGATTCTGGTCCTGTTGTTCCATAAATATATCCTGATTTGCTTTGGTCTGCAAAAATTACCTGATATCTTACTTGCCATCTTACTCCGGGATTATAATTACATCTTCTAAAATAAAGTGTTTTTACAGGTCCATGCGCTAAGGCGTCATTAACTAAAGAGCCAACTTCAAATAAGGCAAAAAATAACAGTAGGGCAATTAAAAACTTTTTCATTTATTTTCAGTTAAGCTACCATCAAGCTCTTCAGAGTAAAGCTCCCAAAGATCTGGATATGTTTTTGCAAGGAATAAGCCAAGGTCTTCATGAGCTTTAAGAAGTGCCGAGGATGAAGAAGCATCTGCTATGTTTTTTATTTCAGTGTAAGTCTGGTTGTAGACGTAAAATTTAAAATCCTGAGCATCATTTTCTACCATGCTAGCATTGGCTAAATTTTTATTAATTCTTTCCATATCCTCTTTAGGCATATCCGATGATTTAATTTGCGAAATAATGGATTTAATCTCTTCGGGTGTAGCAGGAGCGCAGGTTGTATCCTGGCAGACAGGATTAAATGGGCCCTTTTTATAAAGAGTGGGGAACTCTTTTTCGCCATATTTTCCTAAATCTAAAAGATATTTTTTTATTCTGGGGTTATTTGTGTCGCTGTAAGCCGAGCCATAAAAGAAAGCTAAGTTATCTAGCGCTGAATATCTAGCTTCATTCGTATTCTTTTTATCTTCTAAAATAGCGAATTTTTCTTCAACTCTTGAAGGATTAATAGCATCAGGATAAATATAAACGATTTGATCACTTTCTTTTTTCAGAAGAGTTAGTTCGTCATTTTTATTAATGCCTCTATTAGAAAGTAAGTAAAAAATTATGGGTATTAAAATGAGAAATGTCAGTACTGGAATTAATAGTAGCTTTTTGTAACGAAAAATAGCGAGCGGATTTAAGCTCATATATACTAGATTAGTATAGCCTGGATATCAGTGTCAATATGAAGAGAAGAGGGTTAGCCCTGAATTACTTGTTTTTTTATTTCAACTCCACCTAAAAATTCTTCAATAGCGCTTGCGGGGTCAGAAGCTTTAATATTAGCCAATGCATACCAATATACGGATTGAGCTAGCTCCATCATTCCTTGGGATTTATTTTCCTTAGCGATAAAGTATATATAGCGTATTAAGCCAGCACAGCTTGATACTCTGCTTTGTTGAATTAATTCTTTTGGATCATCGGGATATCCCTTTTCGCACTGTTTAAGCATTCTGTTTCGTGTTTTTGTAGTGAGCTTGGTGTCATATTCGTCTACGTAGTTAAGTGCCTCTGGGTGTTTTGCATAAAATGATTTAATTATTCCTTTTAATTCACCTATGCTAATAGGTGCTTCTATGGCTTCATCCATAAAACTGAATTTAACTGGTTCTTTATCCTCTGGTTTTCCGGCTTTTATGTACGCCTCTGTTAATACTGGATCACAATTTGGATTTACTGCTGTTTCTGGATTTGGTGTTACAGAAGCTGCTGGGCTTGCTTCTGGAGCTCCTGATGGAGCAGCGGATGGAGCTTCTTGTGCTAAAGTTACAATCACTGTTTCTCCGCTTGAGCTAGCAGCTTGTGCAAATAAAACTTCTCCTCCAACTTTTCCGATTCCTGGGTCAATTGTTCTTTCAGGGATTGGTGTTTCGCCTGGTTTTGGTGAAGCTTCTGGGGTAGGGCATGGTAAAAGTCCTGTTATTGGATCAGGAGTTACTGATGGGGTAGGCTCAACTGATGGTTCAGCTGATGGAGCAGTGGATGGCTCTTGAGCACTTACGTATTTTCCATCTAGATCAACTACGATTGCAGCTCCAGCTATTCCTGCTGCAGCTCCGCCTGTTACTAATGCTGGCTTTGCAAACTTACTTGCAACTGATCCAACTCTATCCATGAATGATCCTTGATCAAAAAGGGGAGTGAATGTATCAACTACTTTAGGTGTTTGTGCAACAGTTGTAAGTTCAATTGTTCTTCCTGCAACGGCTGAGCTCGTAATAGATTTCCAATATGCTTGGTTCGACTCTGAACGAGTGTTTGGATGTGCTCCGATTGATGTATTTAGTGCTTCTGTCATATTAGTTTGCGATTATACTCCTTTTCGGCCCATTGTCAAGCCTATAGCATATAAATTATGCCTGTTCAACTTGTCCTGGTTCTGGCTCTACATATCCAAAAGGATGTAGAGTTGGTTTTCCTTCTTCATTTAATATAGTATTTCCTTCGGCATCAACTGATTTTTCCCAAACTCCACCTTCCATAACATCATTTAAAAGCTCTACTTTTACGTGACCGTATGGATCATCAGCTTCGCCGTATTCACTTCCGAGAACAAATTGAACGTATTTTCCGTCTCCTATATTTACAACTTCAGGCTCAGTAGTTAATTTAACTCCAGAAAATTCGAATATATCTTGACCCACTTCGGTGTATTGCAAATCTAAATGTACATTTCCTGCATCCCATGGATATCTCATTTGCTCTGCTGGAACTTCGCCTGCTCTTACTGCAGGATCAACAGATGTTTCGCGAGGTTTTACAAAACCTTCAGCTGCTGTAAGAGCTAAAGCTCCTGCAAATCCTATAACTGCGACTCTTCCTGCGTGTTTGAAGTGTGGTACATGTGGAAGTCGTGGTTTGTTAGGGAGCTGTGGTGCGCCCTCAGTTGTAGGCTGATATCCAGGAACATGCCTTGGAAGCCATTTAGATGGAACTGGTGCGTGTGTTTGTAATATTTCTCTTGGCATACGCGGTCATATTACTACATTTTGAGGGGGATGTCAAACCCATAGTAAAAATTGGAAAAAAAATAATATTAGCCCGGTGCAGCTAATTAGAGTGATATAGTGTGATTGTGGAAACTATATCAAAAAACTTTCGACCCTATAATATAGTTTTAGTCCTAAATTGTGGATAAGTCAAGTAAGGGATTTGTAATTCTGCTGTTATTACTCTTTATATATCGATATATAAAGAGTAACTAGGTAATTGTGAGTTTTACGTGGCCACCAGCAGCTCGGATTGAATAGCCGGCGATTTTTAGTAAAGAATCTTTAAAGTCTTTTATGAATTTTTCATTTTCTAATTTTTTTAGTGCTATCTCATAACCATTTCCTGTAAGTTGGGATTTCATCCTAGTTCTCGCGACCGTTTCCAAAGTTACATGAAGTGTATTCGCGATAGTGGTTGAAGATACATTTTCTTTAAGAAGAATAATTATTGCGAATCTTTTCGCTAACATTAGTTTTTCTGTGGGAGAAAGAAAGGAAAGTAAAAACTCTTTTGTCTCAGCTTTTGATAATTTACCAAGAGCAGTTTCCAGAGATTCAAAAAGCTCCGTTTCAAGCTTTTTATCGATGTCTATTCTGGAGACATGCGGCATAAAATCATCATATATCGATATATGATGCATAGTCAAATACTTATTGCATTTGTAAATTTTCGGGAGTAAGCTCAAATTAAGAGCTTTTCTGTGAGTAGAAGTGCATCCAGGGTCCTCCTTTTAAGCCTGTTTTTTGGGTTAATAGTTTTTTGTTTTTCAAAACCAGTTTTTGCCGAGACAACCACTTTTAGAAGTGCTACAAATATAACGACTGACGGAAGCCCAGCATATACAAATTTATCAAATTGTTCCTCAACTGATGGGTTAACTTGTGATCGAGCATCAGGATTATCTTTCGCAAATTTATATTTTCAGAATTTTGGAGGTTTTGGAATTCCAGATGATGTGAGGATAACAGGGGTTAAGATTCGTGTGACGGGAAAATCTGACATAGGTTTATTTACTGGAGTTTCTGCGGGAACGACTTATGGATTAAATTGTCAAACGCCTGGAGATAAATGGACAATGACTAGTTTGGTTGGAAACCAAATATCAGAATATAATGTCACATCAACCAGTGGTGTAGATTTTACCAGCTGTTTGAATGCTGCAAATGTTAGATCAAATAATTTTATTTTTAGAATAAATAGAGCAGGTGCTTCTCCATGGTCAGCAAATATAGATAATTTTGAAGTCGCTTTTGATTATGAGTATATTAATCCGAGTCCAACACCTAGTCCAACTCCTAGTCCAACTCCTTCCGTAACCCCAAGTCCCACTCCTTTATCAGCTCCAGAGCCATTTCTGGAATTGCCATGGGACTATGAGGGAAAGGGCTTATCATTTACAGATGCAGCATTATCAATAAATTCCTTTTTTGACCACGAATACCCGTTGTTAAGCACAAATTTAAGTGAGTTTGTTAATGCAAATTCAATAGTTGTTTACAAGGGAATAAAAACTACAGACTTTTATTCATCTCATGATGGTTATGATTATGGGACTTATGCAGGAGCTGAGTTTGGCGATCCTGTTTTAGCTGCTTCAGTTGGTATAGCTAAATTTATAAATACATGTGGTCCTTGCGGTAACGCAATTTATATAGACCATGGTAATGGTTATCAAACGAGATATTATCATCTTCAGTCAGAAGATCTAATTACAAATATTCCAAATCAAGAAATTCCCATTGATGCAGGCGAGGCAATTGGAAGAGTAGGTGCGACTGGAAATGTTAGGCCAAAAGGAGAGGATGGAGCTCATATTCATTTTATGGTTGTTCAGGATAAAAATAATGATGGTAATTTCGATGATAATATCCCTGATGGACTAGTAGATCCTTTCGGTTGGCAGTCAAATTCACCAGATCCCTGGGAAAATTATTCATTCTCTTACAATGGCCAGAATAGAACTGGAAATAAAAGCTACTATTTGTGGAAAGAAAAAATTGATGGGCTTGATACGAGCCTAGATTCAAATGGAGGATTTTTTGTAAGTGGCAGAAATTCTATAAATTTTCCGCATAGCGCAACTAGTGAAAATTTAATTCTTAGAATAATTTCTTCACCGCTTCAAAGAATTTCTGATTTAATCAGATCTATTGGGCCAAGTGTGGAAATAACTGCAGAAGATTCACAGGGAAATGAAGTCACAAGTTTTAATAAGCCATTTTCTCTAACCATGGATTTTTCCGATCTAGATCTTTCGAAATTAGCCACAGAGACTCTCTCTATCTACTCAACTTCTGATGGAATTGATTGGGTAAAAGAAGATGCAGTGGTTGATTTAGAAAATAAAAAGGCTTCAATTGAAGCTGATCATTTAACTCAATTTGCATTAGTGGCTGAAAGAAAAGATATAATTCCTGCGATTACTTCAGCGATTATCTCAGGCAGTAGGGGTGAAGAAGGGTTTTATCGTTCGAATGTTTCAGTTAGTCTAGTTGCAACAGACAATTTAGATGGACTTGGCGTTAGCTATGTTTTATTTAGAAAAGATGGTGGGGATTGGGAGAAGTATGTTTCTCCGATCGAATTTTCGTCTCAGGGTAAACATGAGATAGAATTTTATTCAGTAGATAACGATGAAAATATTGAAGACCCTAAAACTGTTTCATTTTTTATTGATAAAACTCCGCCTGAAATAGAATTTGAATATTCTGTCAATTCACGGGACATAACTTTTATGGGTAAGGATGGAAGCGAGTCAGCGGTTGTTAATGTGGCTAATTTGGGAAGTAATAAGAAAGTGGCAGCAAGAGATAAAGCAGGAAACGAATTAATTGCAATAGTAAAAATATATAATAGTTCGCTTTTGTCCTACATTAATGTTTTAAATTTTCAATATAATCTTAATCCCGTAATAACCTTTAATAAAAATAATTTCACGATATCTCCGATTCGTAATCTTAAGACTGGACAATTAATTTCAATAGCAGAATTATTTAGCATGAAAGACAAGAATTTAGTTGGTATATTTTATAATTCAAAAACAAATAAAACTTTGATTTATAACTATGACTCAAAAAACAGACAATTTGTGAAAGAAGAATTACCTGGGATCAGACTATTGAAACTGAGAACTGAAAGCGCTACGCTAAAATATAGTTACTAATAATGAAGCTGAAAAAAAATCAAAAAAAACTTATTCTGGTTTCGATAATTGTAGCCCTTTTGTTAGTTGGAGCTACAGCTTACTTTAAGCCAGAAATATTAAATGGATTATTAAATCAAAGTCAGTCACAATCGACAAAAGCTTTTGAATCAAAATATCTTAAATTTACAGTAGATTTACCAGGAAATTTTAAAGCCTTAGATGAATCAAGCATGATAGTTATTAGTTCTGAATGGGGAGAGATATATATAGCTCGAAATGGAACACAATTTAATAATTTAAGAGAATATCTCGATGAATTTGATCGGAATACTAGCTTAAATTTTTCTGAAGATCTCGTTATGATTGACAATTATGAAGCTGTTTTAAGAAAATTAACAAATTCTGATATTGAGAATGGGCAAGAAAATATTTATTTTATCTTTGTGGAAAATTCTGTTTTTAAAATTTCGACAACAGAAGAAGCTTTGTTTGATGAATTGGATCTGATTGCGAAGTCTTTTAAATACACCGGAAATTAATCCCCTCAAAAGAACCAAACATTAGGCGTTAGTGTCTCATATATCGATATATCGATATATGATGCAATAAGTAAAATTATTCGGTCAAACATTAATTTATCAAAATATTTAAATGGTATGGGTTCGTGTTGAATTAGGGTTGAAATTCTAGAAGCCGAGGAGTTTGAGGGCGGAGTCACTAAGACCACCGATTATATTTCCTAGTGAAAATCCTCCGATTGGGAAAAGCATAAGTGCGAAAATTAAGAAAAATCCTACACTTCCAAGCGATAGATAAGAGCGTGATAAATCTTCTGGAAGGAAAAGTGCAAAAATTTTAGATCCATCAAGAGGTGGAATTGGTAAAAGATTAAAGATCGCGAGGCTTACATTAATTGTTATTGTCAGTCCTAGGACCAATCCTAAAAGACTTGAAGTCAGAACTTCAAAGATGGAAGCTCCAGGGAAAAGAACGTGAGAAATTAGAGCGGCGACTGCAGCGATAAGAAAATTGGTTCCAGGTCCTGCGAGAGAAACTAATGCCATATCTTTTCTAGGCTCTTTAAAATTAAATGGATCAACTGGCACTGGCTTAGCCGCTCCGAAAATGACAGGGGAGCCTGAGATTACTAATAGTAGAGGAAGAAGAATAGACATCAGGGGATCGATGTGTGGAATAGGATTTAATGTTAATCGCTTGAGTAATCTAGCCGTAGGATCTCCTAATTTATCGGCTACAAATCCGTGAGCAACTTCATGAAGAATGACTGATGGGATCAAAACCGCGAGTGAGATTAAAGCTAGTTCTATGTTCATAAAAACCATTTTACCAGATTTTTAAAATAAAATTTTTCTTATTCTTTTTTCCGCAAAAAGAATCAAAAACTCCCGATAAGTTTTGAAATCATGATCCATTGATCATTATGGATTGAAAAATAACAGACCTTCAGCTATAATATATGCCTATGAGTAGCGGATACAAATGTTACAACTGCGGAAAAGGAAATATGGTAGGCCATAATGTTTCTCACGCAAAAAATAGAACTCGAAAAGTTTTCAGACCAAATCTTCATCCAGCAAGAATAGTTGTGGATGGGACTTCTATGAGAGTTAGGCTTTGTACAAAATGCATAAGACTAGTTAGTGGAAAAGATACGAGATCTAAGAAAATCGCAGCAGCTTTAAAAGAAAAGGAAATCTCCAGTGTAGCTCCAGTCGCAGCAGGCTTAGCCTAAGTTAAGTTTTTTTAAGAATTCTCCGCCTTTTTCGTATCCATTTTTAAAATCTTTATAGCTCATCGGTTTTTTTCCCTCGACATGAATAAAATTCATAGGATGAAGTTTAATTATTAATTCTTTATTTGTAAGTTTGTACTTAGTCCAAACACCTGGCCAAGGACTCAGCGCGTTAATAAGTCTTTCAAGTTTTCTTTTTTCAGGCGGATTATCTATGTCTATATATCCATCTTCTTTTTTTAGGATCTCTGTATATGTCGCTTTATCATCATTTTGGACTTCTAAGTTTAATTTTCCATCCACAAATTCTGTAATTAAATCCGGTAGAATTTCAGCTGCTCTGGTGAATAGGTTGTTCAGTAATTTTTCTGTAAAGTCACCGGGTTTTATATCATATTCTTCCTGATAAATTATCGGACCGTGATCAAGCTCCTCATCAATTTTTATAATCGAAATTCCTGTTACTGAATCGCCATTTAAAAGTGCGGTCTGAACTGGAGTAGGGCCTCGATATAAAGGTAGAAGTGAAGGGTGAACGTTTAGGATACCGTGAGGAAAAATGTCCATGAGTTCCTGGGGAATAATAAGTCCGAAATCTGCAACTACTCCGAGATCTGGTTCTAGATCTTTAATGGCTTTAATTAAATTGGAGTCAATCTTTAAAACTTGAGCAAAAGGAAAACCTTCAGCTTTCGCATGGTCTACGATTCCTTTATCGGTTGTAACTACTAATTCTAAATCAAAGCTTTCATCCAGCTCTCTAAGAATGCTGTGAATATGACGGGAGCCAAAAAATACAATTTTCATACTGAGATTTCTTCGAATTCGTCCTCACCCTTTTTATCTTTACTGGATTTATACAGTGCGCCTTTTTGCTCCAAGACTCTTTTTGGAAAAAGAATTCCATTTAAATGATCGACTTCATGTTGAACAATTGTGGCCATAAAACCTGTGAATCTTTTAGTTTTCTTTCTTCCTAAATGATCATAGTAGGAAAGAGTAACTGCTGGGGATCTTTTAACTACGCCCCAAATGCTTGGGAGTGAGAGACAGCCTTCTAATTTTTTAGCCTTTTTATCATCTTCTGGATTGTCGTCGGGAATAGGATCTGATTTTACGATCTTAGGATTTATGAAAACAGAAATATCTGCAGCGTCTGATGGTTTGGTTATGAACATTGAAATTCCTCGCCCGATCTGGGGAGCAGCAAGTCCGACGCCTTTAGGGTCAGAAGCTTCCAGAAGCGCTTTTTCCATCTCTTTTAAAATCGCAGGCAAAAATTTGTCATTTTTCTCAAAGACATATTCTGTAGCAACTTTACTTAAAACTGGATGTGGTGCGGATACAATTTGTGCCATATTTCTAAAAACCGGTTCTGGAAATTATAGCATAACGCAGAGCTAGATTATATTTATTTTTGCCATTCGTCGAAGTAAGCTTTAGCTTGAGGATCATTTGGATTAATATTTTTTAGAATATAATCCATTTCTGCAATCGCTTTTTGACGATATGTTTCGTCTTTTACCGCTCCATTTTGGTCAACTCCTAAATCATGATAGAAAAGTCCGAGGGCGAAATGAGCCTCAGAGTACTGGGGTCTATATTTAACTGTTTGCTCTAATACTTCAACTGCTTTTTTAGAATCACCATTCTGTCCGTATAAAACTCCTAAGTTATAAAGAATACTTGCGTCAGTTGGAGCAAGAAGAGCTGTTTGTTGAATAGCCGCTAATGCTTGTGGATAGAAAGTTGGATCTAGGCGAGCCAAAGTATAAAGAACTCTAACTCTAGTTTTCCAGAAAACTACATTATTTGGATGATCTTTAACTAATTTCTCAGAAGTAGCAAGGGACTCTGTCGCAAGCTGCTGAATAACCTGGGCTGATTCACTTCCTGCTTGTGTTGCAAGGGTTGCAGCTAGATTGGCGTCATTTATAGCAACTTCATTAAAGAAAACAGGTTCCTTGCGAGTCTTTATTGCTGATTGAAGTAGAGGATAAGCGGTTTGAAAATCTCCAGCTTGATTATAGTTAAATCCAAGCGCATATCTAGTATCAGCCACCCAGAATCTGATAAGCATAAAAATTAAAAATACCCCGAGGGCGCCGAGTCCTAAAATTCCACCCCATTGTGCATATGAGACATAAGGGATTTTTGGAAGAGGCGGTTCTTTAATGTTTGGAGCTAGATTTATTAAGAAAAGAATAAATGCTGGGATTAGGAATAAATAAATATTTGTGATGACAACTGAAAAACCGAAGAAATTTACAATTAACATGGAAATAATTGAAGCGACTAGAGCGAGAAGCATAGGATCTTTGTTATCCCACTTTGTAGATGCAGAAAAATTTCCAACATATGGAATAGTTTTAACTTTTTTATTGAATAGGCTTAGGACAGCTGCCGCGAAAAATAAAATAATAAATGCAGCATAGGAAAGGAATCCAAAAGCGCCAGTCGTAACTAGATAATTTATATATTCATTGTGTGCTTTGTTGTATAAAAAGTTCCATTCAGAAACTCTGTTGTGTTCTTCTGGCCTGTGTTTGTAATAAGCAAAAGCATAAGTTTCTACTCCAGTTCCAAAGATAGGATTTGCTTTCCATGCAGCAATTCCACCCTTCCACACGATCGAGCGAATTTCAGCGGAGGAAGAGCCTCCTAATGGAATCGCAGGATTTGGATTTTCCTCAACTGAGTTTGTTACAGCTTTTCCATCCTCTTGTGTTACGGGAACATTAGTATCCACTGCTGGAGCATCTTTTTTAAATTGTCTAAGTAAAACATCATATGTAATTTTAGTTCCGTTTGGTAAATCAATTCCTGCAAATGGAGTAACTAGTATTAGGGCTCCGATAAGAATTGGAATGAATTTATTTTTTAAGAAACTCAGGTCGTGTCTGTTGAAGTAAATATAAGAAATTAACATGAAAAGAAGCGAAACGAATACGCCAATTATTCCTCCGCGGGATCCTGAGTAAAGAAGCGCTATATAAAATAGTATAAAAAGTCCTGAGTAGCCCAAAAATTTTGGATTAATTTTCGCTTTTGTTTTTCTAAGTTCTCTTAATGCAAATGCTCCGGCGATTGGAAGCAGAATACCTAGATATGCTGCTAGCCAAGCGGGCTGGCCGAGTGGACCAAATATTCTAACTGTGGGTTGGAAATCTGCAGTCCAGCAAGTGGTATCAAGTGTTCCTCTAAAAACATAACACGTCGGATCATAGCCAAAATGAGAGGGAATTGCCCACAAGACTACAATTAGTCCAGAGATAAGACTTACTAAAAGCGAATTACTAATAACTCTTAATGCATCTGGCTTGATATCAAAAAAACTCTTTCTGGATAAGTGATTAGTTGTAGGGTTTTCTTCTGGATCGTGATTAAAATTGCTAACAAATGCCCAGAAAAAGAAGGCATACGTAATCATGGAAAGAAGGCCCCCGTTCCAGCGGGAATAATATCCCCAAAGAGAAATGTGAGGGTCCATAGAAACTAGAGTAGAGACTAGGTGCGAGAATAGAATTAAAAGGATTGGAATATCGAAAAGTGTTCTTTTAAAGATCACTTTTTTAAGAAGAATCATCTTTGAAAACCATAGAAAGCCAATGGAAATAGCGATTCCAAAAGTGAGCCACATTTTAGAAAATTCAAAAAGTTCCGATGTATTTCCTGCGAACACTAAGGGAATAAGAAGAAAAAGAGAGTAAAATAAAAATTCAATTCCTCTAGAAGCGTAGCCTACAAATTTCACAAACACAATTGTATCAGGCATTTTTCCTAGAAACAATATTAAATTTATGGTAAATCGTATTGCAAAATAACCTCAAGGTGCTAGAATGGATTTCAATCCTCAGCCACACGTTGAGATTGTTTTTTTATGTTAAGAAATCTTTTTAGCTTATTTAGTCACGATATTGGAATTGATCTGGGAACTGCAAATACGCTTGTTTGGGTAAGAGGAAAAGGAATAGTAATTAGAGAGCCTTCAATCATCGCAATTCATAAAAAAACAAAAAAATTAATAGCGCTTGGTAGTGAAGCTAAGAAAATGTTAGGTAAAACTCCTGAGTTGATAGTTACCATAAAACCACTTAGAAGCGGAGTGATTTCTGATTTTGATGCAACAAGTGCCATGATAAGTAGATTTGTTCATGATGTTCATAGTTCTGGTAGTTCTCTCCCGTTAGCTTTTTCAAGACCGCGAGTCGTAATAGGAATTCCTTCAGCGGTAACTGAAGTTCAGCGTCGAGCTGTTTGGGAAGCGGCACTTTCTGCAGGAGCACGCGAAGCATTTCTTATAGAAGAACCAATGGCCGCAGCAATCGGAGAGGGAATTTCTGTTTTCGCACCAACTGGGAAAATGGTAGTAGATATTGGTGGAGGAACTACGGAAATTGCTGTGATTTCCCTTGGGGGAATTGTGGTGTCTAGATCTTTAAAAACTGCAGGAGATGATATGGACGCAGCGATTACTCATTACATTCGTCTTAGGCATGGTTTGTTATTAGGGGAAAAAACAGTTGAAGAATTAAAAATAAAATTAGGCAGCGCTTATGAGAGACCAAAGAGAAAAAAGAAGGACGATGAAGAGGAAAAAGAGAAAGAAGAAAATAGGGCAGCAATAGTTAGAGGCAGAGATTTAGAAACTGGACTTCCAAAAAGTCTTCGCGTTACAGAGGTGGAAGTTAGAGAAGCGTTAGCTCCGATAATTTCAAAAATAGTTGAATCTGTCGCTGATGTTTTAGAAGAAGCGCCACCAGAACTTACTGCTGATATTTTAGAAAATGGGATTTTACTTACTGGAGGTGGATCTATGCTATACGGATTAGATAAATTAATTGTTGATCGCACACATATCCCGGTTATAAAAAGTGAAGATCCACTTACAACTGTAGTTAGAGGGACAGGAAAAGTTTTAGAAGATGAAGAATTATTAAATCGAGTAAAGGTAATCGGCGGACTCAAATAATCATGCAGAAAAGAAATTCATTTGTTCCATTTTTTTTGGTTTTTTTTACGATAAGTCTACTTCTTATTTTTATTGGAAAATTTGGAATACTTGATGGGTTTGTTTCAATTGCAAACAGAGGAGCAGCACCTGTTAAATCCGGAGCGTTAAATATTTTCGGTTACCAAAACAAAAACATAAGAGATTTAAATTCAGAAAATGCAAAACTAAAAAAGGAGTTATCTGATAGGCAAAATTTGATATTGGAAAATGAAGCACTTAAGGATCAGTTTGCAAAATCTGAGGCTAAAAGTTTGGATTTATTACCCGCAAGAGTGGTAGGTTTTCCCGGATTTATCCCTGGAAAAAGTTTACCTGAATATTTGATTTTAGATAAAGGTCTGAATTCTGGAGTTAAGAATGGAAGTACTATAGTTATAGAAAATTATCTGATAGGAAAAGTAATTGATGCAAAACCAGATTTTTCTAAAGTAGAGCTTCTTAATAATAAAAATTCTTCGTTTACTGCAAAAGTGGCTTCTTTGGATGGAGCTGAAGCGACTGGTGTAGTAAAGGGCCAGGGGGATGAGATGAATTTTGAAAATGTTCTGCTTACTTTAACAATAAAAAAAGATGATTTAGTTTTAACAAAAGGAGATAAAAATGAAAACGGAGTTGGATATGCGCCGGATTTAATTGTTGGGAAAATTATAAGTGTAGAAAAAAAATCTAGTGATTTATTTCAAAAAGCAAAAGTTAAAAGTTTTGTGGATTTTACAAATTTAAAAACAGTTTTTATATTAAGATGAATTTAATTGCCCTTTTACTCTTAATTTCAATTTTTTTGGAGTCGACTATTATTACAGTTCCTCTTACTCTTTTAATTATTATTTTTACTGCAGTTATTTTTAAGAATAATGATGTTTTTTATCTCGCATTTTTATCAGGTTTATTATTAGATATTTTAACTCTTGGGACAATTGGACTTACGAGTGCATTTTTTGTATTATTTGTAATGTTAATATTTCTTTATCAAAAAAAGTTTGAAATTGAGTCATTAAGTTTTATTACTATTTCTTCTTTTTCAGGGTCCGTTATTTATTTATTCTTAACAAGTTCTAGTAACCTAATTCCGCAGGCGATGCTCGCGACTTTTATAATGTTTATGTCATTTTTTATTTTCAAAAAAACAATTAAAAAAGCTCCCAAGTATGTTTAATTATGGACAAAAAAATCAGCCCAATTTTTGGCGAATTCATATCGACAGAAAAAATAAAAAGACGGGGAAATTACCACGACCACGGTTCTCCTAGGGAAGCAAGATTTTATTTAATTCCCGTAATCTTAATCGTCGCAATTTCAATTGTGATTTTCAGGCTTTTTTTTGTTCAGGTGGTTCAGGGAAGTTATTACAGAACTCTTTCTGACACAAATCGCATAAAAACCATAGTTATTCACGCACCTCGTGGGGTAATTTTTGATAGAAATGGAAAACCACTGGTTTTTAATGTTCCTGGATTTAGACAGGTAACTGATGGAAAAACAAAACTAATCGGTCAGGATGAGGCAATTGATCTAATCGCAAAAGGTGAAAAAAATCTGGAAATTGACTCGCTCAGGCTTTATCCGGAAAAAGATTCAATGGCTCATGTTTTGGGATATTTGGGTCAAGTTTCTGAGTATGAGCTTGGGACAAGTAAATACGCAGGGTATAAATCAGGAGATGTAGTTGGAAAAAATGGAATTGAAAGGGAATATGAAAGCTTCTTAAAAGGAATGGACGGAAAACAACTTGCGGAAATTGACAGTCAGGGACAAGTTGTCAGAAAACTTGGTGAAACAGATCCGATTCCTGGGAGAAATATAACTTTAACTATTGATCGCGATCTACAAAAAAGAGCATATAACGCCATGAGCAAAGCTAAAAGAGGAGCGGTGATTGCTACAACTCCGGATGGGCAAGTATTGGCTTTAGTTTCTAAGCCTTCATTTGATCCAAATCTTTTTACACAAGGAAAGGATTATAAGGTTTCCGGAGCGAGCACCTATAAAAATGTTACTGAGGTTTTGATGGATTCTACAACTCAGCCATTTTTAAACCGCGCAATATCTGGACTTTATCCGCCAGGTTCTACTTTTAAATTAATCACAGCAGCAGCAGGCTTAGAAGATAATACAATTGACATAAATTATTCTGTAAAAGATACAGGAATTGTAAAAATTGGAGAATTCTCGTTTGCTAATTGGTATTTTACTAATTACGGAAGAACGGATGGGGATGTGAATGTGGTTAAGGGAATTGCAAGGTCAAACGACATTTTCTTTTATAAATTAGCGGAAAAAATAGGACACGTTAAGCTTTCTAATATGGCTCGGGAGTTTGGAATTGATAAAGTTCTCGGCATTGATTTGGGAGGCGAGATTTCAGGATTAGTTCCAACTGATGCTTGGAAAAAAGAAAATATTGGAGAGCCGTGGTATTTGGGAGATACTTATCATTATGGAATCGGTCAGGGTTATTTACTCTCAACTCCTCTTTCTGTAAATTCCTGGACTCAGGCTATCGCTGCAGGTGGTTCGTTATATCGTCCGCATATCTTAAAAGATTTAGGGAATAAGAAAATTAATGAAAAATTTATTTCTAAAAAAACAATAGATCCGATAAGGGAAGGAATGATTGCTTCATGTGCGCCATCTGGAGTCGCATATCCTTTATTCGATTTTAAAGTTAAAAATGCAGATCTTAAAATTGATGGCAAAAATATTTTAAAGGTCGCGACCGGCTCAGCTGATATGCGCCAAATAACTGTTGCATGTAAAACAGGAACCGCGCAGCACGGTGGAGAAAAAACTCTACCTCATGCTTGGATAACTCTTTTTGCTCCTGCTTATGATCCACAAATCGTAGTAACAGTTCTTAATGAAGAATCAGGAGAGGGATCTAATGAAGCCGCCCCAATCGCAAAAGAAGTTTTAGAGGAATTTTTTAGTAAATAATCTAAGGAGTTAGGATGGGATTCGGGGTTTGTGTTGGGGTAAGAGTTGGGCTTGGAGTTAAAGTTTGAGCTGGAGTTAGGGTAGGAGTTGGCGTAAATCCAATAAATTTATTTAAAATATTTTTTGTGATTTGTTGAGCTTTAGGGTTTATAAAATTATAAGTTTTTCTTTTATCAAGTAACCAAGTCCAGTCAGTAGTACCTGCAGAGAAAACAAATGCGCCGCTTGGTGCTTTATAAATAGTAGAGTATGCGTCTGGAGAGCTATTGGTTTTTGAAAGAACAGTATAGGTGCCGCCATTTGCTTTCGGATAGCCAGAATAAATAGTGTTATATTCATATCCATAAACATTTGGAATTTTATCTCCGTTTTTTAGATCTGTTCCGGCATATACCCAGTGATTTTCATTCTGAACAGTCCAGGGAAGATTATTATCATGAGTTCCAAGATTTCTTCCGTACATAGTTCCAATCATTTTTTGTTCTGGTCGGCCACTTACGGAATATCTGAATTGTCCGGTTGTCCTTTTTCTTTTTTCAGGGTCCTTTGAAGAGTAATATGGATCACTCTGGTATTTATATTTGTATCCTACAAGTACTCGGTTCGCAGCCCCAGTTGAAGATTTTTCATATCTTACTTGCCAATATGCATCATTTCCTCCAAAAAAGGCTACATTTGTTCCATTTTTTATAGCATTTTCTACAGAATCCCGCATTTCCCATGTCCAGTATTCATCATGTCCTACGGACAAGAATGCTTTGTGATTTAGTAATTTTCCGGGACTCGTGTCAGTGTCAACATTTGTATTGTAGGTCACATCATATCCATTTTTTTCTAAGAAATGAATCATGTTAAGTTCCCAGCTGGTGAGTCTTGACCCTGACTTTACATAAGGTCTATCGAATGAAATTTTTACTGCAGCAGGGCTCGTATAAAAACTTCTTCCGCCCCAACTATTATATGCTTGCCAGGTGTTTACTGAGTTTTGAAATAAAATATCTGAGTGCCTTTCGTCTTCTCTCAGTGTAAAGTTTATCCAATTTGAATAGCCTCTATTATTCATTAACTTAACAAGATATGCGCCGCTTACCCAATCATCGGGAACGTTTAATGTGTATGAAGTTGTCCATTTGCACTCGACCATACCCTTAGAATCCATTGGGCATCCTGATTGTTTTATGCCGGAAATTGGCCCAACGGATTTCATGAGTCTGCCTCCCAGACCTTGATACCAGCCGATTCTGTAGATTTCCATTCTAAAATTCTGAGCTGGGTTAACAGTTACTTTAAAATCGATTGAATTTCCTTTATTTACACTAGTCTTGTTCGCGTAACCTTTTATTTGGTTATTTGAGTCATCTGAAGATTTAAATCCATTTTTATTTAAAATCCAGTTATCGCTTCCGGGATTTTGGTTTTCTATTGCCGTAGGGTTGTTTGACGCTTGAGGCTCCATTGGTTCAAGTACTGGTTCATAGCTAAGTTCATCTTCAGGGTTCTCGCTAGTATATGAATATGGCTCTGGTTCTAGCTCTGGTGTACTTTGAGAATTTGCCTTAGTGGCAGATATTCCAAAGCCTACTGAGAAAACCGCAAAAAGAAAAATTATTAAAATTTTCTTTGATATTGTCATAAGGCTCCGCATTTTATACATTGAGAATAGGAATGTCAAACGAAGGGAAATTTTATTTAGGATTTTCTAATTTTCCGGGAGTAGGTCCTATTAAGTTTGAGAAATTATTAAAATATTTTGGTTCGGCGGAATTAGCATGGAAATCTGATCCTAAAGAGTTTGGGGAGGTTGCCGGGAAAAGTTTGATTTCTAAATTTGAAACTTTCAGAAAAGAATTTGATATTGAAAAATATGAAGAAGGTTTGGTTAAGCAAAAAATCAATTTTGTTTGCCTGCATGAAAAAGAATACCCAACGCGTCTGAAAAAAATAAAAAACCCTCCAATAGTTTTGTACTCAAAAGGGAAAGTAGACTTTAATCTTGAGCAAAAATTATTAGCAGTGGTAGGTACTAGAAAGATCACGAATTATGGAAGAAGTATTACTGAAATGTTTGCTTCTGAACTGGCATCTCAGGGTTTGATCATCGTTTCAGGGCTTGCGATTGGAGTGGATGGTGTCGCTCACACTGCAAGTTTGGACTCTCACGGAATCACAATTGCAGTACTTGGAAACGGAGTAGATATTTGTTTCCCTCGCGAAAACCAAAAAATTTATGACAGAATTTTAGGAGGGAATGGAGCGATAATTTCTGAATATCCGCCTGGACAGGAGCCAAGTGTAGGAAGCTTTCCCGCTAGAAATCGGATTGTGGCAGGTTTGTCAGATGGTATTTTAGTTACAGAGGGTGCTTCAGATTCCGGAAGTTTGATCACCGCAAATTTTGGCCTCGAATTTGGTAGGAAAGTTTTCGCTGTTCCAGGTCCCATTACTTCAAGTTTGTCCGCAGCACCACTTCGCCTAATTGAAAAAGGAGCAAAGTTAGTGGTAGGCCCAGAAGACATAATAAAAGAATTGGGAATCAAGCCATCAGAACTTCCTAAGAACAAAAAAACATTTGCAGGTTTAACTAACGAAGAAAAGAAAATAATTGAACTTGTTGAAAATGAGAGCTTGCAGTTTGATGAGATAGTCAGGCGTTTAAAATTGGATTCTTCAAAAGTAGGAACTATTTTATCTATGATGGAAATTAAAGGATTAATTAAAAACTTAGGGGGAAATTATTCAGTAATCAGTTTATTCTAAAAGTGGTATAGATTTTATTTGCAAATTCTTCATGTCCGTAGACTTCTAGAGTATAGGTTTTGTTATTTTTATTAAATATGTAGTACATATAGGGATGTGCTTCTTGTTTTGGATATTCAACTGTCAGCTTTATTCCTGGAACTCCAAAATCACTAATAATCTTATCCTGAGATTGGATAACATTGTAATAGTTGTATGCCCACTTTAATTTTATCTGATCAAGAGATTCTTCAGGAGTGCCATTAGAAACATCTACGGAGAATAAACAGTAATTTACATGAGTGCACGATCTAGTAGATGCAATTAAATTATCAGATCTATTGTCTTTTGTGTAGTCAAAAATTTCAGGATTTATTAAATGATTGGGTTGTCTGAAAGAAAAACCAAATTTTTCACTTTTTATTTCTTTCCAGTAGTTTGTAGTTGGATCTGGAGTAGGTGTTGGAAATTCAGACACACTATTTATTCTGTTTTCTGTAATAATTTTTGTGTTTTTATTCTGAGATTGGTTTGGAATTTTTGGTTGAGTTAATATTTGAAATAATCCAAATACCACAACAATTCCTACGAAAATTAATATTTTTTTAATTAAAGATTTATCCATATTCTTGACGCGTAGTATTTCAAAAGATTTGTAACCTGTCAATCACTTTTACTTGACAGGGATGGTATGATTTAAACTACACTGTAATATTATGAAAAACTTAGTTATCGTCGAATCGCCTACAAAAGCCAGAACAATCGGGCGTTTTTTGGGCGCAGATTATGAAGTTATAGCTTCAATGGGTCATATTTATGATCTTCCTAAGTCTACTCTAGGAGTAGATGTAGAGAAAGATTTTGAACCCCAGTATGAACTAATGGCAGAAAAGAAAAAGACTTTGGATCAATTAAAACGCGCTTCTAAAAATGCTACTCGCGTAATTCTCGCAACTGATTTGGATCGAGAAGGAGAAGCAATCGCATATCATATCGCAAATAACATTGGGAAAGCCGATGCTGAAAGAATTGTGTTTCATGAAATTACAAAAGAAGCGATTGCTGAGGCATTAGCAAATCCTAAAAAAATTAATAAAGATTTAGTGGACGCACAGACAGCGCGCAGAATCTTAGATAGATTAGTAGGTTATAAATTATCGCCATTATTATGGAGTAAAGTGCGTCGTGGTTTGTCAGCGGGTCGTGTTCAGTCGGTTGCTCTTCGTTTAATAGTTGAGAGAGAAAGAGAGATCAAGAAATTTGGGAAAGAACCATATTACACAATTGCTGTAAATCTTAAAAAGGGAAGCAACGAGACTCCATTTGAGCTAATTGAGATTGGTGAAAAAAGAATTGAGGTATCTCAAAAACTTGAGCTTTATGACGGAGAATATAAATTTGTAAAAACTGTAATTGATTCAGAAGAAAAGTCTAAAAATATTGAAGCTGAATTGAAGGGGATGGGATTTATCGTAAAGGATGTTACAAATAAGCAGATGAGAAGAACTCCGCCTCCTCCATATACTACTTCTACTTTACAGCAAGATGGAGCGCGTCGAATGGGTCTTTCTGGAAAACGCACTATGAGTGTTGCGCAGAAATTATATGAAGAAGGGTATATTACATATCACAGAACTGACTCTGTCTCTATCGGAGATGCAGCTAAAAAACAAATGAGTGAATATGTAAAATCTCAGTTTGGAGAAAAATACTTATCTGAAAAACCTAGATTTTATAAAAATAATTCTAAGAATGCTCAGGAAGCTCATGAGGCAATTCGCCCTTCTAAAATTCAGGTTACGGGGGCTGAAGTTTCTGGTAATTTAGGACCACAATTTGGGAAGCTTTATGAATTAATTTGGAGGAGAGCACTAGCTACTCAAATGGCAGATGCTATTACAGAGTCAACTGTTGTAATGGTTGACGCAGGAAAAGGCGCTTATACACTTAAAGCAAATGGTTCTGTCTTAGTGTTTGAAGGATTCTTAAAAATTAATCCTGCGGCTCTTGAGGATAAAAGACTACCGGAATTTGTTGCTGGTGAGAGTTTGACCTATGTAAATTCAGCGTCAGAATTTCATGAAACTTTACCTCCTCCTAGATATAATGATGCTTCGATTATTAAAACTCTTGAGGAAAAAGGAATTGGGCGTCCTTCAACTTATGCGACAATTATTTCAACTATTGAAGCGCGCGGTTATATAGAGCGCGAGGAAAGCAGATTTAAACCAAATCCTGTTGGGGAAGCAGTAAATGACTTTTTGGTAGAGAATTTTTCGACGGTGGACGATATTCCATTTACTGCAAATATGGAAGACGAGCTAGATTTAATCGCAAATGGAGAAAAAAAATGGGTACCTGTAATGAAAGAGTTTTATGAACCATTTGAAAAAAGTTTGGGTTTAGTTAAGGATGCTAAGAGAGTTAAAATCGAGACTGAAGGAACTGGGGAAAAGTGTCCGACATGTAAAGAAGGGGATGTTGTAGTGAGATCAGGCCGTTTTGGAAAATTTTTATCATGTTCCAGATTCCCAGATTGTAAATATACAGCGCCTTTTACTCAGGAAACAGATATTCTTTGTCCAAAAGACGGCGGGAAAATTGTAATTAAGAAAACAAAAAAAGGCAGAAGATTTTATGGTTGTGGCAATTATCCTAATTGTGACTTCGCTGCATGGAAATTGGAAGATATAAAGAAAAAATCAGAACCTCAAGCAGCTACGGTTTAGTTAGCGAGCGACAATCCACCAATTATAAAAGCTACTAGAAATGAAAGAGCTATAAATCCGAGTGCGATCACTGCGCCTTTTCTTGAGAGAAATCGGGGAGTTGGATGAGCTGGAGTGGGAAACGAGCTTGGGGTGTTATTGTTTGGTTTTGAAGCTTCCTGAACCGTCTCAGCTTTTAGTGGATGATTATCATTTTTATTATCCATCAGTTAATTTTAATGCTATTTACGACTTGGTCAAATACTGCTTCATTTAAGATTTCTCCTGAATGTTCTACTTTTATAGCGCCGTCGCCATGCTTTAGATAGACATAAAGAGTAGGAATTCCTGCTCCCAATCCTTCTTTAATTTTCCCAAACATTTTTACTCCACCTGGAATTTCTTTTTCGACTTGCTCTGTTAGGCTTTCCCGTCCAGCTTTTAATGCTTGTTCGTAGCTTTTATTTACTCCCGTTCTTCTTACATCAATATTTATTCCTGCCTCGCTTGGAATACTTTTTCCTTCTTTAAAAACTACATAATAGTTTTTTTCAAGCTCGTTTACTTTATAATCAGCAGGGTGGGAAAAACTAATTCCATCTTTTTCAAACTCACTTGCTCCAGGGATTGACTGCCTCTCGATTTGTTCTTTTTCCTTATCATCAATAAACTGCGGATCATCTGAAGATTTATTTTTATTAAATATTAAAAATCCCAGAACTCCAATCGCAATTATGATAATTAAAAAAATAGGAATTAAAAGTTTTTTTAAATTTTTAGGATTAGAATTAAGTTGATTATTATTTTGATTTTCCATATTAAATAGAAGGTGTTGGGCTCGGTGGGCACATGTCTTCAGTCTCAGCAATCATACATCTCGGCTCAGTATCTAGGCAAGATGGTCTAGGTGTACAACTTATCGACTGATTGGTGAATTTAAAGGTGGAAAGAATTTGATCAGCCAGTAGTAGCATTTTTTTTCTGTCCTCAGAATCATCATATCTAAATTCAGAATGATAGATTTTATTATTAAATTGTGAATATACGTCAATGTAATTATGCATAGTGTTCGGGTTAATTTCTGAAATCAATTTTTCGCCATTTATGACACCATTATTGTAATTTGTCCTTGAGTATTTCGAGGGATAAATTTGATTTTTTTCTTCTGAATCTAACTTGTAACTAATAGCCTCATTAACGGTTTTAAAATTTTCATAAACATGAACTAATAGGTCTGAAGATGTATTAGGAATTCTCAGGATGGCTGCAGGTGCTGGTGCATCAGGTGGAAACTCTTCAATTTTCCCCTCTCTAGGATATTTGAAGCTAAAATTATAAATATTATTTGTATATGTTTGCCAATCTGCTGTAGGGTCGGGAGGCAAAAGCTTCTTTTGTTCTTCTTCAGAAAGTACTTGCGTAAAGCTTCGGCCATCCGTTGTTCGGCAAGTTGCTGGATATGATTCTTGGATAGGATTTCCTGAAGCCACACAGCTTTCGAAGTCATTTATAGCTTTTAATTTTTGCTGATCTAAATAATATTTTCCTCCGGCAAATCCAATCAATGTAACAGCCACTAGAACAAGAAGGAGGATTAGCCATTTGGTTTTATTCTGCAAGGCGTGGCCTTGCAGAGTTTGACCTTGCGAGGCTAAATGTGCAGGGATTTGTTTTTCTGGAAGAGGGAGATCAGTTAAAGGTTTTGGGAGAATTTGATCTTTGGGTGGATTATTTTCCATTCTTATTCAGATTCTGAAGTTGAATAAAAACTTTGAAGCATTGCTTCAGTTATAGTGTCATATTCTGCATTGCTTGCGCCTGGTCCTTCAGAGAAAATTGCTAAATAATATACTCTGTCAGTTTTTCCTGGGTATTCTAGATATACAAATCTAAATGTTCCAAGTCCTGAAACTGTTGTCTCAACTCCTTCAAGACCATTTACTGTGATTGCTTTTAAAGGAGTTCTAGTTGCTGTTTCTGGGTCGGGTTTTGAATCTTCATCTGCAAGCTGCATCACTGTTTGGGCTGCTGTTTTTTTCTTAACACCTACTGTAAACGAAATTCCATCATGAAATTCTGTGCCGTCTGTTTGAGTAGGGCCTAACATTGAGAAAACAACAGCTTCGTCTAATCCATTTGGACCGACCTGAGTAGCTAGATGTTTTTCAGCCTTGAATTTTTTATCTGATGGGTAATCCATTTCCCACATGCTCACAGTATTTGTATAAGTGGTAAGTCCTGCGGATGGGCTAGAGGTAGGTAGGGGAGCTTCGGTAACTTCCTTAACGATAGGTGTTTCTTCCATAGTTGGAGCTGGTTCATTTGCTCTCATCATATTTTTCCAGAAGAATACGCCGCCTGCTACGAGAATAACTAATAAAAGAATAACGACTAATATTATTGGGAGTTTTGATTTTATTCCACCAGAACTTTTTGGGTTTACGACTGTTGATCCAGATGGAGAATCTTCAGTTGGTGGAGGGGTTGTTGAAGCTGCGGGAGGAGTAGCTGGTGCAGATTGTGCAGGTGGTGGAGTTTGACTTGGTGCTGAAGCAAGTGGTGCAGCTGCTGGTTTATTTTCGTCCATAGGTAGAGTATTTCAAAATATGAGATTTATGTCAATTAATTTCCAGGGCATTTGGTGAATTCACAATTTGGGCCGCTTCGTCCTACATAACTTCCGTCGGGACAAAGTAATGCATCCATGGTGCATGTGACACCTTCTTGAACAGGCACAGGTGTTGGAGTTACATATGTGACGCGAATATTTTCGTATTTTAGACTTTCATCATGGAGTGTTGCGTAGGTCCAAAAAAGTGTAGCAGCAAATAAAAATAATACAAAAATTAAAAAGAAATGAACTTTATTTGAATAGTGATGAGCTCCGTGCCATCTTTCTTTAGATTTACTTTCCATTTTAGATGCGGGTTGCTAAAAGAATAAGAACTATTAAGACACTAACTTGGCCGATTATTCCCCAAGGTTTATCAAGTCTGTTGTCAAAAGTTTTTTGAAATCTATAGACTAGATTAAAAAAGATTGGTTTTTTAATCTTAAAAAATACAAATGGAGCAGAAGCCCAATCCAGAAATTGAGCTGCAAAAACCATGACTAGAGCATAAGTCATATCTGTTTGGGGGAACAGGAAAATAATTAGAAGAATTGAAATAAGGTAACTAAAAATTACGTCTCCAACTGCTTCTACAACAAATCTGTTATTTGGTTTTTTATCTCTGTTAGTTCCAATATCCCAGTGGGGGAAAAGGTCACAAGCTATATGGGAAAGTACCGCTAGGGGAATTCCTATGATGGGATTTGGGATTGCTACGGCAATCACTGTTCCAACTACTGCATGTCCGGTCGCTGTCATAAGTGTATATTATTATGAGCCGGAGAAATTTTCCTGTCAATAGAAAAACTTGACTTAAGGGGAAATTTATATCAATAATTAGTAAGATGAATAAGTTAATTGTTCCCTTGCTCGTTTTTGTTTTTTTAACTTTTACTCCTGTTGCCCTTGCTCAAAATAAAAATACATTTCCTGCTGTCTCAAATGGACCTGGCTTTATCCTTCCAGACAGCCCGCTTTATTTTGTAGATAATTTATATCAGGAAATAAAATTAGTTCTGGCCCTTACTCCAGAAAAAAGAGCAGTAGTTAGAAATCAAATAGTAGGTGAAAGAATGGCGGAGCTTAGGGTAATGCACGCAAGAGGAAGTAATAGGGGAATTTCAACCGCGCTTTATGAGCTCTCCAGAGAATCGAAAGAATTAGCAGCGGATCTAAAAGAAGCAGAGCTTGCAGGACGAGATGTTACGAAAATTGCAAAATCCATAAATGATTCACTTAGATTAAATAGACAAGTGCTTTCTGCTGCTTCAGCTGGATCTTCTGAAGAATTATCTCTTAAGTTAGAATCAGCAAATGAGTCTTTGTTAATCGCGAAAGTAAATGTAGAGGATTATTTAAATCCTATGGATTTTGAAGGAGCAATTGACGAAGACTTGGAGGATGAGGTAGAAACGGCAGTTTTAGGAATTGAGACTCAAGCAGAAAACGCCGATAAAAAATTAGAAAAATTAGAAAAAAGAGCACAGACTGAAGCAGAAATTGAAGCCAAAAAAGCTCTTCAGGAAGAAAAAGTAGATGCTCAGAAAACAGCAGTAAAAGAAATGATTCAGAAGAAAAAGGAAGCGCGAGAAAAGAGAAAAAAGATTTTAGAAGAGCGAAAGAAAAAACTTCAAGAAGCTAGAGCAGCTCTTAAAAAATCAAAAGAAGCTTCCCAGAAGCTAAAAGAAGCAAAAAAGTCTAGGGAAGAATTAAAAAAGATTTCTCCAGTCCCAACTGTTACAGTAGAGCAATAATTACTCTAGTTCCTCGCGTTTATTAGCGGCAAACAAAAACCATTGTTCAAAAAATCCGATTGTTCCTTTAAATGGAGCCTCTATGAGAAAGTCGATTACTAAAAGTAAAAAATTAATTTGAGAAATTCCTTCAGTAAGACTTCTTCCAACTTTAACTATTGGAATGAATAGGAAGTCAAAGAAAGGCGTAAAAATACTTTGTTTTTTTGTGACCGTATAAATATGAGCTGTTTGATAAATTCTATAAGAAAGAAAAGAAATTATAGCGATAAAGAAAATGAAAATTCCCTTACTCAGTATATTGAAATCTAGAAGTCCTAAGATGTACCAAATTCCGCTGAAAGTTCCAATAATTGAAAGGAACCAGAGAAGGGAGAAAACATAATCATAAACTGTTTTTTTACTAGTCTCTTTTAAGCTTACTGTTAGATTGTGATTAAGTGATGGATTTTCTTCTGAAAGAAGTTTTTGAATATCTTTAAAAATAATTTCGGAGTTTTCTTTAGAAGGCGTTCTTATACTTAGTCCCACAATTACCATAATTAAAGGGGGAAGTGCTGTGTTAAGAATAATTGAAGTCCATTGAATTCCTCCTAGAAAAATACTTTCAAAAGTTCCCTCAACAGCTAGTGCGAGTATGGCTTTGGTAAATAAAATAAAAATAAAACTTCGAACTATCGCAGTCTGGACCTTACTTCTAATTAAAGAATATTTATTATCACAAGTCTCAAATACGAGATCTTTAAAAACATTTTCATCATTTACAATCTCTTTTATATTTCCTTTTTCACGATTCAAAACATCAAAAAGAATTGAAAAAGATGGAGTCTTTTTCCTAATATGATTTGCGATTTTTTCTTTTTTAGGATAGGTAAGTTGTTTTTTAATTTCTCTGTATCCGCCTTCAAAATTCCCTGCGACTTGTTCTAAGTTGCTATCGTTTAATTTTCCAAAAATTTCTCTAAAAAGTCTAAATCGTAAAAGCGCTATGTCATCTCCACCGAAGACTTTTCTTATAGCTATAAAAACTTGAATATCGCGCGTTTGTTCTGAGTCATCAGTAATTTTCACCGTATCTTTTAAATTTTTAAACATAAAATTTGCAACTGCTGTTTTTTCTTTTGAAGGAATTAAGGTTTGGAGAATTTCGCAAGACAGAATTTGAATAGTAAATTCATTTAGTTCCTCTCTTTTTATAATTTTTTTCTTCGAAACTATTTCTTTTAATTTAAGATGCAGGGAAATTGAATTTGCTAGTTCATTAACTATTGATTCTGGGACTGTCGCATTTGGAAGGTATCCCGCCCAAACAAGTTCACGTAAAAGATGCTGGGCTAATTTTTTAGAATCGGGCTCTAGGAAAAGCATTCTCTTAAGCATTCGCTCGATTGCACGGCGGGGAATTGTTTCCTCGCTGCCATAATCCATAGCGGTTCTGAACTTTTCGTAGAAAGAGGCGACTTTAGAGATTAATTGATTAACGACGATTTTATCATCATCTTTTTCTTTTTCGATTTCCTCAAAGACATTAATTAGACTTAAGGCAGTTCTTGATAAGTTAGGTTCATCTGACGACATTTTTAGTAGATTAGATTATAGGTAAAGCTAAGATTAGTATCAAGTATTGGTTAGCCTCTAGTTTGGGGTAGCTAATTTTAGTAAAATAGGAAGATGAAATTAAAGGCAAAAGAATTAAGAACTATTAAACCGACGCCTGAGCAGTTTGCGAAGATTAAAAAAAATCCAATTTATATTGTTTTAGATAATGTTTTGGACACCTATAATATTGGTGCAATTTTTAGATTGGCTGATGCCGTAGCAGCAGAGAAAATATTTATTTGCGGAGAAAGTGAAATCCCACCTCACACTAGAATTAAAAAAGCTTCAATAAATACGACTGAGTGGGTGAATTGGGAATATGCAGAAACCCCTCTAATCGCAATTGAAAAACTTAGAAAAGAAGTTCCAGGAATTCAGATTGTATCTGTAGAGCTCGATAAAAGAAGTGTTCCGTATGATAAAGTTGAGTACAATTTTCCAATTGCCTTAGTAGTGGGTCATGAGACAACTGGAGTTAACGAAGAGGTTTTAAAAGCTTCAGATGAAATAGTTGAGCTCCCAATGTATGGAGTAAATATAAGTTTAAACGTTATGGTAAGTCTAGGAATTGTTCTTTACGAAGTTATTGAAAAAATGCCTCATGAATAAACTTTCGGAAATGCAAAAGGTTGCTTCAGAGATTGAGGAGTGTAAGGTTTGCAAGCAGGAGAAAAGTGGAAAAGCAGTTGTTGGGGAAGGGTCACTGGAGGCAGAAATAGTTTTTATAGGAGAAGCGCCTGGGAAAAATGAAGCAATTGTTGGGCGTCCTTTTATTGGCAGATCTGGAAAATTACTTCGATCTATGATCACAGGTATTGGTTTGAAAGAGTCTGAAGTCTATATAACCTCTCCTGTAAAATATTTACCGGATCGCGGAACGCCAACGAGTGAGGATATTGCTCATGGGAGAATTCATTTGATGAAACAATTTGAAATTATAAAGCCCAAGTTAGTTGTTTTACTCGGACGAGTGGCAGCAGAAGGAGTTTTAGGGAAAAAAGTTTTCGTAGTTAAAGAACATGGGGAAATTATTGAAGAAAAAGATGGAATAAAATATTTTTTAACTCTTCATCCAGCTGCGGTATTACGGTTTCCAGGAAAATATAAGCTAGAATTTGAGAAAGATTTTAAGAAGCTTAAGGATTTGTCGTCGTAGATTTTAAAGAGGATTTAATATATTTTTTATTAACTTCAAAGCTGAGATATCCGATCCCGATTATAATTAAACCTGCTACTATTAAGCTCACGGTCCAGCCAATACTTTCTGCAAAAAATTCACCTGTGAATTTTAATATTTGAATAATTGTAAAAAGTGTTGAGATAAATAATAGAAGTCTGCTTTGTAGTTTTATGCTTAAATAAAAGAAAACAGCAAGTGTTATCGTGTGAATAAATGTCCAAATAATACTTTCTGGTTTTATGTCATTAAAACCTTGGAGTAAAATCATCATTGAGAGAATAAAAATAATACCAGCTGAGTATAAAAGATTTGACATTATATTTTTAGCTCTAAGGTAATATCCGATTAAGATATAAGAAATTCCAAGAGCAATCATGGTATATTCTCCAAAATGATCTATGACAGTTATGTTTCTAAATAAGATGTATGTAGCCGTAAAATAAGTTCCTGTCGCTGAAGAAATCGAGAGAGGAATAAATACATCTTCTTTTAGAGAGTAGTAGGATGCGGTGGCGATTGTCATAAGTATCACAAAATTTAATAAAAGTCCTTCGGCAGCAAGCGAATCGACAAATCCCAAAGCATTAATTACCATACCAACACCAAGTGGGAATATTGCTGCTGAAATCATGAAGAAAGCAGATGCAAGAGCCCGACTTACATGTTTATGCATGTAGTAACCTAAGGAATATGCAGAGATCGCTGGACCAAGTGTTATAGCTACTTTAATAAATACATTTAAATCGCTCCAGATCTGTCCCACTAAAAATACGATTCCAATTATTACTACTATTGCACCCACACCGTAGAATATGTGCTGAGATTTTATTTCTGATCTTAGCCCGGCTTTTTGTGGTTGCGGTGTATTTACTACTGTTGGGGAAGTAGTTTTAGCGTTCAGCTTTTCATTTATAAGTTTTACAACTTGATCTTGAGAAATTTTATTAGCTTTTGTTAATGTCGCTAAATCACTTAAAAAAGTAGATAATTCTAAGTTGTTCATTTATCAACCCAACCGACAAATTTCAAATAATAGTCACTACCAACTTTTTTCTTTAATCCTTTTCCTAACAAATAAAATCCGTCATCTTCATCCGAAAAATAAAATGGAAAAACTGAACCTCCCGATGTATTTCTGCCCACTCTAAACCCGTCAGGAGAAGTGGATTCGCCAAGAAGTTTGTAGTCCAATGCTTCTTCCGTAGAGATTCTCTTACTCGTAGCTCCCTTAACGGAGTAGTAGTAAATTTCAGGATCTGGTGTGCTTCTTACGGAATATTCATCCTCTTCTCCATAATAATCATACCTATCTCTTTCGCTCTCAGTTATTGTTAATTTCCCAGATATAACTTGTACTTTTGAATCATCATAGTCCTGTTTGGCGTATAGGAAGTCGTATTGAGGTTTGACTAATAAAGTAGGGATGAATGAGTATGCGAAAACTAAAACCACCAGACCAATTGGTATTAGTATTCCAACTAAAAGAGGCAATTTCTCTTTATTTATCACTAATTTGATTATTAGCTCAAATTTAAAAGAAGTCAATAATGTTTTAATCATTTCAAAATTATTTAAATTGACAAAAAATAGGAGTAATATATTATTTAGATATGGCCGAATCGACAGGAGAAATAGTTGTTAATGTTCCTTCAAAAATTCAAAAAAAAGTTGACAGGCTTGCTCCATCTGGAATTCATTATCCAACGGATGATGTCGTAAGGGAAGTTCCAGAAGGTGTTGGTCTTAGAATTGATATTCCAAGATGGAATATTTTTGGGAGACAAACAGGAGATGAATACTCACAAGGTAAAAGTCTTAGGGTGATTAGAGCTTTAGAGCATGATCCTGAAGGTTATCTTAGAAAAGATCCTATACTTGTATGCCTTGTTCCTAAAAGCGCAGATGAGTCGGCTCTTGTGATAGTAGATGGCCATCATAGATTCAGGGAGTCTGGGAGAGTCCAGTATGTAAGCCGCGAAGGAGTTCGTAATGTTTATGATAGAGTTCCTTCAATGGTTTTTACGCCAGATGAGATGGCAGATCTTTTAAATAGGAGTGGACATGAAGCAAATGGTCTTCCATACACTGGTGAAATTTTAACAAGTAGTCTTCTTCTTGAAGTAGCAGATGCGGAATCAGATTTCGCTGATAGAATGTCTGAAAGAAAACAGCCAGTTGCTTTGCGAGGAGTAAGTTCAATTGCGGATTTGCCACGAGTACTTGCTCCAGCACAAAGTCCAGCAAGAAGCTTGGGGGAAGTTCGTCAAGATCTAACCGGAGAAATACCTCCAGCTAGTAAGCCCCAAACTTAATTTCCTACATAATTAACCCTTTAACTTTGATATCCTTTTATATATAATCTCCTTTTGCTCTATGGGAAAAACTACGAATTTTGACAAGCATACAACTAAAAATCCTATTGGGAGAGTTTTCTTAAATAATTTTTTAAATACAGTCGTTAAAACTACACGCCCTTTAAATATAGATACTATTCTTGATGTTGGCTGCGGGGAAGGATTTACTTTAGCAAGGCTAAAAAAAGAAAAAATAGGGAAGAGTCATGAGGGAATTGAGTACGAAGATGCAGCGATTGAACTCGGAAAAAAACTTTATCCAATACTAGAAATAAAAAAAGGAGATATTTACAAGCTTCCATATAAAGATAATTCTTTTGACTTAGTAGTTTGCACAGAGGTTTTAGAACATCTAGAAAATCCTAAAAAAGCATATAAAGAATTATTAAGAGTAAGTCGTAAATATGTTCTAATGTCAGTTCCAAACGAACCATTTTTTACAATCCAGAGAATGGCGAGATTCCAAAATATTTTACATCTTGGATCGCATCCAGAGCACATTCAGCATTGGACATATAGATCATTTTTAAAATTTGTAAAAATTAGAGAAGTAAAATTAGTTACAAGAAAACTCCCAATCCCATGGACTATGGTGGTTGTAAAAAAGAAATCCTCTCAGGTTAATTGACAGCAAACATACTAAAATTTATTATAGGTTTATGCCAGATGGTTTATTTAATCCCGATTCTCCCAGAAACTCAGATTGGGCACCGCGTGGAATGAAAGTAGCGCCTCAGGCTGAGCCGCAGTCTAGTAAAGCTACTTCAACAGAATCTTCAGGGAAAATTATTAGAGATTGGAAATTTAATGCAGCGCAAACTATAGCAGGAATAAGTGGGTTAGTAATGGCTGATGGGCTTTTTTATGAGAGAGCGGATAGGCTAATTTTGGGAGCTGTTGCAGCTGGTTTTAGTATGGCAGCAGGCGTTTTATCTCAAATGGGACAAAACAAATAAGCATAGTTTAAGTTTGACTGGAGTTACCATCTATAGTAAATTCTATTTATGCTCGAATCTCCACTTGATCAACCAGTAATGACATTTGCACCAGATGGTTATATTCCAGGAAGAATACAGCTTGAAAAAGTAAAGGGGTCGAAACCGTCACTTGTGCAGCCAGAAAGAGATAATCATGAAGCACCTACGCGTAAGACAAACGATTTTATATTAAAAAATATTGCGAGAGTATCAACTATTGCTGGTATTGGTATTGTGGGAGTTTATGGCACTGCAGTGGGAGAAGGTATTGCGACGGGCAATACAAATAAAATTATTTTTGGTGCTGTTGGAGCAGGATTAACTTTAGGTGCTGTTGGGCTAAACGCAACAATGATAGACAGATTAAGAAGATAAATATGAATCCAAAAGAAATAATTTTAAATGTTTTAGAAATAATTGGATACTCTGATGATAGGGAAAAATTTGCTAACGAATTTTTAGGTTTGATCCTTCAGAAATCCATAAATAATTTAGCTGAGAAATTACCACAGAATAAATTAGATCAGCTCAGGCAAAGATTAAGCCTTAGTAAGCCTGAAAAACTAGAAACACTCTTAAAAGATTATTTTTCAGGAGAAGAATTAAATGAATCTGTAAAAAAAGTTTCAGAAAATATGTTTAAGGAATATCTGGAAGAAGTAGGTCCTACTTTAAGTAATTCACAAAAAGAAGATTTACAAAAATACTTAACTAGTCTTTAAGAAAAAGTGAAAAGGGGAGGGATTTTTGCGTCAAGTCCTCTAAATTTTTCTACATCCCGCTCATAAAGTTTGGATAACTCCTCGTATTCAGAGTCATTAACCGCATACTCTCTATAAAAAGAGGGGAATGCTCTTTCTAAAAGTTCTCCGACCGTTACATTTTTTGTAGAATTAATTAATTTTCCTAAGTTTGCGCCCTGATCTCCATAAATAATTAAATCTAAAGCTGTAACGGGAATTCTTAAATCATCTGGTCCTTCCGCAAAAGCTAGAAGTGGTCTTGGAATCACATAATTTGTAGTTATAAGATTTTCTACGGCTTCAATATTTTCCTGATCGTTTACCTCTTGAAGCATTTTTACCCATGCGTCTTTCATGAGAGTTAGATTGTTTACCTGTTCGTTACCACCGCCTAAGAAAAGGCCATAGTAAAAAGCCAAAACTATAAAGACAAGCATAATGCTTGGAATTAACTGCTTATTTTCGATTGCTTTTTTTATTCCCTCAGGCGTAAGTTCTACTGAAAAATTATTTTCTCCTACTAATTTATTCCCCTCAAGTTTTAGCTGAATTTTATAGCCACCCACAGGATGTCCCCAGAAAAGGAAAGTGCCCGAATCAATTTCTTTATTAAAAGCTCCTGTAATTCCATCAAAATATTTATCCAAAAGAGCATGGTATTTAGGATCAAAAAGGATTTTATTTATGACAGTATCTTTATTAAGATGATTATTCTTAATTAAGCCTAATGTTATTTTTTCCTGAGATAAATAGACAAGATTTGGTCTAAATTTATTATATTTTTGGAAAAGTTTTTTAAAAATCCAGTAATTAGTGATCGTTAATTGTTCTAAATAATCATCAGCTGACAAAGGATGTGGAGTGTTATAAATTTCGTTTACGAAGGAATTCATTTTTTGTTTGGTTTCTTTAGATATTTTTCCATCTCGCTCATATGCTAAAAGCCAATTTTGACATTCTTTAATTCCTTCTGCGCCATATGGTTCATGGTGAATTACTGGTAGGGCGTCCACGGTATGGCCAAAAAGAGTGATGTCGTCTGTGTAGAGTTTCTCACCTTCAAACGAATGGAAAATATGGCCCCTTGGGAACTTAGTGTTGTTAAACGAAATTCCAGAACATGCCATCACGATTACATTTTTTAAATCCGGCCTATTACTATCAAAATATGGAAGTGCGTTTTGTAGAATGGTGTTGAGAGAATCTGGATGCCCAAGCGGGGAAGAGTGCTGAACAGTCGAGACACTAGAATTATCCTTAAGCTGTCTTACTACACTTTCTGCAATAGTACTTCCTAAAGTTTTCCTAACCGCTTCATAGACTGTTTCAGCTAATTCATCTTTTCTAGCTTTAATAATTTTATTTCTATTCTCCCTAATATGAGATTTGGAGTAGTTGTAAAAAGTCTCTTCGTTTATCGCCTCATACATTTTAGCTACATTAGGTCTGGATTTAAAGACTTTTTCCTTAAAATTCTGGAAAGTATTTTCATCAACTTTTATTCCACTGGGAGTAGAGCCAGTATCAAAATCTCTAGGTGAGATGTTTTGTCTATCGGCACTATTTTCATTTTCCGTATTTGCTGGGGACTTAAGAGGGTTATCGTTCATTTTAATAAGTGTATATTTTACTACTACTCAAAATTTTTGTCCACAGTATGCATTTTTGCCACACTTGACAGTTAGATCTATTGAGACTAGATTTTATATATATTAGTGATTATAGTCTATTTCCTGTCAGGATTTCGCTTGCATTTTATCAGGAAATATCATATAATTACTGCTTCTTGGAGGGGTCGCATAGCAGGTCTAGTGCACCCAACCGGTTTTCGGGTAAGTTCCAGTTTGACTGGATCGTACGTTCAAATCGTACCCCCTCCGCAATTAAATCTCTCTTTAAAAAAGGGAGATTTTTTTATGGGAAATTCTTGACAGGCAAATTGCTTAGTGATATAAGGTCTCAGATATGATTAGAGAGCGATTAGGTGGAGTAAAAGGAATACTAGCAAAATCAGCTTGGATTGTTCCTGCTGTTGGTTTGGGCGGTGTATATGGTGCTTCTATGATTGATCATTCAGCTGCAAGAACCGAATATCAAAGATTGGAAAAAGATCACACACTTACTGTTATAAGAAGAGACAGAGAGCAAGTAATTCAAGAGAATAGGGCTGACGCTGATGCACAATTAGCTTTAATTGCACTAGGAGGAGCGCTCGCAGAAGCTGCAGTAGTATCTGTTTTAATAAGACCCAAAGAGCAGGTTGTTTTTCAGAGCTCTAAGCCAAACACATTAAATTCAGCTTAATTTTAATTGACAACAAAATAGGTAAGTGATATAAATCCAAAATTATGGCAAATGTAGAAAATAAAAATGTATTAAGAGTTGGTTTATTAGGCGCAAGCACCTTTGCCATATTAGCAGGGGGTGCGACCGCATTGTCATCTGCACATGAATTCTGGAGGCTTCAGGGAGAGCAGATTAAAGCGGGTATAAATACCCCCACTTCTACGAACGAGAATCCAAACACACCAGTTATGAGGCAATCATTGGATCATGCTGTTGTGGGGGGTGTTGTCTTTGTTGCGGGATCTGCTTTAGCTGTAGGTACTGCAGTTTCAGTTATTCAATCTGGCAGGAGACGACCAGGATTTGAAAATACCGATTTAGTTGAACCTCAGCAAGAGGGTTGACTTTAGCCACCCCCGAGCTTTAAATTATTTCACTAGCTAAGCATTGATTAAAGTTATGTTTTGGGCTAGAATCCTCAGAAGCTTTTTTAATAATGAATCCATTAGAATCACAGCCAACAGGAAAAGATTTTCAGCTACCAGTTGATGTGCGAAATCTGAATATAATTGGTAAGAGAGTCTTTCGCGATGATCAAAAAGTATCTGAAGTTGTGGAGTTGAAATCTGGGCGTTTCAATACTACATATCGTATGCAAGCTGAAGATGGGGAGACTGTAGTGCTCAGAATAGCCCCAGATCCATTATCGGAAGTTTACTCACATGAGCAATTTTTACTTCGTAGAGAGCATTCTGTATCAGCTTCTTTAACCCATGTAGTGGATCAAGCTCCTACTTTTCTTTATGTGGATTTTACTGGACAAGCAATAAGGAGAGATTTTGCTATTTTAAATTATCTTGAGGGTGAGAATTGGGGAGAGGTTACCAGCAGATTATCGTCTGTGGATAATTTAAGATTGTGGAATCAGCTGGTAGAAATTTCAGCGAGAATAAATGATGTGGTTGGAGAAGGGTTTGGCTTTCCAAATCCAATGCCAAAGTCATCCAGCTGGAGTTCAGCGTTATTGAATATACAAAATGGTATGATTCAAGATCTTGACAAATATTCTCTTGATTCAACAGCTCCGAAAGAGTTAGCGATAGTGATTAGGGAAAGTGAAAGTTTTCTAGATAGTATTGAAAAACCAAGATTAGTTCATGGAGATCTTTGGCCTAAAAATATCTTAATTAAAGAAGGCGACGATGGTTTCCATATAAGTGGGGTACTGGATTCGGAAAGAGCATTCTGGGGAGATCCAATGGCAGAATGGATTGTTCCTGGGCCTCAGTTTGCAGGCGCAGAAGCAGCCGATGGAGCAACTTTTAGATGTGGTTTATTCTCTGCTGATTATGAAGGAATTCCAAATTCAATTTCGGAAAGATATTTGCCAAAAAATTTCGAAGAATTTATTCGTAGTCAAATATATCTAGGTATTTATTTAACTCAAAGAAGGCTTGAATCACAAAGATTTCCAAGATCCGAAGAGTGGATACAGAAATATTTTGATGACCTCTTAGTGAGCTTGAAGAGAGCTTAATTAATTGAGCGATTGATTATCCACAATTTTGTCTTGTTTAAATAGCTCTCTTTTGCTTGACCCACTTAACATTTGTTTTACGATGATAAACCGTACAATATCTTTCGAATTATTCGCTATTGAATGCGATTCTTTACCCATTTCGACAACATCGCCAGGCTCGAGTTTTTCTTCTAGAATATTCTCATTATTTTTCCACATCAAGCTAAGATTTCCTTCGATAACATAAAGCGTCTCCCAAATCTTTTCATGATGATGCCATTGCTGAATAGAGTTAGGCTTTAACTCATTGGAATGAATTTCATATTCATCAAACAGAAAATATTTAATCCTTGTCCCATCAGGCTTGTTTAGTGAAATTGCTGAATCATTTTTTATTACTTTCATTTATTGAATTATACCAGATTTGAGCTTGACAATGCTTAAATATAGTTTATAATGTCTAGTACATATGTAAAGTCATATCGCCAAAGTTAGGTTTCTTAACCCGCTTCAGGCGGGATTTTTTGTCTTTACGTTTGGGTGATTCTAAGGCTAACAACGGAAAAGAGTTAGTAGGGAAAAGCCATTTGCTCATTAATAATTTATTTTTTTGACAGCACATTATGCAAACACACTTTTCAGCAATTGAAAAGTGGTAGGATTCTTACATTTATGTAAGAGCAAGATGAAGTATTTTTTTCTGATTTATCAGAGAAGAACTTCGTCAATTTTTAAATATGTTTAGCTTTGCTAGATATATTTTTTTGAGAGTTTGATCCTAGCTCAGGATGAATGCTGGCGGCGTGCCTTAGGCATGCAAGTCAAGGGGGTTCGTAGCAATACGAACAACCGGCAGACGGGTGAGTAACGCGTAGGAATCTACCTCTAGGTGGAACATAGCCCTCCGAAAGGAGGGGTAATTTTCCATAGTTCTCGTAAGAGTAAAGGTCTTAACGGACCGCCAAGAGATGAGCCTGCGTCCTATCAGCTTGTTGGTGGGGTAAATGCCTACCAAGGCGATGACGGGTAGCTGGACTGAGAGGTCGATCAGCCACAACTGCACTGAAACACGGGCAGTACATCTACGGATGGCAGCAACTAGGAATAGTTCGCAATGGACGAAAGTCTGACGACGCGACGCCGCGTGAAGGATGAAGGCCTATGGGTCGTAAACTTCTTTTGATGATTCTTTCACAGATCATAGAATAAGCCTCTACTAACTACGTGCCAGAAGTCTCGGTAATACGTAGGAGGCAAGCATTATCCGGATTTATTGGGCGTAAAGTGTGCGTAGGCGGTTTGATAAGTCTATTCTTAAATACCGAAGCTTAACTTCGGGCCTGGAATAGATACTACCAAACTTGAGGATTGTTAGGGATGCTAGAACAGTTAGTGTAGCAGTGAAATGCGTTGATATTAACTGGAATACCAAAGGCGAAGGCAGGCATCTGGGATTTTCCTGACGCTGAGGCACGAAAGCCGGGGGAGCGAAACAGATTAGAGACCTGTGTAGTCCTGGCTGTAAACGATGTCCGCTAGCTGTCACTTAATCAAGTACATAAATATTTGTGTGTTTGATTAAGTGGCGGTGTAAGCTAACGCGTTAAGCGGACCGCCTGGGGAGTACGGTCGCAAGACTAAAACTCAAAGGAATTGACGGGGACCCGCACAACCTGTGGAGCGTGTGGTTCAATTCGAGACAAAACGAAGAACCTCACCAGGGTTTGACATAGTACCGTTTATGCTTTTGGAAACATTAGCAAATCCGTAAGGATGGTATTACAGGTGCTGCATGGCTGTCGTCAGCTCGTGCCGTGAGGTGTTCCCTTAAGTGGGGAAACGAGCGCAACCCCCGCCAAATGTTAAATATTCATTTGGGACTATCCTGTATTTTTTACAGGGGGGAAGGAGGGGAAGACGTCAAGTCAGCACGGCCCTTATACCCTGGGCCACACACACACTACAATGGCGAATAACAACGTGTTGCAAGCCAGCGATGGCAAGCTAATCACTAAAATTTCGCCTCAGTTCAGATTGGAGTCTGAAATTCGACTCCATGAAGCCGGAATAGGTAGTAATCGCGGATCAGCAAGCCGCGGTGAATACGTTCTCGGGTCTTGTACACACCGCCCGTCAAGGCAGCAAAGTCGGGAGTGGCCGAACACTTCGCAAGAGGTGGAGGCCAAATTCGGCGATGAAGCTTAAGTCGTAACAAGGTATCCCTACCCGAAGGTGGGGATGGATCACCTCCTTTCTAAATTTTTTTAGGACATAAACTCGCAAGAGTTAACCAAATTTAGATGTGGAGAAGACAGATAAATCTAGTCCCGATTTTATCGAGGACAAGAATTATTAATCTCTAATGTTCTTTTTGAACTTATTGATTTTTAGTTTGATGTAAGACTGTATAAAGGCACTAGGTTTCAGTTTGAATTTATTCAAGCGTTAGAGCCTATCTCACTCCGCTATTACTTAGGAGTGAGGAATTCTATGTTGTCCTACCACTTTTTAGTTGATGAAAATGTGCTACAAATGCCACCCTTAGGGGTGGTTTTTTGTGGGTAAATTAGTGACTATGAGCCTAAGTTATGGTACAATTACGAGTCAAATATTATGCTAAACGAAATTGAAGTGGGGTATAGCGGAATTGGTGACGCAATTGACGCAAAAATTTCGACAGCCCCAAGTAGAATAGAAAATAAAAACGGTAGAAATGCCGTTTTTTTACAAGTTCCGATGGAAATTTTAATAAAAGCCGATGGAATGTCGGAGTTTTTTGATGGAAAATTGCCAGTGGATGTTGATACAGGAATTGAAGCTAATTTGACATTATTAGGTGGAGATAATTCCAGAAGTTTAAGATTGGCTGTTTTTGCTGGTTCTCCCCATAGTCCACGGGTGGACACTTTTAGATTAGATCTTGCTGAAGTAGATCCGCAAATTACATATGATCATGATTTTACAAGTTTCAGAAGACCATACTCATCGGATTTTGATGTAACAGTAAGACAATTAATTGACGGATCACATCCCGCAGATAGAGATATTATGGAGCTACAGACTATGCTTGAAGAATATGTTAGGGAGAATGGGTGGGGCGAGAAAGACATAAGAGAAATTCAGAATTCCCTAATGGTTGCCGAATTGCATCATAGGGTAAAAGGTCCAGATGGAAAAATGCGTCCCCAGAGAAGAGAGAGTGGAGAGCTTTATATTTCTCATCCATGGGCAGTAATGCAAGAGCTTATTAAGTCAGGAATTAAAGATCCAGACATTTTAAAAGCGGCTTTAGTTCATGACGCTCCAGAAGATTCCCCAACTATGCAGCAGCCAGAAATAGATCCAGAAACTGGAGTTGCTTCTAAGTCTTATGTGGAATGGAGACAGGAGACATGGAATATTTTGGCTCCTCTGATAGGGCCAATTGCTGCAACTTACACAATGTCTCTCGCAAGGCCGAAGCCAGATGGGATAACACTGTTTAGTAAAGAACAGGCAAACGCGCTTTACAGGTTGAATTTAACAAAATATCATCAAGCGCTGCTTATAAAAATACCCGATAGGCTTCATAATGTTAGAACGCTTGATTCCATGCCGCCAGAAAAGCAAAGAGCAACCATAATTTCTACGATTGATAATTATGTTCCGATTTTCGAGTTTGCTAGACAGTCATATCCAGAAGCTGTGGATTATTTGATGAATGAGTTAATGAACGCGTTAAGGGTTGCAGGAATGAATAATGGGGTAGATATAGATTTGCTTTGAGGCGCGGAGGGGAATCTCAGTCACAAGTCCTCGCTTCGCGCGAGTCTCGCGACCCCGCCTCCTTCGTTTCACTCAGTCCGGCCAGGTTCGATTTATTGAGGCGCGGAGGGGAATCGAACCCCTGTATATCTGTTCTGCAAACAGCTGCGTTACCGCTTCGCCACCGCGCCTAGTGCGTAAAGTATACCAAAAATGCTATAATTCTGAAAGAAAATTAAAATGGATAAAGAAAGAGAACCAATATTTGAATCAGGATTTTCAGAAAAAGCGCTAGATAAATCCGTGGATCAAACACGAAATTTTAATCAAGTAAAAGCCGGAAATATATTTGATCCTAAGAAAAAGGTTGTTAAAGAAGAAGTTATCCTCGATTCGACACCCCAATAGCCTCCGAGATATTTGACTAAATAAATTAATTGTTCCACACTAAGATTATGGATGAAGAGATTAAGGCTGAAGAGAATCTGCAAGTTGAAACTAAAAATGCTAATCAGATACAAAATCATAAACCGCGAAGATATTGGATTCCAATTGGCATTTTCGTATTAGTTGTTATTATTTCAATTGGAGCTTTTAGTTATAGTGGGTTAACTACAAAACCTGAGTTTTCTAGTAAAATTCAAAATTTACTTATCCAAGAGGTTGATGTCTCATCATATGAGAATTCGTTTTACTCATTCAAGTTAGATATTCCTTCTGATTGGAAAGTAGAGGAGGGTATTAGCGAAGAAGGTGCTCCAACATTTAAGATAACCTCTTCAGATAACGAAATTATTATTCAAAATTTCCCTCCTTCTGATAGCCGCGGATATTATACTCATGAAAAAACCCCGAACGAGAATGGTAGTAAGAACGAGAAATCGAGAATTCAAGTTGGTCTTTATGCTGAAAACAGGAGTCGTTACCAGAATGCCGATGGGGGAATTAGTGATTATGTGTCTCTATATAGTGTTCCAAATCAGAAAGCTATAAATTTTTATTTCATTATAGATGGAGATTTTGAAAGCAATAATGCAAAACTTTTTGAAGTGTTAAAGTCTTTCGCATACACAAATGAAGAAAAACCTTTAGATGAGTTTGTTACTTATGTAATTCCTTCTGGATGGGTTAAGCAAATGGATGGTCGAAATCATCATGATAGCCCAGATAAGGAAATTAATTTTAAGACAATTGATCTCGAGGAGAGTCTAATTCCGACGATATTAAAAGGTGCGAGGATACGTATTACGCGAGAAGTTAAAAATCCAAATCTATCACTAGAAGAACAGATTATAAATAATTTACCTGTTCCGCTACAAGATGATCTGGATAGTGTTGAAATGGTGATGCTTGGATCAAATGAATGGATAAGAAAAGTAAGCTGTTGGGAGGGTTGCATTGATTCATATCATATTATTAAAGATGATTACGTTTGGACAGTTTCATATGAATATAAAGCCGGAGAAAATCCAAATGAGTTAGATGTGCAGTCTAAAAAATATCATAATGACCTTATAACTTTCTTAAAAACATTTAAGTTTAAGTAGAGATCGAACCAATAGCCTCGGAAATATTTTTATAGCCGTCTTTTTTTAGATTTTCCGAAAGCTCTTTATTGATTTTTGCTACCAGCATCGGCCCTTCATATATTAGACCGGTTATAAGTTGAACCAGAGAAGCGCCTAGTTTGATTTTTCTGTAAGCATCTTCTGTCGAAAAAACACCACCGCAGCCGATTATTATAAGCTTATTTTTGTAGTGTTTATAAGTAAGCTTGATTAGCTCGTCGCTTCTTTTTTGAGTGGGGAGGCCTGAAAAATTTCCAACTTTCCATTTTATTTCATCTTTTAAAATTGCGGGATTTTTTCTGTCTTTTTGAAGATTTCCAAAAATTACACCGGTTACATTATGTCGCACAATAACTTCAAGCATTTTTAAAGTATTGGTATCAGTTTCGTTAATAGGCATTTTAATAAATAAAGGCTTCTTCAGTTTGATCCCGTCCATAGTCGATAAAAGTTCATCGAGGTTTTTTGGCGGGTAAAACGATATATTTCCAAATAAATTGGGGCATGATATGTTAAGTTCGTAATAAGCATTTTTAATGTTCGAATCTTCAAAAACATTAAAGGCCTGTAAGATATCC
>JAGOUW010000016.1 GCA_018061075.1 Candidatus Levyibacteriota bacterium | reverse complement strand
TTCATCGAGGTTTTTTGGCGGGTAAAACGATATATTTCCAAATAAATTGGGGCATGATATGTTAAGTTCGTAATAAGCATTTTTAATGTTCGAATCTTCAAAAACATTAAAGGCCTGTAAGATATCCGCTATTGCATCTTTTTGAGTTTCTTCTTTTTTTACGTTAGTTTTTCCAATACTTATCCCAAGCGGTATCTGGAAGGTTTGATTAGCAAGTTTTTCGGCAGTCCAGCTGGCGCCTTTGTTTTTAAATCCTTTATTAACCATAAGGGATTTACTTTTTGGAAGACGGCCTAGTCTAGGTTTGGGATTGCCTTCATAAGAAAGATTTGTAATTGTTCCAACGGTATTAAATCCAAATCCAAAAGATGGTAAGACTTTTACAACTTTCGCTTCATAATCATATCCGGCAGCAAGACCCAGGGGTGCATCAAATTTAATTCCAACAATTTCCTGTTTTAATATAGGATATTTTTTTGCCATTAATTTTCCAGATAGATCTCTAAAGATTTTTGATTTTCCAAAAATTTCTCCCATGGAAGTTATGAAGTTATGAAATAATTCCGGGTCTATCAAGAAGAATATTCTTTTTGTAAAATTTTTATAAATAAAGCCAAAGACATTAAATAGCATAACCATATATTCTACGCCTTCTGGTAAATAACTTCAATCATGGGTAAAAGTGGTATGCTTGACATATATATCAAGGCAAAAGAGAATTACAGTGGGAAGATTATGAGCCTTGAGAGAACAAATTATATGTCAGAAATTACATCGGATCGACCTTCGTTTATACCAAAACCAGAAGCGTTTGGAGGGGGAGGAGGTTCTCTCCCTCCTATTGAAAGTAAAGAGAGGCCTGGTTGGTTTGTAATTGAAGATATCGTTTTAGGTGGTGTTATAGCTTCACCATTTGCTAATAATGAGCGTCAAGCTGCCAGATTAACTGCGAAATTTAATACTGAAACAGGGGAATATCAGGACCCACTCTTAAGATGGATAATTGGAGGAAGAATAAATAATCCATTCTTAGCCCTTGGTTTTGGAGATAGAGCTACTGGCGAAGAAGCTAGAAGAATAGGTGAAGCAAATACATCCCAAGAAGCAGTGATTTTGGAAGCAAATGATGGAGTTGGTATTGCGAATACAATTTTGAAAACTCCAGAAGGTGAGAATAAACTTTTAAGATTGCGTCAAGTCTTGAAAAACGGATCAATTGCATTAAGTGGTCCGCAAAGAGCTCAAGATGTTCAATTAATTCAACTTGGATCAGAAGTTTTGGGGAGAAAAAAGGCCGAAGCTAAGGCTAATTTAAAACCTGGCGCGGAGACTTTTCGGGATGAAACTCAACGAATGGTCAATGATCTTCGAGAAAAACATAGAACGCAACCCACAAAACCAATTATTGAATATGTACCAGTATTAAATGATGATACAGGAGAAATTATTGAAATAAAAAGAAGAGTCTGGTTACCTGATAACTTTAAAAATCCCAGAAAAGAAGGATACATTGATAAAAGAGAGGATCTTGATGAAGCACAGAAAGGTCTGACAGCTGAACAAAAAGCAGGATATGAGCTTAAAGCATTACTGGAATATTATTTGGGAGATCCCTTGATTAGATTAGCTTTACTCGACAGTCAAAGTTCAATAAGAGTAGATTTAGAAAATAAATCTCATGCCGGGCATATGACTGAAGAAACTAGAGTAAGACGTTTAAATTATCTTACCGCATTAGTTACTGCTATTCAGAGGAAGATTTCAAAAAATTCCAATTCCCACTAATTCTTGCTTCAGATCCTACAATTCAGGTATAATTAATCTTTACATTTGGATCGGTAGTTCACCGGTAGAACGCTTCACTGATAATGAAGAAGTAGATGGTCCGACTCCATCCCGATCCACTTCGATTCACTTAGCGTAAAAATACCTCATATTGATGCTCATTGTATACCTTTTATAGCTTGACTTTTAAGCCTATTTCTTCCACTATAAATATAGCAAGTGAATAGTGAATTTACGCTCAAAAAAGTAGCGGTTTTTCTCCTTTTGGGGGTGGCCTTGTTCGCGATACCAATTACTGTTTTTCTAGCTCAGCGCGAACAGGACACAAGAAGCAGCGCAAATGTAGTTTCGGAAGACACTGTAGTAGCTGTTATAAATGGAAAGCAGATTACGAAAGCGGCTGTTAGAGCTGTTGCTGAAGAATCAAATAAGCCTGCTGATGTAACACCCGATAGTTTAAAAGACGCACTTCTGGTAATTGAAGAACGTGAAATTTTAGAAAATGCAGTTAACACCCTGGGAATCCAATTAGACTCAGCATGGGTTGGCGAACTAACAGCTGAAGGATATTCAGAAAATGAAGCAAGGTATCAGGTGTTAAAAAATCAAATAATTATTAAAGCGGTAAAATCCAGATCTGCATTAACAGTCCAGTTCTGGAATACTCCGGAAGCAGGTTTTGCAAATTTAACTGCTGTAGAAAAAGAAGTATCTGAAAAACAGCTTTCAGATGGAATCGCTGCTCTTTCTGAGGCTGAAACAAGCTTAGTTAGAGGAGATAATCCTATTGAAATAGGAGACGCCCTAATCGCAAAATATGAATCTCTAAAACCAGTTCTCGCAGTGAATGGAGTGATCGTTGAAGGGTTAAATAATTCCGAAAGAGATGCTGCATCACACCCACAGATTTATCAGTTTGGGGATTCAGGACTTGATCAGGAAGCTCAGAGTGCTCTTTTTGAGATGGGCGTAAATGACGTTGAGACGATAACTGATACACCTACAAATAGAGGGGGGATAGTATTTAAGGTGATTTCTGCAAATGATACTGGAGCGGCTACTTATGATGAGTGGTACACGCAACAAAAAAGTTCATTGGTCCAAAATCTTAACTTATTATGAGAATTTTTAAATCTATTGCTTTCTTTTTGTTTATTTTCTTATTTTTATTTGGCGCGATAAAATCTGCAGAAGCAGCATTTGCGCCTTGGAGGCCTCTTTGTGTGGGAATTCAGGGAAAGTTTGTAGCTAAAAACTGGAAAGGTGGTCCAATAGAGGTTGGTTGTGTTGGAGATGACGGAGGCGCAACAAATCAAGCTGATCAGAGATGTACGGGAGAGGTTCAAGTGGTTGAGCCAAATAAAGAATTTAGACTTACGAAATGTTCTTGCTGGGGAAGCAATAAAGGATGTCTAAAAGTAGGAAAAGATCTGACTTTAAATCCTCTAAATAGTAACAATAGAAAAACTATAACTGTAGTAAAGAAAATTCAAGATACTGCAGCGTTTAAAAATAATTCATGCACTATTAATTCTACTCAGATAGGAAATTATTGTGCTGCGAATGGCTCTCACTTACTGGATAAAAATGTAAAAATAATTTGCGAAGCTCCTCCGACTCCAACAAGAACGACAACTAACACACCAACTCCTACGAGAAATCCGTCTCAAACACCTACCCCAACACCTAGATTTACGAGTACTCCTACGCCAACTACAGCTATTTGTATAGATCCAGATAGAGTAACTAACGTAGAAGTGACTTGCAGGAACTGTACTCCCTCATCTCAAGGTTCAACTGGTAATACAAATAATGGTGTGATTGGAGAGGTAAATGAAGGAAATGGGTGCATAAGGAGAGCTCCTTTGGCGGAGGTGGTGGGGGAAAGTGAAAAACAAGGAAATATAGGACAGGCGATTACTTACGATATTAAAGTAACCAGTAGAGATTCAGATGCTTGTACTTCGAGAAGTTTTACTTTTATGTCTGATTTCGATAATAATACCTCCAATGATTGGTTTGTGAGTTGGAATACTTTTGGCGGAGGCTATGATCTTAATCCTGGGGAGAGTTCAGATGGAGCATTAGTGCAGATTCAATCATTAGGTAGTTCTAAATCAGGAGATTCATTAACTACAGCAGTTCGCGCATATTTTGGTGGTAGTGACGCCGCGAGTAAAAGTGAACCTGTAACTTTAAAGTACACGGTTAATTAATTATGGATTTTAAGAATTGGAACGGAAAGAAGAAAGTATTAGCGAT
>JAGOUW010000009.1 GCA_018061075.1 Candidatus Levyibacteriota bacterium | reverse complement strand
TAAGGGGTGTAATAAAATTAAAGAAATTAGCTGCCTCTAAAACGCTCATGTTAAGAACTTCAGAAATATTTTTTCCGTTAAATAAAACCTCAAGTGCTTCTTTGTTGTATTGTTTTCCCTCACACACTTCGCAAGTTATATAAACGTCAGGCAAAAACTGCATCTCTATTTTTATTTGTCCCTCTCCCTCACAGGCTTCACAGCGACCCCCTTTTACGTTAAATGAAAATCTTCCTGGTCCATAGCCTTTTAATCTTGCATCTTTTGTCTTTGCAAAAATTTCTCTTATGTAATTAAAAGAACCAGTATAAGTAGCAGGATTGCTTCTTGGAGTACGTCCAATTGGAGATTGATCGATTGAGTAAATATGTTTTATATTTTCGTAGCCTTGAATATTATCGTGTTCTCCTGGTTTTTCTCTGTGGAATGGATCTTCTAGTTGTTTTAGTCCATGATACAAAATGTCATTAATCAAAGTAGATTTTCCGCTCCCCGAAACTCCCGTTACAACAATTAGTTTTCCTAAAGGAAATTCTACGTCTATATTTTTAAGATTATGTTCTCTAGCGCCTTTTATAATTAATTTGTCATTAATGCCATTTGGGTTTGCACTTTCAACTTTTATTTTCTTTCTTTTCGAAAGATATGCCCCGGTTATAGAATTTTTGTCTTTTTTTATTTCATCAATTGTTCCTTCAAATATAATTTGTCCTCCGCCTTCTCCTGCAGCCGGTCCAAAATCTACAATGTAGTCTGAAGCTTCCATGGTTTCTTCATCGTGTTCAACTACTAAAACCGTATTTCCTAGATCTTTTAGTTTTATTAAAGTCTCAATTAGCTTTTTGTTATCTTTTTGATGAAGTCCGATTGATGGTTCATCCAGAACGTATAAAACTCCAGTTAACCCGGATCCAATTTGAGATGCGAGTCTAATTCTTTGAGCTTCTCCTCCTGCTAAAGTTTCAGCGCCTCTTGAAAGAGTTAAATAATCGAGTCCAACATCACTAAGAAAAGTTAACCTTTGCTTTATCTCTTTTAGGATTAGTTTTCCAATAGATTCTTCTCTGTCGCTAATCTTACTGTTAAGAGAGCTTATGAAAATAAGAGATTTATCGATTGGCATATCACTTACTTCAACTATGGATTTTCCGTCAATTGAAACCGCCATTGCTTCTTTTCTGAGTCGGGAACCATTACATGATGGACAAACTTCATATCTCATAAATTTTTCAATTTGAGATCTGAAAAACATTGAGTCTGTGTCTTGATATCTATTTTTTAATTCCTGAAGAACTCCAGGAAATTTCTCAGTTATGGTAGTATCTCTTCCCCATCTATTTTCTCCGTGAACAAAATATTCTTTGTCCCCAGTTCCTTTAAGTAGAATATCTTTTTTTTCATTTGGAATATCAGAAAGTCTTATATTTACTGGGATTCCATTAGCTTGGGCAAATGTTTTAAAAGTTCTAGTGAACCATGTATCGTGAGAAAGAAGATTTGAAAAAGGTAAAATTCCTCCTTCTAGAATAGTGAGATTATTGTTAAAAACTAATTCACGGTCAACCGTAAGGATATTTCCAAGACCGTTGCAGCTTGGACATGCTCCGTGAGGGGTGTTAAAAGAAAATATACGAGGCTCTACTTCTGCGATTGAAATATTACACACAGGACAAGCAAATTTAGTAGAAAAAAGATGATCCTCCATTTTTTTAGGAGTAGCTGGAATTTCAAATCCCTGGTCTTTTATATCAGCTAAAATTATTTCCCCTTCACCAAATTTAAGGGCTTGCTCAACGTCAGTAGAGACCCTTGAGCGATCTGTTTTGTCATTAAGCATGATCTTATCGATTATCACTTCAATTGAATGCTTATTGGTTTTAATCAGCACTAATTCTTCAGATAAATCAAAAACATGCTTATCTACTCTAACCTGCTTGTATCCTCTTTTTCGAAGATCCTCAAAAACCTGTCCGTATTCACCTTTTCGGTCTTTTACGATTGGGGCCATAATCATAGCTTTTACTTGCTTAGCTCCCTGTTGCGCATGAAATGCCATAATCTGATCTGTGATTTGCTCGGGTGAGACTCTGGAAATTTCTCTACCACAGTTAGGACAATGAGGATGTCCGATTCTAGCAAATAAAAGTCTTAAATAGTCATAGATTTCTGTGACAGTTCCGACAGTTGATCTTGGATTTCTCGAAGTAGATTTTTGATCAATTGAAATTGCTGGTGACAATCCTTCAATCAGATCTACATCAGGCTTTTTCATTACTCCAAGAAATTGTCTAGCATAAGAAGAAAGGCTTTCGACGTATCTACGTTGACCCTCTGCATAAATTGTGTCAAAAGCAAGAGATGATTTTCCGCTACCGGAAAGACCCGTAAAAACCACGAGTTTATTTTTTGGGATTTTAAGATCTACATTTTTAAGATTATGTTCGCGAGCGCCTTTTACGATAATGCTATCCATATTTGAAGTTACTTTTTAGTAAGCTAATATTATAGTGGAAAAATTTATCCCTGACAATCATTAGGGCCGCCAAGATTCATACGCATAATAATCTCCTGAATTTCCTATGCAAGCATATGGCGTATTCTTTAACATATTCTCGTTATGTCCCGGAGAATCTATCCAGGCTTGTACAACATCCGCGGGATTTGAGGACATCGCAATATTTTCTGCAATTTCAGAATAAGAGGGATAAGGAAGATTTTTTGAGTTTACCCTGTTAGAAAAACCATCATGATTAAAGGCTGAAGTAATTTCTGAAGCTCTGGTATTAGCAAACGCACACGTGTGAGTCTCTGAGGTGACCTGTGGCAAGCCCTTAGTAGCTCTATATGCATTTACTTGAGAAAGTAAATCACCTGAACCAGATGGGGCTTGTTTTGTTTCAGAAGTTTGTATGGAGTTTTCTGGGGCAGGGGTTGGAGTGAATGTGATTACAGCTTGCTCTGCAATCGTAATCTTGGGCTTTGGAATTGTTATTTTTGTAGTTCCGATTTGCGCAGAGTTATTAGAAGCGACTGTTACAGTTTTGGGACTTTCAATTATGGCAACTGTGGAATTTTTATCGTTCTCTATGTCTATCAGAAGAAGTACGTCTAGAATTATTATGCAAGTAACAAGAAAGCTTTTATTGATAGTCCAAAACACCTATAGATAATAACAAAATGATTATTTTTTTCAAGACTTATTTATGACATTTATAGGATTTGAATTTTATTGATATATTTTGTACGCCTTGACACTTATTTTTTCACATCTTAAGATGGTAAAAAGTTGAAAAAAGCTTAAACATCAAAGATTAACAAGCTTTTTTTAAAGAAAATTCAGACCGCAAACGGATGAATAAGAAAACTGTCCAAATTAATTTAGACTATCTAAAGGCCTAGTATAGAAATATACGGGCCTTTTTTGTGGTTTAAGTTAGAAGCTTGAAAAACCTAGCTACGGTTGCGATTGCTGAACAGTTTGGAAATAGTGAGTTTAATAAGAGCTGCCCTCTTGTTAAGCAAAAAAAGTGCAAGTTTATCCTTTAAGTGAAAGGAGGTGAAAAATATATGATAAGTTATAAAGCAAGATTAGGAACAGCATTTGCTACATTTTCATTAATGGCTAGCGTTATGGCGCCAGCTGCAAGTGCTGACACTGCAATTACAGTTAGCGGAAATGGTAACAATTCTACAAATAATGTAAATGTTACGAACAACAACACTGTAAATGTAACCCAAAATAACACTGTTAATGTAACTCTAGATATTACTTCAAAAGCTAATACTGGAGGCAACAAGGCGAATAACAATAACGGTGGAAATGTAACAATTGATACTGGCAATGCCACATCAAATGTTACCATCGCAGTTGAAGGAGGCTCAAATACAGCTTCTATTCCATGTGCGTGTGGTACAACAAATGACACAGTCGATATAAAAGACAACGGTAACAATTCTGATAACTCTGCTTACGTAAATAATAAAAATAAGAAAAAAGTTGAACAAAAAAGCAAAGTTAAAGTTGATACTACGGTAAAGTCTAAAGCTAAGACTGGTAAAAATAAGGCTAATGGAAACAATCAGCCTGGAAATGTGGAAGTGACAACTGGACATAGTAATTCTACGGTCGACGCCGTAGTTACTGCTCCAAGTAACGATGTAACCTTAACTCCATAAGAAGAGGTTTTAGTCTCTTAAAAGCCCTGCGGAAACGTGGGGCTTTTAGTTTGGTTAAATAGGTTTGGCAAAGATTAGGAGACGTTTGAGACTTGTTCCAATTGGCCCGCCCGCAACGACTTGCAGTCTTGCATGTCGGGCGAGATCAGGTTTGCTAACAGCTTATTTGATAGGAGTAGCAAATATTAAAAGTCGCTTAAGGGATGTGCCTATAGGCCAGCAGGTTTGGAGAATTAATTGATCTTTATCTTGTTCTAAATATTCCACTTCACTTGGCCATACTAATTTTTTCTCAGTAACTTTATAAGTAAATACTTTTCCATCTTTTTTAATCTGAATTTCATCATTTATTTCAAGTTCGCCAAGTTTTAGAAAAATCGTATTGTAGTTGCTTATCTCGATCGGATTTCCTGAAGAATGCGCGAAAATAAACACACTTCCTTTTTCTCCTGGTAAAGCAGTATTTTTAGCATGTGCCACTCCCCTTTTTAAAACTTCTTGATATTCACTTTCATTAAAGGCATTTACATTAAAAGTAACTGGCGCCTGAGCGTGAATTTTAGGAACTGAAATGTAATTGTTTGGGAGGGTCTCAATGCTTTGGACTTTTGGAGGAAATAAATAGATTGAGATTAAAGGATAAAAAAGTAAAAAGAAAAGTAAAATAGACGACAAAAGCAAAAGATTTCCAATTTGTTTGGAAATCATGCTTTGTTTTTTTTGTTTTTTAGATTTTTTCTTAGCCACGGCGGGGATTATAACACACTAGCGTGCAAATAAATAATTAGGAGCTCTTCCGGACCGTAGTCGCAAGTACCCACCCAAGAAGAATAAAGCGATATTTCCTATCATCATAAGGATCATGAAGTAGTCACCGGTTACTGGAAGGATTGCGTCTAATACTGATCCGCCATTTGAACTTGTTCCGCCTGATCCGCCGCCGTCATTTACAGGACCTGGGTTTACAGGATTGACAGGAGTTGGTGGTGTTCCGTCTGGTGGAGTTGTAGGGTTTTCATTGCAGCAATCTACATCTACTAATCCTACATTGATGTTAGTATTTTCGATCGTTGTTGCAAGTAATATGTCTCCTGTTGTGATTTCTACGTCCCCACTATTTTTGTTAGCTTCATTTCCGCCTGTGTTTAGTTCCCAGCTAGAATTATTTACTATATTTGCGCTGTTATTTACGTCAATTTGTACGCTGCTATCATTTACAAAAGCTATATTGTTATCTGAATCTGCACCGTTGTCAGCGATTTTAATTGACACATCTCCAGGTGTACCGTTTGAAGTGTGTACTTCATGAATGTTAATAGAGTTATTTTTAATAGTGTCTACTACTTTTATACTTCCTGTATTAATACTTACATCTCCTGAATTTTTATTAGCACTGTTATAGCCTGTGTTGGCATATCCATTTACGTTGTTTGAAATATTCGCATTATTATTTACTGAGACACTATTGTTAACATTTGAAGAATAATTAATGCCGTTATTTGAACCAGAACTATTTCCAGTTATGTTCATTGCTAAATCTCCCTGGCAACAATCATTTTCTGCATAAGACTGATTAATTCCAGTATTAATTATTGTTGTATCTACGTCTACATCTCCAGTTGTGATATTTACTTCTTCACCGTTATTTTCACTTGCTGTGTTATTTCCTGTGTTAGCATTCACTTCTACGTTATTGTTTATTTCAGCTGTGTTTTCTTGAGTAGTAGTATTATTGTTTGATTGAGAAATATTTACATTGTTGGTTGAGCCCTCGCCATTTCCAGATACAGAAATCTCATCCGCATATGCAAGATATGGATTAACAAATAGTGACAAAGACAGTAATCCTAATAATATTTTTTTAATTTTCATAATACTTAACTTTTAGCGGACAGTTGGCAGATAAAGGCAGGGGTTTAGTTAGACAGTTTTTTTAAGAAACTTTTTGCGGGCAAGCATTCCGATTGCTAGTAAAGGTGTTGCTAGTAAAATCCAAGCCAGGTTGAGTGTCGCTTTTTTATCTGATGAGTCTTTTGTTAACCCTGCTACTATATCGTTTGTGTTTGCGCCTGCTACTTTTACTTCTACTTTTGAGTCATCATTTGATCCAAATCCAAGTGCATTTGGTATGAATCCTGCGGCTGCAATAATACTTGGTCCTTTTGCTGCTACAGATGTACTACTTGAGTTAGAGTTATTGTTTGAGCCTTGGTTGTTTGAATTATTATTTTCTTGTCCTCCCTGAGCTACAACAGGAGAGTTATCCTTATGGCTTCCTGGAGTCATAAAGTCTCCATTCCAGCTTCCGAATACGTTCACAAATGTTACTAAGAGTTTTCCGCCAGCGATGTTGTTGTTTACGAAGTTTACGATGTTAGCTATTGCCTGAGCATCTCCAGTTACTATATCTACGTTACCGTTATTTTTATCAGCTTCATTTCCACCTGTGTTAGCTGAAAGATTTACATTATTTACTACATTCGCAGTATTGGTCTGATTCAAATTATTATTAGTTGTGTTATTTACATCCCCGTTGTTTGTTGATCCTGCGCCGTTTTGTGCGTTTGTTACATTTATGGTTCCATTTGGATCTACTGCGAATTCTAGTCCTTCAGATCCTGCTAAAACTGAACCTTCTGGAGCTCCAAATAGTTTTCCTACCCAATTTCCAGCTTCATTAACAATTACTAGCCACATGTTTCCGCCGATCATATTCATGTTTGCGATATTTAGAATACTTGCGTCTACACTAGTGTTTCCAGTTGTGATATTTACATCACCCTGATTATTTTTAGAAGCTGAGTTTTCGCCTGTCTCTGCTTCTAGGATTAAGTTATTCGCAATATTTGCGTCATTTGCTTGGAAGATATTGTTATTTGTAGTATTTGTTGATGAACCATTGTTGTCTGAACCAGCTCCATTATTAGCATTTGTTATATTTGTGTCTCCTCCACAAGTTGAGCATGCAAATTGATTGAATACGTCATCAGGCATAATGATATCTCCAACTAGATCTCCAAAGATATTTACTACTCCAAAAACTACATTTCCTGCAATGTTGTTGTTAAGGAAGGTTACAAGGCTTGCGGCTACATTTGCATCTCCAGTTGTGATTGATGAATCTCCGCCTGTATTTCTAGATGTTTCGTTGTTGCCTGAATCAGCTACGAAGTCGATATTATTTGTGACTGTTCCGTCATTATTTTGATTTGTGTTGTTATTTGTAGTTGTGTCACTGGATGCTGTGTTGTCTGAATCTGCTCCATTTCCAATATTTGCTAGTGAAGTAGTATCTCCACCACATCCTGCTATGCAGTTTGCGCCGAAGTCTAAGATAAAGTCCCCAAAGTGGTCGTCAACTATATTAAATTCTGAAATTGCTACTCCATCTACATTTGTATTTGCTGCAGTTATTACAGTGCCCGATACATTTGCGTCACCAGTGTTAATGGTAGAGTTGCCAATATTTTCAGATGCTGAGTTATCTCCTGTTATTGAGGCTTGGGTCATGTTATTTATAATGACTGCGCTATTATTTTGGTTAGTATCGTTGTTATCTACGATTGTGGCTGAACCATTATTATCAGAGCCTGCTCCATTATCTGTATTTGCGATACTTACTCCTCCAGTTGTTCCTGTTCCAGCACCAGTTCCTGCAGCATTCATATTAGTATTATTTATGATTGCTCCTGTGTTATTTGCATCTCCAGAATCAATTGAGGTATCACCAATATTTCCATTTGCGTTTGTTCCACCATGTTCAACTTCAGTAGTTGTTTCAGTTACTAAAGCAGCTGGTGTTGGACTTGGAGTAATTGTAGGTCCACCATTTGCTTCCTGTGCGCTAGTTGCTTCTCCTGCAGGTTTTGCTTCACCCTTATCTGGTTTATCTTCTTTATCTGCTTTATCTCCATCGTCCCAAGTTTGAGCTTCTTGTGCTGGCTGAGCTTCTCCTGCAGGTGTAGCTTCAGTTGCTAATGCGACCGAAGAAGCGCTCTTTCCTAAAAGGAGAGTTAATATTAAAATTATTGCTATTATTTTTCTTGTCATATATTTATTTTTTAAATTCTAAAATTTGTTATTTATTTCTAAATCTCAAATTTTAAATTTTAAATTTTCTTGGTGTAGGGCTAAAGCGAAGTGCACACTCTAACCCTACATCCAAAATTAAAGTCCCAAAGCGTCCATGAGGTCGCCTAGGTCAAAGCTAATATTGATATTAACTCCTCCCAAGTCTAATCCTGGCCATTCTGGTTCTTCAGAACCAACACTATTCATGTTAGCGCTGTTTGCAACTCCGACATTAACGTCTGCATCGCCGGTTTCGATTGAAGGATCTTCTCCCGCACCTGCGTTGTTTTTGTTAGCGTCATTGTTACCTGTTTCTGCGTCAGAGTTCTTTACGTTAGTATCGAATTCTGCGTCGTTATCTTGATCAACATCCTGTTTGGAATCGAAATCTCCGTTAACATTGTTATCAGAGTTGTAAGCGTTTCCAGATACGTCTACAGTAAGTCCACCTTCTCCAAATACGCATCCACAATTAAGGTCTGCCCAGTTGAAGTTAGCCATGTTATCTACTGTTACGTCTACAGATGCGTCTCCAGTTTCAATAGAAACTTCTCCGCCATTGTTTTTCTTAGCGTCGTTGTCTCCAGTGTTAGAGTCTCCGTCGATTCTGTTATCAAAATCAGCGTCGTTGTCTTGATCAACTTCTACATCTGAGTAAACATCAACTATTATGTCGTTGTCTGAATCAGCTGCGTTGTTTAAGATTTTTAGACTCATTGATGCTTCGTCACCATTTCCTCCTCCGACTCTTGCTGAATTAGCATTTGCCCAGTTAGAAACTGCAACTTTTACTGAAGCATCTCCTGTTTCAATAGAAACGTCTCCGCCATTGTTTTTGTTAGCGTCGTTGTTTCCTGTTTTTGCATCAAGATATTTAACATTATTTTCGAAATCAGCACGATTGTCCTGATCTACGTCAATATTGTTATCCACGTCAAGGTTTGCAGTGTTGTTAGAATTAGCGGCATTGCCTCCAATTTTAACTTCTGTATCTCCTTGTGTGCAGCAATCTCCACTGTAATTGTTTGTGTTTGCTTGATTGACAACAGTAGCATTAATGCTAGCGTCACCAGTATTTACAGTAACGTTTCCGCCATTGTTTTTGTTAGCGTCGTTGTCTCCTGTATTTGCATCTCCATCAATATTGTTAGTGAAATTTGCTGTATTGTTTTGTGTAACATTGGTATTCTGAGTGTTGTTCACTTGAACGTCACTGTCAGAATCAGCACCGTTGTTCGTAATACTTATGGTTGTACCTGCGAATGCTGCTGGTGTAGCGGCATTAGCTAAAATAGCTACGGTTGCGATTGCTGTTCCAATTCTTCTTTTGTAATCTGTCATTATATATTTCACCCCCTCTCTTTTATAGAATCCATTCGCCAGCTGGCGAAGCACTTTCTTTCCGTTTCTGTAAACAAAAACGGAGGCTCTCCCACTTCCATTGCTGGAAATGAAAAAGCCTCCGTTTGCGGTCAGCTATCTCTATCTAGTGCTATTTGTAAATTACAACACTAAATGCTTGGTTGTCAATACTTAAAATTTAAGTTTATCCCAGTGCCGCTGCCTTTTCGCACAACAGCACCTGTAATTTGTCTTTTTGGGTTTGTCGGGACATTGGTCTTTTTTATGATTCTAGTGGAAATTTGAGTCACTTCTCCGTTTTGTACAATTACTTCTACACTTCCAAAGCGGATGTTATCTATTGCCTGTTTGATTTCATCGATTATCGATTGATCAGCCATAAGTTATCTAGTGAGTGTTAACTTAATTGTTTCTTTTTTACCTGTTAATTCACCTATTAAAAGATTTAGGTCTTTATCTGTGTCGTTAACTGGAAGACCGATTCTTGTATACTTTGTGGAATTTGCCTGAATCTGGATAGGGTCGTTGTGAATCTCTGGAGCTAGTTGTTCTTCTTTTCCGTTTACTCTAACTCTTACATAATCTTTAGCGTTTATTTCAATTGTTTTTGTGTAAGGATTTGTTATCTTTAAATCGAAGATTAAAAAAGTTCTTCCCTTAACAGCTTTTGCTAGTTTTCCCTGGAAAATAAATGAATCCTGAAGATTTGCAGTTTCAACTAAATATGAAATTTGAGCAACTGTTTTTCCCTTGTCATCTTTTAACGGAAATTTAAATTCGCTATTTAAGTTCTGAGTCGCAATTGGCGTTGGAGCATCAGCTCTTTGATCAGAAAGCCCAAATGATGATCCTCCCGATGCAAATCTTCCAGCTACAAATGCTAATACTAAAAGAACAGCGACGATCGCAATCATTACGTGATTTCTTTTTATATTTCTTGTGAAGTTAGTGTTTCTAAGTGCTTGTGTGTTAGAAAGAAAAGAAGATGTTCTTCCCTTAGCTACTGTAAATTTGGTATAAAGTTTGTTTAAATTTTGATTGCTCATTTTGAATAAAAATGCCCCTTCTGGGGGGCAAGAATTTAGTGTTAGGATATTAACAAAATTTTTTTAGTCTTGTCAAGAGGAATATTTTTCTCATCACTAATGGGCACAAAATGTTATAATGGCAAGCAAATCGTATGAAAAATAAAAGTAAATTTTTAAGCATCTTGTTATCATTTGTTCTACTTCTTGGTGTATTTTTCGGATCTTTATACTTTCCGACTGACCCAGATTTGGGTTGGCATTTAAAGTATGGGGAGAGTTTTTTTGAAAATAATGAAGTGCTAAGAGAGAACACTTTTTCCCGGCTAATGCAAGATTATAAATGGAATAATAGCTCTTGGGGAACAGATTTAATTACCTATCAAACATTTAATAATTTTGGATTTCTTGGAGTATCTGTTCTAAGCGCATTGGTTGTTACGCTTACCTTTTTCTTCATAGGAAAAGCAGCAAAGATGGATTTATTTGAAAAGTCGATTGCCTTTCCTGTTTTACTTTTTTTAACCTTACCTGTTAATCAAGTATCATTCAGGGGACAGCTTTTAAGTCTTCTTTTAATAGCTGTGATGTACTGGAGTTTAACAAAATATGAAGAGATTAAAGACAAAAGATTAATTTTACTTCTTATTCCTTTCTTTACTCTTTGGTCAAATCTTCATGGAGAATTTCTCTTAGGATTAGCTTTATTTGGGCTTTGGGTAGTTATATATTTAGCAAAAGAATATTATTTAGACTATAGAAATAGAATAAAAGAACTAATAATAAGAGAAAGATTCTTGATTCTTGCACTGTTTGCCTCCTTATTATCTGTAATGATAAATCCATTTGGAGCAGGAGTTTATTTAGAAACATTTAGACATTTAGATGACCCACTCCAAGCTTCAATCGTGGAATTTCTTCCACCTGATTCATTTTCTTTTGTATGGTGGCATCAATTAATTGCTGGGATGGCTTTAACTTTAGGGCTCGCACTTCAAGGAACTAGCAGAAAGACATTTGATCTAGCGCCTTTCTATTTGCCATCATTCATTTTATTTATATTTACCTTTTGGGTGAGCAGATATGCATGGCCGTTTTATTACTCAGCAATTTTTCTTTTTAAACCTTTAATTTCATTTCTAAAACCGGAAAGTAAAAAATACCAGTTAATAGTAGGAGGTGTTTTTACAGTTTCTTTTCTTATAGTTTCGCTCTGGAGTAAATATCCATTCACAGAATTTAAAAATATGAATTGGGATGAATATTGCAGAAGATCTATAAGCTGTTCTCCGGGATCTGCAAAAGCCGTTGTTAGTAATAAATTAAATAATGAAGATTTACTTACTATATATGATTACGGAGGTTTTCTTATTTGGAATTATTCTCAGATTAAACCAACGATTGATGGGAGAATGCATTTGTGGAGAAATGAAAGCGGATATTCAGCGTTTGGATATTACTACCCAATTGAACAAAATCTAGAAGATATAGATAGGAGTCGTTATAACGCAGTTTTAACTTCTAACAGAAAACCTATTTATAATAGATTAATTGAGCTTAGACAGGAAGGAAAATGGGAAGCAATTCACGTGGACAAATATAGCGCATTATTTGTGAGAATAGCCTCGGAAAAGTAATTGCTTGACACTTTTTTAAAACATCTATATAGTACTTTACTATGACTTGTGGACTCCAATTTACATAAATCATTTTAGCCGCCTTTAGGGCGGTTTTTTATTGGAAGAAAGGGGGTGAAATTATGAATTTTAAAAAAATATTAACAGGAGCGTCCTTTGGAGCAAGTTCAGTTCTTCTTACTGCAGTTTCAGTTTTTGCTGCAACTACAGTATTAGTTACTGGAAACACATCAGCTGGTGAAAATCAGCCGGGATGGCTCTTTAATAGAGACGTAACAACATCAACTCCTTACGAATTTAACACAGATCAAGCTAGTATTGGAGCAGGAAGCTTATATGTTTTGCCGATTGGATCAAATCCTTCGGATAAATTTATAGCTGAAAACTTCATTAATACTGCTATCGCAGACGTTAATTCTATCTCCTACGACTTTATGATTGGAAGTGGTGGAGTAGCAACTGAAGAAGAGCAATTCTACATGAACGTATATGCTAATTTCGGAGTATCTCCGGACGATAAGTTTTACGATTGTAGATACAATGTAGTGCCAACAGTAGGTTCAGTTTCTGGATTTACTACAGTCACATTTGATCCGACTCAAGCATATCCTGTAACAACAAGAGGAGGCGCAAGTGCGTCACCATATACTTGTCCAGCAGTGCCAGCTGACATGGATCTTTTAAGTGCTGGATCTAACATCAGAGCTTTTGCTCTTAGCGTTGGAGATACATCAGCAAGTGACCAGGGTCTCGACGGATACTTAGATAACGTAGTTGTAAATACTGACTCAAGTGTCACTACTTATAACTTCGATCCAGCTCTTACACCTTTGAACAAAAACGAATGTAAGAATGGAGGATGGATGAGCTTTAATGCTCCTTCATTCAAGAACCAAGGACAATGTGTTAGTTATACCAATCATAACTAAGACTTCTTATTTGGAATAAAATAACCCGCCTTAACCGGTGGGTTATTTTATGAAGTTCCTGTTTGAAATTTTAAGAAAATAATCTATCATAAATTAATGGCTCTAAAACCTCTCTCTATAAATCTCCTTCCTGCTCCCCTTCCTCTAAAAAAACTGATAGGACCTAGTTTTATTTTTTTAGGTCTTGGTCTTGGAAGCGGAGAAATTATTCTTTGGCCGTATTTAACTGCAAATTATGGTATGGGAATTATCTGGGCAGCACTCCTTGGAATTACATTTCAGTTCTTTATGAATATGGAGATCGAAAGATATGCTTTAGTTCATGGAGAAAGTGTATTTGTGGGACTTGCCCGAAAACTAAAATACATATCATTCTGGTTTTTATTATCGACTTTTATTCCATGGATTTGGCCTGGAATAATAGCCTCCTCTGCTAAATTATTTGGTGCTACAGTTGGAATCACCGACACAACTTATCTCACGATTATTTTATTAGTCGTAATAGGGCTTATCCTTTCTTTTGGTCCTGTTTTATATAAAACCGTGGAATCATTTCAGAAAATATTAATTGGAATTGGAGTCCCTACTATATTCGCACTCAGTGTTATTTTAGCTGAAAAAACTGATTTTGCTGCACTAGGCAAAGGCGCTGTAGGAATTGGGGACGGTTACATGTTTTTTCCAGAAGGAATAGTTATGGCTTCATTTTTAGCTGCATTTGCATATGCCGGAGCTGGAGGAAATCTAAATCTTGCTCAATCATTTTATGTCAGAGAAAAAGGTTATGGTATGGGTAAATATGCTGGTAGGATTACGAGTCTTTTTACTGGAAAGAGTGAGGAAGTTTCCTTGACTGGTTCAAGATTTGAAGTTAATGAAGAAAGTTTGGCCTCGTTCAAACAATGGTGGAGAAATATTAATATTGAGCATTTTGTAATCTTCTGGGTAACCGGAGGAATTACTATCGCACTTCTTGGTCTCCTTTCATACACTACAGTTTTTGGACTTGAGGGAAACAAACAAGGCATTGGATTTGTAATAAATGAAGGAAAAATAATTGGTGAAAAATTATTTCCATTTGCGGGAACTTTCTTTCTTATAGTAGGAGGTCTTATGCTTTTTGGAACTCAGCTTACAGTTTTTGATGCGACGAGCCGGATTCTTTCAGAAAATATTGTTATTTCAGCACACCAAAAATTATCTGAAAGAAATATTCCTAAAGTTTATTACATAGTTCTTTGGCTTCAGATTTTAGCTGGAGTCGTAATTTTACTTTTAGGTTTTACAGAACCACTAGCGCTTCTTGTTACTGCTGCAATGCTAAATGCTGTCGCTATGTTTGTTCATATCGGTCTTACTCTTTGGCTTAATTCTACAAGCATTGATAAGGCATTAAGGCCAAGTTTGGTGCGAAAATCTGCAATGCTTCTCGCTTTTCTTTTCTATGGAGGATTCAGTGCGTTTGTAGTGTACGACCGCTTTATAAAGCCCTTATTTTAGGCTTTTTATAAATTTTTCTATCTCACTTAAAAATCCACTCTCATCTATTCTGTGAAGAAGCCAACTGTGATTATATTTACTAGATGTAATTATTTCAGATTTTGGGATTAATTTATTTAACTTATCGCCCATCTTTATTCCTGCTTGCCTGTCCTTGGAACTATATAATAGTAAGACAGGGACATTAACTTTAGATAAATTATCTTTATTTAAAAATGAAAATTCTTTAATGACTTTGGAAAGTCTTAGTTTATTTAAGAGCGGTGCGCGGGCAATATGTGCAACTCTCCTAACCCCAATCAAATAAGGCATACCAGCGATTATTATTCCTTTTACTTTGTCTGGATACTTATAGAAATATTTTAAAGAAAGAAGGCCTCCATAGCTGGTTCCAAATAAAATAAATCTTCGTCCATTTGAAGTCGCTTCTATGACCTCTGCTATAAATGATACTTTCTCTTTTTCGAAATCTTTAAGGTGCCCGAATCCTGGTAAGTCAAATGCCATAATGCAGTAATTTTTCATAAGATAACGCATAGGAAGATCGCCTATGTAGTCAGAAAATCCTCTAAAATAGCCATGAATAAAGTAAATTAAGGGTTTTTTCTCGTCCCCATAAATCCAAACAGGAACAGTGGCATGGTCTATGTTTAAATATTTTGTAACATGTTCGTCACTAATCATAAATAAATTATATCAATAAAGTTGAATTTGGGTTTTAATAGGACTAGAATAAAGGCGTAATAATTAATTAGATATGGAAAGACAGCCAATTCCCGTCCGGATTGGTGAACAAGCGACCACACCGGGCGGAGAACTTATAAGAGTCGACTTTGTAAATAGAAATGTCGTAAGAAGAGACAGAGCAACTGTCGAAGATGTTCATGACCACGAAGCAAATCACGCTGGTGTTGCTTTAGCAACTGGAAGTGATGTAATTCACCTTAATACCATTAGGAGCGGGAATGTTTTAGGATTTGTTCAGACAAATGAAGCAAATTTGTTGGCTGCAGCTGTTACAATGGGTAGACCTGGCGCAGGAAGTGATGAATTCAAAACAAGGCTTATGGGTGGAAATGAATCTACGGCTTCACTTGCTAGGGGTATCGCATCAAGCGTAGAAGATGGAATTGACGAAATTGCTAGAGCAGCCGCAGCTGAAGGACAACTAAGCGGAAGCGAAGTAAGAGAAGCATTTGAAGACGGATTGAAAGGACGGGAAGTTATAATTTTCTCCCAAGCAGCGGATGGAAGAAAGAAAAAAGAAAGAACGAGGGTAAAGGGTCAAATCGCAGAAGTCATTCCCCTATTTCCCGGAGTTCCAGAAGAAATCGGAGTTGCCGCATAGATTTGTGTTATAGTTTAGATAGTCATGAAAAAGATTAAGTATCTAGTATTCTTAGTAATACTTTTCCTCGGTATCTATATGCTTACGGCTCACTATGATCCAATTCCTTTAAATCACGAGGCAATAGGTCTTGGCTACAATCACATGATGCATAGAATAGTTGGGATACTATTTTTAGTGTCAGCTGTTTTAGTCTTCTGGAAGTGGAAAGTAAAATAATTTTTTAAGTGGTAGCAAATGCCCGGGGATTATTTGCTTTCGCTCTCTCTATAATTCTTTCGTACATTCTATAGTTCAATCAGCCCTAGAAGCATTTTCTGGTAATCCAACCGATCCAGGGGAAATCATTGGCCCTACGTTCACCTCAAGAAGTACAAATTCTTCGCTATCTCTTCTCTTCATAAAATCGATTCCCATGAATGGTATTCCTGCTCTAAGCGCATGACTTATTGCAGCAGATGCTTCTAGGAGCCTTGATGGGATTTCTGGGTTATCAGGATTAATTCCTAAATCCTCTAATACTTTTCTGTCAGATTCATCTATTTTTTGTGCTCCATCTAGAAGTATAGGACTTCCACCAGCTGCGGTATTTGAGACAATAGCTCTAGATCCTAGGAAAAAGGGGCTATTTGGATCAACCAGGAGCGAGGCATTTCCACTCGGATCCATTGGGTCTATCAAAGGATTTGGAATTCTAGGTCTTTCTTTTACGCGCGCATCTTCATCTTTTTTGTGTTTAGATTTTGTTACTAATCCATAATGAACTTCGCCATATCCATCAGCGAGAATTCTAAATGAAGTGTAAAAATCTCCAGGAGTCTCTACAAACTCTTCTTGCACCCATCCAAAGTTCCAATTTGGATTTGCGCCTTTATTAAAATAAAAAACATCCGAAGACACATGTCTTCTTAATCCCTCAAGATAGCCTGGTCGACTGTAAAATTCTTCATTTCCAGGATTATATCTCTGCACATGTAGCATCCAGCTAGCAAATCTTATTTTTTGCTCCGGAGTTTCAAGTAGAAATTTATTTATACCTTTATTATGGTATATGTCTTTTGCAACTACTGGCTCTTCAGTCCTTATTGCTTCAGGGAGAGTTAATTGGTTAGGTAAAGGAATACCAGAAACTTCTTCTCCTGTTAATCCCCTTTCTCTAGGAGATGGTATTTTAAACGAAGGCATAAGATCAACTGATAACTCCAATGGATTATTGCGATTATGTCTTCCCCCTGTAACCACGGCATAACCGTTTCTTAAAAATAGTCCCTGAATGTCTCCATGATCTCTTTCAGCGAATTTGTCATACACTCTTACCACAGGAACGGGTGAAATGTATAAATCTTCCGGCCTAACAAAAGGTGCCCATCTATCTTGCATAGAGTCGCATTATAGGCTTATTTAAAGAATGAGTCAAACGGAGTTTGAATAAACAATTATACAGTGAAAGTGAGCCGGCAGGGGATCGAACCCTGGACCAAGAGCTTAAAAGGCTCCTGCTCTACCGCTGAGCTACCGGCCCCAAGTGGGATAAGCCTCACGGTTTTTCCCAAAGTTTGTGTTCGTATTATATAGGATTAGGCATGAAATTGACAAGTTTGTTTGAGGGATTAGCTATGGTTCGTGTTTAGAGTATTTGTTTTAGGCTCAAAATTAAGGTATAATCAATTTCTTGCCGTGTTCGTCTAGTGGCCTAGGACACCTGGTTTTCAGCCAGGGAATCAGGGGTTCGACTCCCCTACACGGTACTAGTCCTATAGTTATTTTCTCCATATTTTGATATAATCCCCTCTTATGCCAAGAATAGAATTCGAAACAAATGATTTTTTTAAATTGTTTGCAAAAAGTCCTGGTAATGTTGGGAGAGATGAAGCTCAACGAATAACCGGTGTTGAATTTGTCGGATCAGGAAACGAATCTGTAGTGATTGCTAATCCAACTCGTCTTAATGAAGTAATTGCTGTCCCTTTA
>JAGOUW010000015.1 GCA_018061075.1 Candidatus Levyibacteriota bacterium | reverse complement strand
CAAAAATATATGAAAGTCGCATTGGTATATGACCGCGTAAATAAATGGGGAGGGGCAGAGAGAGTTCTTTTAGCGCTCCATAAAATGTTTCCTGATGCTCCTCTATACACATCAGTTAGGAGTTTTGAGGAAAGCAAGTGGGCTAATGATTTTGAAATAAAAACTTCATTTCTTCAGAGTGCCTCTAAACTACGAAAATACAATGAACTTCTTGCGGTATTTATGCCGATTGCATTCGAGCACTTTTCATTTGATGAATACGATCTTGTGATTTCTGTTACTAGTGAAGCCGCAAAGGGAATCATCACAAATCCAGGGACAACTCATGTTTGTTATTGTCTTACTCCGACCAGATATTTATGGAGTGGGCATGATGAGTATTTCAAAAGCCCCTTTGTTAAATTTTTATCAACTGGGTCCGTTAGATATTTAAAAAATTGGGATCTTATCGCTTCAAAAAGACCAGATCATATGATTGCAATTTCATCAGAAGTAAGAAATAGAATTAAAAAATATTACGATCGGGATAGTGAAATAATTTTTCCGCCACTCATGTTAGATGTTCCAAAAAATATTAAAAAAAGAAAAAATGATTACTTTCTTTTAGTGTCCAGAATGTCTAGATTTAGTAACTATAAAAGAGTAGATCTTGCAATTGAAGCATTTAACAAGAATGGACTTCCTTTAAGAATTATTGGAGGGGGGCCAATGATGAAAACTTTAAAAAAACGCTCAAATAAGAACATTCAGTTTCTTGGAGAATTGACAGACGAGAAGCTTAGGTATTACTATGAAAATTGCAAAGCTTTAATTTTTCCAGGAAACGAAGACTTTGGACTTGTAATGGCAGAAGCCCAGGCTTTTGGAAAACCTGTAATAGCTTTTAAAAATGGAGGGGCACTAGACATAGTGATAAGAGGGGTAACTGGTGAGTTTTTCTCAGAACAAAGCCCTGAATCATTAAATAGGGTATTGGAAAGATTCAATGAAAGACTATATAATAAGGCTGACATAGTAAGGAATTCGGAAAGATTTTCTTATAAAAACTTTAAGAAAAATTTGGAAGAATTCTTAGAAAAGAATACAAATTTATGAAGGTAGTTATTTTCGCAGGAGGAGTAGGAACAAGGCTTTGGCCGCTGTCAAGAAAAAATACTCCTAAGCAATTCGGAAAATTAATAGGTGACAAGTCCACTCTTCAAGAGGCAGTCGCAAGACTTCAGCCAGAATTTAGCCCAGAGGACATATATGTCGCCACTGGTGCAAGATATAAGGATATTGTGATTACGCAGCTTCCCGAGATCCCCAAGGATAATTTTATTTTTGAGCCAGAAATGAGAGATGTAGGACCTGCAATTGGACTAACAACGGCCATAATTAATAAAAGATTTCCAAATGAGCCGATGGCTATTATTTGGAGTGACCACATGGTTAGGGAAGTTAAGATTTTCCAAAGAGCACTTCGAATGGCTGAGAAATCTATAACGGATGGAAAGTCTGACTTTGTCTTTATAGGGCAAAAACCAAGATTTGCTAATCAGAATGTTGGATGGATTTATTGTGGAGATGAAATGTGGGAAGAGGAGGGATTGAGAGCACTCGAATTTAAAAAGCTTAAGTATCGTCCAAAATTATCTCAAGCAGAAGATTTTTTCCAGGATGCGCATTATGTTTGGAACTTGGGATATTTTGTTACAACGCCTGCATATCTAATTGAAAAATTTGAAAAATATGCTCCGCAAATGTACGAGGATCTAATGAAAATTGTTGATTCTCAGAATTTCGAAAAATCTTTAAGTGAAATATATCCCGGCTTAGAAAAAATCAGTTTTGATGACGCAATACTTGAGAAATTTACTACAAGCAAGATTTCAGTTATCTCAGTCGACATAGGATGGAGTGATATTGGGGCTTGGGAAGCGCTTAAGGAGGCTCTCAGTGAGGAAGTAGATGAGAATGTAACTAAAGGAAAAGTTATGGTAGAAGATTCAAGGGATAGTCTTGTTTTTAATTACACCAATCAGCTAACAGTTGGAATTGATTTGTCTGAAATGTTAGTGATAAATACTGAGGATGTTGTTTTGGTTTGCCCTAAGTCATCTGTTCCTAAGATTAAAAAGTTAGTCGAGAGTCTCGCAGGAACTCCCCACGAGCACCTTACATAATATGCCGATTATTGAAGTCAGAAAAAGTGTTTTGTATGAGTTGTTTAAAAGATTTATAGATATAGTTTTATCTTTAATTCTTATCGTTATTTTTTCTCCTATTATTGTTCTAGTCGCGATTGCGATTAAGTTAGATTCAAAAGGACCAGTTTTAGCTGATACACCTGAGCGAGTTGGAAAAAACGGCAAGCTTTTTAAGATGTATAAATTCCGCTCAATGATTGAAAATGCTCATGAGCTCTTGCGCGAAAATCCTAAATTTGCTGAGCTTTATAGGGACTACAAAAGAGGAAGCTACAAGTTAAAAGATGATCCAAGGATCACTAATGTCGGGCATTTTATAAGAAAACATTCGCTTGATGAGGTTCCTCAATTTTTTAATATTTTAAAAGGAGACATGAGTCTTGTGGGTCCTCGAGCATATTATCCAGATGAACTGCGCGACCAGCAGGTTAGATATCCTGAAACCCGGGAGCCAGTTAAAATAGTACTTTCAGTTAGACCTGGTGTTACGGGATATTGGCAGGTTTCAGGTAGATCGGAAATAAACTTTGATAAAAGAATAAAAATGGACGCAGAATATGTTAAAAAAAGATCAATTGCTTATGATATATCCATAATAATGAAAACTCCAGGCGCAATGGTCTCGGGTAAAGGCGCCCTCTAGCCTCAGCAAGGCCACGCCTTGCGGAATGTTTGTGGTACGATTCTTCAATTTGACATGACAGTTTGTGACCTAGTATCATATATTAATGGACGGATTCGAAAAGATTGAGCTTAGCTCAGAAGCGCCCGTAAAATCAACAATTACTCCAACAGAAAAAACCCAAACAAGCCTTAGAACAAATTCTAGGTTTTCAAAACTTGGCAGGCTTAAGAATAAAAAAGTGGGCATTGGACTTCTTATGGTTTTTGTTATCTTAGTGCTTTTAATTATTATTCCAGGATTCCTAACATACCTTTCAGCAAAAAAGACATATGCTCAAGTTAACGCTACCGTTGACGCACTTAAGAAGCAGGATATTGAAGCTACGGGCAAGGAGCTTAAGAAAACTCGCGAAGCTCTAAAAGATACTCAGAAAAAACTAAATTTACTTTTTGTAATGAGATTTATTCCTGGACCTAATATTTACTATAACGATGCAAGGCATATGGTAAATGCAGGATTTTATGGACTTGATGCAGCTGATGTTTTTGTAGAGTCAGTCGAGCCATATGCAGATGTGCTGGGTCTTAAGGGGCAGGGAAGTTTTGTTGGTGGATCAGCTGAGCAGCGAATTGAAACAGCAGTCCAAACCATGGGAAAAGTTACTCCTAGAATTGATGATATTGCTAAATCTTTAAATCTTGCTCAAAAAGAAATAGAGCATGTTAATCCAAATGACTATCCGGCTTTTATCGCAGGAGGAAAAGTTAGAGAGGGTATGACTACCATGAGAACTTTGGCAGATGACGGGACCAAGTTTATAGAAGACGCAAGTCCATTTATCAAAGTTCTCCCACAGCTTCTTGGAGAAAAAGAAGAAAAGAAATACTTTGTGCTTTTCCAGAATGATAAAGAGCTCAGACCTACTGGAGGATTTCTTACAGCCTACGCCATATTTAGAATTAATAAAGGTGTGATTAAGGTTGATACTTCTGAGGATATTTATACTTTGGATAACACAATTTCTGATAAAGAAAAAGCTCCTGAGCCAATATTAAAATATCTTCCAAAAGTGCCAGTTTTGAACCTTAGAGACAGTAATCTTTCTCCAGACTTCCAGGAATCCATGAAAGAATTTAGAGGAATATATTCCGAAGCAGGGAATTACGTGGATGTAGATGGAATTATAGCAATTGATACTCATGCGCTGGTCGCTGCAATGAATGTTCTAGGAGATATTCAGGTAAATGGTCAAACTTACACAACTAAAATTGATGAGAGGTGTGATTGTCCGCAAGTTATTTATGAGCTAGAAGAATTTGCAGGAATTAGAGTCCAATACATTAGATCAGACAGAAAAAGCATCATAGGAGACCTAATGCTCGCAATTATGAATAAAGCTTTCCAGTCCTCGCCTAAACAGTACTGGGGACCACTCATGCAGGCAATGTTCTCAGAGATCGGCCAGAAGCATATCTTATTTAGTTTAGAAAATAAAGATGCTATGGAAGGTTTGTCCGCTGTTAATGCGACTGGGCAAATCAGAGATTTCGAGGGTGATTACTTCCATCTTAATGAAGCTAACTTTGGAGGAGCAAAGTCTAATTTGTTTGTAGATCAGGGTGTTATGCAGGAATATACTGTAAGCGGGGATGGAGTTATTACTAAAAAAGTTACAGTTAATTATAGAAATCCACATAAGCCTTCTAACTGTAATCTAGAAGCTGAAAATAGCCTTTGTCTAAATGCGCCATGGAGAAATTGGTTCCGCGTTTACGTCCCTAAAGGAAGCAAGCTCAAAGATTCCTCTGGGTCTGAAGTAAAGATGACGACATATGAAGAGTTTGATAAGACAGTTTTTGAAGGATTCCTGACAGTTAGACCACTTGGAATTGGAAAACTTACGCTTGAGTATACTCTTCCATTTAAAGTAGAAAAAGGCTCACCTCTTCCAGTGATGATTCAAAAACAGCCGGGAACAGCTGAAGATGAATATACGCTTAATGTAAACGGCAAACTAAAACAAAAGTTTATACTCGATCAGGATAAAGAAATTGAACTAAGTTTATAATGTCATTCTGAACAGAGTGAAGAATCTTAAACCAGTAAGTAAGATCCTTCGTTTTCACTCAGGATGACAACAGAATAATATATGAGATCCTTTAAAACCGAGGGAATTGTCATAAAGAGAAAAAATTACGGAGAGGCTGATAGGATTCTTACAGTTTTAACAAAAAATAGAGGAAAAATCTCAATTATTGCTAAAGGAGTTAGAAAGATTTCAAGCCGCCGTTCTTCCCACATAGAGCTTCTTAACTTAAGTATTTTTAATCTTCACGATGGCCGAATGCCAATACTCACAGAAATAGAAACTTTAAATCATCATTCAGGATTAAAATCTGATCTTGAAAGAGCAGGATATGCTTTTTATGTATGTGAATTAGTTGATGGTCTTTTGCCAGAGCATCAGGAAAACCGCGCAGCTTTTCATCTTCTTCAGCAAGTTTTCTATGATTTAGAAATAACTCCTGATCCTAGAAAAAGAATAAAAAGATTTGAAGAAGAACTCATTGTTTTGCTTGGATTCTGGCCAAGAGAGCAAATGTTTTTAGAGGATTCAGAAAGCTTTATAGAGGGAATCATGGAGAAAAAAATTAAAACAAAAAGAATAATCCCCCAAATCTTTTAGTTCTTGTTTGAAAGGGCTAGTTTATATATAGCCTCTTATTTGCTATCATTGCGGTATGGACGGGAATTTAATGGAAAAAATAGTTGCACTTTCTAAAAGACGAGGATTTATTTATCCAGGATCTGATATTTACGGAGGTCTTGCAAATAGCTACGATTACGGACCACTCGGAACAGAGCTTTTAAGAAATCTAAGAAATCTTTGGTGGAAATTTTTTATTCAGGATAATTCTGATATGGTAGGTCTTGATAGTAGTATTATTTCTCATG
>JAGOUW010000014.1 GCA_018061075.1 Candidatus Levyibacteriota bacterium | reverse complement strand
TTGGTGATTTTAGCCATTTTTATTTTCTCCCGAAGATTTTTTCTTCTTTTTCAGCAATTAATTTTCTAACTGGAGCAACCAGATCAGGAGTTACTGATACGCTTGTCCCTCCATTTTTAATAACTATGTCCAGAATTTCAGGATACGATGCTGCCTGGCCACAGATTGAAGACGTAATCTTATATTTTGAAGCAGTCTTTATAACATGCTCAAGTGCCCAGAGAACTGCCTCATCTCTCTCGTTATATTCGTGTGCCACTTCATTATTATCCCTATCTGTTCCTAAGATAAGCATTGTTAAATCATTTGTTCCAATTGAGACTCCATCAATTCCTAGCTCTATGAATTTATCTAAAAGTATTACGTTACTAGGAATCTCGACCATCATCCAAAGCTTAAAACTAGGGGAGCGGGAAAGCCCCGATTCTGCAATTAATTTTTTAACATCCATAAGTTCTTTAGGAGTTCTCACAAACGGAATCATTAACCAGAGATTTTTAAATCCTTTTTTGTCTCTTACATATTTTATAGCCTCAAGTTCTAATTGAAATACTCTTGGGTCATGAATATATCTAAAAGCGCCTCTGTAGCCTAACATTGGATTTGGTTCAACCGGCTCAAATTCTTTTCCTCCGATTAAATTCCTGTATTCATTTGTCTTAAAATCCGATGCTCGGTAAACTACGGGCCGTGGATTAAATGATTTACAGAATTCTTCTAAATTATCTGCGAGTTGTTTTACGAATAGGTTTTTCTTTCCGTCTCTAATCATCTTCTTAGGATGGGTGCCAATTCCGGCCATCATAAATTCAGCTCTAAGGAGTCCTACCCCATCAGCTTTTCTCTGTGATTGCTTTGCGGCTAAATCGGGCTCTGCTAAGTTCATGTATACCTTAGTGGCTGTAGGAATACTTTCCTCCTCAGAGTAATCGTCATTCACAACGGCATTTAGAGTTATGTCTCCGCCTTTGAATATTTCTCCAGTTGCACCATTTACCGTAATTACTTCTCCGGTTTTTAACATTTTTGTAGCTTTTTCAGTGCCTACAATCGCAGGAATTCCAATTTCTCTAGAAACGATAGCTGCGTGGGAAGTACGTCCACCAAGATCTGTGACTATTGCGCTCGCTTTTTTCATTGCAGGTACATAATCAGGATTTGTTTGAGGAGCTACCAATATGTCTCCTGGCATAATGGAGTTAATTTCCGATGCGCTCTTTAGAATTCGAACGTGCCCAGTTATTATTCCAGGACTCGCACCATCTCCTTTTAGAATAAGTGTTCCGAAATCTGTTCTAGCTTTTCCCTCAGGTGCTTTAGTTTTAGGTTCTGTAGTAGTAATTGGCCTTGTCTGAACTAAATAAACAATATTTCCCTGAACAGCCCATTCTACGTCTTGTGGAAAATAGTAATGCTTCTCCAGTTTTTTACCCAGATTGTAAAGATCAATTATGTTTTGGTCAGAAATTTTCTGGCGTCTTTTTTTAAGAAGGGGAACACGAGTGATTTTATTGCCGTTGCCACTCTTAACCATCATTTTATCCTGAGAAGAGATTTCTTTGGTAATTATTTTATTTGTTGCTTTTGAGACCTCATAATGATCTGGTTTTACCATACCTTGAACTATCATTTCTCCAAGACCATATACTGCTTCAATCACAATTTTAGTTTTATCATTATCGACTGGATTAATCGTGAACATTACCCCTGACTTTTCAGATTCAATCATCTTCTGGACAGGAACAGCAATTCCTACTTTTACAGCATCGAATTTATTCTCATGCCTATAAAAAATTGCGCGTTCTTCATAAAGAGAGGCCCAGCATTCCTTTATTTTAATAATTAGGTTTGACTCACCTTTAACATTTAGGTAAGTTTCTTGTTGTCCGGCAAATGAAGCGTTTGGTAAATCCTCAGCTGTTGCAGAGGACCTTACAGCGACTAGAGCATCTTCTGTAGGGCCACCCAAAGCCTTATATGACAAATAAATTTCTTTAATTAGCTCTTGAGACATTTCTCCATTCATTACCTCTTTTTTAATATGGTCTGAAACCTGTTTTAAAGAGTGAGAATTGTCAAAGTTGACAGTGTTTAGGAGATTTTTAACCTTTTTTTCAAGGTTGTTTTGCTTTATAAATTCGAAAAAAGCATGAGCTGTAACTATAAAACCGTTAGGGACAGGAAATCCTGCTTTAGTCATTTCACCTAGGTTTGCACCTTTTCCTCCAACTAACGGAATGTCGTTTTTATCAACCTGATTGAACCAAAGTACACTTTTTTGAGGCATTAGTACTATTATCCAAGTATTTGCTTAGATTATCAATACCTCTACTCTCTATTTACGTTTACATCAACCTGTCCAGGAACATTAACCTGAGGTTGTGCTGCTGTTCTGATAGCCGGTAATCCGTAGTAAAGAAATAGAAATGCTAGGATCGCAAGTATTACAACTGCAATCATTACTCCCATTCCTGTACCTGAGCTTTCACCATCATGATGTTCATGAATTACGTGAGTATTTCCTGTGTCATCAATAAGTCTTGCCATACTTCCTCCTTTCTTAATTGCTATATTAGCTATTCAAAAGAAGACTGAGGTTAAAAGAATGTAGGAAATGAATAAGTTAGGAGGCGAGAATTTTCTTAAGATCTTCAACCATTGCGACTGGTGTTGGATCCTGATCATATTCTAGGGCTAAATAATATGAAGCCCAGTCAGCTAGAGTAATACTTAAAAACATTTTTGAAAAAACATTATCTCCGTGCATTTCGATAATTTCAGAATCAATTCCTTTGTCTTTTAAGAGTTTAGCTGTAACCTCATATCTCTTAAGATTTCTTGGATCGTCATTTAAATCCTTAAGCATAATGATAAAAAACTGAGCTTGAGGATTTGTGAATCCCACCATTTCATTGTGATTTAATTCTGGGAAAAAATTATAAAATGCTGGAGTTTTGGCATTTTCATTTAATTTAATTTTCCAAACCATCGCTGTTGAAGCAAAAATAGAAGATGCATACACTACCGGGGTTTTACCTTTAAGCTTTTGCGCTAATTCTTTACCTTTTTGTTCATACGAATCCATTAGATCCATGAATTTTTGGGCATTTGCTAAAATCTCTTCAGATTTATCAGGAATTAAGCCGTGGTTTACTAATGTCTGGTACATTGCTCCAAAGAAATAACCGGTTCCCATGCGTGGTTGATAATTTGGGTAGGGAATTGGCAATTTTACATGAGGCATTCCATATTTTTTAGAAAGCTCTTCGATATTTCCTCCGCTTGAAAACCCAACAAACGGTAGTCCGAGACTATGTACTTCTTCAAGAGAAGAAATTGCTTCTTCGGTTGTTCCAGAATATGAAGATATAAAATTTAATGAATTATCTTGCTTTGAATATGGTGGTAGGGAATAGTACCTATTTATATAGATATCAAGTGGTTTAGCATCAGGAGTATTAATAAAAGCTTGAAGAAGATTTACTGGGAGCGCAGATCCGCCCATCCCAGAAACCGTGAGAGACTTAAAATCTCCCTCAACTTTTGCATTTTTAGCTATTTCCATGCCTAATTTAAATTGAGTAGGGGTGTCTATTATAAATTGTCTGAAATTTGACGGATCTTTTGGATTCATATTATTTAGCAATTGATTCTATTTCCTGTTTTAATTTAGCAGTTTCCTGATCAACTTTTTCACGAGTTAATCCCTCAACGTTAATTCTAAGAAGCGGCTCTGTATTAGAAGATCTTGCACTAAATCTCCAGTCAGGATAATTTAGAGCAACTCCGTCCATTTCTGAAAGTTCGGCGTCATTATATTTATTCTTTAGGTAGTCCATTATTTCCTGTGCATTAGAAACTTCATAATTGAATTCACCTGATTCGTAACTTCTTCTGAATTCTTCTGCGACAGCTGATATTGGCTTTCCTTCTTCAGTTAAGATTTTAAGGACTCCAACTATGGTCATTACTTGAGACTCTGCATTTCCTGTAGCCTTATAATAGTAATGAGCCGATGCTTCTCCTCCAAAAATTGCACCAGTTTTAGTCATTGTCTCAGTAATGTAAGCGTGCCCTGTTTTTGATAGAACTAATTCTCCGCCGTGCTCCTCTACGATTTTTTTAGCTGTTAAGAAGTATTTCTGATCAACAACTACTTTTGAGCCTGGGAATTCTTTAAGAAGTTCCGTAGAAATCATTCCAATTATTTGAGGCGGGGGAACAACTTCACCTTTTTCATTAATGATAAAAAGCCTGTCTCCGTCTCCATCAGGTGCAAGTCCTAAATCTGCATTTTCCTCAACTACTCTTTTTTGAATATCTACTAAATTTTCCGGCTGCATTGGATCTGCCTGATGAACTGGGAAAGTACCATCCAATTCAAAATTCATTCTTACGAGTTCAATTGGAAGAACTTTTGAAAGAGCATCTATATATAGAGCGCCGACTGCATTTGCTGTATCAGCGACAATTTTAAACTTTTTTATTTCAGGATTCTTAAAAAGATTCATAGCGTTTTTTACTTCGTCCTCTGGGGCTCCATCCTTTTTAGTTACAGTTCCTTCTTTTTCTTCGATGTCCTGAACCCCATTTACAGATAACTCCCTGATTTCATCCATACCAGTTGGCTTTCCAATTTTGAGAAGCCCTTGAGGAGTATTCATTACAAATTTAATTCCGTTATATTCTTTAGGATTATGTGAAGCTGTTATTTGAATTCCTGCGTCATATTTGTAATATGAAACCGCAAAATAAAATGTAGGAGTGGAGGCGATACCTAGATCTATTACGTGAGCTCCTCTTTTTACCAAAACTTCCTTAACAGCCTCAAAGATAGTAGGGGATGAGACTCTCATATCTCGACTTAAAACTATAGTAAAGTCATTTTTACCAAGTTTTTTGGAGAAAAATAAGTGAATGGCTTTAGCTATTTCTCGTGAGATGTCTTCGTTAATTTTGTCTGGATATGTGCCTCTGATGTCGTAGGATTTAAAGATTGAAGGGTCGATTGTCATAAAAGTAATATTATATTTGCAGAAGTAGAATGTCAATATTTTGAGTGAGCGTTAAATTGGTTTTTCCTGTTTTCATAGTCTTATCGATTTTATAAAGCATTTTGTAAATAGTTTTAAGTTTTTCTTCACCAAATAAAGAGGCCTGTCTCGTAAGTTTTGTTTTCTGCCAGGGCGCAACTCTTTTTACCTCATCAATGTTTTCCTTAGAAGTGTTAATTAACCCTAGCATAAGCCTAAATTGACGAAGAATCATCGCAAAAATTATTTCAGGTTCTGCTTCATTTAAAGTTCTATGAAAAGAAGTGACATTTGAGGGAGTGAGAGGCCTGATATTATCTAAAAAATTCCATATGTTTTGGGGAATTTTAAATTCTTTTTTTTCCACTTTGGGAAAAGAAGCGAGAACCTTAACACCAACTTCTTTATCTGCCCAGAAAAATACTTCCGTATCTTTATACAAAGTTAATAATTTGCCGATGGACTCAATATTCTTTGCAGATTTTCTGGAAAAAAGATTTTCAATAAATATTTTTTTTGTAGATCCAAAAAGACCGGATCCAGCTAAGGATTGTTCTAGTTCTACTACGTTTATACTCTCAGCGTCAAAAGTAAGTGATTCTATATCTTTTTGATCTAAGAAATATTTGCGGGAAGTTAGAGTATCGTTTCCGTGAATTAAAGTTATCATTGATCTTTAAGTTGTTTGTATTTTTTAAATAATGCATTTGAGTCATGTCCTATGTGTCGATTTACACCTCTATGAGAGAG
>JAGOUW010000004.1 GCA_018061075.1 Candidatus Levyibacteriota bacterium | reverse complement strand
AGAAAAATCTGCTAGAGCAGACAGATAGTGCTGTCTTCGTGGGCTTGTAGTTACGCCGATAATTACAGAATCCGGTCGCGGCTCGGGTTCTTTTCGAGTCCTGCCTAGAGTTTCTCTTGGCATAATGGGCGCATTTTATCATGATTATCCTATATTGACAAAATAAAGCACCCATAGTATTATTAATTATGGACCGCCAAAAAATCTCTTTCCCAACTTCACTCACTTTTGACGATATTTTATTAGTTCCTGGATATGCTGGTTTTTCAAGATCTGATATTAATCTTTCCTCAAAGCTCACCAAAAATATTACCCTAGATTTGCCTTTAGTTTCATCGCCAATGGACACAGTTACAGAATCTGAGCTTGCAATTGAGCTCGCAAGGCTTGGAGGAATAGGGATAATTCATAGGAATCTCACGATCGAAAATCAAGTTAAAGAAGTAGCCAAGGTTTTGAAATCAGGTTTGAAAGTGGGCGCAGCTGTAGGAGCAGGTGCTGGTTTTGAAGAAAGAGTAGATGCACTTATGAAAATTGGAGTCACAGTTTTAGTTGTTGATAGTGCACATGGATACAGCGACCAGGTAATAAATGCCACCAAATTTATAAGAAAAAAATATAAAAAAGCAGAAATTATTGCTGGAAATATCGCAACAGGAGAAGGAGCGAAAGCGCTAATCACAGCCGGAGCAACAGGGCTTAGAGTTGGGATGGGGCCGGGAGCAATCTGCACAACGAGAGTAATTTCTGGAATGGGAGTTCCGCAAGTGACAGCCATCATGGAAACTGTAAAAGTTGCTAAGAAATTTGGTGTCTCGGTTATTGCAGATGGAGGAATTAAATATTCGGGGGACATGGTAAAAGCGTTAGCGCTTGGCGCATCAAGCGTAATGATGGGAAGTTATTTTGCTTCAGCCGAAGAAGCACCTGGAGTTATACATAAATTATTATCATCTGAGGTTCCAGCTAGGTTTAAAAGTATTACAACGTGCGGAGGATCCTGCGCGACTGTTGAAATTCATGCAAAAAAGCATGTTTATAAATTTAAAGAATACAGAGGAATGGGCTCCATAGCAGCTATGCAAAAAGGAGCAAAGATTAAGTCTGAGGGAGAGTTTCACGGGAAAAGTTATAAAGATAGGGTTTTGGTAGCTGAAGGAGTTGAAGGATTAGTCCCAGTTAAAGGAGCTCTTAAAGAAATAGTTGATCAAGCAGTTGGGGGAGTTAAATCAGGAATGTATTATGTAGGAGCCCGAAATTTAAGTGAACTTGTTAAGACGGCTAAGTTTACGCAAATAACACAAGCGTCACTCACTGAATCTCATCCACACGACGTTTTGATTACAAATGCAGGACAAAACTACTAATAATAAAAAAATATTTGTTATAGACTTCGGCGGACAAACCGCTCACCTCATAACCCGAAGATTAAAAGACCTAGGAATTAACTCTCAATTAATTGATCCTGAGGATGCAGTAAAAGTTAGCATAAAACAAAAACCTGCAGGAATAATTCTTTCTGGAGGACCAGCATCTGTTTACGAAACCTCAGCGCCAACAATTGAAGTAAAAATATTTGAACTAGGAATTCCAATTTTAGGAATTTGCTATGGATGGCAGTTAATGGCGCATCTGTTAGGCGGGGAAGTGGAGTCAGGAAATAAAGAGTATGGTCCGACAATTTTAACTATCTCAGGATTTGATTCTTTATTTTATGGGTTACCAAATTTTACAAAAGTAATTGAATCTCATGGAGATACTGTTAAAAAAATGCCATTAGGTTTTGTTTCTACAGCCAAAACTGAAACTGTAAAATTTGCCGCTGTAGAAAATTCTAAGAAAAAGTTTTATGGTGTTCAATTTCATCCGGAAGCGCATCACTCAGAAAAAGGGTCAGAAATGCTTAAGAATTTTGCGACTAGAGTTTGTAATTTAGGATTATCGCCTCAAAAATTAGATACAGATGAAATTATTAATGAAATTAAAGAAAAAGTAGGAAATAAAAAAGTAATCGGTGCTTTTTCCGGAGGAACCGACTCAGCTGTAGCTGGAGCACTTGTAGCAAAAGCCATTGGAAAAAATTTCATTCCATTTTTTGTGGATTCAGGCCTAATGCGAGAAGAAACAATTGGTCGAATCGAAAAAGAATTTCCTAAAGTTTTAGGAGTTCCAGTTGAAATAATTTCAGCCCGTGATTTGTTTTTAGCACGCCTTAAGGGGTTAACTGATCCTGAAGAAAAAAGAAAAGCAGTTGGAAAGTTATATATCGAACTCTTCGAAAAAGAAATGAAAAAACATAAAGATGCGATATTTCTTTTACAGGGTACGACTTACGCAGATTTCATTCATTCGCAAGGGACTAAATTATCTGCAAGAATCAAGTCTCACCACAATGTAGGAGGCTTGCCTAAGGACATGAAGTTAAAACTTTTAGAGCCTCTCAGATTTTATTATACGGATCAAGTTAGGGAAATCGGCGTAAAGATCGGTTTGCCAAAAGACATGGTTTATCAGCAGCCTTTTCCAGGACCAGGACATGCAGTGAGAGTTGTAGGAGAAGTTACGCCGGCTAGGTTAGCACAGCAAGTTCAAGCAGACATGATAGTGGTAGATGAGCTTCGAAAATCAGGATGGTATAGAAAAGTTTTTCAGTGTTGGAGTATTATGACAGGGACAAATTCTACAGCAGTAAAAGGGGATGGTAGATTTTATGGAGAAGTGGTGGCAGTGCGCATTGTAAATTCTAAGGATAGAATGACTGCAGAAATCGCTAGAATTCCATTTCCGATTCTTGAAAAAATCGCTTCGAGGATAGTTAATGAAGTTCCGAATATTTCTAGAGTTGTTTACGATATTACTTCAAAGCCCCCAGCAACAATGGAATGGGAATGATATAGTTTTGCCTGTTGCAATGGGATAAATTCGTTTGTATACTCGCTTTAGTTTGATGACAAATTTAAAGAAAACTGACCCTCAAATTTTCAATTTAGTTAAAGATGAAGAACAAAGACAGATTTCAGTCCTCGAAATGATCCCCTCAGAAAATTACACATCATCAGCAGTTTTAGAAGCTTTAGGAACAGTTCTAAATAATAAATATTCTGAAGGATATCCTAAGAAAAGATACTATCAGGGTAACGCAGTTGCGGATGAAGTAGAGCAGTTGGCGATCGACCGCGCAAAGAAATTATTCGGAGTTCCGTTCGCAAATGTTCAAGCTCTCTCTGGAGCACCTGCAAATTCTGCAGTACAAATGGCAGTTCTAAAACCTGGGGAAACCTTAATGGGTTTGAGTTTGCCCTTTGGTGGACACTTAACACACGGGGCACCAAAAACTTTTTCCTCAACTTTTTTTAGAGCAGTTCAATATGAATTAGATAAAAGTGGAAAATTTGATTTTGATGCAATTTTAAAACAGGCAAAAAAAGAAAAACCAAAACTTATAATTTGCGGTTTTACAGCATATCCTAGAACAATTGATTTTAAGAAATTCGCAGAAGTAGCCGATAAGGTTGGGGCATTTTTAATGGCAGATATTTCTCATATTGCGGGACTCGTTGCTGCGGGAGTCCATCCTTCACCAGTAAATCATGCACATATCGTTACAACTACAACCCACAAGACTTTAAGAGGGCCTAGAGGGGCTATAATTATGGTAACAAATAAAGGACTTAAAAAAGACCCAGAGTTGGGAAAAAAGATTGATTCTGCGATTATTCCAGGTTTGCAGGGTGGACCACATGATAACCAAACTGCAGCCATAGCAGTAGCGCTTAAAGAAGCAGCAACAGCAAGCTTTAAAAAGTATTCTGAGCAGGTTGTGGCTAATTCAAAAGCTCTTGCAAAAGCATTAAATGGTTATGGTTTTGATTTAGTGTCAGGAGGATCTGATAATCATTTAATTTTAATTGATCTTAGAAATAAAAATGTAGACGGTGCAACGGCTGCAATTGCCTTAGAAGTAGCAGGAATAGTTCTAAACAAAAATGGAGTACCATTTGATCCAAGTCCACCTTTTTATCCAGCAGGAATTCGTTTGGGAACACCAGCGATTACTACTCGAGGTCTTAAAGAAAGAGATATGTTAAAAGTCGCGAAGTGGATGAACGATGCAGTTGAAGAAGTGGTTGGGAAAAATCTTCCAACTGATAAAGAAGAAAGAAAAGCATATTGGAAAGATTATAAAGCGAAAGTTTGGAAAAATAAAAAGCTTTTAGGAATTGGACAGGAAGTAAAAACTCTAATGAAAAAGTACCCTTTGCCCTAAATAGAGAATTACGAATATGGCAAGCATAAGTAAAGAACGTAGTTGGGATGGAGTTGGTAGAATTCACAGACTTAGAGTGCCTAGGTATAATAATCTTCCTGAACGAGCAAAAACATTAGTATCATTTAGACAATCAGTTCCTCATGTTCCAGAAGTGCCATTACTTGAAGGCGTAGAAATTCCTCTTCGTTATGATAGAAGTCATCTTGAAGTAACTCACAGATTGGTGGTTTCGATTGGAGAGGAACGGCCGTTTCCAATTAGAGAGGTTGTTATCAGAAATTTACAGCAGCCTGCATGGAGAGAATTCTTTGGCAACATTCTTCATAAGGGAGGACATAACACAGAAGCACCGTTGCAAAATTCAGCCTGAAATTGTATAATACCTCAATCACTCACATTCAGATATTTGCTCTGGAGATATCTTCGATCTGAATGGCGGTTTAAGAGCAAAGAAATATGAAAGAAATCACATTAGAACAACTTCTTGAAGCAGGGTGCCATTTTGGTCACCAGGTAACTCGCTCAAATCCTAAAGCCAGGGATTTTATTTTCGAAGCCAGAGATGGAATCCACATTATTGATCTTGCAAAAACAAAAGAAGGTCTTGAAGACGCTGCAAAATATCTAAAGAATCTAGGAAAAAACCCAGGATCGACTCTTCTTATAGTTGGAACAAAAAGACAAAGCCATGAGGTTCTTATTAAAGAAATTGAGAGAGCAAAAGGACAAATTAAAGGAGATTCAGGGCTTTTTTATGTAACTAATAAATGGATTGGCGGACTTTTAACTAACTTCCAAGAAGTCAGTAAGAACTTTAAAAAACTTATGGACCTAACTCACAACTTAGCTACACCATCAGCTCAAGAAGGTTATACAAAAAAAGAAGTCGGTGGATGGGGAAAAGAAAGAGAAAAGTTAAATGGATTTTATGGTGGAGTTTTTCAAATGACTAGAAGACCAGATGCACTTTTTATAATTGATTCTAGGCTTGAAGATTTAGCAGTTAAAGAAGCGCTTAGAATGAATGTTCCAAGTGTCGCAATTACTGATACAAATGCTGACCCAGCACTAGTTGATTACGCGATTCCTGCAAATGACGACGCAGTCGGAAGCCTAGAATTAATTATTGGATACCTAATGGATGCATGGGCTGAAGGAAAAAATTCGATTAAAGAAGAAAAACCAAAAGAGGAAAAAAAGCCAGAAGTTAAAAAAGCTTCAGCTGGTGCATCAGCACAAGAGGTAGTAGCACAAGCTCTTAAAGAAGAAGCTGCAAAAGAGGTTAAGAAAGCTCCAGTGAAAAAAGCTCCTGCAAAGAAAGCAGCTAAGACAGAAAATAAAAAGGCTTAGTTTGTAAATTTATGGCAATCGATATTGAATTATTAAAACAAATTAGAGAAGAAACCTCAGCTTCAATCGCAGATTGCAGAAAAGCGCTAGAAGAAGCAGACGGAGATTATAAAAAAGCGATTGAATGGCTCAGAAAAAGAGGAGCAGAAATAGCTTTAAAAAAAGCAGATCGCGAAACATCCCAAGGAGTAGTTGAGTCTTATGTTCACGGAAATGGAAAAATCGGAGTAATTGTCGCACTTCTTTGTGAGACAGATTTCGTAGCTAGAACTCAAGAATTTAAAGATCTTGCTCATGAAATTGCAATGCAAATTTCAGCAATGAATCCAAAAAATGTAGAAGAACTTCTTTCTCAGGAATATATTAGAGATCCAAAGCTTAAGATTGAAGATTTAGTAAAGACCACCATTGGAAAAACAGGAGAAAACATAAAGGTCAGAGAATTCTCACGAATTGAGCTTTAATTCATCATATATCGATATATGATGCAATACTTTATAATAAAACTATGAACCCCAATCTCATTTCAGATACAAGAGAAAACATGAGAAAAGCTCTTGATATTCTTCGAGCTGATATCGCTACCATCAGAACTGGAAAGGCAGCCCCTTCGCTTGTAGAAAATATAGTAGTTTCTGTGTATAACGGCACAACAAAGCTTCGAGTGATGGAAGTAGCCACAGTTAATGCTCAGGATGCGCAGACTTTAGTGCTAACTCCATTTGATGCCTCAATTATTGAAGATATAAGAAAAGGAATAATGGAGTCAGGTGCTGGACTAAATCCATCTTCTGATGGTCAAATTCTTAGAATTAGTATTCCGCCTCTTTCAGAAGAGAGAAGACAAGAGCTTATTCATCTTATGAGTCAAAAATTGGAAAATGGCAGAGTCATGCTTCGTCAGCAAAGACACGAAGCTCTAAATGATTTAAAAAAAGAAGATTTACCAGAAGATGAAAACGAGCGACTTGAAAAGGAAATTCAAAAGGCTACAGATGACTTTGTCGCGGAAATTGATGCATTGGGAAAGAAAAAAGAAGAAGAATTAATGCAGATTTAACCTCTGATTTTTGGTATACTTTATTAAATGATCCTCACAATAGTTGTCTTCGTAGTAATGCTTTCAGTTCTAGTTCTAATTCACGAGCTAGGTCATTATCTGGTCGCAAGAAAGTTTGGGATAAAAGTTGAAGAATTCGGATTTGGATTTCCTCCGCGCGTATGGGGAAAGAAAATAGGGGAGACACTTTACTCCATAAATCTTCTGCCTATTGGCGGATTTGTAAAGCTTTACGGAGAAGATGAGGCTGGAGCTGGGAAAATAAGTAAAGGCAAAAAAGTTACGAAGGATCTTGATCGCGCTTTTTTTGCAAAACCAATTTATCAAAGAGTTCTAGTAATTATTGCAGGAGTTACCATGAACTTTATTCTCGCAGTAGCTATTGTGACATATCTTTTTACGACTGATGGAATTCCTACTCCAGGGACTACAGTAACCCTAACTGAAATTTCTAAAGGTTCACCTGCCGAAACAGCAGGTCTTAAAAAAGGAGATGTGATTCAAAAAATTGGAAGTACAGAAATTAAAGATACTCAAACCTTAGTAGCTGAAGCTAGAAAAAATTTGGGCGAAGAATTAAGTATTACAGTTACCCGTTCGGTAAGCTCAGGGCAAGAAAGAGAAACCAAAGTTATTAAAGTTACTCCTAGGAAAGAGTTTCCAGAAGGCGAAGGGCCTATGGGAATTGCAATTTCTCAGAGTGTAGATATCAGAAAGTATCCATTCCCACAGAGTCTTATCGAAGGCACTAAGCAAGCTACTAAAGATTCATGGCAAGTAGTCATAGGATTTAAGATGGTTGTGACTGAAATCATAACCAGATTTACTGTTCCTCAGGGTGTGGCAGGTCCGATAGGAATGGCGCAGCTTACTGGAGAATTTGTGAAAGTTGGTCCTGCTGCGGTTCTAGCATTAGTCTACACACTAAGTTTGAGCCTAGCAGTCCTAAACGTACTACCAATCCCAGCGCTTGATGGAGGGAGACTATTATTTATTCTTATAGAAGCTGTAACAAGAAAAAAAGTTAATGCTAAGTTTGAAGCATATGCTCACTTAGTTGGTTTGGTTTTATTGTTAAGCTTCTTAGCTCTAGTCTCCTATAAAGACATTATAAGAATCATCGCAGGACAATCAATTTTACCTCAATAGTTCGACAAGCTCACTATGAATAGAATTCAGAAAACAGAAGAAGAGTGGAAAAGATCACTCACCCCCAAGCAGTACGAAATCCTAAGAGAAAAGGGGACAGAGCCCGCTTTTACAGGAGAATTTGTAGATAACCATGAGAATGGAATGTATACGTGTGTGGCATGCGGAAATACTTTGTTTGACTCGAATACTAAGTTTGAATCGGGTTCAGGATGGCCAAGTTTTTACGATGTCGCGACAAAGGGGAATGTAATTTTAGAAGATGATAATGATCATGGAATGCAAAGAACTGAAGTGAAATGTTCGAATTGCGGGGGACATTTAGGACATGTATTTACTGATGGACCGAGGGATAAAACGGGTTTGAGATACTGTATTAACTCCTGCGCGTTAGATTTTAAGAAGAAAGATTAAAGCCCAAGTTGAGGGGAAGCAGGTAGAGAATTAAGAGATTTGAACTGAAAACCTTGAGATTTACCTAAGCTTACTATTCTCTTCATTGTTTTTATATCATTTGGGAGTCCGTGCATAAGAATTATTTCTCCGTTAAATAAAGGCGTAACGTTTTCTACCATTTGATCAACTGTTGCTTGATCTTCATTTGGGAAATAATTATATCCTTGTGTGTCACCTGTCCACATTGCTCCAGCCAGACCTAATTCTTTAAGAGCTAGAACTAATTCGGGATCAAAGTCTCCTTCATATCCACCATCTCCAAAAGGTGGTCTTAAGAATTTAGCGTTGTATTGTGCTCCAAGGGCTTTTTGAAGCTCTCTATGATTTCTGACTGCTTCTCTTTCTATCTCTGCAGTTGTTAAGGCTGGTAGGGAAGTGTGTGAATAAGTATGAAGACCAAAACCATGGCCTTCAGCTTTTGCTCTTCTTACGATTGGTCTCATGTCAGGGTTATTTGCTAAAACATCTCCAGTTGGTAAGAATGTCATTTTTACTCCATTATTTTTAGCTACATCTAGAGCTGCTTTAAACATTAATTCTCCCTGAACAGTGGAACCATCTGGTCTATCTTGATCATATCCATCGTCCATTGTTAAATAAATTACTCTTTGTGAAGGATCTCCCTGATTGAATATCATTCCTGGTTTAAGTGGATTTGAAGCTTCAGCTGCGATTCTTCTTTCAGGTTTAGGAGTTCTCAGAGTTCTATTAGGAAGTGTTCTTCCATTAGCTTCTCGAGAAGCTTCTTCAACAGCACTTAAGTCTCTAATTGCCTGAGATCTATCAAGTGGATTTATGGGTTCTCCTTGTGGATTTACTAAGCTAGATTCTCTTTGTGCGCCTAAAGCAGTGTGTGGTAGCCATAAGTTATGTGTAGCAGCAGCCACAGTTGTCGCAACCGCGACTTCGCCAGCTCTTCTAAGAAAAGCTCTTCTTTCCGGATTTGCCGGTTGTTCAATTCTAGGCTGTGGTGTTTCGTGTCCTGCCATATTTAGAATGTGAATGATATAATATTATAGGTCTATTGTCAAGTCTTTGTGTGTTTAAATTTTAAATGCAAATGTTATACTTATGCCATGGATAGATCGACGCTATTAGGGCTTAATCATTTCAAGAATAAAGATAATATTTTAGTTATTGAATCTCCAACAGCGCAGTCTGCAAATGAAACTATTTCAGAAATTCTAGAGAAATATTGTGATTTAAAAACTACACTTTTTCTTTCTGGTGGAAATACTCCTAAAAAACTTTATGAATATATTGCAGCAGAGAGAAAATTGAAGGTTGGAGCAGTTGGACAAGTAGATGAAAGATATGGTGAAAAAAATCACAAAAAAAGTAATGAGCTCATGATGAAAGAAACTGGGCTTTTAGATTACTTTGAAAGTTCAAATTTAAGATTTTATTCGATTTTACAAAGTGATGAAAGTTTGGAGAATACTGCTTTGCAGTATGATGAAGCACTTAGGTTTATACTTAAATATTTTCCAAAAAGTGTAGGAATTATGGGCCTAGGAGAAGACGGTCATACGGCTGGAATTCCAGCCATCCCGGAAATTTCTAAAAAGATGATAGAGGATGGAAGTGCACTAGTATCTTTTTATGACGCTCCAGAATACGGACAACGAATTACGATGAATTATCATGCAATCAGTGTTTTAGATTTGATTATAGTTTTGGTGTTAGGTCAGGATAAAAGAGAAATTCTAAATCAGATGTTTAAGTTTAACGGAGAACAAGAGGAGATAGAAAAATTTCCTGCCAAATTTTATTTAAAACCCGAAATAGCCTCTAAAACCATACTCATAACGGATCAGATTGTTTAAGCATTAAGCGGGCGTATTATCTGGAGCTCTATTTATTTCATCGTGAATAGCTGCTCTATCTGGGAAAATTGAATCCATTGCCTCTTTCAGATCTCTAATTGGAGCTCGACCTTGATTAACTATAGTTCCTTTTTCTAGGTCTTGAACTGTAATTCTTGCAAGTCGTGCTGGAGTTCCGTCTGGTAATTCCACAGTAGCAGGGGAGGCGACAATTAGTCTTACAGTAGCCCTATCTCTTGTTTCCCATATTGTTACATAGTCAGCATCAGGTTTTACTTCAATTGCCCATTTGTCGTTATGGATTCCAGTCATTTCATGGAGCTCTGCTCTTGCTAAATCTGCTGCATCTTTTACTGCTTTCTCAGTAGCTTCTTGGCTTTGTGTTGAGTATTCATCAACCAATTGCGCAATTTTACTTACGTCTGCGTTTTCATCCCAAGTTCTTTCTCCTGTCTTTAAATTTAAGTGAATTCCTCCGACTCTGGTGCCAAACATCTGAATAACATCAGCGCGTATTGACTCAATTGGTAATCCCTCTTCTGCTTTTGAATGAAGTTCTGCAGTAATACTTTTATCTTCACCAAGTCCAAGTAGCTCTTTTTGTACTTGAATAGTCCAATAAGTATCTGGTCCAGCTGATATTCTCAATGTGGAATCTGGTCGTCCCCCTAAGTTGGTGGACTCCGCAACTACAAATCCCATAATCCTATCAAGTGTTGTTATATTTGCTTCACGATTTGTAATACGCGCTGGAATGGCGTCTGTTGGTGTAGCTCCTCCGCCTGGGGTTCTATCTGGTAGCATAATGGGGTAATATACGCTTTAATGCTTTGGCTGTCAAGGTTGATTTGATGGTTTGGGAGGATTAAGTAAGCTTCTTGCTTGGTCAAGTGCTGTCTGGGTAGACGTGCCAGGATTTTTAAAATTTGCTGGATAAATAACTTCAAAAGCTGGTTCATTAAATCCCTTTCCACTATAAAACGTTCTTATAATATAACGACTACCATCCTCTAGGGCTCCGGGTAAGGTAACTCTGGTAAGATCAATCCCTCTTCTTCCGTCAAATTCAAATCCGTCTTTTCCTGTAAAATATCCGGCTCTTTGTTCTTGAGTTATTCCAGCGCGCGCGGCAACTGCGTCATTAATTTCCTGGACAGCAGACTTTCTTGCGCCTCCATCAAGTCTTGGTTCTTGGGGAGCTAACCCTTGTCTTTCAGCTAATGTTGGTCCTGCCATAGATTCGCAATATACTCTTTGAAGTTTTTGGTGTCAAGACATATAATGATCGAATGGATAGCCCTGAAATATTCCAAGAACTTAAAAGTCCTTTTGTTCTAATAATATTTGGAGCCACAGGAGATCTAACTCATCATAAATTAATCCCCGGACTTCTTTCACTTTTTAATAAAAAAATGCTTCCTCCCGAATTTTTTATTGTAGGATTTTCAAGGCGCGGATATACTGATGAGGAATTTAGGGATTCTTTTGACGATTTAACTAAGCAAGAAGGGTGGAAGGAGTTTTCAGAGCACCTTCATTACGAAAAGGGAACTTTTGAAAGTGAATCTGGCTATGATAGTCTCATAAAGCATTTAAATAAATTAGATGCTAAGGTTGGCGCATGTATAACTAGATTTTTTTATCTTGCAACTCCTCCAGAGCATTATTCGGACATTTTAGATAAATTGGTTTCGACAAAACTTTCAGAAGGTTGTGGGCAAGGCAGTAATAAATGGACTAGGGTAGTTATAGAAAAGCCTTTTGGAAAAGATGCCGAGACAGCGAAAATGCTTGAAGAAAAACTTTCAAAAATTTTCGACGAAAAACAGATTTTTAGAGTAGATCATTATTTGGGAAAAGAAACAGTTCAGAATATGCTGGCTTTTAGATTTGCGAATAGTATTTTTGAACCTGTTTGGAATAATAAAAATATAGATCATGTTCAGATAACTTGGGCAGAAAAAGAGGGAATTGAGAATAGAGGGAATTTTTTTGATGGAGTAGGAATGCTTAGGGATGTAGTTCAGAACCACATTATGCAGCTTATTTCCTCGGTAGCTATGGAGCAACCAAGAAGTTTTACTAAGGAAGATGTAAGAAATGAAAGAGCCAAAGTAACTAGAGCTGTGACACTAGCAAATAAAAATGTAGTGAGAGGTCAATATGATGATTATGAAAATGAGGAAGAAGTTGAAAAAGGGTCTGATACAGAGACATATGTCGCGATGAAGCTTTTTGTTAATACTCCAAGATTCCAGGGAGTACCATTTTATATTAGATCTGGTAAAAGAATGGAAAAGGAAGTAATAACTATTTCCGTGGTTTTTATTCAGACTTGTCATTTGCTTTTCAAAGAATATGGATGCCCTGAAATTGGAAATGTTTTAACTTTTAGAATTCAGCCTGATGAAGGAATTACTCTTCGTTTGATAGCTAAGCAACCAGGAGCAAAACTAAAATTGGGGAGTGTAAATATGAAATTTAATTATAAAGATGATTTTGGAACTACTGGACTTGATGCATATGAAAAAATACTTCTAGATATTTTTGCAGGTGATCAGATTTTATTTTCCCGATCTGATGAGATACAAAATTCCTGGAAACTTCTAGACAATATTCTGAAAACATGGGAGAATGAAAAAAATATCTCTAAGTATGCATCAGGTTCTTGGGGTCCTGAAGAAGGAAATGCACTAATAGAGCAGGATGGAAAAAAATGGATCAAATAAATTTTGACGATTTTAAAAAAGTAGAAATAAGAATGGGGAAAATTACCGCATGCGAAAAAGTGGTTGATGCTGATAAATTATTAAAACTTCAGGTTGATTTCGGAGAATTTCAACGCCAAATTGTCTCAGGAATTGCGATGAGTTACGCGCCAGAGGAGATGGTAGGGAAAACCCTTCCTTTTATTGTTAATCTAGAATTTAGAAAATTTAAAGGCGAAGAGTCACAAGGTATGCTTATGGCGACAGGGACTGGAAGTGAAGATATTGTTTTACTTGAGCCAAATAAAGATATTGAGCCAGGATCCGAAGTAGTTTAAATAGTTTTTATCGCTATCTCCTGATATGTTTCAGGCATATTTAAAACCCCGATCGGTAATTGTAATTTATCTTGAAAGTCCGCGCCATAAAACAAATCGCAATAAGTACCAAAAATTAATTCAAAATGAATATTCTCAGACCTAAGTTTAATTTCCCAAAGTCTTTCTTCGTTAGATAAATCCTCAAACCAAACATTAAATCCTGCGTTATGAAGTCTTATGCATTTACAAATAAAATCAATTGCTTCAGGTGGTAGTTTTATTTCAGTAAGTATTTCCCTTGCTAATATTGAGCCCCAATATTCATGAGCGGGGAATGAATTATTATAGTTTGATTTGCGTTTAAGTAGAGGTATTTCTTTACTGCCATCTAGAAATATTATTATTTTCCCAATGTCATGTAGGAGTGCGGTAATTACTAGTAAATCAGATTTTTTAATTCCACTTATTTCGTTGTTTAAGATTTTTTTGAATTCAATCTTTGCTTGTAGGTTTGTAATAAGATTTCCATCTGAAAATTCTTTGGCTTTTTCAAACGTTCTATTAAGATGTTCATTTATAGGATCATTTTTATGGTTTTCATTATTTTCAATAACTTTTTTTGAAAGATCAAAATATCTGTGGCTTTTTATTTGTATAGCTATTCGATCCAAATCGAAATTCATAGTTTGATTTTAACAATTATAAGGCTAATAATATAGTGCCTAACACCATAACACCTGCTCCTAAAAATCTTTCTTGAATATGATGCTCTTTAAATAAAAGTGCCCCTAGGATGATTGAAAAAAGTGCTGAGAGTTTAAAAATTGCAGTGACATATGCGACATTGTTTAGAGAAAAAGCAGTAAGTGCCGCGAATTGTCCTACTGTTGCTAAAGATCCATAGACTAAAAGTGTTCTTAGGTTTGTTTTTGTATATTTTTTAACATTTTTCATCTTGAAAAGAAAAGGGAGTAGAAAAATAATTATGAATATGGTTTCGATTGCGGGAACAGCGATTGGGATATTTGGAGTCGTTTCAAAAATTGCTTTCTTTTGAAGAATCGGAGTCATTCCCCAGATTAGATTTGAAATTAGAAATAGTTTAACTCCTTTATCTGATAAAAGTTTGGAAATAGGTTTGAAAATTCCAGCTCTTATTTGATCGACATTAAGTAAATAAGCGCCAATTATGATTAATAAAATTCCTATTAATTTTATGGGTGTAGGATTTTCGTGTAAAAATATTGTGGCAAAGATTAAAACAAACGCCGGGTTAAAAGAAGAGATTGGTGCAAGTAGAGAAATCTCTGAAATTGAAAGCGCTTTATAATAAATGATAGCTGCAATAGTATCAAGTATTGAAACCACGAATATAAATTTCCAAAACTCCGGAGTAAAAGCAGGAATACCAAGGAAAAATAAAAGACTAATTGAAAAAGGAAGAACGAAAGAAAGAGAAATTACTGTAAAGGCCATAGGGGAAATATCCTTCATCATTTTTTTGATGATGATCATGCTGATAGATGTCCAAATAGCAAAAATTAAAGAGTACGAAATCCACATCTGTCTAATATATCAGTTATCGTTGACAAATTAGAAGTACAAACATAGACTATTAATAATGAAAATTGGAATAATTGGACTTGGAAAGATGGGTTCAAGAATCGCTCAGAAATTAGCAGATGCAGAACATGAAGTTTTTGTTTGGAACCGCTCGTCAGAAGATGTAGCAGAATTAAAAAAAGTCGCAAAAGTGGAAGGACATGAATCAATCGAAAGCTTAGTTAAAAGTTTGCCTGCACCACGAATAGTCTGGATTATGGTGCCACACGCTGCAGTTGAAGAGGTTTTAACAGAAGTACGTAAGTTTATTTCAGCTGGAGACATAGTTATTGATGGAGGAAATTCTAATTATAAAGATACTGATAGGAGATTTGCGGAATTTGAGAAAAATGGTATTAAATTTTTAGGAATTGGGGTAAGCGGTGGAATAATCGCATTTAAAAATGGATATCCTCTAATGGCTGGCGGAAATAGGGAGGCTTATGATTTAATTAAGCCTATTTTTGACACACTTTCAAATCCGGACGGAGGGTATGGATTTTTTGGAATAGGCGGAGCTGGGCATTTTGTAAAAATGGTCCACAATGGAATTGAATACGCGCAAATGCAGGCAATAGGTGAAGGTTTTGAGATCTTAGAGAAGTCAAAATATGATCTTAATTTATCTAAAGTCGCTAAGGTATGGCAAAGAGGAAGTATAATTTCAGGATTTTTAATTGACAGATCAGCAGAGGTTTTAAAAGATGATGTAAGGTTATCAGATTTTGGTGGACCAATTTCGAGAAGCGGAGAGGGAGATTGGACACTATTGGCTGCTAAAGAAGAAGGATTGGATCCTGAAGTGATAGATGAGTCAGTAGAGTTTAGAAAAAAATCAGAGACTAATGAAAATATTCAAAATTCTTTCACTGCAAAAATGATAAACGCGCTACGCTACGCCTTCGGAGGACATCAGATAAAGAAGTAATTATGTTATACTCGAATTTGTGATCCATTCGACAATTGCTCAGGATCATATTGAGTTTATCGAAATATGAAGTACTCTATTTTTTTCCCAAAAGCCAGGAAGTCAGAATTTAAAGATGATCTTTCTGTCAACGCGAAATATTTGACAAAAGCAGGTTACATTGATCAGTTAATGGCTGGTTCATATACGCTTCTTCCACTAGGGTTTCGAGTTGTTGACAAAATAAATAATATTATTAGGGAAGAATTAAATAAAACAGGCGCTCAGGAACTTCAGATGCCGCTTCTTCATCCACGCGAAATATGGGACCAGACTGGACGTTGGAGTGATCCAGACGTTAAACAAATTATGTATCAGTTTAAAGATGTTCATGATAAAGAATTTGGTCTTTCATTTACTCATGAAGAAATAGTTATGAATTTGCTTGGGAAAATGATCCAATCATATAAAGATTTACCGGTAAAGGTCTATCAGTTTTCTACCAAATTTAGAAATGAACCGCGGGCAAAATCTGGAATTTTAAGAGGACGCGAGTTTATGATGAAAGATTTATATTCCGCGCATGTTTCCGAAGAAGATATGTATAAATATTATAATTTAGTAAAAGAAGTTTATCCTAAAATTTTCAAGCGATTAGGTTTGAATTCTATTACGGTAGAAGCTTCAGGCGGCGTATTTACTGATAAAAATAGCCACGAATTTCAGGTTTTATCAGAAGTCGGAGAAGACACAATCTTTTTCTGTGATTGTAACGGAAAAAGTTGTGATTGTATATTTGCCCAAAATAAAGAATTGTTCGTGGGCGCAGATGGAGATAAATGTCCAGAGTGCGATGATTGCACTTTAAAATCCGCTAAGTCAATTGAAGTCGGAAATATATTCCCACTGGGCACAAAATATTCGCAAAATATGAAAGTTTTATATACGGATGCCCAGGGGGCAGCGCAAAATATATGGTTTGCTTCATATGGTATTGGGCCAACCCGCGTTATGGGAACACTGGTCGAAGTAAGTCATGATGATCGGGGAATAATTTGGCCAAAAAGCGTTGCACCATTTCAAGTTTATCTAGTAAGTCTTAATAGAAATGAAGACGCTGAAAAAATTGAAAAAACACTTGAGGAAAAAGGAATTGAGGTCATGATGGATGATAGGGATGTTTCGGCTGGAGAAAAATTCGCAAACGCCGATTTGCTGGGATTTCCATATCGTTTGGTAGTTTCTCAAAAAACAGGAGATAAAATAGAATTTAAAGAAAGAAAAAGTGATGAAGTCACACTTTTAAGTTTGGAAGAAGTTATTTCTAAAATTGAGGAAGAAAAGGAATCTGCAGTTTAAATACGTAAACCCACACAAAAGTATAAGCTACCAAAAGAACGATTACTCCAACTCCAAGAACTAAAGTCATTATTTTCGATCCGCCTCTTTTTACAGTTGCACCCTGATTTTTACCAGGATTATTTGCATTAAAAGCGATTGTTCCGCCACCAATAGGAGATGGAGCAGTTGGAACTGTGGGTGCCGCTTGTGGAGCAATTTCAACAGGCATAACTGGAGCTTGAGGTTGGTATTGAGCAGGTGCAGGTGTTTGAGCGCCCATAACAGGATTAAAAGGAGCTGGAGACAGGGGAGCAGGTGGTGGGGGAACTGCCGCGCCACCCGGGGGTGTTGCAGGGCCATTCATAACTCTATCGTATGCTTCTTGAAGTTTTGGGTCAGTTGCGGACAGCTTTGGATCCATACATTCTAGTTTATAATATGGGTAATTTTTGTCAAGTATAACTTACTGTGCTTTAGTGAGAAGAATCTCTACAAACTGATTGAAATTTATGCCTGCTGCGCGAGCAGCTTTGGGAATTAGGCTTTCTGAAGTTAGCCCTGGAATTGTGTTAATCTCTAAAGCGTAAGGGGTGTTTTGTGAATAAATAAAATCTGTTCTTGAATAAGTACCAAAGTTAAAATTATCGTGAATTTTTAAAGCTATTTCTTGCGCTTCTTTTTGTTTATTTAATGGCACTGATGGAGCATTGGGAATTTCTTTTGTGCCAGGCGTATATTTATTTTCATAACTAAACCACTCTCCTTCGGGAGGTTTTATTTCTACAACCGGTAGGGCTTTTCCATCAAGTACTCCTACTGTGATTTCGATACCATCTATATATTTTTCTACATAAAGTTTAAAGTTTGAGCTGAGTAATTTTTTGGCATTTTTTGTATTTAAATCTTTTTCGTATTTTAGGATTACGACCTCGTGAGAGGAGCCTCCATGAGAAGCTTTTAAAACACAAGGGAATCCAAATTTAACAATATCTTCTTTGGTTTTTATCTCAGTCCAGGGGGAGGTGGGGAGTCCCGATTTTGTCACAAATTTTTTAAATGGAATTTTATACCAACCATTCTTGAGTCCTTTATGATTTCTGGTGCCTACAATTGGTTTATCGATTTTACTTAAGAATTCGTGAAGCTGTCCTCCTTCTCCTTCTTCGCCGTGAAGAACAGGGAATAGGGTTTCAAAACTCTGGGCAAGTTTTACGATTGGCTCATATCCTTTTCTAATATCGTATTGCTCTACGTTATGCCCATTTTCCTCCAGAGCTTTTTGCACATTTTTAGCGGAATTAAGAGAAACAATTCTTTCTGAGGAATCCCCACCGGTAACTATGAGAACTTTCATAAATAGAGATTGATTTTACCACAATAATAAAATCTGTTTTTTTTGACTCTTCATATATCGATATATAATGGTTATGATTTGATTTACTGAGGCTAAAAGAGTAAAATGCAGCCATGACTATGGGTAGAGAAGGAGCACCAACAGGAATTCCAATTTCTCCAGCAGATGGGCCTAAAGATCATCGTGATCCAATATCTCCCCGAGAACGCCTCACAACTTTAGTCGAAGATATGTTGATTTACAGAGCAAATCCGGGCGTAGCTTATGCTTTTTTAAGATTTCCAAACCTTGCACCTCAAGATCTTTTAACTAGACTTAGAGATGAAGTATCTCTGGGATTATTAATTCCTGATGGAGAAAAAATGCCACAGCCTTTACGAGATGACACTGAAAGATTTGCGGATCCAAGCACGCTTACAGGAATTATCGTTATAGCTGATAGAGCAAGAGAAGGAAATTATAGAAGAAGAAAAATAGCTGTTGAGTTTTTATCTGGATATAAAGAGGGGGACAATATTGTCAAGGCATCACAAGCGTTAGTTCTCGAAGATGATTCAAAAGAACCAGTTAGAATTACTATGCGTAAGTCAGCAACAGTAGATTTAAATTCAGAGGAAGCAGGATATGATCCTGGTAAAGCGGCTCCGATTTCTGATGAGCAAGCCACTGCTTTTCTAAAAATCGCGGAAGGTTTATTTACCATATGGAAAGAAAGTCCTGAAGGGATTGTTAGAGCAAAGCGTAAGCATGTAGCTGCACGTATCTCCAAAACTCCTCAAAAATAAGGTATACTTCGAGTATGAAAATTATCGTAACTCACGCCGCACCTGATCTTGATGCTGTGACTTCAGTTTGGCTTTTAAAAAGATTTTTACAAGGGTGGAGCGACGCAGAAGTGAAATTTGTTCCCGCAGGAAATCGCCTTGAGGGTGCAACACCCGGACCGGATGTAAAAGATGCGATAGAAAATGTAAAAGGAAATGAAGTAATTCACGTAGATACAGGACTCGGGCCACTTGATCATCATCAAACATTTTCAGATAAAGTTTGTGGCGCAACTCTTGTTTGGGATTATGTGAGAGAAAATGGCCAAATGTTTGAAAATGAAAGCACTTCTGACAAAATTCAAATGCGAGAGCAAGCGCTTTCTAGAATGATGAATGTAGTTGTGGCTGATGATCACTTTAAGCAGGTTTTTTATCCAGAGCCAAATGCAGATCATTATGAATTTATGCTTTCTGACATGCTTGATGGATTAAAGATTCAGAAGCCTGGTCAAGATCAGGCTTGTGTGGATTTTGCTATGTCAGCGCTGGACGCAATTCTTCATAATTTTGAAAATAAAATTTGGGCTGAAAGAGAAATAGAGGAAAATGGGAAAAAATTTGAGTCTAGGTGGGGAAGAGGAATAGGATTTGAAACCATAAATGATGATGTAATAAAAATAAGTCAGAAAATGGGTTATGCGATCGCAGTTAGAAAAGACCCGAGAAAAGGTTATGTCCGAATTAAAGCGACTCCAGCTGAAAGTGTAGATTTAACTCCAGTTTATGAGCAGCTTAAAAAAATGGATCCAGATGCGACTTGGTTTTTACATGTTGGAAAAAGAATGCTTTTAAATGGCACGCCTAAAAATCCAAAAATGATTCCAACAAAATTAAAACTTGAAGAGATTATTAATGTTTTAAGGTCAGAGCGCTGAGGTCGCTTACAAAATTTTCGAGACTGCGTGGGCGGAATTAGTTTGATTTTCACCCTAACTTTATCCCCGCAAGTTCTCGTTTCAAAAATTTCGCAAGCTTCCCGCGCTGGGAATAATTATGAAAGATTGTATTTTTTGTAAGGTAATAAATAAAGAAGTTCCGGGGTATTTTATTCTTGAAGAAAAAGAATATGTAGCGTTTTTAGATATTTTTGGCGCAACTGACGGACACGTAATGGTGGTTCCAAGAAAACACGGATTAAGTATTTTAGATTATTCGAAGGATGAACTAAGTGAATTTATGGAGGGAGTGCAAAATGTTGCAAAAAAACTTGAAAAAAATTTGAATACTGATTCAATTACGATTGGAATTAACCATAAGGAGGAAAAGGGAGTGCCACATTTACACATTCATTTGATCCCAAGATTTAAAGATGATGGCGGAAAAGTGCTCCAAAGTTTGGTTTCGCGTGGTCTTAAAGAAGATTTAACTAAAACTAAAGATAAAATCCGCAATAATGCCTGAATCCTTGTTTCTGTGAGTAATTTGGAGTACAATTTAACACACATTAGTTAAAACGCAGCCACACATTAACGTTCTGCGTACTAAAAGGAGGTGTTTATTTAATTTATGGTAGTAGTAAAAAAGTCACCAGGAGATTCTGATGATTCATTAATTAGAAAGTTTTCGAGAAAAGTTATGTCTGAAGGCATAGTTCAGGAAGCTAAAAGAAGAGAATTTTATTTAAAACCTTCTCTAGCGCGCAAACAAAAACTCGAAGACCAGAGAAGAGTAAAAAAGGTCTGGTAAAAATGAGTAACCTCAACGTTCTAATTTTTGTTGAAAGCAGATATAAAGTTAATAGAAAAAGAATTCGCACCGCACTAGCAGATTTACTTAGTGAGCAAGGTGTTAATTCTCCTGTCGAAGTTTCACTTGCGATTGTGGGAGACCGCAAGATGCGTGAACTTTCAAAAAAATACAAAGGCGAAGATAAAACACGAAATATTTTATCTTTTTCTTTAACTGAAGGAGAAAAACATGCGACTCCTACGGATATTATCAGACTTGGAGATATAGTTATTTCTTATCCAGTAGTAATTACAGAAGCCGCTAGGGATGAAGTATTGGTGGATGACAAGATTGACGAACTAGTGGTTCATGGAATGACTCATCTGTTAGGATTACACCACGAGTAGCATTGTAAATGCGTTGACAGTATTGCATGTTTGAATTTATCAGCAATTGTAGTATTCTTCTTAGACAATAACTCCAATGGTTTTTTATTTAAAATATCGCCCCAAGAAAATATCAGAATTAGATAGCAGTGAGCTTGTTGAAAAATTAACAAGCCTTTTAAAAGGAAATCTTCCTGATAAAATTCCGCATGCTTTTTTGTTTACTGGACCTAAAGGACTAGGAAAAACTTCTACAGCAAGAATTCTTGCAAAAGCTATAAATTGCACAAATAGAAAACCTCAAGAAATTGAGCCATGCAATAAGTGTGATTCGTGTAATTCTATAAATAATGGATCGAATTTAGATGTTTTAGAAATTGATGGAGCTTCAAATAGGGGAATTGATGAGATTCGGGATTTGCGAGAAAAAATTAGACTTTCGCCTGTTAGTTCTCTTAAGAAAATTTACATTATCGATGAAGTACACATGCTTACAACTGAAGCTTTTAACGCACTTCTGAAAACCTTAGAAGAGCCTCCAGATCATGCATTTTTTATTCTCTGTACAACAGAAGTTCAGAAAGTCCCGGAGACAATTCTTTCTAGATGTACAAATATAAAATTCTCTAAAGCTACACTTTCTGACTTCACGAGTTCTTTTGGGCGTATTGCAAAAGGGGAAGAGTTAAAAATTGATAAAGAGGCTTTAGCGCAGATTGCCAGACTTTCGGATGGATCATTTAGGGACGGCGCTAAAATTCTTGAAGAATTAAGTACGTCTAGCAAAAATATAACGCCTGAATTAATCGAGAAAAAATATAAAACTCAGTCAATTGATAAATCAGTTTTAGACTTAATAGAAAGTTTTGAAAAGAAAGATTCTAAGAAGGGTATTAAGATTGTTTCTGATCTTGCAAATGACGCTTCTGACTTTAAGATAATTGTAGAAAGTTTAATCGATAATTTACATAAAAATTTAATTGCACAAATTGGAGGAGAGAAATCATCAGATTTAAGCTTGAATGACGTAAAAAAGTTAATTGAAATGTTAGTTAAAACTCATACAAGTATTAAATATGCAGTTCTTCCTCAATTGCCGCTTGAGCTTACTATTATAGAGTGGGCCAGCTTAACAGAGGCTCCAATCGAATCTCAAGCAGAAGCTAAAGAAGCTGTTAAAGTTGAGCCAACAATAAAAAAACCCCTTTCCAAATCCCCGGAAAATGATAATATATTAGAATCCCTGATTGAAGAAATAAAGAAAGAGAATTTTTCAATTGCTGGGGTATTGCGGGGTTGTAAGTTAGAAAGATCGAACAATAGCGAATTAGTTCTTTCAACAAGTTTTAAATTTCATAAAGAAAGACTAAGCGAAGAAAAAATAATAAAATTAGTAGAGGAAAAAATAGAAAAAATAACCGGAAAGAAAATTAAATTTTCAGTAGAACTAAAGTAGAGGAGGCCCGCCTCCGTCAGTTTGAAACTGACTACGGCGAGGTGAAAGGCGGTGATTTTATGAACAATCCATTTGGACAAATAGGCGAACTTAAAAAAATGAGAGATCAGGCGATGCAAATTCAACGTTTGCTATCCGCTGAGGAAGTAGAAGTTAACAAAAACGGAGTTGATATAACAATCACAGGAGACCAAAAAATTAAAGAAATAAAAACAAACGGAAGATCGGACAATGATATTAAAGAAGCTATCAACGAAGCCGTTAAAAAATCTCAGGAAATCGCAGCTAAAAAACTTGCAGGAATGCAGGGTGGTCTTGGAGGACTTTTAGGAAAGTAATGTTAATTTTTAGCGGGACTTCAAATCCCGCTCTTGCAAAAAGAATTGCCGAAAAACTAAATACTAAGCTTTCTTCTTTGGAGATTTTTAAATTTCCTGATAAAGAGGTTAGGGTTAGGGTTTTGGAAAAAGTTTTAGATAAGCACACTATTGTCGTGCAATCGACCGGAGTTCATCCGAATCACTACTACATGCAGTTGTTTTTTATTCTGGACGCTTTAAAAAGAAGCGGGGGATCAGAAGTTACACTCGTAATTCCATATTTAGGTTATCAAAGACAGGACCATATTTTTAGAAGTGGAGAAGCAGTATCTCTGGAAGTCATCGTAAATTTAATTAAGGCGATGAAAGTTGATAGGGTAATTTCTTTTGATCTTCATGCACCCCGCATATCTGAATTCTTTGTTAATAAGAGAATAAAAATGAATCATCTTTCGGCTCTACCTGTTTTTGCAAAAGAAATTGAAAAAATGGATTTAAAAAACGTAGTATTAGTCTCACCTGATATGGGAGGGATTAGAAGAATTAAGATTTTAGCAGGTCTTTTAAATGAACAAGTTCCATGTATTTCAGTTGAAAAAAATAGAGATTTAAATACTGGCGAAATTGAATCAAATAAAATAAATGGTGAAGTTAAAAAAATTGCAGTTATAGTGGATGACATGATTTCAACTGGAAATACTCTTATAGCTGCAGCTGATTTACTTCAGAAAAATGGTGCAGAAGAGGTGTATGTATTTGCAACTCATGGAATTTTTGCAGGGGAAGCGCCAGCTAATCTTCAAAAATCGATTATTAAAAGAGTAACTATAGCTGACACAATAGAAGTTAGAACTAAGAGAAAATTTGAAAAACTCCATGTGGTTTCTGTTTCTCCGTTAATAGCCGAAGCACTTAAGAAATGAAAGTACCCAAATCAATCCAAAATCTTATCGAATCGTTCGAGAAGCTTCCGGGTGTTGGTCCGAAAACTGCTCAGCGTTTGACGTTTTATCTTCTTCATGTTCCTCAATATGAACTAGATAAATTTGCCTCTAGTCTGACATTATTAAAAACTGGAACTACGATATGTTCAAATTGTTTTACGGTAGGTGAGAGTGATCCATGTGAAATTTGTGAGGATAAATCACGAGATCAGGGTTTAATTTGTGTAGTCGAAGAGCCTCTCGATGTTTTAGCATTAGAACGTGGAGGGAAGTATAAAGGCGTATATCATGTTTTACATGGAAGGATTGATCCATTAAATAATATCGGGCCTGATGAAATTTATATTGATAAGTTGCTAGAAAGAATAAAAAAATCGGAAATTACTGAAATAATTTTAGCGACAAACCCTACGATGGAAGGGGAGGCAACCGCTATGTATATTACCAAGCAAATTAAAGCAGACAATCCTGATATAAGGTTAACTAGAATAGGACGTGGTTTGCCAATAGGTGCAGATTTGGAGTATGCTGATGAAATAACCCTCCAAAGAGCTCTAGAGGGAAGAAGTGAGCTATGAACCAAATTGGAAGTTTTGAAGACGTTCTAGAAAAAGGACAAAGTGGTGTGAAGCAGGCCGCTAAATCAGCACAAACTGGAGCCGCAAGTTTTGTAAAAACTGCAGCTGGTCAAACTTCAAATACGCCATCTGACCAAGGAGTTAATGAAGCAAATGCACAAAATCCCACACAACAGCAAATGTCAGATGATGACGCCCAGAAATTTCTCCAAGATTTATATGGTGTAAAAAGTCCAACTCAAGATCCGAATCAGCAAAACCCAGCTCAGCCTCTGCAAAGCCACGCCTTGCAGAACCAAAAGCCGCAAGTAAAACAGCAAAATCAGCAAACGGTTAAAGCTGCTTTAGGTTTGGAGCGCGCTAATAAGCCTCAAGAAAAAGCTCCAACTCCTATGGAGACGATAAAAACAGCTCTTGGAATTCCAGGAGAAAAACCCAAAGAGGATGCACAAAGCGCACGAGATACTGTGGTTTCGGCAATGGGTTTACCCGATATATTGAAAGATAAAAAAACACCTGAAGAAGAAGCAAAAATTGAAGCATTAAGAGGACAACTTCATGGAGAATATTATAGGAAGTTAACAAAACCACAGCAGCAAGCTGAAGAAACCGTTGTTGATAAATTAGAAAGAGAAGATCAGGAAAAGAAATTTGAAGATTTCGAGACTAATAAAGAAAAACCGCCGCCACTTCCCGCTACAACAAAACAAGGGACTGGGGAAAATGTAGTAGGAGTTAGTGGATAGTAAAACCTCTAAGGCCTATAGTTGATTTTTATTCTCTACGAAGCTATAATTCCACTCTATGAAAGATGGAGGTCAAATTAAACCAGAATTACCAATGCCGACAGATGCTGTAAAAATCTCTTTTGACGGAAATCCGTTAATATTGAGACCTGGAATTATCAAAGCTCCAGTTGGGGCCCCCTTAGAGCTAAGGTTTTCTGACGTTGCAAACGATACCACAAGAGCATATTTGGTAAAAACACCTATTAGCGATTATGAATCGGTTTTTGATGCTATTTTAAGAAGAGATGGAGAGGCAATTGACTTAGGTGAAATTCCAAGCATGCTATCATCTGGCAATACTGATCTCGAGGTTCAAACAGAAGAAGATACAGTCTACGACATATTTTTAACACATAATGAACAAGTTTCTTTTGCGAGAATTGTTACTGGTGATGAAGTTGGGGTAATAACTTTTGATGAATTAAAGCTTCTAGTTTCCATATATACGCAGATTCCTCCAGATGAATTAGCTGGAATTAAAGGAAGAGTAATCGCAGATGAATTAAGTGTTATTAATAGGCAAGATCTTGCATATTTTGGAATTCAAGTGGACGATTTAGTTGCGACTATATCGACGAGAACACCATTTAAGCTGCTGTTTGTAGACAAAACTGGTTTTAGGAGAGATTTATCCAGGGATGATTTTAGGAGTCATTTGCTTCAAAAGGACAAAATAAAAAGAGTGAATTGAGAATATGTTTATGTAATTTCTCGAGCAGTTTGCCTCAATTTGCTGTAAAATAAGGTTGTGAGAATTTATAATACTCTTTCAAAAAAGATCGAAGAATTTGAATCGATTGGAGAGACGGTAGGAATTTATACCTGTGGACCTACGGTTTATGACTACATGCATATCGGAAATTTAAGAACATTTCTTCTAGCTGATGTTTTTGAAAGAGCTCTTAGGTTTGACGGATACAAATTGAAGACAGTTCAAAACATAACTGATATTGATGACAAAATTATTAGAAAAGCAAATGATCGAGGAATCGGAATTGCAGAATTATCCCAAGAATTTGAAAAGTTTTTTAAAGAAGATATTACAAAAGTAAATATTCTACCAAAAGACGAAAATCCTCATGCGACAACTTATATTACAAAAATGCAGGATTATATTCTGGAATTAATTAAAAAGGGATTTGCATATGTGGAAAAAGATGGATCTGTTTATTTTGATATTTCAGAATTTAAAGCTTACGGAAAATTATCAGGAATAGAGGCTTCGAATTTAAAAACTGGAACAAGAGTTTTGTCTGATGAATATTCTAAAGATGATGTTCAGGATTTTGCTCTTTGGAAAAGGGAGGAGAAGGATCAAATTGGTTGGGCATCTCCTTGGGGATGGGGAAGACCCGGCTGGCACATAGAGTGTTCTGTAATGAGTCAGGAAAATTTAGGTGACACGATTGATGTTCATATGGGGGGAGTTGATTTAGTTTTCCCGCATCACGAAAATGAAATTGCTCAATCTGAGGCAAAAACAGGAAAACAATTCGTTAAGTATTGGATTCACGGGGCACATATTTTAGTAGATGGGAAAAAAATGAGTAAGTCTTTAGGAAATTTTTATAGACTTAAAGACGTCACCGATAAGGGTATTGATCCGCTCGCCTTAAGATATTTATATCTTCAAACACATTACAGACAGGAAATGAATTTTACATGGGAGGCTTTAGAGGCAGCGCAAACGGCGCTTGGTAAGCTCCGAAAAAAATACGCTGACAGTGTTTCCGGCAATAGAGAATTACCTTCTGAATTCAAGGAAGCAATTAATGATGATATAAATTTGCCACGCGCTCTTGCAGTAGTTTGGGAAAATATTGATTCGTTAAGCCAGGAATCTCTAGACAAAATTGATGAACTTTTAGGCTTGAATTTGTCAGCGAAAGAAGAGGAAGTTGAAATCCCGACTGAAATACAGGAATTAGTAGATGAAAGAGAGGCGTTTAGAAAATCTGGGAATTATGAAGAAGCTGATAGAGTCAGATCGGAGATTGAAGAAAAAGGATTTTTGATTGAAGACTCTAAAGACGGAATAAAAATTAGAAAAAATTAAACTCTTCCTTGTCCGCTAGGTCCTTCGAGTGTTGTTGTTTGGGGGGTTTCAGCAACAGGAGCTGGTTGGTCTGTAGTGATTGATTGAGATAGTTCGGGGATTGTTCCGCTAATTTGCTCTCTTCTTAAGTGTAGTCTGTCTCTTAATTCTTCGAGTAAGGGTCTTTTTTTTCGAGCTACTGCTTCTTGCTCTATTTTTGAGAAAGTTCCCGGCTTTAACCCTACATAGTTTTCCACTTGAGCATCGTAGTTAGAAGGCAGGGGGCCGCTATCTAGTCCGCCTGTACCAGCTCTTTTACCAAGAACATTTTTTCCAGTTATTCTGAGTGAATTTGAAGGGTTTGACATAATCTAAATTTAATATAGCACATCCTCAAACACTTGACAAAATTCTGACAGATGGAGTTGTCAAGTATTTGAAGGAAATTTAATTTATGTTAATCTTAATTAATGCTTTTTATTGATTTAATAATTTATGTAGCAGCATTCTTCTTTATTTGGTTAGGTTCAGGATTTATCGTTTCATCAACTAGCAAATTTTCGGAAAAATTAAAACTGTCATCGTTCGCAGTTTCATTTCTTTTATTAGGAATTTTAACTTCTACTCCAGAGTTTTCTGTGGGACTTCAAGCTGTAGCTGATCACAATCCGGGAATTTTTGTGGGAAATTTACTTGGGGGAATAGTTGTAATTTTTCTCTTTATAATTCCGCTTCTTGCGATTTTTGGAAATGGAATAAATTTAAGACACGAGATGGATAATAAAACTTTACTTGCAACAATGGGGGTAATTCTAGCTCCTTCCGTTACAGTTTTAGATAAAAAGGTTACCAACTTAGAAGGATTCGTTTTAATTATTTTATATTTAGTATTGGTTTTTGTTATTCAAAGAAAAAACGGATTATTTAGTCGCGAAAATAATAAGCTTTTGGAAAAAAAATCATATTCATTCAAGGATATTTTAAAAATTTTAGTTGGGATCGCAATTGTATTTATTTCCAGTAGTTTAATTGTTGATAAAACTACACTTTTTGCAGAAGTGTTAAATGTGCCAGTCTTTTATATCGGGTTAGTTGTAATCGCGCTCGGAACAGATCTCCCGGAAATGACCTTAGCAATTCGATCAGTTATAAGCGGGAAGAAAGATATAGCGATGGGAGATTATGTGGGAGCAGGGGCAGCTTCGACGCTTTTGTTTGGAATCTTCACTATTTTAAATAAAGGTGAAGTAATCACGATTAGCAGTTTTATTTTTACTTTTGGATTTATAGCTTCGGGTTTAGGATTATTTTACTACTTCTCAAGAGCAAAAAATTTCATTTCCAGAAAAAACGGAATTTTTATGATTTTTATTTATATCTCGTTTATAGTTTTTGAAGTAACACGATAACTTGACTTTAATTTTCAAAGTAAGTAGTCTAAATTAGATGGAGAAATTCTTTAAAAACCTCTTGTTAGTGATTGCCGTAATCCTCTTAGCCGGCGTATTTTATACATCAAGCTCATTTGCTCAGGTAGAAACAGAGGTTAGTGAAGCTGTAACCCCCACGCTCAAAAGAGAAAAACCTATTAACGCAAAAGAAAGAATCCAAAATGCTAGAGAAAAAAATCAGGAACTTAAGGAGAAAAAAGAAGCTAGGGTAACTGAGATGGCGATAAAAAAGGATGAAAGATTATCTGAGGCAAGGTTAAAAATTTGCGAAGCCCGGGAGAAGAATATCGGAAATAGAGTGAGTGCGATGAAAAAAAGATCAGAAGTGATCTTTAAAGGACATGAGAAAATTTATCAAAGAGTCGATGAGTTTTATAATAATAAATTAGTCCCAAATGGCTATATTCTTTCTAATTATGCAGATTTAAAAGCAGAAGTAGCTGCAAATAAAGAAAATGTTAATTTAGCAATGGAAGCAGCTAAGACGAGCGGGGAAGAGTTTGACTGTAGTGCTACTGACCCGAAAGGACAAGTGGACGCTTTTCAGGAGGATATGAAGGCGTTAATCGAAGCAAATAAAGCATACAAGGACTCGATTCATACATTTGTAAAAGCAGTTAGAGACTTAGCAAAAACAGTAACGCCAATAAAAGTTAGCCCAACGATAACTACGGAGGTAACACCATAATGAATCCAACTAATGATTCCAATCAGCCAGTTAATCCAACTCCTGTCTTAACTCCTCCCGCTAGTCCAGCGCCAGAAAAAATAGGAAATCCAGTGCAAAAAACAGACAAGAAATTTTTATTCTACGGAGTATTGATTGGATTAGTGGTTGTTGCGATTGTAGGGGTTGCAGGTTTTTACATGATGTATGCTCCAAAAAGTAGTAGCGATGTAGCTGTTGTTTCAACTCCCGTTCAGGTGGAAAATATGGAACCAACTCCAGTAGAGATTTCACAAATTGAGCAAGCTTCTGAATTAGATAATCTTATCGTGGGGCTTGCACAGGCAGATGGAGATCTCGATAAGGAATTAGCTGCTCTAGGAAAAGATTCTGATTTTTAGAGTTGACTGGGATCAATTTTTAAAATTCTATCGTCTCCCGTGCTAGGATTACCTCGACCATCTCGATTGCTTGTCGTGATATATAAAAGATTGTCAGGGCCCAGGATAACATCTCTTATTCTTCCAAAATCATTAAGGAAATGTTTGGTAATTATTGCATTTCCATTTTCTATTTTTAATTCATATAAAGCTTTACCCCTAAGGCCAGTATAAAAAAGAGATTCATTTAAAAATGCTGCTCCGCCCGGTGCCCAGGTTTCGTCTTCGCTTTGAGCTAGGGGAGACTCTAATCCATTTCTTCTTTCTGCTCCCTGAATTTCCGGCCATCCGTAATTTCTTCCTGCTAAAATTACATTTACTTCGTCATATCCTGATGGACTTGATCTTCCATGTTCTGTTTGCCAGAGTCTATCCGCGGAATCCCACGCGATTCCTTGAGGATTTCTGTGTCCATATGAGAAAACTAAATTATTAAATGGATTTTCAGGAGCAGCTCTTCCATCATCAGTTGTTCTAAGAATTTTTCCAGCTAAAGAATTTGTGTTTTGCGCAAGAGAGGGTTCAAGGGAGTCCCCGGTAGTTACATAAAGATATCCGTCAGGGCCAAATTTAATTCTTCCCCCGTTGTGAAAAATTGCACCTGGAATATTATCTATGATAATAGTTCTCTCAGATAAAGAATTATTATTAAATTTATATCTAACAACTCTATTGCGGGTATTATTACCATTACCCTGATAGGTATACATTACATAAATGTATTTATTTTGAGAAAAATTTGGATGAAGAGTTAGCCCCATAAGTCCTCCTTCACCGTACTCAAGAACATCAGAAATTTTTTCAATTGTCGTAATATTATTATTTGAAATTAATTTAAGTTCGCCATTTCTTTGAGTAAATAAGATTTCATTAGTAGGAAGAAAAGCTAGGGACCATGGGGTTTCCAGGTTTTCGGCTACCGTTGCGACTCTCTCAGGAGTTCCGTTTGCCTCGTCAGTATTGACCGTAGAGTCCACCACAGAAGGATTTTTGGTAGGAATAATTCTATCTTTATATTGATTAACAAAAACTACCACTAGAGCTATAACTCCAATAAATAATGCTACTTTTTTCATCCCTCCTATCTTATATCTTTTAAATTATTTTTTGAAGCGCTAATAGGGAGTATTTGTGAGATTAAAATGATTGACTTTAGCCTCAAAAAAGAGTACAATTGAAGCCACACAAAATGTTACCAAATCTTCAGAAAGACGTTAAGAAATTAGAGAACAAAAAAAAGGCTAAAGTACTAGCCGGTTTTTTTAAGACTGGAGAAGGAGAGTATGGATTTGGAGACGTATTTTTAGGAATTCCAGTTCCCGAGAGCAGAAAAATCGCTTTAAAATATCGAGAACTTGGCTTTGAAGATATCTTAAAACTTCTAAGAAGTGAAATCCACGAAGAAAGACTTATAGCTCTTCTAATTCTTGTTCATCAGTTTCAGCATGATGAAATGCTTCAGAGAAGAATATATGAATTCTATCTTAAGAACACAAAATTTGTTAATAATTGGGATTTAGTAGACTCTTCAGCTGACAAAATAATCGGTGCTTATTTAGCAGATAAGCCAAAAACAGTTATCTACAAATTGGCAAAATCAACAAATCTTTGGGAAAGAAGAATCGCGATGATTTCAACCTTCTATTTTATTAAGAATAATGAATTTGATGACGCAATTGGCGTTGCAGAAGCTCTAATTTCAGACGAAAATGATCTTATACAAAAAGCTGTTGGATGGATGCTTAGGGAAGTAGGAAATAGAGATAAGAAAGCTGAGGAAAAATTTTTGAAAAAATATCATAAGATTATGGGTAGAACTGCTTTAAGATATGCTATTGAGAAATTTACCGAAGACGAGCGAAAAAACTACCTCGAGGGAAAAGTTTAAACTTCAAATTCTAGTTTAAGCGGAAGGTGATCAGATATTTCCTCAGACATAACTTCAAAATTTTTAACATCGATATCTTTTATAAAAATATAGTCTGCGAATTTATCATTTTTTCTCCACTTAATGTCATATAGCGAACTTCTCGTAGTTAAGGCTTTTGACTTCTTAATCAGGTTTGTTAATCCACTGTCTTCAATCATTAGGACTGATCTTGTATTTATTCCTAAGTTAAAATCACCAGCTAAAATTTTTGGTTTATTATATTTTTTAAAGAATTCTAAAATTAACTCAGATTGTTTTATTCTTTGAGGTGTATCGTATTTAGGAAGAGGAGCCCAATATCCATGAAGATTGGTGACTATAAAATTTTCAAACTCTACGAATTGCATATTTCTAGACGGAATTATTTGATTTTTCCCTGGTATTTCAATAAATTTATTTTCTTCTCCGTAAATAAAAATCTCACCTTTATCGATTGGCTTTAAAGAGCTTTTCCAAAATGTCGCAACTCCTTGGGAAATAGGGTAGTCAAGAGGGAAATGAAAATCTCTGTCATGAAATTGAGGAGAAAAATGATAGTTGTAATCAGGAAGAATGTTTTTTATTTCTTCAAGTAAATTCGATTGATAATCGCTCGGCGTTCTTGTTTCCCTGGGAGATGTATAGCATTCTTGAAAACAAAATATATCTGTTTCATTGCTATTTGTTTTTATAAAATCCAGAACCTTATCCAGAAGTGTACCGCCCCAGAGATTTAAACAAATCAATTTCATTATTAGATTATACAAAACTCATGTATAATTTGGGTATGAAACAAAAAATATTAATTTTTATTTTTGCCCTCTTTGCATTTTTTAACTTAAAAACAGCTGCTCATGCTGAAAAAATTGATTCATTTGACGTAGACATAGTTGCTCACAAAGACGGAATGATGGACGTTACTGAAACCATTCAATACAATTTTGAATATGGTGATAGGCACGGAATTTTTAGATATATTCCTCTTTCTTCAAGGGTTGGAGATCTGTATAGAGTTATTAAAATAGAAAATGTAAAAGTTGAAAGGAATGGGGAAGAGGAAAATTTTGAAACTACTAAATCTAAGGAGCAAATTTATTTCAAGATTGGAAATGCAAATAAAGAAATAAGCGGAAAGCATACATATAAAATTTCTTATACTGTTGCCAACGGGATAGGAAGTAATTATGAAACGCATGATGAAATTTACTGGAACGTAACGGGAAATGATTGGCAAGTGCCAATAGAAAAAGCATCTGTGAATTTGACCACAGACTTTAACGTCTCTACAAATAGAGTTGCATGTTTTACGAGGGACACAACTTTTAACGCTCAATTTTGTATATTCCCCCCTGGGAAATATAATCCAGTAACTATAACTAATACTTTAAATCCAGGTGAGGGGCTTACTGTCGTTTATGGTTTCCCTGCCAACACATTTCCTAAAAGTACTCTTTTAAAAGAATTACCAAAAAGTAATGGAGAAAAAATAGCAGGATTTATTTTAAAAAATTTAGGAATTATATATTTGATAATCAACATTTTTATTCCATCAATGATTTTCTTTTGGTATAAAAGATTTAAAAATAAAAAAAGATTTGGAAAACCAGCTGTTAATTTTGACATTCCTAAGAATGAAGAAGGAGAAAGGCTTGCTCCTGCGCTTGCCGGGACAATTGATACTGCAAGGCTTGAAAGAGATGATGTGGTAGCAACGTTGTTTGACCTGGCAATTAGAAAATACATAAAGCTTGAAGAAATAAAAAATAAAAAATCACTGGCTCCTGATAAAGTCACTCAAAAAATTATAAAACTTAAAGAAAAAGATAATAAGCTTTCTAAGTTTGAGGAAGAGCTATATGATCGTTTGTTTCAGTCAGGAAATGAAGTAGATGCCCAGACTTTAAAGAAGGATTTTTACAAAACTTATTCAGACATGGAGGAAAGCATATTCAAGTCACTTGTTGAGAAAAAATATTACGTAAAGAATCCAAAAGTTCAAAGAGGACTTCTTTTAGTTTTTGGAATAATGGCAATTTTTACGAGTAATATTATTTTAGGTGTCGTATTAATTTATCTCTCTAGAAAATTAATAGGAAGAACTGCGCTAGGAGACGAATTAGATTTTAAGATAGATGGACTAAAATTATTTCTAAAATCTATGGATAGAAATTATAAATGGCAGGCAGAGAAATTTTATACAGTTGAAGCAATGATTCCTTATGCGATGAGCCTCGGTTACATAGATAAATTTATGGAACAACTAAAGCTTATAAAACCAGATTACAATCCTACCTGGTATCACGGATATAATGCAGGATTTTATCATTCCTATGGATCTTTCCTTTCAGGAATGAGCTCAAATATGACCACATCAGCTCCAAGTTCATCTTCAGGTTTTTCCGGCGGCTCTTCTGGGGGTGGAGGAGGAGGCGGTGGCGGGGGAAGCTGGTAAATTTTGCTCATTGCATCAAAGTATAATAATTGATTGAATCAAATTAGAGGGGAGGTGAATATAAATGAATATTGAAGTGAATTATTTAGCTCTAATTTTAGCAGTAGTCGTATCGATGGTAATTGGGCTTGCTTATTACATGAATCCAATAATTGGAAAACCCTGGATGAAGTTGATGGGATATTCTAAGGACGACGTGAAGCCTACCGGAGTTGTGATGGCAAAAATGTATGGAACAAGCGCAGTGCTTGCTCTTATTACAGCTTTTGTTTTATCTCATGTTATGACTATGTCTATAGCATATTTTAATTATTCTCCAGTAGCGACTGGAGTTATAAGCGCATTTTGGATGTGGTTAGGTTTTATAATGCCGGTACAAGCAACTGATGTTTTATTTAGTAAAAAACCTGTAAAGTTATTCGCAATTAACACTGGTTATCAATTGCTTTCACTTATTGGAATGGGAGTTGTAATTGGACTGCTTTCATAGGCCATCAACCCCGATTTAATCGGGGTTGACAATTCTTAGAAAAGAAATAAAATCAAAACATGATTTACCCCGCAATAATTGGCATAGTCGGTGGAGGACAACTTGCTAAGATGCTGACAATTGCTGCGAAGAAAATGGGGTTTATTGTTATCGTCACTGATCCAACCCCCGAAAGTCCCGCTGGTCAAGTCGCAGACCGTCAATTAATAGGTGGCTATAAAGACGAAAAAGTTACCCGTGATCTCGCAAAGTTAGTTGACGTTATTACAGTTGATGCAGAATTTGTGAATGACACAGTTCTATCTGAAATAGAAAAATCCGGAAAACCAGTCCACCCATCTCCAAAAACCATAACTATAATAAAAGATAAATTAAGGCAAAAAGAATTTTTAAGAAAAAATAAAATTGCAGCCGCTGATTTCGTCTCAATTGAAAATTCAGAAGATATAAAAATGGCAATTAAAAAGTTTGGTTTGCCGGTTTTATTAAAAGCTCGTGAAGATGCATATGATGGAAAAGGGAATTTCGTTATTAAAAAAGAATCTGATATTGAAGAAGGATTAGGAAAGTTAAAAGGTCGAAAGCTGTATGTTGAAAAATTTGTTCCATTTGTTAAAGAGCTTGCGATAATGGTTGCCAGAACTCCAAAAGGTGAGATCGCCACTTATCCAGTTGTTGAAACGATTCATGTTAATAATGTTTGTGATACTGTGATTGCTCCCGCAAAAGTTTCAAAAAAAGCTAGCAAAAATGCTACAAATCTTGCTAAAAAAACTATGAAGCAATTAAGGGGAGCAGGAGTTTTTGGGATAGAAATGTTTTTATTGAAAGGTGATAAAGTTCTAATTAATGAAATTGCACCGCGTGTTCATAACTCCGGCCATTACACAATTGAGGCAAATGTTACATCTCAGTTTGAGCAGCATATTCGCGCAATTACAGGTTTACCGCTTGGTTCAACAGATTTAATGGTAAAATCTGCAGTAATGAAAAATATCCTTGGTGAATTTGAAGGGGCAGGGTATCCTAAAGGACTTGATAATGCTTTAAAGATTTCTGGAGTTTCATATCATTTGTATAATAAAAAAGATTCGAGAGTTGGAAGAAAAATGGGCCATATTACAGTAGTTGGGGAAAGTGAGAAGTTAAATTTACAAAAAGCGAATAAAGCAAGAAAGGCATTAATAATATGAAAAAAGAAGTGGCAATTGTAATGGGGTCAGATTCAGATTTGGGAGTTATGAAAGACGCGGCAGAAATATTGGAAAGCTTTGGAATTAAATATCATCTTTCAATTGTTTCTGCACATAGGACTCCTGATAGATTATTTGATTTTGCAAAAACAGCTGAAAAAAAAGGATTTAAGGTCATTATTGCTGGCGCCGGAGGTTCAGCACATTTACCTGGAATGATAGCTTCACTAACTCCACTTCCTGTGATCGGAGTTCCAGTAAAAGGAAAATCTTTTGAAGGATTTGATTCACTTCTCTCCATTGTCCAAATGCCGCCGGGAATCCCAGTTGCGACAGTTGCAGTAAATGGTGCAAAAAACGCTGGAATTTTAGCAGCAAGTATAATTGGTGTAAGTAATAAAAAAATATTAAAAAAAGTTTCTGATTATAAAAATAATTTAGAAAAAGAAGTTTTAAGAAAAGTACAAAAACTTGAGAAAATTGGATTCCAGAAATATTTAGATGAAAAATAATTCTCAAAACGAAAAAGTTGATATAGTTGATAAGAATTTAAAAACCCTCTATAAAACCACGAAAAAAGAAGCTCACGAAAAAGGACTCCTACATAAAACTGTAATAGCAGAAGTAATGGATAAAGAGGGAAGATATCTTTTAGTAAAGCAGGCGCCTGATAGGCAAGATGCTGGGCAGTTTGTTTCCCCTGTTGGAGGACACGTTAGATCAAGTGAATCCGATGAAGAAGCTTTAAGAAGAGAGGCATTTGAAGAATTAGGAATTAAAGATTTTACATTTGAATTTTTAGGAAAAATTATTTACAACAGAAAAATTCTTGGTAGATTAGAGAATCATTATTTTATAATTTACAAAATAAAATGGAGCAAGAAGATAAAATTAAATCATGAGTCAGTTGATTTTAAATGGTTTACGGTTAGAGAGTTAAGATCTGCTTTAAAAAATAACAGAGAAATGTTTGGAGCAGCATATTTAACATGTCCTTTGGAGATGTATTTAGGAGAAGTAAAAAAGTCTAAAAAGTTTAGCAAAAGTACTTTAATTAAAACTGTCGATCTAAAGGGGTTTGGAAAAAAATATCAAGGTAAAGTTAGAGATTGTTATATAGTTGGGGAAAAAAGAATTCTCATAACGACTGATAGAATTTCTGCCTTTGACGTAATACTCGGACTTATTCCAGGAAAGGGAGCGGTGCTGAATCAACTCGCAGCTTTTTGGTTTGATAATACACGTGACATAATTTCAAACCACATTATTTCTGTGCCCCATCCAAATATAAGTATTGTCAAAAATGTAAAACTTATTCCAATTGAAATGGTAGTTAGAGGATATATCTCTGGTGTTACAAATACTTCAATTTGGGGAAGTTACCAAAAAGGTGAAAGAGTAATTTATGGAATTAAATTCCCTGATGGACTTTCGAAAAATCAAAAATTAAAAACCCCAGTTATAACACCTACTACTAAAGCTGAATCAGGACATGATGAAAGATTAACTGAGAAAGAAATTATTGATCGAAAAATAGTGACTCCTAGAATTTGGAAGCAAATGAAAAAAGCGGCGTTAGAATTATTTGAAAGAGGGACTAAGATTTGTGAAAAAGGCGGAATAATTTTAGTAGATACGAAGTATGAATTTGGACTGGATGAGAACGGAAAGCTAATTCTAATAGATGAAATTCATACTCCTGATTCTTCAAGATTTTGGATTAAGAAAACATACAAATGGCGAATTAAAAAAGGATTGGAGCCAGAAAATTTTGATAAAGAATTCCTAAGACTTTGGTATGCAAAAAGAGGTTATACTGGAGACGGAAAACCTCCGAAAATGTCGCCAGCACTTGCAAATCAAGTGAGCATTCGTTATATTCAAATATATAAAAAGATCACCGGAAAAAAACCTGAAAAAGAAAAAGTTTCGTTAAGAAATATTCAGATTAAAATTTAGCTGATGACTTTACAAGACCCTGACAAGATAAGAGAAAAATGCGCAGTGTTTGGCGTGTACGGCAGAAAAGGACTTCAAGCTGCAAGATTAACCTACTTCGGATTATATACGCTTCAACATAGGGGACAGGAGAGTTCTGGAATTTCCGCAACAAATGGAAGACAGCTTCGAACCCACAAGGCGAATGGATTGGTTACCCAAGTGTATAACGAGGATAATTTCAAAGAGCTAAAAGGTCATATGGCAATTGGGCATAACAGATATTCGACATCTGGCGGAATTCACGATTCACATGCACAGCCTGTTACTTCAAGACGGGCAATGCATGATATTTTAGTTCTCGCGCATAATGGGAATTTACCTATAGATGAAAATCTATCTGCTTTCTTGAAGGAAAAAGGTTTTTATACTGATGGATTGAATGATTCTGAATTGATGCATCAAGTCATAAGATATTTTCTTGTTAAAACAGGTTCTCTTGAGGAGGCAATAAAATTATCATTCCCAATGTTTAAAGGTGCATTTTCACTTTTAGTAATGACGAAAGATAAAATTGCTGCAGTCAGGGATTCATATGGGATTCGGCCTTTAACATTGGGAAAATTAGGGGGAGGATATGTGTTTTCATCGGAAACATGCGCAATCGATACGGTGGACGGAAAATACATAAGAGATGTAAAGCCTGGAGAAATGGTTGTAGTTGGCCAGGATGGATTAAAATCATACCAACTTGGAAAGCCTACGCCAAAACTAGATATTTTTGAATTTGTTTATTTCGCGAGACCCGACAGTACACTTTTAGGAAAGAGTGTTTATGAAGTTAGAAGAAATATGGGGGTGCAATTAGCTCGCGAAAATCCGATAAAAGCAGATGTTGTTATTCCGATTCCCGATTCCTCAATCCCCGCAGCGATTGGATATGCAGCCACTTTAAGAATACCATTAGAATTTGGTATTACAAAAAACAGATACATTGGACGTACTTTTATTATGCCAGATCAGCATTTAAGAGAAAGAGGAGTGGAGATGAAGCACAATCCCATAAAAGAAATTATTAAAGGGAAAAATGTTGTGGTTATTGATGATTCGATAGTCAGGGGAACAACAGCAAAAAAATTAGTTCAAATGCTTAAAAAAAATGGAGCAAAAAAAGTTCACATAATAAGCTCATCTCCTCCTGTAAAATTTCCAGACTTTTATGGAATAGATACTCCAACCCAGAAAAATTTAATTGGAGCGAATATGAGTATTCCTAAGATTAAAAAGTTTATCGGAGCTGACTCTTTATATTTCCTTTCATACAAAGGACTTTTAAAAGCAATTGGAGTTCCAGAAGAAGAACTATGTACAGCCTGTTTTACTGGAGATTATCCGATTGATATTGGCAAAAAAAGAAAGCTTATTAAGTACGAAAACTCATGAAGTCTCTCGCAGTTTTAGTTTCTAATAAAGGCACAGGTTCTAATCTCCAGGCAATAATTGACGCAATCAATAATAAAAGTTTAAATGCGAAAATTTCAGTTGTAATTAGCTCAGACACCGACGCATATGGTTTGCAGAGAGCAAGGGAAAACAAAATTCCTACAGAAATAGTAACTAAAAAAAATTTATTTAAAATATTAAATAATTATGACATTGATTTTATATGTTTAGCTGGATGGAGATTGATAATTGATGATAATTTGATTAGTAAGTATAAAAATAAAATCTTAAATCTTCACCCAGGTTTGATTCCCGATAAAATAAATGGGAAAGTAGAAAATCCAGATGGTACAACAGCAATTTGGAATCGAGGAAAATTAACAGATGTTGCAATTAAAAATTTTTTAAATAATAATGCAACTTACGCTGGATCATCAATTCATTTTATTTCAAACGAATTCGATTTTGGGAAAGTATTAGATAGAACATTTGAGAAAATTAAAAAGAATGATGATACTGAAAGTTTGTATAAAAGATTAAAGGTGAAAGAAAATAAAATGTACGTTAAAGTTTTAAAAAAACTTTGTAAATTATGAATATTTTAATTTTAGGTTCGGGCGGACGGGAACACGTAATAGCAGATGCTTATTCGAAAAATAAAAAAGTAAAAAAAATTTTTGTTGCGCCAGGAAATCCATTTATAGATTTTTCAAATAAAAAAGTAACTTCTCTTTTTGATATTCCCTCGATAGATTTTGAAAAAATTAAGGATGCTATTAAAAAGTTTGACATAGATTTAGTAGATGTCGCACAGGATGATCCAATTGCATTAGGTTTTGTAGATAAATTAACTGAATTGGAAATAAAGACATTTGGTCCAACACAAAAATCATCAGAGATTGAGTGGAGTAAGGAATGGTCAAGAAATTTTATGCTTAAGTATCATCTTCCAATCCCGCATTTTAAAAGTTTTGATTCACAGAGTAAGGGGATTTTTTATGTTAAATCACTAAGAGAGCAACCTTTATATGTGAAGGCATCAGGGCTTGCTTTAGGAAAAGGGGCGATTAAAGCAGAGAATAAAAAAGAGGCGATTTTAGCAATCAAACAAATGAAAAGTTTTGGAAAAGCAGGAGAAACTTTTGTAGTTGAAGAAGCGATGATTGGCGAAGAATTTTCTTTATTTGCGGTTTGTGATGGGGAAAGCTTCAAGATTCTTGGATCTGCACAGGATCATAAAACAGCATTCGATGGAGATATTGGTCCTAACACTGGAGGAATGGGCTGTGTTTCAAATCCAAAGATTATTACACCAAAAGTTGAAAAAGAAATTGAAAACAAAATCCTTGTTCCATTCATGAAAGGAATGAAGAAAGAACAGAGACCATATTCTGGAATTTTATATTTAGGCGGAATGATTATCCATTCGGTAAGCTCAGGGCAAGCTGAAATTAAAATCGTGGAGTTTAATTCCAGATGGGGAGATCCGGAAGCGCAAGTTTTGATTCCTGGAATTACATCTGACTATTTAAGTATTGTTGAGGCAGTTTTAGAAAAAAAACTTAATAAATTGAAAATAAAAAAGGATAAATTAATCCGGGTTAGTGTTGCAGGATGCAGCAGGGGATATCCAATAGATTATTCAAAAGTAAAAGGCGCACAAATAAAAGGACTTGAGAAGGTTAGTAAGTTACCGAATATAAATATTTACGGTGCAGGAATTTCTAAAAAAGAAAATAAATTTGTGGCGACTGGTGGAAGAGTTTTCCATTTGACCGGTGTTGGTTTGACTTTATCCCAAGCGCGAATGAGAGCATACGGAGCAATGTCACTGATTTCAATTGAAAATAATAATCTGCATTTTAGAAGTGATGTCGGATGGAGAGATATGGAAAGGGATAGCTCATGATTTATACAGTTAGAGTAGCATCGAAAAATGAATGGGAGGATTTAAAAGGAATAGGAGTTTTAAATAAACTTAAAAAAACTCCAGTTACAAAAGTAAGATCTGTTAGAATCTATAGACTTGAAGGGATAGATAAAAAATCCACGAAATTTTTAGCTGAAAAATTGTTATCAGAGTCAATTAATCAAAAATACACGATTGATGAGCAAATTTTTAATGCCCGTTCAAAGATAGAAGTCGCTTACAAGCCCGGAGTTATGAATCCTGAAGTTGCATCTATTTTAAAATCCGCAAAAGATTTAAAAGTAAAACTAATCGCAGCGGATTCTTCATGGGAGTATCATTTTTTTGGAGCATTAAGTTTAGAAAATATAAATGAGCTAGGTCTTTATAATCCCCTCATTGAATACCTAGTGGATAAGCCTCCTAAGACATTACAAATTTCAGGAATCGTAGGACCTACGAATATCGTCTCAATCAGAAATTGTTCTGATGAAGATTTATTGGAGCTTTCAAAAGATAAATTATTTTTAAATTTATCAGAGATGAAAGTAATTCAGGAGTATTTTAGAAAAATTAAAAGAGATCCAAATGATATTGAGCTTGAAACCCTTGCGCAAACTTGGAGCGAGCACTGTGCGCATAAAACTTTTAAAGCAAATTTAATAATTGATGGGAAAAAGAAAAAGCCATTAATTGAAAGAATAAAAACTGAAGCATTAAAACATCCAAAGAATATAGTCTCTGCATTTGGCGATAATTCAGGTGTCATGAAATTTTATGATGGGTATTCAATCTGCGGAAAAGTAGAAACACACAATAGTCCTTCTGCGATTGAGCCATATGGAGGGGCGATGACAGGAAGCGGAGGAGTATTTCGAGATGTACTTGGCACTGGACAAGGAGCAAAAGCAATTGCTTCGACTGACATTTTTTGTTTTGCTGATCCAAATCTCTCTAAAAAAGATCTTCCGCCAGGGTGCCTTAGTCCAGATTATTTACTAAAAAGAGTTGTGGAGGGAGTTAGAGATTACGGAAATCGAATGGGAATCCCTACAAATAACGGCTCAATTCACTTTCATGAAGATTTTAGAGCAAAACCTACTGTAATAGTGGGCGCATATGGAATAATTCCCACAAAAAAAGCTAAAAAAGGAACACCTGTTAAAGGAGATTTAATAGTTGCAGTCGGAGGGAGAACGGGAAGAGACGGAATTCACGGTGCAACATTTTCTTCTGCTGAAATGACAGATAAAACAATTTCTATAAATTCATCAGCTGTTCAAATAGGAAATGCGATAGAAGAAAAAAGAATGTTTGATGCGATTCTAGAAGCTCGGGATCATGATTTGGTTCGGGCAATAACAGATTGTGGAGCTGGAGGTTTTTCCTCAGCAGTTGGTGAGATAGGTTCTAAAACTGGAGTAAAAGTGGATTTAGAAAATGCTCCCTTAAAGTATCACGGATTATCCCCCTGGGAAATTTGGGTTTCAGAATCACAAGAGAGAATGGTAATAGCGATTGCCAAAAAAGATATTAAAAAGTTTTTAGAAATTTGCAAAAAATATAATGTCGAAGCAGCAATTTTAGGAAATTTTACAGATACAAAAAAACTTGAAGTTTTTTATGGTAAAAAACAAATCGCAAACTTATCAATGGAATTCTTGCATAACGGTTTACCTCAAAGATTAATGATTGGCCAAAAGAGCAAGCTAGAGCTTTCTAAAAAAGAGCCAAAGCTTCCAAAAAAAGAATCTGAATGGATTGAAATATATAAAAAAGTTTTGTCCCATGGAAATATAAACTCTAAAGAGCCAATTGTTAGAATGTATGATCATTCAGTTCAAGGGACAAACGATTTGCAGCCTTATTCTGGTGAGAAACTCGATTCACCAAATGATAGTGTAGTCGTTCGTCCAATTTTAGATAAAAAATATGGAATGGTTTTGTCTCACGGACTTAACCCAATCTTAAATAGAATTAATCCTTATGATGGAAGTATTTGGGCTGGAGTAGAGGCGCTATCAAACTATGTTTCAGTTGGCGGAGACATAGAAGAAGCTTCGCTTATTAATAATTATATTTGGCCTTTTCCTGACGAAGAATCTTTATATAGTCTTGATAAATCAGTTGACGCAGTAGTCGACTTAATGAAGAATTTTAAAATCCCAGTAATATCCGGAAAAGATAGTTTGTCATCAACTTACAGAAAAGGGGACACGGTTATAAAAATTCCACCAGTTTTATGTATTTCTGTTTTTGGAAGAATTCCAGATACTACAAAAACGATTTCTTCGGATCTAAAGAAAAATAATTCTGTAATTGTTCTTGTAGGAAGTTTAGACACAAACTCTATGGGAGGGTCTATTTACTTCGATGTAAATAATTTACTCGGTGAAAGAGTTCCAAGAATAGATTTAATAGAATTTTCTAAAATTGCCAAAGTTATCAGTAAGGGAATTTTGGACGGGAAGATTTTATCTTGCCATGATATATCAGAGGGAGGAATTTTAACTTCTGTTTTTGAAATGTGTATAGGTGGGGACATGGGAGTAAGCTTGAGATTGCCTAAAAATAAAAGAGAAGATTATTTTCTATTTAATGAAACAGCAGGAGCATTTTTAGTAGAAGTTGAGAATCGCGAAATTGCAAAGAAACTTTTTAAAAAAGTTAAATATTTAATTTTGGGAGAAACAAAAAAAGAAAAAAATATTGAAGTCGTAAATAGTAAAAAAATGTTCAGTGCAAATTTGTCGGAACTAAAAAATTCTTGGCAAAAACCTATGAGGAAATTATTTCCATGAAAAAACCCAAAGCAATTATTATAAAAGCAGATGGAATAAATAGAGACGAAGACATGGTCTTCGCGTTTAAAATGGCTGGGGCTGACGTAAAGCTAGTTCATGTTAATGACTTGAGAAGTAAAAAAGAAAAATTATCTGACTATCAAATTTTAGGAATTCCTGGAGGATTTGCCTATGGAGACGACATAATATCAGGAAAAATTCTAGCGACTGAAATAGTCGCATATTTGGGAGATGAAATTAGAAAATTCATAAAAAGAAAAAATACAGCAGTTCTTGGTGTGTGTAATGGATTTCAAGTTTTAGTGCGCACTGGTCTTGTGCCGTTTAATAGTTTAGGAAATATGGATGTCACTCTTACTAATAATGATTCAGGACATTTTGAATGCAGATGGATAAGAGTAAAAGTAGAATCGAATTCTAAGTCAAAGTTTCTAGATGGGATGACTGATCAAATATTATGGTATCCAGTGGCACACGGGGAAGGGAAGTTCTACGCAGATGACAAAAATATAAAAAGAATTGAAGATGAGGATTTAGTAGCATTTCGATATGTGGATGAAAAAGGAAATCCAACCCAAGATTATCCAGCAAATCCAAATGGTTCAATTAATGCAATTGTCGGAGTAACGGATACTTCTGGAAGAATTTTGGGGCTTATGCCACATCCAGAATGTTTCGTAAGGGTAGAGCAGCACCCAAATTGGAGAAGGGGTTTGATAAAGAGTCCTCAAGGCCTCCCTCTTTTTCAAAACATTGTAAAGTTTGTTGCTTCAGAATATAATTCCCAGCATGACAAGGCCGAATGAAAATCCAGAATTTGGGAAAAATTTAGATTTGGTAACTGTGCCAGGAGAAAGTGCAATGGTGGGTTTTGGACACCCAAAAAGATATTTTCAATTATTGAGAGGGTCATGTGAAGTTAGATATGGAAATGAAACATTAACAGCAGATGGGCGGAGAATAAGTTGGCTGGCGGATGGAGGAGGTAGGGAAACATTTTTAAAAGGGGATGTTTTCGGAGCAGGCGATGGAAGAGTTCTAAGTATTAAAAATGCGAGCGTAGAATTAGCAGTAGTACATGAAATAAAACCAGAATGAAAAAAATTACATATTCAGCAACAGGAGCAAATTACGAAAAATTAGATCCTATTAAAAAACTTGCTCAAGATTCAGCGAGAAAAACTGCAAAAAATTTTCCGAAAAGTTTTAGCGAAATATCAGATAGTAGGGGTGAGTCTGCCTTTGTTTTTAAAAATGGCAACCAGTTAATGGCATTTGTTATGGAAGGGTTGGGAACAAAAAGTCTGGTAGCAGATGAGATATATAAAAAGACTAAGAAGTCATTTTATGAGGTGATTGCTCGAGATACAGTGGCGACTATTATTAATGATCTCGTTTCGGTAGGAGCTAGGCCTCTTATTTTAAATGCATATTGGGCAGATGCTGGAGATGGATTTTTGCAAGATCCAAAAAGAATGGACAAATTTATTAAAGGATGGGAAAAAGCATGTAATATTTCAGGAGTTGTTTGGGGAGGAGGCGAGACGCCGACCCTAAAGGGAATTATTGAAAAAGAATCAGTGGATCTTGGGGGATCCGCAATTGGAGTTATTGAATCAACAGGGAAATTGATATCTGATAAAAATATAAAAGCAGGTGACCGAATAATTTTCATAAAGAGTAATGGAGTAAATGCAAATGGAATTTCTCTAGCTCGAGCAATCGCAAAAAAACTTCTTAAGGGATATCTGACCAGGTTACCTAATGGAAAATTGTATGGGGAGAGTTTATTAACTCCTTCAAACATTTATGCAAAAACAATTGCTGACTTACAAAAAAATAATGTTGATATTCATTATATTTCAAATATCACTGGACACGGTGTAAGAAAAATTATGAGAGGACGTCCGAAATTTACATATGTAATTGAAAAGATTTTTAAGCCTCAACCGGTTTTTGATTTTATTCAAAAACAGGCAAATCTTTCTGATTATGAAATGTATGAAACTTATAACATGGGCCAAGACTACTGTTTGGTTATTTCTGAAAAAGATGTGGAAAAATGTTTAAAAATTATTTCGAAAAATAAATTTAAAGCAATCAATGTAGGGTATGTGGAAAAAGGCGAAAAGCAAGTAATTATAAAACCGTTGAATCTTGTTTATTCAGGTGAAACTTTGGATCTAAGATAATTATTTCTTCTGGTAAATATAAACAAGTGTCGCCTTGTCTGCGGTTACTTCATGAATCAGTTTATATTCTTTTTTAATTTTATTATCATCAAATCCTTCTCTTAAAATATTAAAATAATTTACAACCACATAGTCATATTTTTGATTTTCATTATATCTTTCAGCTTTATATTCGTTATAAAAAGGGAATGAATGAATTGGAGAAATAGCGAGACCAATACTAGATCCTTTAGGCGCATTATCTCTTAGGTAAATTCCTGCTTCACGATTTCCCTGACCCCACCAGCCAATTTGAAAAAGTCGTGAACTATAGACTCCATTTACGCCGCCAGGAAGAATATTAAAATAATCTAAGTAGTAGGGAGTTATGCTTTTTAAAATTATTAAAAAATAAATTATGATGGCAAATATCGCAAGATATTTAATTTTAAATTTTTCTTTAAAAATTCCTAAAATGAATTCAAGTCCGATGGCAGCTATTAATGCGAGCGGAGCATATATTTGGATTATATAGCGAAGGCCATGTTGTTTGAATGGATAAAAAGATTGGAAAAAAGGAAGGATAAACCACAGAAGGATTGCGTATAAAACAAATTTTTTTCTAATATCAATTGCCTTCATCCCAACAAAAAATAAAATTATAATTAAAAATGGAGTGGTTATTATAAAATAAACTGGATAATAAACAATTGGTACTAACATAAGTCGACCAAAGAAAACTTCAGGAGGTGGGAGTTTTACTTCGCTTGAAAACCACATTGCTTTTTCAATAGCTATAGCATCATTTAAATTTAAAAATGCTGTTGGCCAGAGAAGTGTAAAGGTAATGATCGAAATTATAAAAATTAAAAATAAAGGAGTAATTATTTCCGCAGTTATATTTGGTTTTCTTTTTTTATCTTTCAAGAAATACCATAGGAAATAAATTGCAGCGAAGAGGGGATAAATAAAAATATTTGTTTGTTTTACTCCAAGAGCAAGGCCAGTAAAAATTCCTGTCAAAATTAATGTTTTATAAGAAAATTTATGGAGCAAGTTGATAAAAAGAAAAACAGAAGCTGTAAAGAAAAACATGACAGGGCTTTCAAGTGTTGAAAGTTGCGAATATCCAAGAAACGTAGGAAGCATTGCTAGTATTATTCCTGATGTGAGGCCAACAAAAGGAGATATAAATTTCCATCCAAAAAGTGCCACAAGTAAAACTGAAAGAGTTGAAAAGATGATTGCAGGTAACCTTGCATAAGTGTAATCATAGTTATAGATTGGTGTTCCATCTTTCTCAAAACTTTGGATGTCAAACGAAGATGCAAGGCCATAGATGTATCTGCCAATTGGAGGATGATCAAATGTAAATCTAAAGAAAGGATTGTCGAAATCCTTATCTAGAATCAGGTTGTTCATGGTGTAGCCATTTTCTGAATATGCTCCTTCATCCCAAGTTCTACCCATTTCGTTCAAATTCCAAAATCTTAATGCTAGAGTTAATGCGATGAGCAAAGTTAAGCAAAATATTTTTATATTTCTTGGAGTTTTGAATCTTATTGATAGTATATTAACTAAAGATACTAAGAGTTCTCTATTTCCATATGAGGATTTTCCATATTGTCTTTCTACAAAAGTTGTTGGAACTTCAGAAATTTTAAAATTATTTTTTTTAAGTTTGAATGCTGTTTCTGAAAGTACAATAAATCCACTGGACTCAAGTTTTGTTTCTGTTAAAAATTCTAAAGCGCGTCTACTATATAGTCTGTATCCATTTGTGTAATCTGAAAGATTGAGGCTTAAGAGTAGGCTTAAAAATTTATTAATAATTTTACTCATCACAACACGCCACATTGCCCATTTAATTATTTTACTTTCCGATAAATACCTAGAGCCTACTACGAGGTCTGAATTTTCCTTTTTTAATTTACTAATAAATTCTCTTGCTTCCTCTGGGTTATGGGAAAGATCAGCATCCATCTCAAAAGCATGAGTTATATTTTTATCTTCTAGGGCAATTTTAAATCCTTCAATTACAGCACTTCCTCTACCCATTTTCTGCTTGCGAGGATAATAAACGACATTTCTTTTATGAGGTTTTAAGAGAAGCTTTTGAATTTTATTTTTTTCTTCAGGAGTGGAATCGTCAACGATTATTATTTTAGATTTTGGATAAAACTTTCTAATTTTATTTATTAGGAGAATAATATTTTCTGACTCATTGTATGAGGGAATAATAAATGCAAGATTAATTAATTTCATTTCAAAAACCTGAAAAAGTATATCATATATGCGAGTCAAAATATGGGGAAATTAGGCTTCAGAAAAAATTTAGATTCTATTGATAAAGTTTTAATGAAAAGTTATAATTTTTAGAAATTAATGAATAGAAGAATTATTATTGCAGTGGTTTTTATCGTGCTTGTTGTTGGAATTTTTATATTTAATAAATCTTCAAATAATTCCGTTTCAAATCTTCTTAATAAAACTGCAGACATAGACGATCTTGCTGGGGAAATGGAGAAAGAGCCATATGCGCTCTCAATAGAATCACTTCGTCAAGGAGATTATCCGGGTAGTGATTTAGTTATGGAGCAAACCTTAACTCCGGGATCTAATTATTCCCGCTATATTGTTAGTTATAAAACAGAAGGTCTTAAGAATTATGCGCTTCTTACAGTGCCAAATGGTGAGGCGCCTATTGGGGGATGGCCGGCAATAGTTTTTAATCATGGTTTTATTCCTCCAGCAGAATATAGAACAACTGAGAGATATATCGCTTACACAGATGCATTTTCTAGAAACGGTTATATACTTTTGCGTCCTGATTACAGGGGGCATGGAAATTCAGAGGGAGAAGCTGCGGGCGGATATGGATCAAACGCATATACGATTGACGTTCTAAATGCGCTAGCATCTCTAAAGAAATATCCAAATGTTAATATAGAAAAAATCGGAATGTGGGGTCACTCGATGGGAGGACATATTACTCTGAGATCTATGGTTGTTAATAAAGATATTAAAGCTGGAGTAATTTGGGCTGGAGTTGTAGCGTCATATCCCGATCTTATAAATAATTGGAGAAGGGGAACTCCTCGTCCAACAATGCCTGGAGCTAGAAGAAGTTGGAGAGCATCTTTAACAGAGCAATTTGGTACACCTGAAAATAATCCTGATTTTTGGAACTCGATTTCATCTGATTATTTTTTAGCTGATGTTTCTGGGCCAATTCAGCTGCATCATGGAACAGCGGATTCATCAGTCCCAGTCGAATTTTCCAGAAATCTTGAAGAAAAAATGAAAACAGTCGGAAAAAAAGTAGAATATTATGAATATTCAGGTGATGATCATGATATCACTGCGAATTTTGGGATTGCAGCGCAGCGTTCAGTTGAATTCTTCGATAAATATTTAAAATAGTGTTTATTTAGCCACTAAAAAATGCTACTATTTCTAAAGTGACTAAATTATCCTCTCTGCTTAAAATTGGGTTCGGAAAGAAAAAAATTGCTCTTATTGTCGTTCTAATTTTAGTGGTAATTTTAATAGGTTTTTTTCTTAAAAACAGAAATAATGAGCCTTCAGAAAGTGTCTTAGTTAAGAAAGGTGATCTTATTGAGGAGCTTATTTTATCAGGTGAGATTGATGCTACAGAAATGACAAATTTATTTTTTCCAGTATCTGGGAAAATTAGCTGGATTAGTGTAAAAGAAGGAGATACGGTTAAAAAAAGTCAGAGTCTTGCAACGCTCGACCAAGCATCAGTAGTAAAGAATTTTCAATCAGCGCTTTTAGATTATTCAAAGCAGAGGAATAATTTTGAGGATACAAAAGATGATAATGGTTCAGCTACCCCTCAGACTGCACCAAGCTCTGAAGTTAGAAGAATACTTGAGAATAATCAGTATGATTTAGATAAATCTGTGATTGCAGTAGAATTAAAAGATATTGCTAAGAGAGATTCAGTGATTTTTTCTCCTTTTGAAGGCATTATTACTTCTAAGTCAAATTATTTTGTAGGAAATAATATTGCATTTGGTACAACTCTTTTTCAAATAGTTAATCCCAGTACGATTTATTTTTCAGTTCTTGCAGACCAGACTGAAGTGGTAAATTTAGAAGTAGGACAAAAATGTGAGATTACTCTGGACTCATTTGAAGACAGAAAAATAAAAGGAAAAATTGAGCAAATATCCTTTACTCCTGATGCCGAAGAATCAGGGACTTCATATAGAGTTACAGTTTCAATAGATAGTGAAGTTTCAGATTTTAGAATTGGCATGAGTGGAGATGCATCTTTTATAACTGACGAAATCGAAAGCGCATTATTTCTCCCATCTAAATTTATAAAGTCTGATGAGGATGGTGATTATGTTTTGTTAGGTGAAAAAAAAGAAAAAACATATATAAAAATTGGGCTTGAAACAGATGAAAATACCCAAATTCAATCAGGTCTTAAAGAGGGTGATTTGGTTTATGATTAAATTTCAGGATGTCGAGAAAGATTATCTGATAGGCGATGAAACTGCAAAAGTCCTCAAAAAAATAAATTTAGTAATTAAAGATGGAGAATTTACATCAATTGTTGGTCCTTCAGGATGCGGAAAATCAACAATGATGCATATCTTGGGTCTCCTAGATAAACCAACTTCAGGAAAAGTGGTAATAGATGATAAAGACGTCTCGCATATGTCTGATGATTCATTATCAGAAATAAGAAATAGGTATGTTGGTTTTATTTTTCAACAATTTAATTTAATTAATAAATTGTCAGTAATTGAAAATGTAATCTTGCCTGCTAAATATTCAAAATCAAAAATTGATTTTAATCCGGTAGAAAGAGCTGAAGAATTATTAACAAGGTTTGGGATATTCGAAAGACGTGATTATAGGCCGAATAAGATTTCAGGAGGTCAGCAGCAAAGAGTAGCGATTGCACGAGCATTAATAATGAAGCCAAAATTAATTCTGGCTGATGAGCCTACTGGAAATTTAGATTCTAAATCTGGGGCAGAAATTCTAAAATTATTAGGAGAATTAAATAAGGATTTAAAAGTAACAGTTCTTATAGTTACACATGATAAGGAGATTGCAGCTCAGGCAAAAAGACAAATTCAAATGAAGGATGGGGAGATTGTTAAATCATGAAGAAATTTGAGTTTTTATTTATGTCGGCTCTTGATGATTTTAAGAGAAACAAAGTAAGGACATTTCTAACCTCATTAGGAATTTTAATTGGAGTATTGTCTGTGGTTCTTCTAATTGCATTTGGAATAGGACTAAGAAATTATATAGAGCAGCAGTTTGAAAATTTAGGATCAAATATACTTTATGTTTTGCCTGCTAGAGTTTTAACTGAGGGAGGGGGATTTCAGGATCCAGGGGCAATAAGCGAGCGCTTTGGAGAGCGTGATGTTGCAAAAATTCAAAAGCTGGAGAATGTTCTATACGCAGTTCCTGTATTTGAAAAAACATCAATTGCGCAAGCAAATGGTGAAAAAAAATCTACAACCATTATTCTTACTAATCATGAAATTTCTAAAGTATTAACTCTTGAGGCGGAGGCTGGAAAACTGCTAACGAAATCTGATATTGATAAAAGAGCAAAGAGAGTTATGATTGGACCAAAATTGGCTGAAGATTTATTTGGATCTAAAGAAGGGGCATTAGGAAAAAAAATTAGAATTTCGGATCAGACATTTCAAATAATAGCAGTTTTAAATTCTAAGGGCGGAGGGGGACTCGGAGGGCCCAGTTTTGACAGTTATAGTTATGTGTCTTACAAAATAAACTCACTTAATCCAAATAAAAAATTCTCAACAATTTATGTTCAGGCAAAAAGCGAAGAATCGATTCCTGAAGTTAAGAATGAGTTAAATAATTTATTATTAAAAACTTTTGAAGAAGATGAATTTCAGGTCGTAGAGCAGACAGAAATTTTAAATATTGTTACAAGTATATTTTCAATTCTCAATTATATTTTAATCGCAATCGGATCAATTTCGCTTTTAGTTGGTGGAATAGGAATTATGAATATTATGTACGCGACAGTTACAGAGCGCACGAAGGAGATTGGAATAAGGAGGGCAATCGGAGCTACGCGAAGAGATATTCTTCTTCAGTTTTTGGCTCAAGCCTTAATACTCTCAATTTTCGGAGGAGTTATGGGGCTTTTGATTGCAGTATTAATTGTAATTCTTATTCAGCCATTTTTTCCTGCTGGAATAAATGTACTTTCAGTTATAGCTGCCTTAGGTATATCATCAGTGATTGGAATTTTCTTTGGCGTTTTTCCTGCCAAGAAAGCAGCTGATCTTTCTCCGATTGAGGCCATAAGATATGAATAATTAAATTCCTGAAATTTCAAAAATTTTATTTCTAGATTTTTCTCCACTAGTTAAAATAATATTATTTCGCTCGATTTTAAAATGTTTTGAAAGAGCATTTATTATTGCAGCATTTGCCCGTCCATCAATGGGTGGCTCATTAACCCAAACATGAAGATCTCCAAGTAGATCTCCTTGAATTTTTGTTTTTTTAGCATTGGGATGTGCAATAACTTGAATCGTCATAAATACATTTTACATTATTTGTATTTGTTATACTTCATCTATGCATCAAAACATAAAACTTCTCTCATGGTTTAATTTTTTTATAGACTTCAGGTTTTATGCACCAATTGCAATTCTTTATTTTGCGCAAATTTCGGGGTCATTTGCATTGGGAATGAGTGTTTTCTCAATTGTCACTATCTCTTCAGCGCTTTTAGAAATTCCAACAGGAATTTTTTCAGACAGAATTGGAAGACACAGAACTTTAATTTTAGGTTCAATTGCAGGGTTAGTATCAATGATTTTTTATGCAGCTGCGGATAGCTTTACGGTTTTAGTGATTGGATCAATGTTTCAGGGGTTAGCAACAGCATTTTATAGCGGAAATAATGATGCATTAATTCATGACAGTCTTTCTGAGAATAATGAAGAGGGGAGATTTGGTGAATTCTATGGAAAAATAGGAAAAATGTCTCAAATCGCTTTAGGAATTTCTGCTGCGGTTGGTGTTGTTTTACTTCTTATTGGCTCATTTTCTCTATTGGTTTGGTTATCTATAGTGCCGCAAGTAATTTGCGTTTTAATTTCATTTTTTGTTAAAGAGCCAAGAGTACATTCGAATAGGTCGGGAAATATCTACAATCATTTGAAAGAAGCATTTCTTGGATTTAAGCATAATCCAAAACTGAGACTCATAAGTCTATCCTCGATTATTGGTTACGGATTTGGAGAAGCGAATTATCAATTTCAGGCAGCAATTTACAGTATGGTCTGGCCTGCGTGGGCAATCCCGATTGCAAAAATATTTTCTAATTTCGGGGCCGCTATAAGTTTTCATTTTAGTAATAAGAATATTAAAAGATTTGGTAAGTTAAAGATGTTAGTGATAGGTAATATTTATAGTAGGGCTGCAAATTCGATTGGAGCAATCTACCCGACAATTTTCAGTCCTATCATAATGTCTACAACATCCCTTTTTCTTGGTTCAACAGTGGTCGCAAAAAATTCAATAATGCAAAAAGAATTCAAGCAAGAGCAGCGCGCGACCATGGGGTCACTTGAATCATTCGCTGGGAGTTTGTTTTTTGGTTTGGTAGCATTTCTACTTGGTTTTACTGCAGATAAGTTATCACCGGCAGCAGCGATTTTAATTTTACAAGGATTTCAACTGAGTAGTCTTTTTATCTTTTATAGATTCTCCAAACTTCAAAAAAATTAATCTTACTAATTGCTTACATAATTTAGCATTTCGTTTAATAAATATTTTCTAATATGGGTTTATGACGGACACAAAGAAGAAATAAATTGTAAATCCATTAGCAGCAGCAGTAACAGGAGCAGCACTTGGAGCGGGAGTTGCAATCATAAAAGCAATAGCTTTAAAAGACGAAAAAAATCGTAAAAAAATAAAAAGCGTTTTAAATGATTTAAAAAGTAGGGGAGAAGAAATCAATGATTATATGAATAAGGATGCTGGGAAAAAGGTAGGAGAGATTAAGGATAAGACTGAAGAGATTAAAGATGAAGCGGAAAAAAAAGAACCAAAAAATTATCCTCTTAAATTGAATTCAGTAAATCTTGAGCTTCTTTGAGATTTGAATTATACATCACAGCTTTTTGAAACTCTTGACGAGCGAGATTATTATTTCCTTGTTTTTGATAAATTTTTCCACGTAGTATAAAGAGTTCGGAAAATGCCCTGTTTTGATTGTTCAAAATTTTTTCGGTTATTTGTAAAACTTTCTCGTCATCACCTAACTCATAATATGCGAGGATAGGATCTATTTGATACCAAAGCGTTCTAAATGAAAGAGCGTTTTCTATTCTTTCAAATTCCTCTACTGACTTTTCAAATTCTCCAAGTTTGTAGTATGCCACTGATAAATTAAACCCTGCGTCTGTGTCGTTTGGATTTGCACTTAATTCTTTTAATGAATTCTCTTTTGCTTTTTCCCAAGCAACTTTTTCATCTAAATCTTCATCAATTATTCTTTCTGCAATTTCTTTTTTTTCATCTGGAATTAAAACTAAATATTCATAGTTAAATTTTTTCCAAATATCATCATAATCTGTATAGGTGTATTCGAGATCTTTTCCCTGAAGTGAATCATATTGTATAAATATACCTCGTGTTTCATCATAGCCTTTTATGATTCGATAGTGACCTATATCATCATCTTTTTTAAGCCAAGTTCTTGTGATAACAGGAATGTTATTAGCAATGAATTCTTTTACTAAATCATCATTGCCCATGGGTCTAAGGTATGGAGTGAGGCCATATTCTTTAGATTTTTCTGCAACTTCTTCAAGAGTCACTGATTTATCATCATTATCTCCTCCTGGCACTTGGTAAGGCCTTAGGGCAAGTCCAAGTTCCTGTTGGCTTACATTAATACCATAAAACCTTAGAGCCATAGAAAGCGCAGCAGGTCCGCAGTTATTAAAACTTTGGAAAACATGATACCCGCCGTTTGAAAGAACCTTAGTTGATGGAATTGGAGGTAATGTAGGGGAGGGAGATGGCAAAACTCGACTTATGATTGACGATTTATGATTTATGATTTGATCTGTTTGTTTGCTTATAATTAAATATAAAGCCAAACCTGAAATCGCAAAGACTATTATGAAAAAAAAGACAAAGATAATTCTCCGCTTGTACCACGGTTTTTCTGATTCAATATTTTTGCTTGCCCTGAGCTCGTCGAATGGGTTAAAATCGTCCATATGAAAAAGAAAATACTAATTCTCTCTATTCTTATTATATCTCTAATTCCTGTATTAGGTTTATTAATTTTTCCCAATAAGGAAGTAAAAAGCGAGCAAATTAAAGCCCCTAAAACATCTCATTGGTTAATGCTTAATAGAAAATCAGGCATTGAAATTTTATATGAGGGAGTTCCAGGAGACGCTAATAATAGTAAGATACTTCGTCGCTTTCAAGTTAAGACAGGTGCATCCTGGAGCCCGACGCCTCTTCCAAAACTTTTAGGACGGGAATATTGGACTATCATTAAAAAAGAATCTTCAATGGATAATCCAGAGACAGCGCCTTATTTTCTTCAACTTGATATCCCTACAACTGAGAAGTGGCCATATGGACCAGTGCCATACACAGAATGTCTGGATTTTAGTGGAAATAATATTCAGTGCGACTGGATTCTTCCTGGATATTTTGGATTGCATGGTATAGGAGGCAATGAATCTAAGCTTTCACTTGAGGACTGGGGGAGCTCAGGATGCATTAGGCATAAGGATGAAGACATAACATACTTATTTGAGCTTTTAGATCCTGAGAAAGAAGAAATTAGATATTATATTGCTGACATTTAGAGAACTTTGGTATAATTTTATTTCATGGAAGAAAAAGCGCAGCCCCAGCTTTCAGAAATCCCAACTTTAACTCCAACCCAGAAAAGAAGGAAAATAATTTTATTATTAGGAGCATTAATTGGAATAAATGCTTTGGTTTTTGGTGGACTTTATTCGGTTATTTCAAAGGGTGGTTCAGCTCAAAAAATATCAAATGTAAAATCGTCAGTAGTTCCTACGCCAACTCCTTATCCATTCGAGGAGCTTACGATTCCATATTTGAGGAGTAGGAAGTATGTGAGTGAGTTATCGGTAATAGAGGAAAATTCTAGAAATGGAGATTATGCTTCAAATCTAGCAAGTTATGAATCTGATGGAAATACTATTTTTGCTCAGTTAACAATTCCAACGGGTAAACAGCCTGAGGGTGGTTGGCCAGCAATTATTTTTGTTCATGGATATATACCCCCTGCGAATTATCAGACCTTTAGCAATTACTCTTCGTACGTTGATTATCTAGCCCGAAATGGATTTGTAGTTTTTAAAATTGATCTAAGGGGGCACGGTCAAAGTGAAGGAGATCCGGGAGGTGCATATTATTCTTCTGATTATGTTGTTGATGTTTTAAGCGCATATTCAGCGCTTGAGAATTATGAGTTCGTAAATCCGAGTAAGATTGGATTATGGGGGCATTCTATGGCAGGAAATGTTGTCTCTCGTGCGCTGGGTGCAAAACCTGATATACCCGCAATTGCGATTTGGGGAGGAGCTGTTTACACATATTCTGATTTCTCTGAATTTAGCATCGAGGATAACAGTTATCAGCCTCCAAGTGAAGACTCACCTAGTCGAAAAAAACGAAATGAAATGTTTGAGAAATATGGCACATTTGATCCTAATTCAAGTTTCTGGAAAATGGTGCCAGTTACGAATTATTTAGATGGAATAACTGGCGCTATTTCACTTAATCATACAGTGGATGACTCAGTAGTAGATATAAGATATAGCAGAAATTTTAATGAAATTCTAAATAAAACAACAATCCCTCACGAATTAAATGAATATCAAAGCGGGGGACATAATTTTACAGGGAGTGCTTTTACCGAGGCTATGGATAAGACAGTAGACTTTTATAAAAAATATTTAAATTAAGATTTGTTATAATAATTCAACTGATTTAAAGGTTGTTAATCTAATCTAAAATAGAGATAGGAGGTGAATAAATGGAAGAAGAAACACAAAAAACTGGTATGAACAAAAACATGATCATGATAGGAATTGCGGTGGTAGTTATTATCGCAGCAGTTGCTATTGGAGGATTTGTTCTTACTAAAAATAAAGAGCAAGCAGTAGTCGAAGCTCCACAGGACGAAACTGTAAATGGAGCTATGGAGGAGACCAGCGAAGCAGGAGCCACAGCTACATATAAAGATGGAACATACGAAGCAGCTGGAGAATATTCATATCATTCAGGAACAGAATCAATTGATGTAACTGTTACGCTTGCAAATGGAGTAATTGAAGAAGTAGAAGTTGTAGCGCAAGCTAAGGCGCCAATATCAAAAGAAAAACAAGCAGATTTCATCGCTAACTATAAAGAACAAGTTGTCGGAAAAAATATTGATGAAGTAAATCTTGGTAAAATTTCTGGATCAAGCTTAACTCCAATTGGATTTAATGCGGCGATCGAAGATATTAAGGCACAAGCTCAGGCTAGTTCTTAATTATGAATTCTTTTCAGCTGGCGTTTGAAGCAATCGGAACCCGATGGGTGATCGATTGTTTTAATTCGTCCAAAACACGGGAAGAAATCCTGAAAATTATTTCAGATAGAATTGAAGAGTTTGATAAAACATATTCCCGTTTTCGAAAAGATTCAATTGTATGGAAAATTTCTGAAAAAAAAGGCGAATATAAATTTCCCCATGACTCAAAAGAATTATTTTCTCTTTACGAAAAACTTGAACTTATTACAAATAGTGCATTCACACTTCTTATCGGAAATACTTTAGTCGAGGCGGGATACGATTCGGAATATAAATTAGCGCCTGGAGAAATAAATAAACTACCTAAATCTTCTGAAATTTATTCATTTAAATTTCCAGTATTAACTATTACAAAACCATTTGTTCTTGATTTTGGAGGCCTTGGAAAAGGATACTTAATTGATATCATTGCAAAACTTTTACTTGAAAATAATATAAATACTTTTACGATTGATGGTGGGGGAGATATTTATTATAAAAATGACGAAAAAACATTATCAGTAGGCCTTGAACATCCAGGAAATTTTAAACAGGTCATAGGGATCGCAAAAATAAAAAATCAAAGTATTGCAGCTTCTTCTGGAAACAGGAGAGCATGGGATAGATTTCATCATATAATTGATGCAAATTCTTTAAAATCTCCAGATAAAATTTTGGCAACATGGGTTGTTTCTAGGGATGCAGTTACTGCAGACGGATTAGCAACATGTTTGTTCTTTGCTTCTCCTGAAAAACTTTTGAAGTACTTTGATTTTGAATACTTAATTTTATATCCAGATTACTCATTTAAAAAATCTAAGAATTTTCCAGCAGAACTATTTATTCAAAAAGAAAATTTAGTACAATAATACTGTGAGAACAATTGATTCGTTTCTAAATAGTTTTACCACATATAGAGTTGTTCTCTATGGATTAATTTTTTTGTCTTGTATTTCCATTTTCTTTTCAGGAATTGGAATTGTTCCTTTTCCGACAATTAACCTAGTTATAAGTTTGGTTCTAATTCTTGCCTCCTGTTTTATATCAAATTTTATATATGCGAAAATTTTTAAGGTTCAGGTGAATGTTGAGTCTTTCGCGATTACGGGGTTAATTCTATTCTTAATCCTCACTCCTTATGAGCTGGGAAATTCTCCATTAAATCATATTTTGTTTGCAACGATTGCAATGGGATCAAAATATGTTTTAGCAATCAATAAGAAGCATATTTTTAACCCTGCAGCTTTTGCCCTCGTTGTGATGGGTTTGTTTGGTGCCTATGAAGGAGAATGGTGGATTGGAAATACTTTTCTATTCCCATTTGTTTTACTGGTTGGAATTTTAATAGTTAGAAAAGTTAGAAAATTTACTCTTTTCATCTCATATTTTATCTTTGCAGTTATTTCAATTTCTCTTTTTGCTTTCTTAAATGGATCAGAAGTTATAAATATTTTAAGTCAGGCAATTCCTTCGTGGCCTCTTCTTTTTCTAGGAACGATAATGCTAACAGAGCCAATAACTATGCCACCGAAAAGACGTCTTCAGATTATTTATGGGGCATTGGTGGGTTTTCTAACAGGAGTTCAGTTGAATATTGGCCCATTCTTTATGACTTCTGAAACAGCATTAATCTTAGGAAACATCTTTGCTTATTTTGTTAGCTTTAAGAAAAGATTAGTTTTAGAATTTTCTGAAAAAATAAAACTCTCTCCAAATATTTATGAATTTGTATTTAAAAAATCTAAATCTTTTAATTTTTTACCAGGTCAATATTTTGAGTGGACATTAGGGCATCACCGGCCTGATTTTAGGGGAGTAAGGCGTTATTTTACAATTGCTTCCAGTCCAACAGAAGAAAATTTAAAACTTGGTGTAAGAGTGGAGAATCTAAAAGGGAGCAGTTTTAAAAAATCACTTTTAAGTTTAACTCCTGGACAAAAAATTTACGCAGGAAGTCTTTCCGGTGATTTTACTCTTCCAGAAAATAAAAATGAAAAATTGGTTTTCATTGCTGGGGGAATTGGAATAACTCCGTTTAGAAGTATGGCAAAATATATGGTAGATAAAGAAGAAAAAAGAGATATTGTTTTATTCTTTTCAAATTCGGAGCCTGAAAGCTTTATCTATAAAGATATCTTTAAAAATGCTCAAGAATTTGGGTTGCGGTTGGTTCCGGTGCTTTCAAAAAATTTTGAAAACTGGAATGGATATAGTGGTAGATTAAATTCGGAAATAATAAAAAAAGAAGTACCAGAATTTACGAAAAGAACATATTATCTTTCCGGTCCAGTTAGTATGGTTGAATCATATAAAAAATTACTAAGTAAGCTTGGAATTAAGCCTCATAAAATCGTAACTGATTATTTTCCAGGGTTTTAAAATAGTCCACTTTGATCCATTAAATTATATTGACACCAAGTCCTTAATAAAGATATAAAAGATAGACAAATGACAAAGGCCGGAAAGACAACAAAAACGAAGAGGTACTCCGGTATTCAGCCCCAGTACTTTCCAAGACTTCATTATTTTGCAAGAATTTTAAATACTGACGTTTTTGCAATAAGAGATGAAGCTCAATTTGTGAGAAAACACAAATATCCTGATGGAGGGGTTGATAAATCTTATCAAGCTCACTCTCCAGTAAAACAGTCATTCGGGAGATTTTTATTATCTATTCCAGTACATCATGAAGGCTTTATGCCAATAGTTTCAACGAAGATTGAAGATAGTTCTGAATGGGTTGAAGATCATTTGAAGACTTTTAAACTCGCATACTCAAAAGCATCACGGTTTGATGAGATTTTTCCAGAACTTGAAAGCTTACTTAAAATTAGATATAGAAATCTGGCGGATTTAAATATCGCTACTACTTTATGGGGACTAACAAAAGTTATGGGAGTAAAAAAGTTTGATAAAGACATATTAAATATTGATAAAGTGGTTGAATTATTATCTAAGGATAAAATTATAAGACTTAAAGAAGTTAAAAGATCTTCAGAAAGTGAAAGTCTTAAGAATCAATCACTTAAAACAAATGAAAAAATAGTTGCACTGTGTAAAGAATTTGGTGCAAATGAGGATTTTTGTGGTGGAACTGCAGTTTCAGCATATGTAGACCATTCGCTATTTGAAAAAAACGGAATCACTATTAAAGTTCAGGACTGGAAGTGTAAGGAATATCCACAGTTGTTTAATAGGCAGCATGGTTTTATAGCGAACCTGTCTATATTAGATCTCCTGTTTAATGTGCCCGGTAATGAGGCACGCAAAATTTTAATTTCGTGATGAAATCTCTTTTCAAATTTGAAAAGCATTTAATTCTAATTTCTGTTCTTTTAATTTTCTTGATTGGAGGAATTGGTGTCGTAATTATTTTAAACACCAAAGAAAATAATTCTACGAAAATGATTAGCCAAAATTCTATCGCTCGAGATGAGAAAAAAGAGCTTTTAGTAAAAGGCTCAATTCCTTATTGGGAACAGAAAAATGCAGTCAGTTCTTTTAAGGACAATAAAGAATCCTTTGATTATATAAATGTGTTTTGGTATTACCTTAATAGTGATGGGTCAATTCAAAAATATGAATACGCAAATGAAGATGAAGAATTGATTGGATATGCTCATGAAAACAATGTAAAGGTAAGTGCTGTAATTACTAATTTAGGCGAAAATCCGGACAGATGGGATTCAAGCAGAGTAGAAAATGTTATTAACTCTTCAGTGAATAGAAAAAATCACATTAATCAAATAATTAATAAATTAAATGAAAAAAATTTCGACGGAATAATTATTGATTATGAATTACTTAGGCAATCTACTCGAAATAATTACAATATCCTTATAAAGGAATTATCTCTTGAAATGAAAAAGCAAAATAAAATTCTTACAGTAGTTCTTCATCCTAAAACTGGAGAAAATGTAAGAGGAGAATCAATCAGTAAATATCAGGATTGGTCTCAGTTAGCCCAGTATGCCGACCAAATTCAAATAATGGGATATAGCCAGCATTCGGATGAAGATGCCGCGGGTCCGATTGCAGGGATTGGCTGGGTAGAAAAAATTGTCGATTATACTTTAAGTTTAGGAATTGATCCCGAGAAAGTTTTTCTAGGAATTCCTCTTTATGGATATGATTGGAATACGAATTCTAATGAAAGCGCGAAAGGTTTAACCTTTGAAGAAGCCCAAAGCTTATTGGTAAAAGAAAACGCGACACTGGAATTCGACCAGATTCAAAAATCTCCAATGTTTCGTTACGACTCTCATGAGGTCTGGTTTGAGAATAGCCAAAGCGTAAAAGAAAAAGCTGATCTTGCATATAGAGCGGGGTTTGCGGGGGTGACGTTTTGGAGACTTGGTGGGGAAGACCAATCTGTTTGGCGCATGTTAGACGAAAGCTATAATTAGTTTTTCTGTCTTTCTGGGGATTTCCATTTTCCTTCAGATTTTCCAAAAAATCCTGGATATATTGAAGAAAGAAGTGCCAAGGAGGTGGCATAGTGCATAAAGATAAAAAAGAATCCATAAAAAATAAATTGTGGTTTTCTAAGCCAAAGACCCACGACTACAGTTAATATATAGTCTATTAAGAATATGCTTATAAAAAGATCTGAAAGTGTATAGCTTTCATAAAATGGCAGCGATTCATAAAAACCGATAATTGGCTGAATTGGTCCAATGCTGAAAAAATTAGAAAAAGTTGATAATAAAATGAGCGGAAGAATTAATAAAAATATCGAGTGTAGTAATATCTCAAAAGAAAATATCCCAAGAGCTAACCAGAAAAAACTAGGCCAGATCCCATTCTTCTTAACTGTCTGAAAAAATCCTATATTCCAGCGCCTTACTTGTTTCCAATAGTCAGTAAATGTTTGAGGATATTGATCCCAGCCAATCATTCTTGGTTCATAGCCGATTTTTCCTAACCCCTTTTTATGAAATTGAAAAGCAAGATTGAAATCCTCAATTAAAAGTCCGGGTGTATCTATTTCAAGTTTTTTTAATGTATCCGATCGATAAATTGTTGCAAAACCCGGAATAACATAATTAACGTTTGTGTATTTCCAAGTTTGACCATATACAAAACAATAAGAAAGTAATCGATTTAATCGATCACGATATGACATAAAATAATATGATCTTTTTGGTCGGAAATGTTTTGGCCATTTAATCTGCGAACTAGCGAAAACTACTTTTATGTCCTTATCGTTGAAAAGTGGGAGAGCGTATTTTAGGCAATCCTCATCCATTTTCGTATCAGCGTCAACTATGAAAATTAATTTATATCTTTTTAAAAGATTATATTTAACAAAAAGATGCTTAAGAGCTTTTGCTTTCCCAAGACCGGGGTTTAGTTGTGAGACATTCGCTCCTTCTTTTTTTGCTTGATCTTTAGTGTTGTCTGTTGATCCATCGGAAACTACATAAATTTGTCTGGCTGGTACAGATTTTCCAACAGCTTTTATGCACCCTCTAATTACGAGAGATTCATTATGTGCGGGAATTACGACTGCAATGTCTTTTACACTAAATCTATTTTTTTTTGGTTTTACTTTTTCTTCTCCTCTGACATTTTCGGAAACAAATCTAACAAGTCCTATAAATGTCCAGAAGGCAATACTAATTCCAACTGGTAGACCAAAAGGTGTAATTGGCTTCATTTTTTTGAGGCAGAGTATTGAGATTCTAAAGGGAGGATTTAGTCTTGTCAAGAAAAATTATATTGACTGCTGCTAAATTTAGGAGTATTTTGAGTTTGATGGCTGTTATCGAAGCATATTTGGGTTATTTAGATAGACAAGCTGAATTGGCTAAATATCAGAAAATGGCAAGACTACTTACTCTCTCTCAGAGAGATGCTGTTATCTCGCTTCTTCCAGTAATTCCAGAAATAAATGACAAGACCAGGGTGGTTTTTAATGGTGCGCAAGTATCTTTAATTGGTCAGGTTGTAGATAGATTTGTAAATGGACAAATCGAGGGTAAAGGGGTTGATCTTATAGTTGCAAACAATTCTGCTCCAGGACCGCATCTAGAAGGTTTATCTGAATTTGTTGCTGGAGAAATTTTTTTAATGAGTAGTGGAAATATTAGAACAATTCACGAGACACCAGTTTATAGAATTCTATCAAGTGATGGGGATGATCCAGCAAGAATAATTTTAAGTACAGAAAGAGTAGATGATAGACGTAAAGTTAAGTCTTCTAGGGATCCAGGAAATATGACATATGTTAACCTAAGTTTAGGATAGTAAAAATAAAGGAGGTGAAAGAAATGAAAGATAATGCAGGATTAAGTGCTATTTATTGTACGGGAATAATTGGAGCCGCGATTTATTATATTCAGGTAACTTCGGGATTTCAGGAGACTATCTGGGGTCTAATAAAAGCTCTATTTTGGCCAGGAGTTTTCGTTTACGAAGTAATGAAAATGCTAAGCCTCTAGAAATATCCTTGACTCTTCTTGAAAAGCTGGGATAATAGCCCCTTATGATTGAAGGATTAGAGTCATTAGTTGAACCAGATATAAAAAGAATTTATATTTCCGCAGCACAAGTAATTTTACTTAGACCAGATCAAGAGGGGGAAGGGGAAATGGAAGTTTTACTGGGACATAGAAATACATCCTCATTTTCAGAGCAGTGGGCTTTTTTTGGTGGAAGAAAAGATCCAGCTGACGCAGATTTAGTTGATACAGCTAGAAGAGAGGCTATGGAAGAATTAGGAATTGTAGTAGAAAGAAATCAACTATTTCCTTTCAGGGAAAGTCTTTCAGTCTTGTCTAGGATTGTAAGTGGAAGAATAGTAAGTCGGGAAATTAATCTCCATTCATATATTTTAGATGCAAGAAATCTAACGCCATTTAATGCAGCGCCAGATGAGCACGATAGAATTGGATGGTTTGGTCTTTCTTCTGCGCTTAGAATGCATGAAGCTGCAATTGCGCTACATCCTAATGTATCGCGTCTTGATAGAGACAGTATTCCAGGAGCACTAGCTCCTAGAACCGCCGAAACTATTCAGTACCTCATGGGCATCTAATCAATGATTGACCCAGTCTTATAGTAATTGTATAATTTACGCTTATGGTTTCTGAAGTATTTGATGGACGTGGTCAAGATGGTGGAAGTCCGAAACAGCGCATATTAGTTCCTTTAGCTCAAGTAGAAGAAGGATCAAATATGGTTGTGGCGAGAAGCGTAGGGGAACATACTCCTAATCCAGACGTGCCCCAAGGATATAGTCTGCATCCGGATTTTTCTCACTTAAAAATTAATGTTAATGGAAATGGTAAGCCAACCGGATTGATTCCTCCAAGTAATGAAATTATTCTCCTCATGAATAGATACCTTGATGAAACAGATTACTCTCTAAATGGATTTTTATCTCATGCTTTAAGAGATAAAACTGAATCCGCAGATTCAGCTATTTCAGTTCTTGAGGTAGGAGGAGGTTATGAGTCTCTTTGTGCAATTGGTATTGGCGCAGGAGACCCAAGTATAGCAATTACAAATGTAGACATTTTTTTACAAAATGCAGTTCAGGGGTGGGGTAGTAGGCCAGGGAACGTTACGCCCATTCTTGCTGATGCAAGAGATATCCCACTTCCTGACGATTCGCAGGACATTGTTTACTCATCAAGACTACTTCAGTACCTAGAGGCTGATGATTTTACTGCAGCTTTTAGAGAAATAGTAAGAGTTATGAAGCCTGGCGGAGAAGCTGTTTTATTTGATTGTCCATTTGAGGCTGGCAGAAGAATGTCTTTAGTTAATCGACTGGCATGGGAGTCAGGACTAAGAGTTTATGATTGGGATAGTAATATAGGAATTGGGACAGTGCTTACTTTTTCTAAGCCTGAAAAGCCAGCTCCAGAAATTTAATTTAACCCCTGTAGCCTCTTCTTTGGCCAAATACATCATTACTTGCGATAGGCGCAGAAAAATCTTTAATCCGTAAGGTTCTTGTGACACTTCCAAATCTTGGTTGAACTGGGCCAGTAACATGATCTAAAAAATTCCCAGGAGTAATAGGTCTATCAGGATCAAACGGAGGCGGAGCAGTGGGATCTTGATAAGTTTGGGTAACAGCTTCTGGTTCAGGACGGACTAATTGCTGAGTGAACAGTGTGGCATAGTCGCTAGGGGATCTAAAAGTCATGGTTGGATTTAATCCGCGAAGAGTCGAAAGGAATTCATCCATTCTACTTCGCTCAACTGGTGACAGAAAAGGATAGTTGTCAATTCTTGCGAGTGTAACTAATTTTACATCGAGAATTCTTTTAGTCATTTGATTTCGCAAATGAGCAACTTGTTTTTCTGAAAGCCCTGTTAAATCAATTCCACTTATTACAGCCTCTGCCATAGATGCATCAATAGCGTCGTATCTTCTTCTTTTAGGTTCCTCGGGATCTGGCTCTGCGAGTTTTAATACTATAGCATCATCCACAGCCTTCCAATCCACTGGATCTTTTTCTTTTTTTCCTCTTCTGGGTTCTTGGTCTACCATAGTGGACTTTTATACTACTTTAAGCTTTTCCTGTCAAATAAAATTTGCCTTGACACTTAAGTAAAAGAGAATATAATCCGCAATATGACGCATGGCCCTGAGGATCAACCCTTAAGCTTGGAGCAGCTACTAAAAGGAGCAGATCTATCTGGATTAAGAGATGGTCTTTGGCAAGTAGGTGCAGATAGCGGGAATATTCCTGGACAGAAAGAGAAATACAGACTATCAAGTGGTTTGACTGAAGTAGGATTGTTAATTAATAAAGACAAAGCCTCACTTGTTTGGGATGCCACGATACCAGATTATATGACTCCTGGCCAAGGACGATTGAAGTTCTCAGAATTTTTACAATGGGCATTGGTAAGATTGCCGTCAGGTTTTTATCCCTCAGGTAGGTCAAATACAGAATTAAGACGTGTGTATCAGGAAGATACAGAAATAGATCTAATTTTTGATGATAAAGTAGGAACATATAAATTGGGTACAGAAGAGGGGATGGCAGACTTGGTATTGGATTTCGTAAGGCCGCAGGAGCCAATAAGAAGATCACGGGTTAGAGCTTCAAATACAGCCGGATCGAACCCTTACGCTCTAGATATTCGATACGCAGATTCTTTAAGTGATACTCCCACCATGTCTTTAGTTTTACCCTTAAATCTTCAAACTGGAAAAGCTTTCACTCCATATGCTATGCAATGGGTTTTAGGCACAAATAAAAATAATCCTCCAAAAGAAAAAACAGGGGATATGGCCAAAGATCTAAGTGCCGCGATCGGTTTTCGTATAACTGAAGCTGTAACAAATGGCCCTTTTTATGGTTATCCATTACGATAACCAGCTCTTATTCTTCATATTGCTTGTTATATCCCGTAGTTAGTGATACTCTGTATACAGCTTGATTTCTTTAATAATTTTAATAGTCAGTGGGGGAGTTTTCGCATACTTTGCTACTCAAAACACTCAACTAGTCTCCGTTAATTTTTTTCATTACGTAGTTCCAAGTATCCCTCTTTATGTAGTTGTACTCGCAGCACTTCTAATAGGAATAGTAATTTCACTAGTAATTAGTTTTTTTGGATTTGTTTCAACAGCTCTAAAACTTTTCGGAAAAGATAACACTATTAAGCAAAGTTCTAAGGAAATAGATAATTTAAAGAAAAGAATTCACGATCTCGAGCTTGAAAACGAAAACCTCAAAGGAAAAGCCTCAGCTTAACTCAGCCTTGACACCTAAGTAAATGAGCGTATAATTCCCCTAAATGAGTTCAGCTGAAGATGACAGATTAAGAATGATGCTCAAAGATGCTTCATCTTTAGACGCAAGACTTGCGGCTTTCTATCCTGATGCTAAAACAGCTGATTGGTATACAGAATACTTAGGCGAAAATTCTAGGTTCAAATTTAAGGAATACGAAATCGTAAGTGGAAGAACATCAGTAGGGCTTACGGTGTATGAAGATTTTACGTATTTAAAGTGGGACGCGGTTTTGCCCGATGCGCTTAAGCTCGGCGAAGACCAAGAGAGTTATGAAGCGTTTTTAAGATTTGTCTTTGAAGATTTACCCAGAACACTTTATGGACTTGAAGAAGTAGAGGACATTAGAGATTTATATTCGGAAGAAAGTAAAGCCACTGTAACACATAGAAATTCTAGTTCCGCTAGGGAGTATAGATTTAATTCAGAAAAAGATACAGCTGGTTTGATAACAGAATATGTTGCGGGTAGGCCTATACAGTCTTTAGGGATAGTCGGTGTTGGTCCTAGTTCGCAACCGAGTAATTTTTGGCTGACTGTTAATTATGGGGTTAATCCTGAGCTTGCCATATTGCAGTTGGGTTTTCCTCTAAAACCAGAAACAGCAAAAGCATGGAACCAAGAGATGTTAGGTTGGGTTTTGGGATCTCATGTAAACAGAGACGGTTTAAGTGACGTACCTACTGCCGCAGGAAATTTAAGAGGGCAGATATTTGAGGTGTTAAAACCAGTGTTTCTCAGTAAGGTTATTCCGACACAGCCTTGACGCCTAAGCAAATGAGTGTATAATTCTGCAATATGTTAAGTACTATTGAAGCATTAAGTGGTCCAAGAATAGAACGGGTAAGAATAACTCCTTTAATACCATCAACTTTACCTGGGAGAGAAAGAGAGAGATTCATAGATGCTTCTTTTAGGATATTGTCTGGATATCCAGTAAGAAGGTTTAGGGAATATGCGGGTGAGGATGATAGATTTACAAAAGAAGGAAAACGGATAGTTACGCTTCCGTTTGATCATAGGAGTGCGGCAAGTATCCCTACAACTGAAGGACCAGTTTTCCCTACGTTTCAGTTTGAAGAAGATGGTAGTCTTCATTGGTTAGTAAATATAAGCTCGCGTTTTATAAAAGAGGGTTGGAGACGTGCAGATTGGTGGACAGCTCCAAATGAAGGTCTGGGAGGAGTCCGTCCAGTTTCATTACTAAATACAGACAGACAAAACGATGAATTAAAGGATGCTGTAAGTGCACTTTATGTTCCACGTCCGAAAGTAGTCTACGAATCCTTATAAATCTTGACACCGAAGCAAAGGAGAGTTTTCTAAATTGAATTTTCGTGCGGGAGCTTAGCGAGTATTTCATTTATCTTTTCAATTAATAGCTCTGGTTCTGTGGCTTGTTTTAGGAGAAAGAAGGAAGCACTATTCTTATATATTCTGTCAGTTAATTCATTTGTGGGATCAAGATTAGTTAGAATTATCACCGGCACCTTCGCGCCCCACTCGTCTTTACGAAGTGCTTCCAATACATTTATTCCATCCATCTTTGGCATTCGTACATCCAGAATTATGACTGTCGGATGGTTTTCTAAAGCCATTTTTAATCCTAATTCGCCATCCTGAGCCCATGCGGCACCGAATCCTTCTGCGAGTAATCTAGTTAGATAAACGTCTGCCTGGACCTTGTCATCCTCAATTAATAATATTTTTGCCATTGTCTATCAATATATGCCTAGTGAATTCGATTGTCAAATGCTTATTTTTTTATATACACGAGTATGCGATTAATGCTATGCTGAATATAGAGGAGGTGAATTAAATGGCGAAGAAAAAAAACGGAGTAAATCCATTATTAGCAGCTGTAACAGGAGTAGTCGTGGGAGCAGGAGCAGCAGTTGTTGGTGTAGTTACACTTAAAGATAATAAAAATCTTAAGAGCGTAACAGGTGTAGTAAGTAATCTAGTAAGTAAGAGCGGTGAGCTCACTGGCCTTATCAAAAAAGACGTTAAGAAAAGCAAGAATAAGAAAAAATAGTTTTCATAAAAATATTTTTAGAGAGCCGCTTAGCCGCGGTTCTTTTTTTGTTAATTTTAAAATTCCGATAAGGTTCTCTATATTCTGTTATAATTAGCCTCGTATGAAAATAAAACCCGGCAAGTATCAGCATTATAAGGGTAATTACTATGAAGTAATTGACGTTGTACATCACAGCGAGAGCCTTGAGGAATTGGTTTTATATAAAACTCTATATGAAAATCCTGTTGGGCAGTTATGGGTTCGTCCATTAAAAATGTTTACAGAAAATGTAACAATTGAGGGCAAAGAAATGCCCAGATTTAAATATATAGGAGAATTAAATGAATCTTAGTATTGGAATTGTTGGGTTACCAAATGTGGGGAAGTCTACTTTATTTAACGCGCTATTAAAGCGCCAGCAGGCATTAGTCGCGAATTATCCTTTTGCGACAATTGAGCCAAATGTGGGGGTAGTTCCAGTGCCTGATAATAGACTGGATCAGATTGCAGAAATTACAAAGATAGAAGAAAAGATGGGGAGTCTTCCGCCTCTAAAGCCTGCGACAGTAAATTTTGTAGACATTGCAGGACTTGTTAAAGGTGCTTCAGAAGGAGCTGGGCTTGGGAACAAGTTTCTTTCCCACATCCGCGAAGTTTCCGTTATAGCCCATGTAGTTAGGGCATTTGAAGATGGTGACATTGTTAGGGAAGGGTCTGTGGGGGTTAAAGAAGATTACGAAACCATAAATACAGAGTTAATGCTTGCAGACATGCAGTCAGCCCAAAATCAAGACGGCAGACTTAAGAGTAATGATCCGAAGAAAAATTTATTCGCAAAAATAATTGCAGGATTAGATAAAGGGACTCCAGTAAGAGATATTGATCTTACAAAAGAAGAAAAAGAAGAAGTGAATACGATGTCTTTTCTCACTAATAAGCCTGAAATAGTTGTTTTAAATGTTTCTGAGGGAGATTATAGCTCAGAAAAAATTGATGAAATCGCAAAAGATTATTCAGAAAAATTAAATGTAGGAATTGAAAAAGTGGTTGTGATTTCTGCGAAAATTGAAGCAGAGCTTGCGAGTCTGTCAACTGAAGAACAAATAGAGTATCTAAAAGATTTAGGATTAGAATTTTCTGGACTCCAAAGACTTATTCAAAAAGCCTATCAAGAACTTGGTCTAATTTCTTTTTTAACAGCGGGGGAGAAAGAAGTGAGAGCTTGGACAATTCGCAAAGGTTTGAACGCCCAATTAGCAGCTGGAGAAATTCATACAGACTTTATTAAAAGATTTATAAAAGCTGAAGTTGTGGGTTTTGATAATTTCGTAGAATTCTTGGGTTGGAAGGGAAGCAGGGAAAAAGGTAAGGCGATGTTTGAAGGACGGGATTACATAGTAAAAGATGGAGACGTAATAGAATTTAAAATCGGAACCTAACTTCTTGATCTAGTCATTTCCACTAATTTATTTGCAATTGATCCAAGCAATGGAGTTAATTGAACTAAGAGAGCAGTTCTTTCAACTAATAATTCTAGAAAAGATTCTTTCACATTATATTTTTCGTTTAATTCTTTTGATAACTGCGGTAAAGACTTGTCTGAAGAAATTACATCTAAATTTAAACCCTCTTTATTAAAAAGCATTTTTGTCCTATGAGTATGAACTGAGGTTGTTAAAATTAGTCCCGATCTAATATCGTTTTCTTTTAAAATTTTTTTTACTTCTTTTGCATTTGTTAATGTATCTACGGATTTTTCCTCAAGAATTATTTTATCTCCTGAAATATCAGAAAATTGCTTCATTAAAAAATTTTTCATGGCCGCTGCCTCTGATGGAATATTTTTACCGGATGTTTTTCCGCCTACAAAAACTATTTTCTTAAATATTCCAGTTTTATATAAAAGACCAGCAGTAATAGTGCTTAATTCTGATCGATCGCTTAAAAAGTGAGGAGTTTTTTTGATTTTATGACGAGTTGAGTAAATGCCGATATTTTTTCCAAGAACAATTAGGGCGTCATAACTATTGTTTTGTACGTCTTTCAAAAGTACAGGGCTGAACATCAACTTATCTTAACACAATATCTCATTGTTTTTAGCCTTAATTTATGTTAATATTAAGTCTACAAAAATGATTTACCAATTAACTTTAGTCATTAACTCAGCTCTGAAAGAAGCAGATCAGAAAAAACTTCTTGAGGGCATTAAGTCGGGGTTTGGAAAAGCAAAGATAGAAGAAAAGTCATGGGGCCAAAAAGCCCTCTCTTATCCAATTAAAAAAGAAGTTTCAGGAGCATTTTTTCACTGGAATATTGAAACCGAAGAAGTCATCGATAAAGGTTTTGAAACAAAACTTATAAATAACGATAAGGTTTTAAGACATCTTTTATTAAGGCTTAAATAATATGGCACGATCACTTAATAGAGTTCAGCTTATCGGAAATCTTACCCGCGATCCAGAACTTAGGTATACTCCACAGGGAACAGCAGTTTGCTCATTTGGATTAGCAACTAACAGAAGTTGGACAACAGATACGGGGGAGAAAAAAGATGAAGCAGAGTTTCATAGAATCGTCGCTTGGAATAAGTTAGCAGAGCTTTGCAGTCAGTTTTTAACAAAAGGAAAGAAAGTTTTCGTAGAAGGAAGACTATCTACTCGAACATGGAGCGCTCAAGACGGAACTCAGAAGTCGACAACAGAAATAATTATTTCTGATATGATACTTCTTGATTCAATGGGTACAAGACCTGCAGTAGCAACGGAAAAAGAAGAAGCTGAAGAGGCAATAGATGCGCCAAAAGAAGTAAAGAAAAAAGCTAAAAAAGAAGAAAAGGAGGAAGCAGAGGAAGCTCCATCTGAACCTACAAGCGCAAGCGAAGAGGTTGCCCCAGATGACATACCTTTCTAAATAATATATGGGAAAAGACAGAAGACCAAGAAAAAGAATATTAAAAGGAGTACCAAAGAAATGTTTTTTCTGTGAGGAAAAGAAAACACCTTCTTTTGAAGATGTTTCAACTCTTCAGAGATTCTTGACTGAAAGAGGAAAGATTATTGCAAGAAGTAGAAATGGACTTTGTGCAAGACATCAGGACGATATCACAAAAAACATAAAGTACGCACGACACCTAGCCCTAGTGCCATTTGTTGCAAGAGGATAGGTTTTACGGTATTCTATCTAGATGCATAAGACCCCAAGAATCCAATTAGTTCTTGTGATTTTGATCTCACTCTTAGTGGGTTATTACTTTGGGGTAAATAAGATCAATTTCGATTGGAAAGGATTCAAGCCTCAAATAACGGTCGCAAGTAAAGAACCACCACCTCAAGTTACGAATGTAGATTTCGAACAATTTTGGACTGTCTGGCAAAAGCTTGAAAAAGATTACTACGATAAAACTAAATTAGATCCACAAAAAATGTTAAACGGTGCGATTTCTGGAATGGTCCAGTCGCTTGATGATCCATTTACCGTTTATCTTCCACCAGTTCAAAATGATAACTTTAAGCAGGGAATGGCCGGACAATTCCAGGGGATTGGAGCAGAGCTTGGAATGAAAGACCAGAAAATAATTGTCATCTCGCCACTTAACGGAAGTCCAGCGCAAAAAGCAGGAGTTAGAGCAGGGGACTTTATAGTCGCAGTTAACAAGCAGTCTACGGCTGCTATGACTCTTTCACAAGCAGTTGAGAAAATAAGAGGAGAAAAGGGAACGACTGTTGAACTTACTCTTTTACATAAGGATGAGGAAAAAACTAGAGATGTAAAAATAATTAGAGACGTTATTACTGTAAAAAGTGTTCAGACATGGATTAAAAAAGGAAAAGAAATTGACGCAATTGAACTTGATAAAAAATATGCTGAAGCAAATATCGCCTACGTTAGTCTTTCACAATTTGGAGATAACACAAATTCAGAATGGCTTGCTGCAATTAACGAAATGAATCTTAAATTAAGTAAAACTCAGGTTGAGGGAATAATTTTAGATCTTCGAAATAATCCTGGAGGATATTTAACTGATGCTGTATTCATTTCATCTGAATTCGTGGAAGAAGGATCTGACGTTGTTAGTGAAGAAGATGCGACTGGAAAGAATGTGCTTAAAGCAAATAGGCGTGGATTCTTAACTGAAGTTCCAGTAGTGGTTCTTATAAATAAAGGTTCTGCTTCAGCTTCTGAAATTGTCGCAGGTGCACTAAGAGATAATCAAAGAGCAACACTTGTCGGAGAGACATCATTTGGAAAAGGTACAATCCAGCAGGCAGAGGATTTAGGCGGAGGAGCTGGAATTCATGTTACGATCGCAAAATGGTTAACCCCAAATGGGACCTGGGTAAACGGAGAAGGATTAAAGCCAGACGTTGAAGTTAAACTTGATCCAAAGAGTCCAGAAAGAGACACCCAGCTTGAAAAAGCAGTCCTTGAGTTGTTAAAATAGTCTTCCTATGAGAAGATTTATTCTCCTCGTCATAGCTTTAATTCTGATCCTCATCGGCTACTCCTACATGGGAGATAGGCTTAAATTAAGTCTAACTCCAAAAATCGAGGAAAAAGTAGAAGAGGACCGAATTAGAATTCAAAGTGAAGAGTCTGTAGTGATTGATACGGTTAATAAGGTTGGGCCTTCTGTGGTTACTATCTCGAGAGATCTTCCTCCTCAAGCAAATGCTTATGATCTTGGGTCATTTTCTATTTTTGGATTTGATGCACCAGTTGAATCGACCGATCCAGAACCACAGAGCATTGGATCAGGATTTATAGTAAGTAAGGACGGATTAATAGTTACTAATAAGCATGTAGTATCAGACCTTTCTGCTAAATATGAAGTGGTAACAAATAACGATAAAAGATATGAAGTCACTCAGATTTATAGAGACCCACTAAATGATATTTCAATTTTAAAAATTGATACGTCGAAAAACCCAGGCCAAAGTCTAAAGCCAGTTGTTTTAGGTAATTCCTCAAATCTTAAAGTTGGGCAATTTGTTATAGCGATTGGTACTGCGCTTGGTGAATTTCCAAACACTGTAACAACCGGAGTCATCTCAGGCCTTGGACGTGGAATTACAGCAGGGGATTATTTCGATAGTGAAGAATTAGATAATGTTATTCAGACTGACGCCGCAATTAACCCTGGAAATTCAGGAGGACCGCTTCTTAATTCTTCATCTCAAGTGATTGGTGTGAATACTGCTGTCGCTTCAGGGGGACAAAATATAGGTTTTGCGCTCCCGATTGACACGGTTAAAGCGTCGCTCGATAATTTTAATAAAACTGGACAATTTAACAGAGCATTTTTAGGAGTCTCCTATAGAGTTATTGATGAAGAATTAGCTAAGCAAAATGAAGTAGTAACTGGAGCCTATATTCAAACAGTTATTGCAAATTCTCCTGCAGAAAAAGCAGGGTTAACCGAGGGAGATATTATTACAAAAGTTGATGGAAAAAATCTTTCAGATACTTTTCAAATTTCAAATGCAGTGTCTTCGAAAAAAGTTGGAGACCAAATGCTTCTTGACGTTTGGAGAGATGGACAAACAAGGAGTGTTACCGCTACACTAGAATTAACTCCACAAAAATGATTCAAACAAATATTCCTCTAAAAAAACATAGTAATTTTAAAATTGGCGGGCCAGCCTCTTATTTTTTTGAATTTAAAGGAGAGGAGGGTTTAATAAATGGTCTAAGAGAATGGAAAGAGCTAGGTAAGGATTTACCCATTTTTGTTATTGGTGGGGGAACAAATATTCTTTTTAGTGATGATGGGTTTGAAGGACTAGTTATTAAAGACTCTTTAAGTTTTATAAAAAGAGAAGGAGATTTTGTTTCAGTCGGATCTGGATCGATGGTAGACGATTTAGTGAGTTTTTGTGTGCAAAATTCTCTATCAGGTTTTGAGTGGGCAGGCGGTCTTCCTGGGACAGTTGGAGGTGGCATAAGAGGGAATGCTGGTGCATTTTTGGGAGAAATGGAAGACGGATTAATAGAAGTTACAAGTATAGATATCAATACTTTAAAAATAAAAAAAGAAATAAGAAGGAGTGCCCATTTGGTTACAGGCAGAGTGTTTTCAAAAGCGGAAATGGAAAAAACGAAATAATTTTATCTGTAAAATACAAACTTAAAAAAGGGAAGAGAGAA
>JAGOUW010000008.1 GCA_018061075.1 Candidatus Levyibacteriota bacterium | reverse complement strand
AGAAACATAATATTAGTATAGCAAACTTGGTGAAACTTTATTTCGCATTCTGGAAAAAAGACCAGATGAGGTTTGTTGCGGGTATACTTTCTCCCTTTAAATTCTTGATAAACTCTCCGACTCCACCAAACCACATGTGTCCGCTTTTTTTAACAGAATAAAGCTCCACATTCGTATCAAGCTCACAATTTTCATAAGATTCATGAATAGAAATATCATTTTCTGTTTTTAAAGTGCCCGTGCAGTTATTATTTTTAATCCATAATTCGCTTGAATCCTGAAACGACTTGAATTCACCGTTTTTTGCTTCATTTAATCCACCACTATAAGGAATTCGACCATCCTTCATTCCATGCATTAAAAGCATTGAAATCGGTTTGCTGGGAGTAGGAATTACATATTCAGGTAGTTTTTTATATACTTTTCCTCCAATTGAACCTGAAACCACAGCAATCGCCCTATATCTTTCAGGTGTTTCTGAAGCAATTCTATACGCCAAAAGTCCACCATTTGAAAAACCCGCTATATAAACTCTTTTCGGATCTATTTTATATTTATTAACAAGCTCATCCGTTAAACTATTTATAAACTCTACGTCCTTAACATCTGACAAAACTCCATTTCCACAGCAAGATCCACCATTCCATGAAAGATTTTTATCATCCTCACTTTTTGTTCCGTACGGATAGACCACTATAAAGTTTTCCTTCTCAGCTTTTCTACTAAGTCCGCTATAAAATTCCATGAGTCTCGGATTATCTGTATAACCATGAAGCGCTATAACTAGGGGCAAATTTTTAGAAGAATCATATGACCTAGGCAAGCGGAGTAAATATTCTCGAGTACTACCACCAAGCTCAATTGATTGTTTTTTTGATCCTAAAAAACTCAGAAATGTCATAACTAAAATAAGAAAAACTACCAGAAACCCTAATGACAAAATTTTAGATCTCTTTTTTCTCACATTCTAAGTGTATCAAAAACTTTATGAATTCATTGCTATACTAGAATAAGATTTATGAAACAAATTAATAAATTTTTAAAGTTTTTAAAAAGCTCACACCTCTCTTTAATTTTATTTGTTGAAATTATAATCGGTATTTTAGTAAGTCTTGGCTCGATGTATTTATTTTTAAAAATAGGTCATGAAATTGTTAGCGAAAATATATTCTTTTTAGATAGCCTGATAACCAACCTTATCTATGCCTTTAGAAGCGACTCGGTAACGTCTTTAATGTTGTTTTTTACATCTCTTGGAAGCGGCTTGGCTCTTATTTCACTTTCAATTATTATGATTCTTTATATAGGTACAGTACGCCGGAAAGACGTAGCGATTTACTTAGGAATTCTTTATTCAGGCATTTTAGTAAATGTTTTATTAAAATTTCTCTACCAAAGACCAAGACCTGAAAACCTCCCGCTTATCCATGAAAACAGCCTCAGCTTTCCTTCAGCTCATGCCATGAATAGTTTTCTTTTCTTCGCGGCTCTTTCTTATTTTATTTTTAGAGAAACGAATAATAAAAAAATCACATTAATAGTCTCGTTAATTTCAATTGTAATTATTCTATTTATTGGAATAAGCAGAATTTATTTGGGAGTGCATTATCCAAGCGATGTGGTTGGAGGGTTTGTTGCTGGATTTCTTTGGTTCACATCTGCTATTCTTTTTGAGAAGACAATTATATTTAAGAGATTATATAAGTCTAATAAAAAATGAGCCAAACTAATTACTCTTTCAAACAGTCTCTAGGATTCGCGATAAATGGTATTAAAATTGCCACTAAATACAATCGCAATATCCGAATTCATTTTATTATTGCTATTCTTGTTTTCCTATCCTGTTTTATTCTTAAAATGCCTCTTTCTGACGTGGCTATTATAGGCATGATTATTTTATTGGTAATTTCTGTTGAAATCATTAACACTGCAATCGAAGAAATAGTAGACTTGGTTACCAAAGACTATAAAGAAGAGGCAAAAATAGCAAAAGATGTATCAGCTGGAATGGTGCTCATTGTTGCAGTAGGGTCAATTGCAGTAGGAATCCTAGTATTCACTCCTCACGTTTTAAGATTTATATTTCCAAGCTAAGCAGTTTTCCTACCTTTGTTCCCTTTACTTTTTAATACCTTGGCCGCTGCTTTTCTAGCTTCTCTTGCTGCTTTTAAATTCCTATAATCTACTTCAAATGGCATCTGTGGACCTGAGTCAATTTGTCCCTGCAAACCTGTTTGGACTCTTTCTCTATGAGTCAATTTTTTCCCAGGAACAATTAAGGATCTTGCATCAAGTGGAGCATGAGTTCCGCCATTTAAGACGTGTGCAACCTCAGCAAGCGTTGCTGGACGTACATTTCCACCGGTTCCGCCGATAACCTCTCCATCCCTATTACCTAGTACAACTGCTTTTCTTGGTGTTGCATCATATAAATGAGCTAGCCTACTTGCTAAACTCATGGGTTCTCGAGGGATAATGCCTCCGTTAGGCTGTATTGGCGATCTTTCTTCTCTTTCAAATCTTGGTCTAGACATATTAAAAGGGGAGTTTACTCCAATCATCTGCAAACGTCAATAACCAAACTATAGGACTCCTTATTGTGGCTATAAACTCTCTCTGATATAATTGAATTCATGGTGGTTGTAGCTCAGTGGTAGAGCGTCTGGTTGTGGTCCAGAAGGTCGCGGGTCCGATCCCCGTCATCCACCCCAAATTTTTTACCTCAAAAATCCTCGAACCAAAACGTGTTTTAGAACTTAAGGTTTTAGGAATGAAGACACGTAAATGACAGCGGTAATTCCAATTGCGTTTAATATAAAAGAAATAAGCATAAACTGATAATTTCTCATTTTCGATAAACCTAAAAGACTTACTCCTAACTCATCAGGCAACGGTGAAGCAATAATGAGTGCACCAACTAGAGGCGTAGTCCAGCTGAAATATTTAGAATGTAAAACATGCTTAAAATGATGTCTTGGATCAAAGTGCTCATATATTCTCTCAAGCTCAATTGATAAATTTTCTTTTACAAACCTGAATATAATGAAATCCGAAATGACAGCTCCCAATCCTCCTATTAAACCTATTTCTATTGGTGAAAAATTTTTAGATAAAACAAGTAATACCACTATCCCTATGCTTATGGTAAATGAAGAAGCAAAAAGAGCTCCAGCGAAAAAGATTCCTATATAACCGAGGCCACCCAAGCTCAGTAAAAGTCTATGAAATGGTTCAAAGCGTGAAAGGATAAAAGCCAAAAATATTGAAAGAAAAAGTAAGCTAAGATTTTTATATTTGTAAGATTTAAAAACACTCACCCTAAAAGTATACCAAAAATTTCTTATAAGCTTGGCTATTTGTTGATAAAATTGTATAATATAGAGGAAAGGAGACAATAATATGAACGGTATAATTAAAACAAAAACAGATAAAGGATTTGGATTTATTTCTCGTGAAGGAGAAGATAGAGATCTTTTTTTCCACTCAAATGATTTAGTTGGTGTAACTTTTGATGAACTTCAAGTAGGAGCAGCTGTAACTTTTGAGGTTGTTCAAACTGAAAAAGGATCAAATGCAAAAAACGTAAAGCTTGTTTAAAGTTTTACTAATTGCAAATAAAGAACCTCGCTTTATGCGAGGTTTTTTGTTATAAATTTTGACTCTTTGGTATAATATTTTTTATGATTCAATTTGAAACTAAACTTATTAAAATTAAAGACTGGACTATACTTTGTGTTCCTGAAGATGCAAGCGCCAAGCTTCCAAGTAGAGGAATGGTCATGGTTAAGGGTACAATTAACGGTGCCCCATTCAAAACCCTTCTAGAACCTGATGGAAAATATGGACCTGGACTTAGGCCAAGTCATTGGTTTAAGCCAAGTGACAATCTACTAGCAGACGCAAAAACCCGAGCAGGGGATAATGTAAAAGTTGAATTAGAACCCACGAAAGATTGGATTGAACCAGAAGTGCCAAATGACATGGAAAAAGCACTCTCTACATCCAGTAAAGCAAAAGATTTATGGGAAGACATCACTCCTTTAGCTAGATGGGACTGGGTAAGGTGGGTAAGAGCAGTAAAAACAGATGAAACTCGCAAGAAACATGTAGAAGTGATGATGGATAAATTAAATAAAGGAATGCGAAGACCGTGTTGTTTTAATAGAAATTTATGCAGTGAGCCTTACGTATCAAAAAATTGGCAGCTTCTAACTTAAAAACCTAATTTTTCATTTACGATAATTACATAAATCTGTCTACCCATCATTGGATTTTCTTTATGAAGAATAAGTGTTTTAGCGTGAGTTGTGCCAACTCCATAAACCCCCTTCATTCTTTCATCTTCAAGCGGAATCACATGCTCTTCTAATCTTTTAAATGCCTCGTCAAGGTCGGTTACAATTTTTTGCGCTCCTACTACAAATATTATATTTTGAGAAGTAAACACTAAGTGGGGGAGCTGACTACCTGTATTAGAAGCGATCAAGATTTCACCATTCTGGGTAACTGCATGAGCACTGCCTAAATAGAAATCAGAAATTACTGATGTTTTCCTAAGCTTGCTCTGTTTTTCCGGATCAAGTTCAGCTAAAACTTTTTCGTGAAGATTATTCCATTTATGCTGGCCTTCTTTTAAATAATCTATGTATCCAATTTCTTTAAGCGTTGCTGATGTTCCATTCATTACTGAGGCGTCGCTTGGAATTATGTCCTGAATTTTTTCAAATGCTTCTTCTTTTGTACTTACAGTTATTGGAAGAAATCCATTTGCCTTAAGAGAATTGATTGTTTTTAAAACCGCAGAATTATCTGCTAGTTCATTAAAATTATTTTTATTATTTGTTTGAGAGGAAGTCATGTTTATGTTATAATTGCTATATATTCTATAGCGCTATAAAATTTATAGTACTACAGAAACTTAAGTATGTCAACCAATAAAACTAAAACAAGTGAAATAGATAATGCGATAACTACAATCGCAGAAGCTCATATGCTATGTATCATTAATCATCTTTCTGAAAAAGAAATGAGATTTGTTGAGATTCAAAGATCCATTAAAGGCTTAAATCCCGCTACACTTTCTGATAGACTAAAAAAGCTTGAAAAAGGTGGTTTAGTTAACAGAAAAGAAGAAACACTTGATAAGGTATCTGTTGTTTATGCTCTAACCGAAAAAGGCCGAGCAATTCTTCCTGTTATAAACGAGATTTCAAAATTTGCACAAAAATATTCCTAATTTTTAAAATGAATAAAGATATAAAAGAATATAATGACAAGCTTTCTTCTCCTGATAAAGAGATTTGCGAACTCCTAGCTACAGAGATTGACTCAGAATTTAAAGAAGCAGAAAGTAAAATTTGGCACGGTGCACCTGTATGGTTTTTAGAAGGAAATCCAGTGGCTGGCTATGATAAATTAAAAAACTGTGTCAGATTGCTTTTCTGGAGCGGGCAAACTTTTGAGGAAAAAGGACTGAATGCAAGCGGCTCGTTTAAAGCAGCAGAAGCAAGATATACAAGCGTTGACCAAATTAATGTCGAGGACTTGCGTCGCTGGCTTAAAAAATCTCGCAATATTCAGTGGGATTATAAAAATATAGTAAAACGCAAAGGCGTCCTCGAAAGATTAAAATAGACTTAGAATTGTCATAATTAAGTCCGAAAAAAGTAAGGCAAACTCTAATTATTAAGTGCTATAATTCCTCCTTATGTCTAAAGAAATCCCAACAAATGTTAATTCCATAGAAACGCAAAAGAGTGTCGTTAGAAGTACCGATTCAGCTCCAGCTTATACTGCATTTGAGCGAAATCATTTTTACAGCGCTCAATGGCCCAGGGATCTCAGATGGTACGCCCAAGACCATCCAGATCTGAAACCTGAATACTTTCAATTAGTAGGCTTAGTAGGAATTCTTGGCGCCCAATATGGTTTTCATTCCTTAGATTATACGGCTATCAGACATAGCCGGGGGGATTGGGACAAACCATCCGCAGATCCAAAACACCAATTAGCACTAGGCATAGAAATTGCAAGAGTGGGAGAACAAGCGTATCCAATAAAAGAGGCTGTTGCATCAAGATTTGAAGAAGGTTCCCCGGGTTGGTGGGGAGCATGGAACATATTTATTAAGTCCCGTGGAGGAATAGTGCCTATACCGAGAACCTTGGCTGAAGTAGAAGGACTCATGGGAGATGCTCAACATAGATTTAAAGATCAAAGAAAAATAGCTTTACCTGATCCTGATTTAAATAGTAGATTTGCAAGATTAAATTTTTCGGGAGATAAGGCAGATACAATATCCGACGAAAGATTCGAGCAGGAAGTTCTTCCTAGTATTATTGAGGCAACTCAGGGATGGATCAATCCCATTCCAGTTTTTATAGGAAAAAATCCAATGCCTTTATTAGTAGGCCAGGAACAAGTTATAGGTGGTATGGCACAGAATGCTTGAAGGCAGATCTTTCTGCAAATTCTATGATCCTACGAGCACCTTGATGCATCGATTCGATTGTCCAGACAGGATTTTTTTTATCAAAATATAAATAAAGAACTGGATCAGCCTCCTCGTATGTGAAACCAAATTCTCCTTCATCTGTTTGAGATGTCCATAAATTAGCAGAAGGCGCTTTAGTTAAAATCGACTCTGGTACTTCTAGATGCTTTGCAAGTTTATAAATTTGAGTTTTATAAAGATGCTGCAACGGCTCTACGTCAGAAGCCTCGTCTCCAAACCTTGTAAAGTATCCCAGCTGATACTCAGATCTATTTTCTGTTCCAATTACGAGTGCATTATTTTTCTTAGCAAAATCAAAAAGCGTCACCATTCTAATCCTGGCCATTATATTTCCGCGTCTAACAAGATCTTCCTTGGGGATCTCAAGCCAACCAAACATTTCGTCTGCAATTTTATTTATAGAAATTTTGGTCGTTCTAATCCCAAGACTCTCCTCAATAATTTTTACATCAGGATCAATTTCATTAAAGTAGGGGAGATGTATAGCGATTATATTCTCCGGAGCAACAACTTTTGAAAGAAGATAAAGGCTAGTTGCGGAGTCCACTCCTCCTGAAATGCCAATAACTACTTTCTCGATTTTCTGCTCGGTAAAAGTTTTCTTTAAAAAATCTAAGATCTTCTTTTCTTCTTCTTTTGGATTTATTTCAAGTAAATTATTAAACATATAAATTATTTTCTTTTATGTACTGTTCAACTTTCTCAGGCACTAAATATTTTATAGTCTTTCCATCTTTTATCCTTTCTCTTATGACAGTTGAGGAAAAATTAGCAACCTGAAGAGTAGAGGACTCTACTAACTTAAATCCTTCTGGCAAATTTTCTGGCAATTTATAAGGATCTCTTGGAAAAACTAAAAATGTCGCCTCTTTTACTAATTCCTCAGTATTTTTCCATCTATCAAATTCTCTTACTATGTCAGATCCTACAACCCAAAAAATCTCTGCGTTTGTCTCTTCTTTCAAGGCTTTAATAGTGTCGATTGAATAACTAACTCCTTTTCTTTTTATTTCTATATCAGAAACTTCCATTTTGTCTTCGAGAACTGACTTAATCATTTGTATTCTGTCTTCGGGACTTGCTTGAATAGGCTTCCAGTGGTGTTCATAGGCCGGAACAAAAATAACTTTATCAAGGCTTGGATCAAATTCCAGAACCTGGCGCGCGATTAAAAGGTGGCCTACATGAATAGGATCAAAACGTCCTCCCAAAACTGCTATTTTCATTGGAAAAAGTATATCACAGGTAGCCTTAAACTGTTATAATCTGTTTATGAAAGCATGGCTATTTGACGTAGACGGAGTTATAACAAATCCAGAGCTTAAAAAGGCAAATCCCGAGATTATAAAAAAACTTGTCGAGATTTTAGAAAGAGGAGAAATCTTAGGCTTTAATACTGGCAGAGCCCTAGAATTCGTAATCGACGAGGTTTTAAAACCTCTGGAAGCAACATTAACCAACAAGAATCTTCTTTATAATGTTTTTTTCGTAGGAGAAAAAGGTGGCACTTGGGGAGATTTTAAAAATGGAAAAATTGAAAACATAATTGACCCTCAAATTACGATCCCAGGTGAGCTAGAGCAAAAAATTCGCGACCTAATTTCTTTTAAGTATTCTGACACTATGTTTTTTGATGAATCTAAAAAAACAATGATCTCTACAGAACTTATTAAAGGAAAAGATTTAAATAAATTTCACGAAGAACAAAAAAGCCTCGTGGAAGAAATGAAGAAAATCTTAGAACATTTGAATCTGACTAATTTAAAAATCGAACCAAGTGTTATCGCGACAGACATCCAAAACCCTCATGTAGGAAAAGACTTGGGAGTAGAAAGATTTCTAATGCTAATTAAAGGAAAAGAGGAGCCCGAAGAATTTGAAACATTTGGCGACAGCCCGGGAGATTTAGAAATGCATAAGTACTTAATCAAACACGGTCACAAATCCAGATTTATTTATGTAGGAACTAAGGAAATAGAGAATAGTGAAAATATTATTAAAACAAAAGCCAAATTCGACGAAGGTACCGTAGAATATCTAAACTCGATCTAGGACATGTTACCTTAGGGTTTGATCTATATTTGGATTAACTGAATAATCAACATTTGGCTTCATGTCTACTTTTTTACGCCCATTGAATTTTTCTACTGCATAATAGGTAGATGTTCCCAATCCGTATGCAACCATGTCTTTTGGGTCAAACCTTCCACTAAGAAATCCAAAACCTTGGGCTACCTCAGATGCACTTGCTGCAAAAAACACTAATGATGCAGTCGCGAAAGGCGGAACTCTGTAAATATATTTTGCTACATATGAGAGCGCGAAAGAACCAAGAGCATCGTGCATGTGTCCTCTAATTTCTGCAGGTGGAGTTACACCTAAGGCTCCCATCTCAAAAGCTCTAACCACAGAGCTTGAAAATACACCAAGAGAAAGACCAAAAACAAGGTCTCTTTTTCGCCTTTCAATGGGTTTTGACTCCGAATACATTCTTTGTGTCTCTAGCGGCATGATCAGGGGATTATATCAAAAAACGAAGCTGAACACAAACTATAGGACAACTTTGCGTCCCTGAAAAAATTGAGATCACGTGTTCTTATCAAAATATTCTTTTAACATTGTTCTTAATGTTGTTTTGCCTTTACTTGTTTTTAAATACATCTCTCTACGCTTTGCATCTTTCATATTACCATATGCTTCGTAATGTATGAGTTCAAATGGGGCATAAGGCTTCGTGGATCTAACTTTTCCGGAGTTATGCTCAATTAATCTTATCTTTATGTTTTCTGAGTAACCAATGTAAATGTATTCTTTGGAGAAATTACGTAAAACATAAACGTAGTAGAATTTCAGATGCTCGGGTACCAGTCGGTACCCGGCTGCGGTCAATTCCTTCCTGCTTCTGCGAAGCAAGGTGCAGAATTGTACCTTGCGACCCCGGAGGGAATCGAACCCCCAACCTAATCGTTAGAACCGATGTGCTCTATCCGTTGAGCTACGGGGCCGTACGCGATTAGCTACATGTATTTTATCATTCTTTTGAACCTAAAATCAAACCAACTATGCTATAATTAAGACAGTGAAAAATCCTATAGTCAAATACGTCCTAACAAACCATGTTTTAGCTACAGTTTTAATCGTAGCTCTCGCATTATTTCTCTTCGAAATAAGAAATATTTTAGTGACTGTTTTTCTTTCTTACATCATAATGGCCGCATTAAATCCTTTCGTAAGGCAGCTTATGCGCTACAGAGTGCCTAAAATCGCAGCAATTGTATTTGTGTATTCCATAGTAATCGCATTTATAATTCTCTTGGTTATTCCAATTCTCCCTTTCTTTATCTCTCAAATTCAGGCACTTCTTAAAGCTATTCCTTCATATGTTGATAGCGCAAGCCAGGCACTTGGAATTCAAGTAAATAAAGATCAAATAAATTCTGTAATCTCTCCATTGGCAAGCTCAGTAGGACAAAACGCATTTTCAGTCACATCTAAAGTATTCGGAGGAATTTTCTCAGTTATTACGCTGTTTATTCTAAGCTTCTACATGCTTATTGATAGAAATAGAATCGGAAGATCTATCCAATCATCTTTGCCAGATGAATTTAAGGAACAGGGCACTAAAACAATTCATTTGGTAGAAGAGAAGCTGGGAGCTTGGCTTAGAGGACAAGTGGTTTTGTCTTTAGCAATTGGAGTAATTACATGGATAGCATTAACCATTTTAGGAATACCTTTTGCGCTTCCTCTGGCTATCCTAGCGGGCTTTTTAGAGATCGTACCAACACTTGGACCTATCATAGCTGCGATTCCTGCAACAATCGTCGCACTGGCCATTTCCCCTGTTATGGCAATCTCTGTTATAGGCGTTTATATTGGAATTCAATTAGCAGAAAATAATTTTTTAGTCCCTAAAATAATGCAAAAATCAGTTGGTTTAAATCCAGTTATAATTATAATCGCTATTTTAATTGGCGGAAATCTCATGGGAGTCGCCGGCGCGCTTCTTTCAATTCCTTTTGTCTCAGCCGCTATCATTATCTTCCGCGCCATCAAATAATTTGACTTAGCAACTAATCTTTCCTAAACTAGATTAATGGCATTTAAAAAACCCAAAACATTTAAGAAGGTGACTGAAATCCCTAGTGCAAAAGTAACTATTGAAGTGGAAGAAACAGAAGATAAGAAAACTCCAGAAGCAGTTGAACCCGAAGAAACAACGGAAAAAGAAGTAGAGGAAAAAGAAGAAGCAGTTGAAGAAACCTCAGAATCTGAAGAAAAAGAAACTAAGGAAAAATCTGAAGATATTCCTGTAAATATTGATGAGTCCAACTCCGGTGGAAGATTTGGATTTAAAAAATTACTCCTAACTATTCTTATTGTCGTTCCAATCGGATTTTTAGCTTTTGGAGGATTCTTATATTTCAGCGATAACTTTGATACAAGTAAGCTTAAGAAAACACCAGAGAAAAAACTCGAGATTCCAGAATCGAGTCCAACCCCAACTGAAGAACCACTCGATAAAGAGGCTTACATCATAGAAGTTCAGAATGGAAGCGGAATCGCAGGGGAGGGAGCAAGTGTCGGAGAAATGTTAGAGGAAGATGGATTTAAGGTAGGAGATGTAGGAAATGCTGATGACTCAGACTATACAGATACAATAATCACAGTTAACGATGATGTTCCAGATTCATACATTGAGGCTCTATCCAAAGTTTTAGAAAAAAGAGGACCAGTTGGAAAAGTTAAGAAGTTTGCGACAGGAGAAGATGGAGAAGTATTAGTAATAGTAGGAAGCGAACTCGGCCTCAGTGAAGAAGAAACTACTCCAACCCCTTAAAAATAAAGTGAGCGGGTGAAGGGAATCGAACCCTCGTGACAACTTTGGAAAAGTTGCGTTCTACCATTGAACTACACCCGCGTCTTTGTAATTTTACCAAACTTATCTTTTCAGAGCAAATTAAATCTTCTTATGCTTCTCTTACTTTTGATTTGCTTAAAACATATATGAATATAGGACACTAATTGCTTGAAGGGGGTGATGAAATGTTAAAAGCAACAATACTCGCAATTACAATTATGTTTGTAGGGGTAGTTGGATTTGCGCAGGCACAAACTGCGACACCGACTGTGACTCCAGCACCAACAAGTGCAACTGTTCCAGCAGGAGCACCTTCCACGGGATTTGGAAAGTAATCCTAGGGACACCTTTTTTAAGGTGTCCAGTATTTATTAATGAAGATACTATCTTTTCTTATTCTATTCGTTGGAGTAATTCTGGCCGGGTTTTTATATAGATATTTATCAGCACCTGAAGCTTCGTCTGGAATTCCAACTCCTACCATAGTCGCGCAAACAGAATATGCGGCAGGTGTTGGATTACCTATAAAACTCGAGATTCCAAGCATAAATGTTACTTCAAGCGTCGAGTATGTAGGCCTAGATTCAAAAAGAAATATGGATGTGCCAAAGGAAGCTGCAAACGTAGGCTGGTATAACTTAGGACCTAAGCCTGGGGAGGTGGGAAGCGCAGTCATGGCAGGACATTTGGACGATCCTTCTGGCGCCCCAGCAGTATTCTGGGATTTAAAAAAGTTAAAAATAGGGGATGAAATAAATGTAACTGATGAGAATGGAGAAGAGCTAACATTTAAAGTCACTAAGATCGAAACATTTCCTTTTGACGAATTTCCACTTGAAGAAGTTTTCGCTGATACATCTGGAATTTATTTAAATCTTATAACTTGTGAGGGAGAATTTGATAAAGCTACAAAAAACTATGCCGAAAGAACTGTCGTTTATTCTGAGATCGTAGATTGAGGGGGCACGGCAAGGCTTGCAATAGCAGCGTCAACGGCACTGGTTGTAAATTCAGGAAAAGTTACAACTTTATTCTGATCTCCAACTACTCTTTCTGAAATCACTGGATCAATTATTAAATCAGGCTGTTTTTCAGGTCCATCTCCAAAGACTAAATGCAATCTTAAGTCAGGGTTTGTCGGAGAAGCATTTTCAGCATCTTCAATTCTTCTTACTGAAGCATTGCTAAGTCCTGCACGAGATCCTTCCCAGCTCACAGAAACATTATTCCTAGTCAATTGCGCAGCACCTGCTGACGACAAATAACCTTCTAGGTAGTTTGTTGCATAGGTGGAAAATACAGAGTCACCATTAACTGGTATTATTACCTGTAAATCTTCTATTGGGGAGTCTTTATATTCAAGTGCTGCAGCAAGAGCGGATTTTAAAAGTGGTTGAAATTCCGCGGTTACTTTTTGATCTAATCTTAAACCAACGGTTCTTGGAAAATCACCCTCAGGAATACTAGAAAGCACTGGGTGTCTTTCTTTAAAAGGGGCAACTTGACTTGTTCCTTCTGGTATTCCTAATGACATAACTAGTCGGGGTTAGAGGGCTCGAACCTCCGACCTCACGGTCCCAAACCGCGCGCTCTTCCAACTGAGCTAAACCCCGGAAAAATATCTCTATGTACCGCGAAGAGGACTCGAACCTCCACTCCCGAAAGGGAAAAGGCTCTTAAGGCCTTCGTGTCTACCATTCCACCACCGCGGCGCAAGTAGTATTATACTAAACCAGAAGTATTCAAGGCAAACGAAATTCTAAAAATTTAGTCGTGGGGTGGTGGCTCAACTCCTTGTTTGGTTAGCGAATAATCTAATAAGTCTTTCATTTCCTGCCTTCTATTTTCACTTCCTAAAATTATTCCTATCATTTTATGTCCTTCATAATCTAAGTAGGTAACCAAACAAAGCCCTGCTTCAGGAGTGTAACCATCTTTCAAGCCTTTAACTCCAGGATAACTCGTAATTAAATTTGTCTGATTATATAGATCATAAGCATAGTGATCTTCAGTTTCTGGTAAATGATGCTCAGCTGTAGAAGAAGCTTTTATAATTTCTGGATAATTTGCAACAGCATAGCGGGCGAGAACTAATAAGTCATATGCGGTCGTGTATTGATCTCCGTCACCCTGAAGACCGGTGGGGTTAGTAAAATTAGTATTAGTTAGCCCAATTGCTTTAGCTTTTTTATTCATTGTCGATACGAATTCACTTCTTTCCATTGTATTAATAGCAAGAGTCTCCGCAGCGTCATTTCCTGAATACATAAATACGCCGTAGAGAAGCTCTTCAATGCTCATTACCTCTCCCACTGATAAACCCATTACGTTTTCTCCAACCAGTGCTTCTTCAGGCACCACATATCTGTCATTTTCTAATTTATGATCGAGAGCAACAATTGCGGTCATAATCTTAGTAATCGAGGCCATTGGAAGTCTTTCCTGAGAATTTTTTTCATAAACAGTTACTTCATCCGTAAGATCATAAACTAACGCAGATTTGGCAGAAAGCTCGGGCACTTCATTGGAATCAAAAAGTCCGAAAAGACTTGGAAGCCAAAAATCCAAACTAGTAATTTCAGAGTTGTTATTTTTACTTAAATCCTCAGGAAGAGGAGAGGAAATATTTCTTGCATTTGTTTTTTCATGATGATAATAAAGCCCTATTCCACCAATAGAAATAACTAAAAGACAAAAAAATGCAGAGAATGCTCTTTTCATCTATATATTTTAGCAAAAAAAATTAGTCGTTGACCCTTTAAAACCTCTTTGGTAGAATTAAATTCCAGAACGCGTTGGCAATCTAATTGACGATTCTGGATTACCCTTAGCGTTAGCAAGGGATTTTTTATGGCTAAAAGCAACTCCGATAACTCTATAAATGGAAACTTTAAAGGCAAAGACATTTTGTCACTAGACCAATTCACACCTCTTGATATTAGCATTGTTTTTAAGCAAGCCTCTAAGATGCGTGGGATTGCAAAGAATGCAAGACCATCAGATATTCTTAAGGGTAACATTGTTACCCTTATTTTTTATGAACCATCAAGCAGAACTTTCGGTTCATTTGGAGCTTCCGTAAAGCAACTCGGAGGTGCAACCATAGAAATTCTTAATCCTCAGGTTTTTTCTTCAGTCTCTAAAGGAGAAACACTGGAAGACACAATCAGAGTATTTGAATCATACTGCGATGCAATAGTCATAAGACATCCCGAAGCAGGAACTGCAATAAAGGCTGCTAACGCCGCAGAGTTCGTACCAATTGTTAACGCAGGAGACGGAGTTGGAGAACATCCAACCCAAGCGCTTCTAGATATGATGACAATTAATGATCACGCGCATAAGCTTGAAGGTCTAACCGGAGTCATGGCAGGAGACATGCTTAATGGAAGAACGGTGCATTCATTAATTCGTGGACTTTCGAAATATAAAAATAATACTCTTTACCTTCTTTCTCCAAAAGAATTAAAACTAAGCAAAAATGACTCTACAAAGTTTAAACAAACAGGCATAAAATTAATTGAAATAGATTCAGAAAAAGATATTCCTAAAAATGCAGACTTCTGGTATTGGACTAGGGTCCAAAAAGAAAGATTTAAGAATTTAAAAGAATACGAGAAGGTTAAAAATCGATTTATCTTAGATACAAATCTTATTAATGAAAAAGCCGGGAAAGAAACCATTTTTATGCATCCGCTCCCGCGAATTGGAGAAATTTCCCTAGAAGTAGATTCTGATCCAAGAGCACAATATCTTAGATCTGAGGTTAGAAATGGGATGTATATAAGAATGGCCTTGTTAAGTTTAATCTTAGGAAAATCATGAATAAATTAGTTCTGAAAAACGGATTAAGCTTTGAAGGCAAAAGCTTCGGAGCTGATACATCAGCAGCGGGAGAAGTAGTTTTTTCAACTGGCATGATGGGATATCCTGAATCCCTAACTGACCCTTCCTATAAAGGGCAAATTTTAATCCTCACTTATCCATTAGTCGGAAATTATGGAATTCCTGATAAGAAATTTTGGGAGGCAGATAAAATTATGATTTCAGGACTTATCGTGTCTACATACATTGATACCCCTTTTCATTTTCAGAGCAGAAAAACTCTAGGAGAGTGGCTAAAAGAAGAAGGAATTCCAGCGCTTGAAATAAAAGACACAAGATTTTTAACGCAAACAATCAGAGAAAAGGGAACAGTTCTAGGAAAAATTGTAAACGGAAAAGATACAGATTTTTATAATCCTGATAATGAAAATCTAGTACAACTTGTTTCAACAAATAAAATTACAGTTAGTGAAGTTTCGAAAAGTGCAAAAAATATATTACTTATTGATTGCGGCACAAAAAGAAACATCCAAAGAGTTTTAAGCGAAAGAAATGTAAATGTCATTACAGTTCCATGGAATTTTGATTTAACAAATAGTGAATATAAAAATAAAATTGACGGAGTGGTAATTTCAAATGGTCCCGGGAATCCTAAATACGTAACAGAGACAGTTGAAAATATAAAAAAATTATTTAAGACAAATTTACCAATCCTAGGAGTTTGTCTCGGTAATCAACTCCTTTCTTTAGCCGCAGGAGGGGATACTGGAAAATTAAAATACGGACATAGAAGCCAAAACCAACCATGCACAATGGTAGGGAGTGACAGGTGTTATATAACAACACAAAATCACGGATTTGAAGTGAGTCGTATTCCAAAAGATTTTAAGCCATGGTTTATAAATGCAAATGATGGGTCTAACGAAGGAATTATTCACAAGACCAGGCCAATAATGTCAGTCCAATTTCATCCAGAAGCAACCCCGGGACCAGAAGACACTGAATGGATTTTTGATTATTTCTTAGAAAAATTATGAAAGTAAAAAAAGTATTAATTTTAGGTTCAGGAGCATTAAAAATTGGAGAAGCCGGAGAATTTGATTATTCAGGTTCTCAGGCTATAAAAGCATTAAAAGAAGAGGGCATCAAAACCGTTCTTGTAAATCCTAATATCGCGACGATTCAAACATCTAAATTTTTAGCAGATACCGTTTATTTTCTCCCTGTAACTCCGTTTTTTGTAGAAAAAATAATTAAAAAAGAAAAGCCAGATGCGATTATGATTTCTTTTGGCGGGCAGACTGCTCTAAATTGCGGTCTAGCACTTAACGAAAACGGGGTTCTTAAAAAGTATAAAGTAAAAATTCTAGGAAGCCCAATCTCTGCAGTAGATATTTCAGAAGATCGTAAAAAATTCTCAGAACACTTAAAAAGGCTTGGAGTTTTTACACCAATTAGTAAATCTGCAACCGATGTCGAGACTGCTGTAAAAATCGCAAAAGAAATAAACTATCCGGTTATGGTAAGGGCTGGATTTGCGCTGGGCGGACAAGGATCCGGAATTGCAGCAGATGAGGCAGAACTTAGAAAAATTTTAGGAACTGCTTTTTCTTTTGTAAAACAAGTGCTAATTGAAAAGTATCTTCACCACTATAAAGAGATCGAGTATGAAGTCGTAAGAGATTCTAAAGACAACTGCGTCACAGTTTGTAACATGGAAAACATGGATCCCTTAGGAATTCACACAGGAGAATCGATTGTCATAGCACCAAGTCAGACTCTAACAAATAATGAATATCACAAGCTAAGAAGTGTCTCTATAAAAATCGTAAGAAGTCTAGGAATAGTCGGAGAGTGTAATGTTCAATTTGCTCTTAACCCAAAACCAAAAAATGGCGAACTTGAATATTATGTGATTGAACTAAATGCACGTCTCTCTCGTAGTTCAGCTCTTGCAAGTAAAGCAACGGGTTATCCCTTGGCTTATGTCGCAGCAAAACTTGCTCTTGGAAAAAATTTAACAGAACTTACAAATAGGGTCACAAAAGCTACACAGTTTTGCTTTGAACCAGCACTTGATTACGTGACGATAAAAATGCCGAGGTGGGATATAAATAAATTTAAGAATGCTGAAGAAACAATTGGAAGCAGCATGAAATCAGTAGGAGAAGTGATGGGAATTGGGCGTACCTTTGGAGAAGCATTTCAAAAAGCAATAAGAATGCTTGATCTAGATTTCGAAGGAATCGTAAACGATAAACTATTTAGCGATGCTTCCCTAGAAGATCTGAAGCAAGCACTTAGTAAACCAACTCCAAATAGAATGTTTGCAATTTCAGAAGCATATAAAAGAGGCTTTACAACTTCAGAAATTCATTCATTAACGGGAATTGATCCATGGTTTTTATTTAGAATAGAGAACATTACGAATCATGAAAAAAAATTAAAAACAGATAAGAAATTAATTAACGATAAAAAGGAATTATTGGAGCTCAAACAATTAGGTTTTTCTGATAAAAGAATTGGAGAACTCGTAAATAAAAAGGGTCTTGATGTAAGAAAAATTAGAAAAAAACTTGGTGTTCTCCCATCAATATTTCAAATTGATACTTTAGCTGGAGAATTTCCCGCTCAAACAAATTATCTTTACTTAACTTATAACGGATCCCACTCGGATGTTAAACCTTCTGGAAAAACTGGAGTAGTAATCTTAGGATCTGGTCCTTACAGAATTGGTTCGTCAGTTGAATTTGATTGGACAAGCGTCGCAGCAGTTAATGCTCTAAAAAAACATAACAAAAAAACAATTGTCATTAATTGTAATCCAGAAACAGTCTCAACCGATTACGATGTTTCTGACAAACTTTACTTTGAAGAATTAACTTTTGAAAGAATTGCAGATATTTATGAATTTGAAAATCCTTTTGGCGTAGTTGTATCAGTCGGCGGACAAACTCCAAACAATAGGGCGAAGGCATTAAAAGCGCATGGATTTCATATTCTAGGAACGGATCCAAAAAATATAGAACGCGCTGAAGACCGATCTAAATTCTCAGCACTTTTAGATAAATTGCAAATTCATCAACCTGCATGGAATAAATTCATCTCCCTAAAAGACGCATCTGATTTTACAAAAAGAGAAGGATTTCCTGTTTTAGTGCGTCCTTCTTTTGTTCTTTCTGGAAGCAACATGAAAATTATCTACTCGGAAGTAGAACTGGAATCTTTTCTTAAAAAAATGTCCACAATTTCTAAAGAATATCCTGTTACAATTTCCAAATTCGTAACAGATGCCAAGGAAATTGAAATCGATGGAGTTGCTCAAAACGGAATAATTAAGGCTTTTGCAGTTTCGGAACATATAGAAAATGCTGGCGTACATTCAGGAGACGCTTCAATAGTTTTTCCTGCACAAAAAATTTACATTGAGACATTTAAAAAATTAAGATTCATCGCCGAATCTCTAGCAAAAAATCTTTCAATAACTGGACCATTTAACATTCAGTGTCTTGCAAAAGATAATGACATTTCCGTAATTGAAATAAATGTCAGGAGCTCTCGTACTTTTCCTTTTATCTCCAAAGTTAGCGGGGTAAATTTTATGGCGACTTGCGTTGATGCTTTTTTTGGAAAAGCTAAAGAAGAAAAAGTGATCGATTTTATGAAATATAATTTCGTCGCAGTAAAAGTAGCTCAATTTTCTTTTTCTAGGCTTACGGGAGCAGATCCAGTTCTAGACGTAGAAATGACCTCAACAGGAGAAGTTGCATGTTTTGGAGATACAGTTGAGGAAGCATTTCTAAAAGCACAGCTTTCTGTCGGAGAAAAAATACCAAAGAAGGGAATATTTGTTAGTCTTGGGGGAGATGAAAATAAAATTAAATTCTTAGATATGGTGGCATATTTAAATAAACTTAATATTCCAATTTATGCAACAGAAAAAACTTCAAATTTCCTTACTCAAAACAACGTAAAAGTTAAAACTCTACATAAAATTTATGAAGGAAAATCTCCAAATGTTTTAGAATATTTCCAAAAAGGGGTAATTGATCTTGCAATTAACATTAACGATATTTATATGCAAAAGCACATTAACGATGACTATTCTATAAGAAGATCTGCAGTTGATCATAACATTACTCTTTTTACAAATCTAAAAAAAGCAGAATTATTCATAAAAGCTGTTAGCGAAATCCCAATTGATGACCTTAAGATAAAGTCATGGAACGAGTATATTGTATAATTAGCCTATGAACATGTTTAAGCCCTCGCTCGCAAAAACTCCAGAGGAATATTTAGAAATGCTCCAAGAACCAGATAAAACGGAAACTAAAAAAGTTTTCGAACTCATTACAGAGGAAATGCCGAAGGACAAACCATATATCGTTTCTGGCATGATTGGATTTAGAAGCGAACACTATAAAACGAGATCTGGAAGAGAAGGGGATTGGCCTCTCATTGCGCTAGCATCTCGCAAAAATTATATTTCGTTTTATGTTTGTGCCACTGAAGGAGATCAATATATTGCAGAGAAATATAGAAAAGATTTCCCATATGCTTCGATTGGCAGGAGTTGTATAAGATTTAAAAAAATGGAAGATATCGATACTAATTTATTAAGAAAAATTATAAAAGAAGCAAATAAGCTCGGTATGACTTTCGCTTCTTAGGTACCGAGAACTATAGGACAAGCAATTTAGCTTTATTTCTGGTATAATTAACAAGTCGTTTAAATACGACCTTGATCCCTCTTTTTTTCTTCGAGCCAAATTCGAATTAAACCAAAAAAGCAGAAGCAACTGAGAGGATTTTTTTATGAAAGATATAAGAAACATCGCAATAATCGCTCACGTCGACCATGGAAAGACGACTTTAGTTGACGCGCTTTTAAAACAGTCAAAAACTGAAATGAGCAAAGACACTGCACAGTCTCTTATCATGGACAGTAATGAGCTTGAACAGGAAAGAGGAATCACAATTTTCTCTAAAAATGCTTCAGTGATGTGGAACGGAACAAAGATAAACATTATCGACACTCCAGGACACGCTGATTTTGGCGGAGAAGTAGAAAGAGTTCTAAAAATGGCTGATGGATGTCTTCTTTTAGTAGATGCTAAGGAAGGGCCAATGCCTCAAACAAGATTTGTACTTAAAAAAGCACTCGAAATGAAGCTAAAAATTATAGTAGTGGTCAATAAGATAGATAAGTCTGATGCTAGAATTCACCATGTTTTAGACAAAACTTTAGATTTATTTCTAGATCTTGGAGCAGATGATGATTCCGCAGATTTCCCAATCATATACGCTTCTGCAAAAAATGGATTAGCTGGAACTTCGGACAAACTAGATGAAATGACAGATATCAGCCCTATTTTTGAAATAATTATAAAAGAGGTTCCCGCTCCATCTGGAGATCCTACACTTCCACTTCAAATTCTTATCACAACTCTTTCAAGAGATTCTCATAAAGGAAGAATTGCAATTGGAAGAATCAATAACGGAACTGTAAATAAAAATCAGGAAATTTCTCAAATAAAAAGAAATGGTGAAATTTTAAAACACAGAATTACTTCGCTTGTTACTTTTGTAGGACTTGGAAAAGTAGAAATCGAAGAAGCACAGGCCGGAGATATAGTCGCGATCTCAGGAATTCCAGAGCCAGTAATTGGGGAAACAATTTCAGATCCAATAAACCCTACACCACTTCCAGTTCTTTCAATTGAGGAGCCTACCATAAGAGCCACATTTTCAGTTAATAGCTCTCCGTTTGCAGGACGAGAAGGAGAATTTAAAACCTCCAGACAAATCAGAGACAGACTTTATAAAGAATTAGAAACTGATATGGCGCTTAGGGTTGAGGACAGCGGAAATGAATGGATAGTTTCAGGCCGCGGTGAATTACACTTAGCAATTCTTATTGAGAGAATGAGAAGAGAAGGTTTTGAATTTCAAGTTGGTCGTCCGCAGGTAATTGATAAGGTAGTCGACGGAAAAACCTTGACTCCATATGAAAAGGTTTACTTAGAATGCCCTGAAGAATTTAGCGGAACTGTTATCCAAAAAATGGGAAGCCGCAGAGGAGAGATGAAAGACATGAGGACAGAAAACGGAATCTGTTTTATGGAGTTCATAATCTCAACTAAAAATTTATTTGGTTATAGAAGTGAATTCGTAACAGATACAAAAGGGCTTGGTATTATGAATACTCTTTTCTTTGAATACGCAGCTGATTCTGGATTTGCATTAAAAAGAGACCAGGGTTCCCTCGTTTCTCATGAGTCAGGAGTAACTAATACTTATTCATTAACAGGCTTTCAAGACAGAGGAGTTCTTTTCCTAGGCCCTGAAACTCAAGTTTATAAAGGTCAAGTTATTGGACAAAACTCAAGAAGTGAAGACATAAGAATCAATGTTTGCAAAACCAAACAGTTAACAAATCACAGATCAAAAGGTGAAGGCGTTTCAGTTTATTTAAGAACTCCAAAAACTATGGATCTCGAAGACGCATTAGAATATATTTCAGACGATGAATTAGTAGAAGTAACTCCAAAAAACATAAGAATAAGAAAAATTATTCTTGACGAAATAGAGGAAAGAAGAAAAAGAGCTCAAGGATTAATCTAATATGTACCACCAAAACTCCAACAGAAACTCTTCACAGAGAGGAAGAAATAATTATTCAGGCCGACCAAACAGAAACGGTAGGTCATTTGGTGGGGGGCGACACTTTGCAAAAAAACTAAATCCAAATATTTATGTAAATAAAGCTGCTACACAAATTCAAGAAGAAACATTTCAACCTATAAATAGTTTTGAAACTTTTCAAATTGATGAAAAAATAAAAAGAAATATTCTAGAGCATGGTTATAAAGCGCCAACTCCAATCCAGGACCAGGTAATTCCAGCAATTATTAATGGCCGGGATGTTATAGGAATTGCAAATACAGGAACAGGAAAAACAGCTTCTTTTTTAATCCCTTTAATTAATAAAACTTATTTAAATAGATACGAAAGAGTTTTAATTATGGCTCCAACTCGTGAGCTTGCAATGCAGATAAAAGATGAATTTAAATTTTTTGCAAAAGGAACAGATTTAGAAGCTTTAATTTGTATTGGTGGCGCAAATCTTCACAGACAAGAATCTAACTTAAGACAAAATCCTCACTTCGTGATAGGAACTCCAGGAAGACTTAAGGATTTAGTACAACGCAGAAAATTAAATCTTATGATGTTTCAAAATATAGTGCTGGATGAAACAGATAGAATGGTTGATATCGGATTTATTAATGATATTAAATATCTAATTTCTCAGCTTCCTCAAAAAAGACAGTCGCTATTTTTCTCAGCAACTGTTGACGGAAAAACTCGAGAGATTTTACAAAATTTTGTAACAGATCCAGTAACGGTTTCTGTAAAAACTCAGGAAACTGCAGGAACAATTGAACAAGATATTATAAGAGTCTCGGACAAAAATCAAAAACTAGATAAGCTTCATGATCTATTAGCACAAGAAGAATTTAGTAAAGTATTAATTTTTGGTAGAACTAAATGGGGAATAGAAAAATTATCAAAAACATTAATCATGAGAGGTTTTAGAGCTGCTTCAATTCATGGAAATAAATCACAGGGACAAAGGCAACGTGCTCTTGATGGATTTAAAAATGGAGACATTCAGATCTTACTTGCTACAGATGTCGCGTCCCGTGGTCTGGATATTGAAGACGTAAGTCATGTTATTAATTATGATGAACCTGCTTCCTATGAAGATTATGTACACAGAATTGGAAGAACCGGAAGAGCAGGAAAAAGAGGAATTGCATTAACATTTGTGGAATAATTAAGATATGTTAATTGATTTTGTAAAAGTAAATTTAAAAGCAGGAAATGGGGGAAACGGCGCAGTTTCTTTCATAAGAAATGGCCAAACTTCTAAAGGTGGTCCTGATGGAGGAAATGGGGGAAACGGCGGAAATGTATTTCTTCAAGGCTCAACTAACATTAACGATTTAAAAGAATTTAGATTTAAGAAAAAAATTAGAGGAATCGATGGAATTCCTGGAGGAAGAAATAATCTTTACGGAAAAAACGCAGAACATTCTACGATTTTACTTCCAATTGGCACCCAAGTAACTGACACTAAAACAAATCAAACCTTCGAAGTACGGGACAATGTGCCAATTTTAATCGCAAGAGGTGGTGTAGGAGGAAGAGGAAATAATGAATTTAAAAGCGCTACCCGTCAAGCTCCTAAGTTTGCAGAACCCGGCGGCGAAGGTGAAGAAAAGGATTTAATTTTTGAATTAAAAATAATTGCAGACGCAGGTCTCGCTGGGCTTCCGAATGCTGGAAAAAGCAGTCTCTTAGCAATGCTCACAAATGCGACTCCAAGAGTTGGAGATTATCCATTCACAACTCTTGAACCAAATATTGGAATGCTTGAAGATATTACTTTAGCAGATATTCCAGGACTTATTGAAGGAGCTTCCACAGGAAAAGGACTGGGAATAAGATTTTTAAAACATATTGAAAAAACAAAAATAATTCTTCACTGCATTGATTCAACAGAAGAAAATGTAGAAGAGGTTTACAAAATTGTAAGAGGGGAATTTCAGAAATATAATCCAGAGCTTTTAGAAAAACCAGAAATAATAATTTTTACAAAAAAAGACTTAGCGACTCCGGAAAAATTAAAAGAGAATAAAAAAATATTTGCTAAAAAGAAATTGGAAACTTTAGAAGTTTCTATCTATGATGAAGCGTCAATTGAAAAGTTAAAAGAAATTATCAAAAAATTTACAGGAGGAAATTAAGTGGAAGAAAATTTAACTCAAAGACTT
>JAGOUW010000007.1 GCA_018061075.1 Candidatus Levyibacteriota bacterium | reverse complement strand
GGTGGAGTCGGAGAGTTTATCAAGAATTTAAAGGGAGAAAGTATACCCGCAACAAACCTCATCTGGTCTTTTTTCCAGAATGCGAAATAAAGTTTCACCAAGTTTGCTATACTAATATTATGTTTCTTTTAACACTTCCAATGAAGATATTTGGTTTGACAGGCACTATAGTCTTAGCTGTAGCTTTATACTGGCTTTTTATAGGAACTGGGATGAATTTAGACAGGAGCGGAGTTTGCTCGCAAGTGGTTCAGAGCGCTAAGAATCCAATTTCAGGTAAAGTGAAAACCTTTTCATCTCCATGTGAGGTGCCAGTAGGATGGCAGAAGACAGCTTCTAATTAATTATTTCTACAGTTTGAAGAATTAATACGCTTCCCTCTCTCCAATTATCTGTATTACCATCATCAAGTTTTATGTCAGTTCCCTCAAGGTCGATTCCCATAAGCGTACCCAGCTCTTCCTTATTCATGATTCTAACGCGGCCTTTTAGATGAACATTTACTGTTTCACCAAGCCCGAGTTCAGTGCCAGTCGTGTCTTTTGGAAGTTTAAAATTATCTCGCCCGACAACGATAAGTCTTTTACCTCCTCCGCCAGATAGGAATCCTCCGCTTGAGCCTACAGTAAATACCCTTTTAGTTACCCAATCGGCTACTTTAGACTCTACTTCCACATCAAGTCCATCATATACAAGTGGATCTGTAACTATATTATTTACAGAAATAATTTCTTTTTTAACTAATACTCCTGGCGTTACGTTTGCTGTGGTGTTTCTAGTATTTCGATTAGTAGTTGTAGTTGGTGTAATTCGGCTTAAAACGAAAAGGATTACAAAAACTACTATAAATAGTATTACGCCGACTGTTATAAGTATTTCTCTTTTTCCCATATAAGAATTAGAAGAGCCTATTCATATAATAATATAACAACTAAGGTTGAGCAAGGAGGTGAATTATTAGAAAGAAATTAGTTTAAATCTTTCTTTTTATAAACGAAGTTATTTTCTTTACTTTTTCAGTTTTGCTTTTTGCGTTTTCAGGAATCTCAAATTCATCATGAATATCCCCAACTAAGCTTTCTACCAGATCTTCTAGGGTAACAATTCCACTGGTTTTATTATTTTCATCTTTAACTATGGCCATGTGTACTCTTTTTTCTCTTAATAAAATCATCGCATCGTCAATTTTTTTATTCTCAGAAATTTTAGGAACTTCTCTTATTATTCCCATTTTCGATAATTTTCTTTCTCTATTTTTAAACAGAAAGTTTAAATATACTTCTCTAAAACTCTCAAATTTACTTTGAGAAAAAAGATTTTTATAAACATCTTTTACGTGGATAAATCCTAAAATATGATCAATGTCATCTTGGTATATTGGAAATCTGCTGTGCGGATTTTTTTGAAAAATTTTAATCATATGTTTTAGAGATGTATCTTTTTCAAAAGCTATAACTCTACTCTTTGGAATCATTACTTTTCGAACAGGTGTATCTCCTAGTTTTAGGACGCTATATACCATTTCAGCTTCTTGTTTTTCAATTGCCCCTTCTTCGGCGCTTTGGGCTAAAATCATTTTTATTTCTTCTTCAGAATGAACTAATTGGTGTCCGCTTGGAGCTTTAAACCCAATTATTTTTAATACTAAAATACCTGCACCATTTAGGACATATATAAAAGGCTTGAAAGCAGTAGTAAAAATAAGAAGAGGTCTGATTACCCAGAGGGAGGTTTTTTCTGCTTTTTGAAGTGCAATAGATTTAGGCGCAAGTTCACCTAAAACTATGTGAAGAAAAGTTATAATTGAAAAAGCGATGGCAAATGCAAGGCCATGACTAGATATAAATGCTAAATTCGCTGGTAAAAATTCATCAAAAAATGGTTCAAAGAAATGTGCTAAAAAAGGTTCTCCTACCCAACCTAGAGCTAGGCTTGCAAGCGTAATTCCGAGTTGAGTTGCTGAAATATAAGTATCAAGATGGTTTAGTGCTTTTTGGACTAGCTTTGCTGATTTATTATCTTTTTTTGCTAATTCGTCAATTCTGGTTTTTCTTACTCCGACTAGCGCAAATTCAGAAGCGACAAAGAATCCGTTAAGTAAAACGAGGAAAATTATGAGGGCAAGTTGAGGAATGATCTCCATTAAAAAAAGAGTATATCACAACAGAAATTTTAATTCTTTTCACGAAGATAACCCCAAGAGCTCTTGAGGTTATCCCGGATGTCTATTTACTTATCTATGACCTCTAGGGCCACCGATTTTCATAATAAACTTATTACCCATGAGATATTCTGTTGATATCCCATTTTCTTTTGCCCAAGCTTCTAAAGCTATTCTTTCGGCTTCCATTTGAGTTTTCATCTCTTCTGGTGTTTTGCCTTCAAAATTGCCTCTATTCGCCTGATGTTTTTCTCTAAGTTCTTTTTGTTTATTAATGATTAGAATTTTTTGCGCTTCTGTTATTTTGCCTTCACTCACGAGCGTATCTAATCTTTGGGCATTTTTAGTTTCCATTTCAGCCTGTCTTGCTGCATGTTCTTCGTCGAAAACTTTTTGAACTTCGTCTTTATTCAAGCCGAATTTATCTGCAATTTTTTGAACAATTGCATCGTGTTTAACTGAAGAATTCTGTGCTGAGGCTCCTGTTACGGTTAATAGACCTCCTGCTAAAACTGCTAAAGCCATGACCGGAAAAAGCATTTTCTTTTTATTAATATCACTCACCCCCTTCCTATGTTTAACCATAGATATATATTAGATAGCGAAACTTAAAAAAGGCTTAAGGATTTAGAGGGTTCTTCCTTCGAGTGCAACATTACAGTTGATGTCTTCAATCTCAGGCAAATTTAATCCAACGGAAATTTTAGTCACTTCAATTCCACACATTTTTAAGCCACGTACTAATGCTAAGCTAGGATAATCTTCCTCGGGAACTTCAGTCGTATCACCGGGAGAACCAATTCCATAACGATCAACTAGTGTCTGGTAAGTGGCCTCATGAATAATTGTAGCTGAAACTTTTTGACCGGAACCTACCTGGTCAACAAATGAGCGAATTAAAGCTTTACCTACTCCTTTTCCTTGTATATTGTCGTTTACGATTACGAAATCTAGATTCCAACCAGATGTTTCATAATTTCTGGAATATTCCATATAACCAACTCTTTCGTTACCTACAAAAGCTTTTAAAGAACCCGCGTGCTTATAAGGATCTTCATATCTATGAACTATTTCTGGAATTGGTCTTTCGGGTGTTGTCATATGTGTATTATATCTAAAATCTGCTTCAGATACAAACTATAGGTCTTAAATTATCTATTATTGTAAAGATTTGTTAATGATGTTAATATTCTTGGCATTATGTCTTATCACGATCACGATACAGGAAGTGGATTTCATGGTCAGGGGAGATTTGCTGGTGTCGAGCGAATGATACCAGAGGTGCATGAACCAGTTGAAATGCCCCAGAGGTTTGATAAATTGACAAATCCTAGATTAGTACCAGAAGCTTCTAATGATCAAGAAGTTACCATAGTAGATAATTTTGCAGCAAATAGATTAGGAATAGGTCCAGAGGCTTCTAGCATATTACAATGGGTTACGGTTGCTTCAGTAGCTTTAGTCGATAAGCATAGCTCAGATGCTTCTGATTGGAGGCAGGCAGCCATTTCTTTAGCGCTTTCAGGAATTGCATATTTGGTTTCTACCTCAAATGAAAGAGATCATTCTTAATACTTGTAAGATTTAAAAAAAATTACCAGCCTCTGTTTAGTGAAGTCTTGTAGAGAATTGGCTTAGGAAATTGTGAGATTAACGACAAAGGTGGTATGTTTTCCTAATTCGCTTTTTACTGAAATTGAGCCATTGTGAGATTCAACTATTTTTTTAGCAATTGAAAGACCAAGCCCATAACCCTTTTCAGAACGAGACTGATCGCTTCTGTAAAATCTTTCGAAAATATGAGGAAGATCTTTTTTTGAAATTCCCATCCCATGATCAGTGACTGATATTTTAACTTTTCCATCAGTTTTTCTAGAACTAATCTCTATTCTCTCTTTATTTTTACTGTATTTAATACTGTTATCCAGTAAGATGACAAAAACTTCCGTAAGTCTATCTTGAACGCCCTTAATTTTTATATCTGTTACATTATTTTTAATTTTTATTTGTTTGGATTTTGCTATTTTTTCAGTTTTTCTAATTGCATCGTTGATAACGGTATTAATGGAAATTACTTCAACTAAATCCCTATTAACTAATTTTCCGTTTTGAGCGAGTTGAAGTAAGTTGTTGGAAAGCATTTGAAGACTGATTACTTCTTCTAGATTGCTTCTTAGTATTTTACTTGCTTGTTCTGAGCTTAATTTTTTACTTCTGAGTGCCACTTCTATTTCCGTCCTAAGAGTAGTTAGAGGAGTTCTGAGTTCATGTGAAGAGTCAGAAATAAATCTTTTCTGTTCCTCCATCATTTCTTGAATTGGCTTTAGGGTTCTTCCTGCTAAGAAATATCCCGCTGTACCTGCAATAACAAGAATTGACACATTTATAAATCCAAGCATTAAAATAAATCTTTCTCGTGCTTCTTTTATTTCCTCGGCATCTTTATTTGTGAATAAAATGAAATTTTGACCTCTACCTTGTCCGGGAGGGAAAGGTGCAAACTTTCTTTCAAAGTCTTTAGTAATTCTGTGTTGCATGTTTTCAAAACGACGAAATTCAGTGCTTGCACTTTGATAAATTACCACGCTAAATAAGAGGCTTATCGCCATAATGATTAGTAAGTACCAAAGTGTTAGCTTGATTCTGGCCGAATGAAACATATTACCCCCCTATTCTATAGCCAAATCCTCGAACAGTTTGAATAAGATCTGGCGCTCCTAATTTATTTCTTAAATGTTTTATGTAGACCTCAACAGAGTTTGGCAAAACGTCAGAATCATAATTCCAGACATGAGAAATTATCTGATTTTTTTTAATAGTTATATTTGGGTGACGCATAAGATATTCTAAAAGCGAAAATTCTTTATTTGATAGATTTATGGTTTTATTATTTCTTTTAACCTCAAACGCTACGGGATCAAGTTCAATATTTGAAATTTTAAGAACTACACCGGTAGAGTTAGTTGGTCTTCTGGATAGCGCACGGATTCTTGCAATGAGCTCTGTAAATGCAAATGGTTTACTCAGATAATCATCTGCACCTGCATTTAGCCCCTCTACTTTGTCATAAGTTTCTCCCTTTGCTGAAAGAAATAAAATAGGAGTATGAATTTCTTTTTTTCTAACTTTTTTAACGATTTCAATGCCACTAATTTTTGGGAGCATCTGGTCTAGAATTATAAGGTCATATTCTTCGCCAACTGCTAGATCAAGGCCTGATTCTCCATCATATGCGACATCGACTGTATATTTTTCTTGAGTGAGTCCTTCCTTTATAGAATTTGCAATCTTATGTTCGTCCTCAACTATTAGAATTCTCATATTGAAGCTAGATTATAACACTTTGCTTAAATCCTGCTGAATGCTTTGCTTGAAATAAGGCTTCATAAGCTGGTATAATCTCAGGCTTATGGGTGAAAATGGAAAAAGATTGGGAGTCGGAGGAGTTATTGGTTTGGCGTCTGTTATGGTTTTAGCAGGTTGTGGAAATGAACAAAAGGATCCAGTTCCAACGGCTGATGCTACCTTAAAGCCAACGGAGCTTTACGATCATAGAGTTGCAGTTGAAAGAGGGGAAAATTTAATTGTTTGCTTTACTGATGAAGAACCACTTAGCGATGGAGTTGATTGGGCTTTTGTTGCAGATCAGGCATATTGCCCTGATACTAAGGCGAACCTGATCTTCTTAGGAGAGGAAGGTCCTGTCATATCTCCATTTAGACTTGATATTAAAAGACAGCAGGATTTTTTCGAACATACCGACCAAGAAGCGATTAGAAATAAGGGTCAAGAAATTCCACCACCTTTTATGGGTGTGTAATTATTTCCTAACGAATAGAATAGCGTTTGGTATTGCACGCCCGGGGCCTACTCGGTATCCTCCGCTCCAAAGAGCTGTTGAACCTCCGGAATCAAGATTTAGCGCATTTTGAATTCCCATTGTACGCAATACTCTTGCCATTTGTGCCGCGTTTACGCCATGTACAACTCCAATGTAAGCAGTTGAACCTGTTGAGCCAACAAAAGATCGAGATCCCGCTCCAGCTCTTTTAACTTCATCATCTCCTCCAAAAACTACATTTCCGCCTGAGACCAATAGCGGTTGATTGGCAATAACTCCATCCACTCCTGTATCTCTTCCCCACCCAGAACTAGCGCCGATAAATCTTGCAGAATTTCCTGAAAAAACAACAACGGGAACATTAGAGTAGATATTATTATCAGAATTAAAATACTTCTTATTTTTATTCATAAGAAGCGTATCAAATGAGTTGGTTTTCCCAGCGCAAGATGGATAACTTGCCGGACAAAAATAAGAGCCGTTTATCCCTGCAAATGCGCCATTTCTCCCTACATAATCCCCAAGTGCCAGCACGGGACAATTATCCCTGCAGTCTCCGTCTGAAGCTGTGTCCACGATAACCCGGGTAGAGTTCATGTCTGCAGCCACAATGTCTACTATATATTCTCCAAAATCGGTTTTTACTTTTTGCCTACTAAACCCTGAGCCCGGTGCAGTATTATTTACCGCTACATTTGCCGTATTTCCAACTGCGCTTGAGGCTACAACCTTAGGGGCGTCTTGATCTATTTTAGTACTTAATTTGGTAAATTCTGCGCCGGCTGAGGCATAATTCCTTTTTGACAACAAGCTTAGATTTGCGGCAAATGCCTTTTCATATTCCGCTACGTTTCTCTTAGCGTCTTTTGCGTCTATTATTTTTTCATAGAGTGTTACAGCTTGAGCATAGGTTTTTTCAATGCTTAAAATTGTTGCTTCCAAATCTTTATTTTTCTTAAACTGATCTTCGGATTTTAATTTAGAGAGTTCAGTCTGAACCTTTTCGTTAGTTAGTTTAAGTTCCTTGTTTAGATCAATCGATTGTTTGTAGAAAGCTAAGAATCCAATACTAGATAATATTAAAACGCCAGCTAATATTGGGATAAGTTTTCCAGCATTCAAACCAGATTTCGCAAAGTTTGATTTAATTTTATTAATCACTTTTTGGAAGATTTTTTATGTGATTCTTCTATGTCTTTGTGGAGTTCTTTTTTCAAATCTTCAGCGGTTTTTTTAATTTTATCTTCTATATGATCAACTCTTTCTGTCAGGAGCTTCCAGATTTTTTCATGATCATCGTTGGCAAGAAGTACTAAGAATTCCTGTTTATCTTTGTCGGAAAGTTCAGATAAGACCGAATCTAGAATTGCATGATGAAGATTTTCTTGAGCGAGATCGATGAGATGTTTTCTCTCTTCTTGAGTTAACTTCATTTCAGCGAGTGCCAGGCTTACCGAAGAGGTCTCTATAACATGAGTATAGAAATGTTTTTTCATAATATTATTGTAAAGCCTTAACTGGCCCTAAGGGAATAGCATCATTCGGGTCTTCTATAAAATAATATAAAACAGGTCCTTTTGCAGCGCCATCCACTCTTTCTAAATGTTTCATTACCTCAGGACTTCCCCCAAGATGTTTTCCAGTCCATTCAGCGGGTCCTGCGTCCCCTATTGCAGCGACAACTGCCTTTCCGTTTTCGGGATTTACGACAAGCATTTTTCTGTACTTAAAAAAATCTCTGTATTCAGAAACTCTACTGTTGAAATCTGGTGCTAGGAAGGTTTGAACTGCGATGTAATATTTTTCTCGCATCACGTCTTCCTCAGTCATTTGAGAACGCGAGGTTGTAAAGTATCCCCATGCTCCAAGGCCCGGTGCCATACCTGAAGAATGATATTTTTCTGCATCTTCATTATTTCCATCAAAATGCGAGGCCATATTGTCCCCAGGATATCTAGCTAAATGCTGCTCTGAGCCGATCAGTCCATAGCTTCTGTTAAGTCTTAAACCGTTTAATTCAGGTTTTACAGTCATTCCAAAATTTTTAGATAAAGTTGCGCTTATGGTAGCTTCTTCAGTATCTGTTAAAGGCCTAACGATATCAGGAAGAGTCTTTGCCAGATCAGTTATAAGAAAAACGTCTGTATTAATTTTTTGAACAGACTCACTTGCGACTTTAACTTTTGTGCTCATTGAGTCTTTTTGGATAGGAGAGGTTAAGAGAACAAGACTTCCTAGAGAGCCAACAGCTAGCTGTTTGGTGTTGTCTGCAAGCCATTTAAAAGAGTCAGAGTGTTTTTGGGCTATGGTCTCCTGTAGGTCGCGATGCCTTTTAGTCCACTTATCTTTAAGGAATTGATAGTTAGGAGACTGCATATAAAAATTGTAACAAAAAATAGTTGTTAGAAGCAATTTTTTAGTGCTACAATCATCTTATGGCTAAGTTATCAGAGGAAATGCGCGAAAGATTATTTGAGATAGCTTTATTTTTAGTAGGATTAATAGGGCTTTTAATTCTCTTTACAGTTCTTTATCAGGGGCCAAGATTTATTTTTAATAGAGTTCTTGAATACTTCAACATTTCTGTTTAGTTTTATAAAATTATAACCTCACCCTTCCGACTATATATACTTCTAATAGCCGCCAAAAAGAGTGAGGCTTATAAATACTTTTCAGTAGTCGACTGGTTTACTTTTTCGACATTTTCATCCACCAATCATAGAATAGCCATATTCCGGCTGCTCCTACTAAAATGTATACAACCCATTCGACTTGTGGCCAAGCTCCAAGGACCATATTTACTATGTTCCAGTTAGCGCCCATAAACCCTCCAAGTCCAACGAGTCCCCAGTTAACAGCTCCTACTACAACTAAGAGAGTTGCTACTAGTTCTACCCATTTCATTGTGTCTTTGCTCATGTAATTCACCTCCCCTCGTAAATAGTCTCTACATATTTAGTTAGACATATCCCAAAAAATCTGTCAAGAGTCTGTAGTAATTTTTTGAGTTTTTAATTTTGAGAGTGTTTGAATATTTATGTTCTACTTTTGTTCTATTGTTTTGCGTAAATAATTTCAGTATATTTATAGTTATGTTTGACTCACTGTCCAAGTTAAATCCTCTACCAGTCTTTAAAAAAATACTTAAAATGTATGCTTTCTGGATCTTGTTATGAAAGAAAAAGTTATTCTTCATATAGATTTCGATTCTTTTTTTGCTTCGTGTGAACAGCAGTTTGACCCTTCTCTTCGGGGTAAGCCAATCGGGGTAACAGCTACTAACGGCAGGACCTGTATTATCGCAGCGAGTCGAGAGGCTAAAAAATTTGGAGTTAAAAATGTAACTAGGGTTTGGGAGGCTCAAAAAATTTGCCCTCAGATTTTTACAGTTCCAGCGCATTTTCAAAAGTATTGGGAGATTACTCAAATATTTTTAAATATCTGTAAGGATTATTCGCCATATGTAGAACTTTTTTCTCTGGACGAAGTTTTTATAGATGTTACTTCTACCGAGCATTTGTTTGGGGGTAGATATAAAATTATTGAAATTATCAAGAAAAGAATTAGTGAAGAAATCGGAGAATACATAACTGTTTCAGTAGGGCTTTCCTACAACAGGCTTCTTGCCAAGCTTGGATCAGGAATGAATAAGCCAAATGGACTTAAGGAAATTAATCCCCAGGACGTAGAGAGTGTTTATTCAAAGGTAGAATTAACAGATTTTTGCGGGATCGGGGAAAGGACTGCAATAAGGCTTAGAAAAATAGGAATTACTACTCCCCTTCAGCTTCGCGCAGCCTCGCTTGACGTTTTAATAGAGGAGTTTAAGGATGTTGAAGGACATTTTCTTAAGAGTCTAGGACAAGGAAAGGATGATTCAGAAGTTGTCCCCTATTATTTGCCTCAGGAGACGAAATCAGTCGGAAGAAATTATTGTATGCCAAAAAATGAATATGATCAGAGAGTGATTCTTCAAAATGTCTTTGAACTCTCTGAAGAAATTGGCATTAAATTAAGGCGTCTTGGTAAAAAAGCGCGTACGATTGGATTGTATTTAGGCGGAACTCAAACTCATCATGGGAGAAGAACTCTTAGCTATCACATAGATAAAGGAACGGACATCTTTGGTCTTTGTAAAAATTTATATGATGGGTGGGGTTTAGGGAAAATGAGTAAAGAAGAGGCCATGGTTAGGCAAATTTCTGTATGGGCGGGAAACCTTGAGGACTCTGTAAATCTTACTCTTTCCTTATTTGATACAAAAGTTAAAACTTCTAAGATTCAGTCAACGATTGATCAGCTTAACGAGCGCTTTGGAGACCACACCATAAGGAATGGATTTTTATTAAATGGTCCAAAGCTAAAAACAGTTCCGAATGGATTCATGGCAGACAAATTTGAACGCGCTAAATTAGTAGGAACCGTCTAGATCATGCAGACTCTCTTGGCTTCATCCAAAATCTCGTCCCTTTTGTTAAGAGGAATTGAAATTTGATTTATGATTTCTGGGTTTTCGCAAATGCTTTTTACTAAAACTATATTTTTTGCTAAAAGCTCCTGTTTTTGAGGCATAGATAAAAATGACAAAGATGTAATTGGATAGAGCTTATACTTCTCTACTTTTTCCCTAAGACTCTCCCCTTCCGGATGTTCCCAGCTAAGAATTTTTACATTCTCACAATCTGAATAAGCTAAAGCATCCACTGTAATCTTAGTATTAGTAACCAGCATGACTTTAGTAAAACCGTGCTTTTCTTTTAAATCATCAAATCTAGCTTTTGTATACAAAGCGACCTGAACATCAGATCTGCTTCCAGGGCGATTATGGAATTTACACTCCACCATAATTTTTTCATTTGCGTTCTGAGCAATTATGTCTACTTCATGCGTTACACACTTTCCCATAAGAGTTTCTCCTACTATCGTTTCATATCCTTCCATTTTTAAAACCTCAGCGATATACGCTTCAAAGGGAAAACCTGTGGGTCCTAAATCCATGAGCGCGCGTTTTAAAGAATATTTATTTTTATAATACGGACTTTTAGTGTGTCCTAAAAATTCTTCGAGGTGATAGTAAATTTCGTGAGTCGGGATATTTTCATAAAGATTTTGTTTTACATGCTCTACGACTTCAGCTTGAAGATTTTCTGGAATTCCTGCACGATGAATGGAGTCAATTAATTTCTTTTCTGAAAAATCCTCACTCTCGCCATTTGCTTTTATAACTTTGGGCATAAGTTAATATTATCAAGAACTTATTCTTTTGAATACATAAAAATTATCTTGATTAAAAATTAAGGAAAAATTAGGATCATTTTTTATATTTTCTAAAGCTTTCAACTCGAACTCATTTGCTGACTTGGTTACTAAAAATAAAACTTTATCAGCTTGTCCTATTCCATAAGGGACAACATAAATATTTTTTCTGTGAGAAAGATGGGAGGCCAAATTATTTGATGCACTCACCGATTCATGCTCCGGGATTCCACTAATTTGCTGATCTACGGCGCTTCTAATTGCTAAAGGTTTTGTGAACATGTCTAGGTTTGGTTTTTTAGCCCCCGGAAGTGGGCCAAATGCATACGCGCTAATTAATGTAGTAGTAAGAATTAAAAATCCAAATGCCATGAAAGGCACTTCAGGAATATACTTTTTTATAAATTTAATTGAGAAAATAGCTGAAATAAAAATAAAAGGTGTAACAGTCGCGCTATATTGATAATAGATTTGGTGTAGTGTCGGATTTGTGCTAAGTAAATTTATTCCTAGATCCGGGCCTGCGAAAATTAAGAAAAACGGCGCTAGAAGAGAAAGATATCCCAGCGGCAGGAATAATTGTTTTAAGTACCCGATTCTATCTGGCAATAGCAGTGTTTGGATAGTTTGAATAGGGTGTAAAAATATATTTTTTATAATGTCTCCTGGAGAGCTTCCGAAATCTGAATAATATTCTAATGCGAAGTGTGCGCTTCCTAAAGAGGCGGGGATTGCAATCCAAATAAGATAATAAAAAAGAAATGCAGAGGTTGTAGTAATAAAAAGTCCTAATTTTCTTTGTTTAGAGATAAATAAAATGTAAAGACCCATAAGCGCAGTTATAAACCAGACTTGCTCTTTAGTTATTCCAGCAAGTATTAAAAAAATAAGCGTAAGAGTAAAATATTTTTTCTGGATAAAGTAAAAAGCAGCTAAAAGAAAAGTGGTAGCTAGCGTGACGGAGTGGAAGTCATAGAGATTCGTATATTGCACTGCGGGATTTAGGAAGTAGCAAAGAGACAGGATGACTGATAAGGTGCGATCTTTAAGAATATGTCGCGCTATTAAATATACGAATATTCCACCAAGCGACAGAACTAAGGTTTGGATAAAAAGAAGCATGCGTGGGTCTTGCCAAAGCGCATAGAAAGGAGAAAGAAGCACCAAGATAAAATCAGCATGAAAAGCGAGACGGGAAACTTCACGAGTTCCATTCGGATCAGTTAGTGTAAAAAGATTTCCCTGGGTAGTATTCCAAACAGTCTGAGCCATGTTACCTAGGTCAAATCTTCCAGTGTAGTAGTTGTCGTATCTAAGAAAGCTTGCCACGTTAAAATATATTGAGTAAACAAATGCAAAGAAAACTACAGCGATTTCCTGCCAGTGATGTTTTATTTTTTTGAAATATTTTTCCATATGAAAGCAAAAAGTAAAAATATTAGTTCAGATATTATTAATATTACTCTTGAAAAAATAGCTATTAGTGCAGCTTGAGGGATTAAAATACTTTTAGAAAGCCCAAAAGTTATAACTGCTTCTCTTACTCCTAGTCCGGATGGCGTTAAGAATGAAAGGTAGCCTACTAAAAGAGAGAAAGAAAAAAATCCAACGTATTCTAAAAACTTTGAAAAATCTAAGGGTATTAAAGAGTGTGCAGCGAAAAATGTACCAGCGCCAAAAAAGAAACAAGACGCTACGTATATAGAGAAAAATATTAAATTATCTTTGGGTTTTAGGTTTGGGGTAAGAGTTTTTAATTTACCGAGTGGTAGTTTTTCTGAAAATATAAAAACTAAAGTAAATGTAATTATTAATAAAGAAAATATTAAAGAAATATATGGAATGTTTAACCCTAAATAATTTACAACTAAAGGAATCGAAAAAATTGATAAAAATAATGAAGCGGAAATTACTAGCTCGATTTCATATAAAAGCCCTTTTGCGATAACTTTTTTAGGGACTCCTTGATCTTCGAAAAGTGAAACTCTTCCTAAAAAAGACCAAACATTTCCTGGGACAAATCTTTTAAGTTCTGAAAATTCCCATCTGTAAACTGTCTCTCTTAAGGATAATTTATGTCCTTCTTTTTTTAAAAATAATTGCCATGCATAAGCTCTTAAATAAAACCATAAAAAGAAAAATATAAACCCAATGATTAGATAGGGAATATTTATGCTTGAGATTTCAAGAATTGCCCCTCCCCCGCTATTTATTAAAAATCTTACGATGTAGAAAATTGCGATTATTGATAGAGGCCAACCTATTAAAAATTTCCCCCAAGAAACAAATTTAGAATTCATTATGATAAATTATATCTGAAGTGCTTACTAAAGCCAATAATTATGGAGTAGGTGTCGTAGTCGGAGCTGGGGTAACGCTTACTGATCCTCCGCCAGAATAGTTGAAATTTCTAGTTAGGGTTTTTTGTGTTGTATTAACTACACTTTTTACTCTTAGATCAAATTTTATTTCACCACTTGGAAGATTATATAAAGCAATCGAGCGATCATCATATGAAGACCAGGATCCGTTATTAATTCTATATGACCAAACTACCTCACAGAAACCCTCTGGTTCATAAACTATATCTACGGATACTGGATTTCCAGAAACATCATCCCCTTCTTCAGGGTTAACTATACTTATGTCTCCGATTCCAGGTTCACAGGCTTCAGTTGTGACAATAACTTCTTTTTCATTTGGAGCAGCTTGAGTAATAATGATAGTTTCATTTTTTGGCGTTTCAACCTTATCCTCATCTCTTAAGTTATTAAGATTAAGAATTATAACTGTTAAAAGCACGGGAATGGTAAGAAGTGCCGTAAAAAACTCGATGTGCGGTTTTTTAGTATGGAACTCTTTTACTGATCTTTTAAACCCCTTCCAGCTTTTTGAAATTCCCTCCATATAATTATTGTACCAAATTAATTTTTTATTGTGAGCCGCACAGGATTTGAACCTGTAACCGATTCCTTAAGAGGGAATTGCTCTACCGTTGAGCTAGCGGCCCTAAAAAATGTTCACATTTTTCAGGGTAAACCCTTCACTGCGAACTATGCTTTTCAATTAATTTTAACTTATACGCTCGTGACCATTGCTTTATCGCTGCTTCTCTTTTTCTTGCTTCCGATTGGGTCTCATAATCCTCGCTATAAACAAGAACCACCGGACGTTTACCTTTTAATGATTTTGCGCCTAATTTATTATTAGTATTGTGTTCTATGACTCGTCTGTTTATATCAGTTGTTATGCCTGTATACAAACTTTCGTCGCTACATTTTACTATATAAACGTGCCAATTCATAATCTTTTTGAGTTTACACTGAAAAATCGCGTCAGATTTTTTAGTGCGCGTCTGGCAGGAGTCGAACCCGCAACCCCTTCGTCCGAAGCGAAGTGCTCTATCCATTGAGCTACAGACGCATGGATAAATTCTACCAGATAGCCTTGAATTCCTCAATAACCAATATCCTATAGTTTGAAAATGTTAATTTACGATATAATCCTGGGGGTTAATCAGCTTAAGGATTCAATTATTTCTTGGGGTAATTCTCCAAAACCAAAAATAATTTGTGGGATTCTGCCTCCGTTTGGCCAGTTGATTTTATTTCCTTGCCAATCCGACATATATCCTCCAAGATTTTCGACGATTGCTCCAAATAAGATGTCTCTTGTTTGAGGATTTTTAAAAATAGCCGCTTTATAATCGCCAGATATTGTTTTTAATAAAGCTTCTGGCCACATAACTCCCCCGTCATCCATTACGACCTGAAATTTATCTTGAAGTCTTTCAATTATTTGCGAATTTATTCTATTGTTAACATACACACTTTTAGGATCATTTAGAATTGAAGCCTTTATTACCAGCCTATTGTCAATTTCATCATTTTGATTATAAGTAATTAAGAAAGGAGTTTTGGTTTCATCCAAAAGATAAAGCTGTCTTTTTGCGGGATAATAAACTATAAATGCGAGCATTTTTCCATCCTCAACTAGGCCTATGTTTATTGAGAATTGGTCTTCTCCGTTAATATAATTTAGAGTTCCATCAATTGGATCTATGACCACAGTTATAGGTGAATCATTATTAAACATAGTTTTTGAAGGAGTATCTTCCTCTGCGTCAATTTTTACATCGGTTCCAATAATATTTTTTACAGATTTAAGTAATATCTCCTGAATTCTCTCATCGATTTCAGTCTTTGCGGAAGCTCTTTGACTAGCTCTTTCATCTCTTGAATCCTCAATATCTTCTATATCTTTTCCAATGTTTATTACTTTATCTTGATTTTCAATTGCTATTTTTCCAGCATCAATAACGACAGCAGTCATTTCATCTAGGAATCTTTTTATTTCAATAGAGTTCATAGCGGAATTATATCATTGATCCTTAATCATTAGGGATAAACTACAGATTTCCAAAAAAAAAGCTCACGCGAGGTGAGCTTTTTAAGATTTCAATAAAAGAAAGATTACTCTTTCGAACCCGCTATATTTACCATCCATTCCATTCCAAATTTATCTGTTAGCATTCCAAAGGTATCTCCCCATGGTGATTTGTCTAATGGTACAGATATTTTTGCACCTTCAGATAATCCTTCCCAAAAGCCTTTTAACTTTTCCTCATCGTTTGACTCTCCACTTAAGGACAATCCCACACTTGCTCCAGGGTTAGCTTCCATTCCTGGTGGAGTGTCAGATGCCATAATTGTCATCTCAGGGCCAATTACGAGCATTGCGTGCATTATGTTATCCGCTGTTGGACCAGTGTCATTCATTCCTTCTCTGAAAGTGCTCATTGTTAATTCTCCTCCAAAGACTGATTTATAGAATTCCATTGCTTCCCTAGCGTTATCTTTAAAATGCATGTAAGGATTAAGTTTTGCCATATAATTCACCCCCTTTCAAATATAACGACATTATACAGTAGATTGTTTTGAAGTTAATTATCTAGATTTTGGAAGTCCGACCATGGGGATTAATCCTGCAGCGAATTCCAGACCGGCTCCAAAAGCTGCAAACATTACCATATCATTTCTCTTAATTCTTCCATCTCTTACGCTCTCATTCATGGCGATTGGGATAGTTCCGGCTGATGTATTTCCAGTGTGGTCAATTGTAACTATCACTTTTTCCATAGGAAAATTTAATTCATCTGCTACTGCACGAATTATCGCCAAATTTGCTTGATGAGGAATAAAGTAAGCAACCTCTTCGATTGGCATTCCTGATTTTCTTAGAGCTTCTCTGGCCATCTGTGCCATCCTAGGAACAGCTTGATCGAAAATAGTTTTACCTTCCATATGGAGTAAATGCATGCCAGTTCTTTCTGTTTCTTCAGTTGTAAAATATTTGCTTCCTCCAGCAGGGATTAGTAAGTCCTGTGAAAATCTTCCGTCTGCGCCGAATGCAAATCCCATATTCGTTGGTGCACCTGTATCAGGAATTACCATTTCAGTGACAACTGCTCCCGCACCATCTCCAAAAATTCCTTTCGTGGGGTCATTTGGAATCATTTTTGATAAGACCTCAACTCCAGCAACGACCTGAGGTCCCTCGTCTCCTAGTGGGCTTGTTAGATTATCAAATGAAGATTTTAAGGAGTGGATAAAACCTACGCAGGCATTTCCACCGACATCATAACTTCTAACATCGTCTCTTAATCCAAGCTGCTCTTGCATCATTGCGGCAACAGCAACAGAAATATGATCAGGTGAAGAAGTGCCTACAATTAACGTTTTAACATCCGATGGCATTATTCCTGCCATATCCATAGCTTCCATGGCTGCAATTGAGGCTAGGTTTGAGGATGCCTGTTCTCCAGGAATTACCCATCGTCTTGTTTTGACTCCGACTGTTTCACCTATAACTTTATTGATAACTTTTGGAGGTCTATTAAGAAGCATAGCAATTTCCGCATTATCCACTACCCTATTTGGTAGTCCAACTCCGGTTCCTGTAATAGCTGGAATTGGTGCGCCTTCTGCAAATCTCATATTAAGGCGAAATAGTAACAGAGTGAGGCTATTAAGTCAATCAGAATTAGTTAATATTTTTGCAAAAATCTATTCTGTGAAGGGTAGAAAGTCCATGGATTCTTAGAGCGTTTCGGTGAGCTAGGGTTCCGTATCCTTTATTTTCTTCAAATAAATAATTTGGAAATAATTTTCCCGCTTCTCTCATGAGATTATCTCTATAAACTTTTGCGATTATGGACGCAGCTGCAATTGAGAGACTTTTTTGATCCCCCTTAATTATCGGTTTTTGATTTGGAATTTTTAAATCAAATCCGTCTACAAGAACAAAATATTTTTCAGATTTAAGCTTGAGAATAAGACTATTTAACACTTTTTTAAAGACTTCCAAATTAGCTTTTCCAATTCCAAATTTATTTATAAAATCTAATTCTACGGAAGCAATTTCCCAAACAGAATTTGCTTTTATCAATTCTGAAAGTTCTTCGCGGAGTTTTGGTTTAACTAGCTTTGAATCGTTAACCTTATCTAAAAAATCATGTTTGAAGTTCGGTTTAAAGATTACCCCTGCTGCGACAATTGGTCCTGCAAAAGCGCCTCTCCCTACTTCATCAAGTCCAATTACGTGGCTTATGTTACTATTCCAATAACAGATCTCTTCTTCAAAGGAGGGTTTCGTTTTCAATTTCATCTCCTGTAACTATTTCTGGTTCAAATCCAGCTATAGAGGGCAATGATGGTAGTCTTTTTTGTAGGTTAAAATAAATCTGAGATGTATTATCGGAAAGAGATTCCAAATTTTGTTTTTGTAATCGGTAATATTTTTCATCAGCTTTATGTCTATCTTCAAGCAGTTTGATCGTTAGCTGTTGTCTTTCAATTTCTCCTTCAATTTTATGTCTAAAATCTTCACTTAAGATGTAGTCATGTAGTTTTTTTAAACTTTCATCGTTATGTTGAGCACTTGATTTTGCTATTGCAATTCTTAGGCCCATTTCTCTCAATAATTTTGCTAAATGTAAAGCGTAAGTTCGATCGGTAACCCAGACCCCATCAATTTTTTCATATACTTTTAGACCTTCTGGTAATACTTCAGTAACAATTACAGCTTCGTTTGCATTTGAAGTTCTCGCATCTTCTCTTAATTTTGGTAACCATTTCTTATCCCAACTTTTGGTTCTTTTAAATTCCCATATAATAATTGATCCCACATTACCAAATTTATTACGGACATTTTGAATTAAATCTCCACCCTCTTTCCCCTTAGCTACTGGAATAAATTCATCATTTGGAAATGCAGCCTTTAGTTTTTCTTCAAGGTTTAGTTCAAGAGCTTCGCCTTGAAGCTGCTGGGAACCTTGTTCAAGCTTTCTTTTAAGACCTTCTGCTTCTTTTCTAAAAGCTTCAGCGCTCTTTTGGTATTGTTCAAGTTGGATATCCTTTGCTTTGAGTTTAAGCTCAACTGAGTCTTCTGCCTTTTTTTCGGCTTCTTTTCTGGCCTCTTCTTTAATTCGCTCTTGTTCTTTAATGCGCTGTTCTTCTGCTAATTTAAATTTCTTCTCCCATTCAATCTTTTCTTCTTTTTCTTTTTTAAGTTCCTCACGTTGGCTTTTATTTTTAGATTCTGCTTCTTCTAAAGCATTTTTACGAGCAAGTGCAATTGCCTCATTTTTTTCTTTTTCAATTTTAAGTTGAGCTTTTTCTTCTGCTTCTTTCCGGAGTATACCTTCGTATTTATGTCGCATCGCTTCATCGATATCAACTGTTTGACCGCAGTTTTTACATTTTATCTGATCCATAAGTCTACCTATAATACGCTTGAACGCTTTTCATTTCAAGTCTAATTTGCTAACCTAATGATGTGCGAGGAATTCTAAAAAATATTACATTTAATTCGATCTCACTTTTTGTCTTATCTGAGATTATTGCAGGAGTAAGAGTAACTGGCGGATATCAAACTCTTATTGCAGCTGGCCTAATTCTCACAGTTCTAAATATGATAGTAAAACCTATTATAAACATCTTCTCACTCCCTCTAAATATGGTGACCTTAGGACTTTTTTCTTTTATCACAAATGCCATTCTCCTTTACTTACTCACTATTTTTGCTCCAAACATTTCCGTCTCTTCTTTTACTTTTAATGGTTTTTCATGGGGAGGATTTATAGTTCCAGTTATAAAATTTAACACGCTTACAGCTTTTATAGTTTCTGCTGCAGTTTTAGCTTTAATAATTAATTTCTTCAAGTGGCTCACTAAGGATTAAAATCCCCTGTATTTATAATCGTAATAATATTCATATGCATATGAAGACATGTCATTTTCTAGTCCAGCTGGGTCGTGAGCATAAGATGGTTTAATTTGATCGTAGTATCGTATAATTCTCCCAAGTGTTAAGGTTGGTAAGATTTCGAATCTGCTACCTTTAGCAAAGCTAGTCGTTAGTACTCCTCTAGCTGTTTCTTCTAAGTCCTTAACTTCGACTCCAGCTTTTACATGAGCACTTTTTGCTCCATTTATAACCATTGCAAGATGTCGCTCGCTTGCTACTAGATCTCTTCTAGCTTCTTGTATGTCAACTCCCAATTCCCTTGCCTCTCTAGCAATATAAGCTCCTTGCCCAGTTACAGATGCAGGACATCGTAAGCTTGCTCTCGTAAACATTCCAAATCCAATAGCAGCAAGAGATGCGCCTGTTTCTGGAGGTCTTGGAATAGCATATAGAAGTGGTCTGTCAGCACTCATAAAGCGGAATTTTACAGGTTCTCTTATTTATTTGCAAATAAGGGATATTTGAGGGTATAATAGCCTTATGATTTTAGTAATTCTTGAAGCAGTTGTAGCAGTTCTTCTTATCGCAGTAATTCTTATGCAGGTAGCGGGCTCAGGTCTTTCAGCTAGTTTTGGAGGATCGGGAGAAACTTTTAGAAGCAGAAGAAGTGTAGAAAAATTATTAGTTTATTTTACAGTAGTTCTAGCTATAGTTTTTGCGATTTTCTCGATATTACTTCTTATCCCCTAAAAAGGCTTTATGATTTTTTTGAAAAGAAAAAGACTCATTTTTTGGCTTTTAAAAGCCTACTTAAAAAAATGGGGAAAGACAATCCTCCTATCTTTTACTTTGGGTTTTGCGTTAATTCTTTTACTATTTTTAAATCGCAACTTTCTTATTTCGCGTCTTCCAATCGTAAATCATGAGCATATCGGAATTGCTGGAGTTTATTCTGAGCGGGATTTACCAAATAATCTCCCAGAAGTAATTGCTGATAAAGCCTCGCGTGGGTTAACTCAAATTTCAGCAACAGGTGAAGTTAAGCCAGATATCGCAAAGTCATGGGAAGTAAAAGATGATGGAAAAACATTTATTTTTTATCTTAATGAGGGTTTGGAGTTTTCAGACGGAAAAGAAGTCGACTCTAAATCTATTAGCTATAACTTCCAAGATGTAGTGATTGAACGACCCGCAAAGCACGTAATGGTTTTTAAGCTTAAAGATAAATATTCTCCATTTCTTGTAACTCTAGCTAATAACAAAGTGTTTAAGAAAAATTATGTTGGAGTATCTAATTATAAAATTGGAGAAATTAAATCAAACGGAGAATTTATAAGAAGTATTGAATTAAGTTCAGCAGTTGATAAAGAAAGCATTGTTTATACTTTCTATGATACTCAGGAAGCCTTAAAACATGCGTATGTTTTAGGAGAGGTAACGTCAATAGTTGATATTAATAATTTAGATTATGAAAGAAATGTTAATTTAGACAGTTTTAAAAACACAAAGATTTCAAAAAATATTAACGAAACAAAAATCGTAACTTTATTTTTTAATAATTTGGACTCAACGCTATCTGACAAAAAAATTAGAAAAGCTCTCGCCTACTCACTTCCAGATGAGTTTAAAGACGGAAAAAGAACACACACGCCTTATAAAGATGGATATTGGTTTAATAATAAAGCAGAAAATTTTAAGAAAGATTTGGAGTATGTAGCGATTCAATTAGAAGAAACAGAAGCTACGAAAAGCGGAACAAAGATAAGTCTAAAAACTTTACCTCAGTATGAAAATTTAGCCAAAGAAGTTTCAAAATACTGGAAAGAGATCGGAATTAATACTGAAATAGAAAGAGTCGAAGGAGTGCCAGTCAGTTATCAAGTTTTCCTAGGAGAGCTCCCGGTTCTAAAAGATCCTGATCAGTACACTCTTTGGCATACGGGACAAGCAAGTAATATTACAAATTATAGAAATTTAAGAATTGATAAATTACTTGAAGACGGAAGGCAAATTTATGCAATTAACGAAAGAAAGAAGATTTATGATGATTTTCAGAAATATTTAATTGATGATATGCCAGCAGCCTTCCTCTTCTTCCCCTATACATATACTTTAAATAGAAATTGACTACTTGAGAACGTCTGAAAGAAAATATTTTGCTCTTAATTTTTTGTGATAAGTTATAGCAAATCTATGAGCTTCGTCTCTAATTCTTCTTACGAGTGTTAAGCCTTTTGAAGTTCTAGTGAGTCTTATTACTTTAAAGTCAGTAGTAATAAGAAGTTCTTCTCTTTTTGCAATTCCAATTAACGGAACGTTTACATTAATTTCAAATAAAGCTTTATTCGCTGACGAAATTTGACCTTTTCCACCGTCTACTATCACAAGATCTGGAAATGGCCATTCAGTGTGCGCAAATCTTCTTTTAATAACTTCTTGCATCATCGCAAAATCATTTGGGACAACTCTTGGCGGACGTTTAATTTTAAATCTTCTATACTCCGAAGAATCTTTCTCGCCATCAGTAAAAACAACCATAGATCCTGTAGCAAATTTTCCTGAAATATTTGAAATGTCATAGCACTCAATCCTTTCGAGTTTATCAACCTGTACTCCGTTTGCTTTTAGAGCTATTTTAAGTTCTTCTATTTCTTCGCTCCTTGTATCGCTTCTTAAATTTGGATTCATTTCGTAATCGAAAGCTGTTTTACGAGGTGTTGTAATAAGAATAATTGCGTTTATTTTTTTCTGAATCTCTAAAGCTTTTTCAAAATTTTCTAGATTACTTTCTAAATCTCTTTCTTTTTCTAATTCTTTTATAATTTTTTTTGTTTCACCACTAAAAAACTGAACTATGTATTTAATATTTTTCTTATAATCTTTTGATTGCTGGGGTGTTGTAAACATAGGAGGACAAGGACACAAGCCTAAATGAAAGTAAAGACAATTTCTTTTCGGGTGATTTAAAACGGATTGATATGGAAAAATTCTTCTAACAATTTTTAAGACAACTTTTAAATCAGTTGAAGAAGGAAACGGACCAAAATAGATGGATTTAGAATCATCTTCACGCCGTGCTAATAAAATTTTTGGAGCTTCGTCCCCAACTGTTATTCTTGCTCTGATATAGCTTTTTCCGTCCGTTAGTCTAATGTTATATTTCGGTGAATATTTTTTAATTAGATTTGCTTCAAGAAGAAGTGATTCGAGCTCTGAATTGGTGTGAATAGTTTCAATCTTATTAATATTTTCAACTAGTGCCTGGGTTTTTACACCTAGATCTTTGTTAAGGAAATATGAGGATACGCGTTTACGAAGATTTTTAGCTTTCCCCACGTAAATAACGTCCCCTTCTTTGTTATGAAAGAGGTAGACGCCTTCTTCTGTGGATAATGATTGATAATGCAAATGTGAATAATCCAATTAATATAACTCCTAGAACTCCTATTATAAAATAAATATGCTGGTAAAAGGGCGAAATGACAATATTTTTTTCTATTACCTCTTTACCGATCGATATTTTAATGGTATCTGTTTCTTTTGTCAAAAAATGTTTGGCATCAAACTTAACTGGAATTGTTTTTTTACCATATGGGGGAATTTTATCGAAGTACAAATTTTGAATTTTAGGATTTAGACTGTCTGATTCTACCTTTACGGTTTGATTAGGCGCCAAAACCCCAGAATTATTTGTAACAATTATCTCCCCTTTTATAGAAAGACCCCCAAGATATGCGTCTTCAAAATTAGTTGAAGCACGAAGGGTTGGAAGTTCATCTTTAAAATCGCTAGATGTAGTTACTTTTACGTCTTGTGTACTTTTTTGTCCAGGAATTTTATACCCTCCAGCTGGGACTGGATACTCACTGTCAGCTCCTTTTATCGCAAAAGTGAGATGGTCAAAATCAAAAACATTAAAGTAATCAATTCCCTCGGTTGTATTTTCCCAGGTAGGATCAACCATGATCCATGCTTTTTTATTTTCATCGTAATACTCTGGCCATGAATGTAGGACATCTTTAAGAAGAGAAAGCGGACGTTTTGCAGAATTATTTGTATTTGCATATCCCTCAACCGCCCTAGCGGGAATTCCAGCAGCTCTGCTAAGCGCTACAAATAAATCAGTAAATTCCAGACAAACCGCTGAGGCTTTGTTTGCCAGAACTCCTTTTGCCCCGGCTCTTTCCTGAGTTTCTTTGACTCTATCAGTATCATATTTTAAATTTGTAACGACATATTTATAAATGGCTTCAGGTGTTTTTAATTCTTTAGCTAGTTTTCTTATTTCTGGATCATTCACTTCCCAATAATTTTGTGGTTTTAAATAAATATTTTTTTCAGTGTCAGTAAGGACTTCCTTTTTAGGTTTGTATGAAACCTTAGCCTTTCCCAAAACTTTAACGTCGAAGTCTTCTGAAGGAAGGAGTCTAAATTTAGCTAGCCAATTTCCGTCTGAATCCATTACTACGTCAATAGGTTTGGGATTAATGCTTTCAATATTTATTTCCTGATAATTATTATTTGAAGGAATCGCTATTTCAGTGACAACTGGGTAAAGATTTCTGTTCCTTAAATGATAAGTTAGATCAAATGAATAAATTTGCGCCTCTCCATACGCTACCGAAATTCCAGATTTTCCAAGATCTTTTTTCGTGAATTTGATAGTGTTTCCTGAGGCAGTTGCGCTTGCAACACTTGGTTTTATTATTGATGGACTGCCAAAAGTTGATGGAACTGTCACTGAAGTATTAAACGAAGTATATTCTTCCTGATTTGAAATTCCCGGAATATTTACCTCCCAGATATTGCCATAATTTTTTGCAATCTCAAGTGAATCAAAACTGACAGTAAATTCTTGAGTCTTATTAATTCCGACAACTTTATCTATGAAATCAAATGAAAGCTCAGTCCCTTTATCATTTTTTGTCGACTTAACGTTTAATTCACCGCCTAAATCGGACGCTTTAATATTTGAAATATCTTCAAACCCGGTCTGGATTTTATAACTGCCAGCATAAAAACCAGTAGTGTTATTTCTTAGATCTATATCCATGATTACTTTAGTAGTTTGATCAGTGTTTACCTGATAAGTGACATTGTAAAAAGTAGAAAATTTTTCCTGAGCTTTTACGTTTGAGGTTGAGATTGCGAATAGTGAAAGAAGAAATAAAGGCAGAAGTTTTTTCATTAAAGAACTTTTTTTAAGAATTGGCCAGTGTAGGAAGCTGGATTTTTAGCAATATCCTCTGGGGTACCTGTTGCTATCAAATTTCCTCCTCGTTCTCCCCCATCTGGGCCTAAGTCTATTATATAGTCTGCGTTCTTAATAATATCAAGGTTATGTTCTATGACGATTACAGTATTTCCAATATCTACTAGTTTTCTAAGAACATGAAGAAGCTTTTCGAGATCTGCGAAATGAAGTCCTGATGTAGGCTCATCTAAAAGATACAAAGCATGTGAGCCTCTTTTTGAAAGTTCTGATGCAAGCTTTACACGCTGCGCTTCTCCGCCTGAAAGAGTTGGAGCAGGCTGACCTAATTTTACATAAGAAAGACCTACATCATTTAAGGTTAGTAGTCGATTGCTAAGGGGTGTAATAAAATTAAAGAAATTAGCTGCCTCTAAAACGCTCATGTTAAGAACTTCAGAAATATTTTTTCCGTTAAATAAAACCTCAAGTGCTTCTTTGTTGTATTGTTTTCCCTCACACAC
>JAGOUW010000001.1 GCA_018061075.1 Candidatus Levyibacteriota bacterium | reverse complement strand
GAAATGGCCTGCGTCGCCTATACGTAACGGTAGGCTAGTTCTCTATGAATTTACCAAAACTGCCCTTTTTAGAGAAAAAAAATAAGTCGGAGTTCTTCCTCTCCTTAGTTCTTCGTGATGAAAAAGCTAGCGCTGTAGTTTTTCAGGAAATTGACGGAAAAATAAACGTCGTCGGAGAACATGTCGTAAATTTTAAAACTTCCGTAGAAGAAGCCTCAGAAGATGAATTACTGGACGCAATAGATAAGGCTGTCTCAACTGCTGAAAAAAATCTTCCCCCAGACGTAGAAAGCCATAAAACAATTTTTGGAGTTAAACAGGATTGGATAACAGATGGAAAAATAAAACCCGAATATTTAACAAAACTAAAGAAAGTAAGTGACGAACTAGAATTTAAACCCATGGGATTTTTAGTAATTCCTGAAGCTATAGCCCATTTACTTCAAAAAGAAGAGGGCGCTCCTGTTACTGCAATTCTAGCTGAAATTGGACACAGAAATGTAACTCTTTCTCTAATTAGAGCTGGAAAAATTATTGAATCAAAAACTTCGGAAATTGGAGAATCTTTAGTAGGAACTGTCGAAACACTTCTCAAACATTTTTCTGTGGAAAGCCTTCCTCCAAGAATTATTCTTTTTGATAGCGGTAGGGAGGACATTCAGCAAAAATTTATAACTCATAAATGGAGTCAAAGTCTTCATTTTTTTCATCTTCCCCAAGTAAGCGCACTTCCAGCAAATTTTGATGCAAGAGCAGTTCTTTCTGGAGCAGCTACCCAAATGGGATTTGAAATTTTTGAGGCATCCCTTACCGATGCAGAAAGTGCAAATACCAAACATATAAAAGCTGCAATTCCAATAGTTGAAGAGGAAACTGACAGAACTCTTGCTGAAGCCGCATCAGAATTTGGGTTTGTGGGAGGAGATGTTAAATCCTCTGAGGAAATTCCAGAAAACCAAACAAACACTAAGGCTGAAACACTCGAAGAAGAATTTAGCACTAATAAACCCACCGACAAAGAAATTCCAAAAACTGCAGTTATGGATAACATTTCTCCAGCTGACCAATTCAGGGAAATTCCTGAAGAACTAAAAATAAATAGTGCGGAGAAAAAACCGTTTCCCGTTAACGGCGCATTTATAATGACAGGAATTATGGGTTTTATGAAAACAGTACACCCGGGAAAAATTTTAAAAGGCGCAAATGGATCTCGCAAAAAACTCGCGATTGGATTAATCCCTCTGACGATAATCTTATTATTTCTTTATGTTTATCTTTTTGGCAGAAGTGTAACCGTAACTCTGGGAATTGATGCAAAGGAAGAAGATGAAGAAGTAAATGTAACTTTTTCAGAAACTGAAGCGACAAACGCAGATGATGACATCATTAACGCTCAATTTATAACTGTCACAGCAGACGGAAAGAAGTCAATTGCAACAACTGGTAAAAAGGAGGTTGGAGATAAAGCTAAAGGAACCGTAACTTTATTTAACAGTAATACTTCTGGAGTTACGATTCCTACAGGCACTGTAATTACTTCTCCAAATGATCTTAAGTTTGTAACTGATAAAGCTGTCACCATCGCTTCAGCATCAGGAGATATTTTCTCGGGAACTGAACCTGGAAAAGCAGATGTCACAGTTACTGCAGAAAAATTTGGAACTAGTCAAAACCTACCAAGTAATACTAAATTTACAGTTGACGGAAGCTCATCCGTTGCTGCAAAAAATGATAAAGCTTTTTCAGGAGGAACAAAAAAAGAAGTAAAGGTTGTTGCTAAAAAAGATCAGGATAAATTAGCAGCAGAACTCCAAAAAGATTTAGAAACAGAAGCCAAGGAACAAATTCAAAAAGAAGCAGAAGATGGATCCGTAGTATTACCAAACTTTATCTCAGTCGAGTTTGATAAAAAAACTTTCAGTAAAGATATAGATGATGAAGCAACGGAAATTAGCCTAACCGCAACAATTAGCTACAGGGGTGTTTCTTATAAAGAAACTGACATTTTAAATTTCGCAAAGGATAAGTTAGAAACTGGAAGCGATTTAGTTGTAGATAAAGATAGCGTTGATGCAAGCGCTGCTAATCTAAAAGCAAAAGGAAATAATGCTACCGGAAAACTCACAATAAAAGCTAATTTAGTTCCAAAAATTGATTCAAAAGAAATCGCAAATGAAATAAAAGGAAAATCCGCAAAAGACGCTATCAAGAAGTTAAACGAAATAAATGAAATAAATAAAGTTGATATAAAATTGTTCCCTCCTATCCCCTTCCTCCCGGAACGCATACCGTTCTCCTCGGGAAAGATAAAAATAATGACAGAAAAAAATGGGTAAAATTTACTACAAGGGAAAAAGAAGAAATTATAAACTACTCGTAAGAATTGGGAGCATTGGAGTATTAATTTTTGGCGCTATACTATTCGCTTACACTTTTTTCCCTCTCCTTTCATGGCAAATTTATTTTGCGCCGGCATTTGCGTCTCAAAAAATCCAAGCTCCAATCCCAAACCAAACAGTTATTAGCCCTACAAATTTAGGAACGCTTATCGAGAACGCGACAAGATCCATGAACAGAGATTATACAAATGCTTACAACTGGTATCCAGGAGCTGAAGCACAAAAATCAAATAATGTAGCGACTTATAAAATTTCCTTTCCTAAAATAGGAATAGCTGACGCTGAAGTTTCAAATAAAGATACGGATCTAACTCGCCATATGGTTCAGTTTAATTCAGACACCCTACCTGGAAAAGACGGAAATTCTGTAATCTTTGGTCACTCGACGCTACCGCAATTGTATGATCCGAACAATTATAAAACTGTTCTTGCAAATGCCTACAAACTAGAAGTTGGAGATGAGATAAATACAGAAGTAAATGGCGCAAAACACAAATATAAAATAATTAGTATCACTGTAGTCGAACCAACTGACACTTCAGTTCTAGCTCAAAATTTTACAGATAGTTTTTTAACTATTATTACCTGTACCCCGCCTGGTACAATTTGGAAAAGGCTTATTATTAAAGCTAGAATTGTAAAATAATATGGAAAGAGTTGGAATTCAAAGAATTTTATATAACATTTGGCCGACAATCTATAAGGTCATAAATAACACTTTTTTTGCAACAATAAAATTTCTTAAAAATTTAGTAAAACTCATGATTAACCAAGTCAAACATGGATGAAAAAGAACAGGCTATAGCCGCCATAAGAAAAAAGCTTGTTGGCAGAGAACTAAACTATAAAGAAATTTTTGCCATCATGGATCAAATCTCCAAAGAAAAACTTGGAGACGTTTTAACGACTTATTTCGCAGCTTCTGGATTCTCAAAAGGATTTTCAGACGACGAAATTTATTATCTGACTAAAGCCATGATTGAAACTGGAGAAAAATTAAATTTCTCAGGAATCATCGCAGACAAACATTCTATAGGAGGAGTCCCAGGAACTAGAACGACCATGATAGTGGTGCCCATCGTTGCGGCAGCGGGTTTTAAGATACCTAAAAGCTCTTCTAGGGCTATCACAACTCCGGGCGGAACCGCTGATGATTTCGAAATCCTCGCACCGGTAAATTTATCCAAACAAAAAATATATGCGACCGTTAAGAAAACTAATGGATGCATTGTTTGGGGTGGAAGTTTTAACATAGCACCAGCTGATGACGTAATTATAAAGGTTGAAGAGGTCCTTCTTTTTGAATCATTTGATAAGATTCTTATCTCAATCATGGCTAAAAAAGTAGCATTTGGAAGTAATCATGTGGTAATTGATATTCCATATGGTGAGTCTGTAAAAGTTCATAATGTAAATGATGCAAAACTTCTTAAAAGAAAATTTGAACAGCTCGCAAAAAAATTCGGGGTAAAAATCGAAGTTTTAATTCACAAAACAGATGAACCAGCAGGGCGAGGCATCGGTCCAGTTCTTGAGACAAAAGAAGCGCTACTAGTCTTAGAGCAAGATCCAAAAAGAGCTCCGGATTTAGAAGCAAGAAGTATAAATCTCGCAGGAAGTTTGTTGGAACTTTGTCTTGCAAGTAGTCCTGCGGCTTTTAGAAATAAAATAATCAAGGAACACAAGAATGGATTTAACTGGGCGCTTCATATTCTTCTTTCAGGACTTGCACTAGCAAAGCTTAAAGAAATCATAAAGGCGCAGGGCGGAGATGCAAAAGTAACAAGTAAAGATTTAAAGCCTGGAAAACATAAATTTGAGTATGTTGCTCCAAGAAATTGCGAGATTGCAGGTTTTAACATTAAAAATCTTACTATGATAACTCGAATTCTTGGCGCCCCTGACATGAAATCAGCTGGCATTTATTTGAATAAAAAAATTGGAGAGAAAGCTCGCAAGAACGAGCCAATCTGTACTTTTTACTCCGATTCTGTGTATAATCTTAAGGAAGGAAAAGAGTCATTAGAAAACTTCCCTTTAGTAAAGTTTAAATGAAGAGAATTTACGTAACGGTTGCTATCCTCGCAGTACTTATTATTCTTTCTCTTGGCTGGTGGCTAAGAGGAACTTCCCCAGCTAACTCAAATGATAATACCCCTAAAATATTCATAGTTGAACAGGGCGAGGGCGTTAGATCAATTGCAAGAAACCTTAAAGATCAAGGACTTATTAAAGATCCAACTGCTTTCTTTCTTCTTACCAAACAGACAGGACTTGATAGTAAGATTCAGGCCGGAAGCTTTAGACTAAACCCATCTATGACAGCGCGCGCTGTAGCGCAATCATTAACTGTAGGAACAGAAGATATTTGGATAACAATTCCAGAAGGTCAGCGCGTGGGAGAAATCGCAGATACTCTCGAAAAACTTATGCCTAAATATGACGCTTCCTGGGAGGGAGTTTTAGAAAAAAATGAAGGATATTTATTCCCTGATACTTATTTATTACCAAAAGATGCAGATGTAGACGCAGTTGTAAAAATAATGAGAGATAATTTCGATTCTAAATATGCAACCTTAGACACTTCAAGAGTAAATCTAACTGAAAACGAAATTGTAACTCTCGCTTCTTTAATAGAGCGCGAAGCAAGACACGCAGAAGATAGGCCCATTGTTTCAAGCGTAATTCACAACAGACTAGATATAGGAATGAAGCTAGACATTGACGCAACGCTTCAATATATAAAAGGCTATGATTCGGTTTCGAAAAAATGGTGGCCAAATAATATTACAAATGAAGACAAACAGTCTTCCTCACTTTACAATACTTACGGAAGAGCAGGTCTTCCGCCAGCTCCAATCTCAAATCCAGGACTACTTAGCCTTCAAGCTGCAGTAAATCCTGATGAAACACCTTATCTTTTTTACATAACTGATAAAAATGGTGTTAACAGGTATGCGCAAACTCTTGATGAACACGAAGAAAATATTTCTACCTACGGCCTCTAATTTTTTGCGGTTTTGCGGAAGAATCTCTTGGAAGAAGTTTTAGATTCTTGACCATTTCCTACAGTCTCAATAACAATCGAATCTCCTAGGTCTTCGATTTTCTCTTCTACTTTTTTAAGCTGAACCTTTGTCTCTCTTCTTGCATCATTTTCAAGATCCTTCGCAACCTCAGAAAGTCCGGCTAAACCATCCTCAGTGATAGTTTTTAAAATCTTATTTCCCTTTTTTGTGCCGAGTAAAAAAACAGCAGCGCCTCCAATAAGCATTCCTAAAAGTATTCCATCTGAAAATCTTCCGTGGTTACCCATTCTTCTTATCCTCCTTATCATCCGAAACCTTTTTTATAATTGAGGCGATAGTTCCACCGGCTTTAAGACCCATTAGAATAGATGAAATACTCGTGAGAGGCTGAGATACACTCTGAGTGATATCTCCTGTGTTATCTAGTACTTTATTTGCCTTTGTGATGGTCTTTCGAAGATCCTTAAGAATAAAAAATACTTGGATACCTAAAACTAAAAGAAGTAGTGTCAGGATTATTATGACGATAAACAATAATATTTGGGCAGGATCAGTCATGTATTTATATTCACGCCTGTCATTCTGAGTGAAACGAAGAATCTGGATCCTTCGGCTTTAGCCTCAGGATGACATTGAGACGTTAGTACTAATTAACTTATATCATGAAAACTTAAGTGTCAAGATATATTCACTATATCAATCCCCTAATTTAATATTAATTTTTCGCTCTAGCGTTGTAGTTCTTCCAAATTTATTCTCAACTTGAAACGTTAATGATGTAGAACCCGGAAAAACAGTAATCTGCTTTTTAAAGCTTCCGTCAGAATTAATTGTCACTTGTTCATTCTCTACCATAAGAATTCCGTTTGGATCTGTCTTTCCGCGCACTTCAATATTTAGAGAGCTAAGTACCTGATTTTCTTCCGGTGAATCTACATCTAAACCCGGGTTAAACACTGCAGCTCTATACTGGAAAAATAAGAAACCTGCTAAAGCTAAAAATACGACTCCAATTAGCAATGCGCTTTTCCCAATCTTAAATCTGGGGATTGAAAAATCAGAAGAATTAGTGAGCCCACGAGGTAAAACTTCTATATTCTTTTTTTCATCAAATTCGCGTCTAAAAATTGCTAAACTTCTTTCTACAGGAAGCCCTAAAAATTTAGCATAATTTCTGACAAATCCATGCGCGTAAGCTGGAGACGGAAGTTTTTTATAATCTCCGCGCTCAATTGCATTTAAAAATTCAGCTCTAATTTTTGTTGCACGAGCTACCTCCTCAATAGACAGATTCTGATTTTTTCGTTCCTCCTGGAACTGTGCGCCTATATTAATCATATTTTATTACTCGCTTTGAGGCTCACCAAGGATTTGTGAAGGATCTTTAATCAAAACGTCTCTTGGCTTACTTCCTTCTGCTCGCCCCACAATTCCCGCGGCCTCAAGCTGATCCAAGATTCTCGCAGCTCTAGAATATCCAATTGAAAGCCTTCTTTGTAGAAGTGAAGCTGAGGCTTTATCATATTCACAAATAACTCTAACAGCTTCTGCGAATACTGGATCTTTTCCATCTGCACCAGATGTACCAATGCTTCCTTTAGGCGTATAAGGCGTAGAAATAATTTCCTCTGTATATTCAACAGCTGGAGACTTAGACTTAAGAAACTCCACTAATTTTTTAACCTCTTTATCCGAAACAAATGCTCCCTGAATACGAGTTGGTTTTGCTTGATCTGGAGGAATATATAGCATATCTCCTCGTCCTAGTAGTTTCTCGGCCCCAGGTCCATCAATAATAACGCGTGAATCAATCATAGAACTGACGCTGAATGCGATTCTACACGGCACGTTTGCTTTAATAAGACCCGTAATAACGTCTACTGAAGGCCTTTGTGTCGCAATTACCAAATGAATTCCAGTTGCACGAGCCATTTGCGCAAGACGCGCGATAGTGTCTTCGACCTCAACTGGCGCAAACATCATAAGATCCGCTAACTCATCGATGAAAATAATAATATATGGAAGTGCCTGAAATCCTGCAAGCTCATTATATCCATCAATATTTCTGACTCCTCTTTCCGCAAAAGTTTTATATCTTCTATCCATCTCGTTTGTCGCCCATTTAAGCGCTGAAAGAATTTTTTCAACCTCTACGATAACAGGAATCATAAGATGTGGAATTCCGTTATATCCAGTTAATTCAACGCGCTTTGGATCGATTAAAATAAGCTTTACCTCTTCAGGACTTGCTCTAAAAAGTAGGGAGGTGATGAATGAATTTACGAGTACTGATTTTCCTGATCCAGTAGTTCCAGCTACAAGTACGTGAGGCATTTTCCCGATATCAGCAATCAATGGGCTTCCACTAACATCAAGACCTAGGGACACTGAAAGCTTAGACTTAGATTTTCTCATGAGGTCTGAGGAAAGCATCGTACGAAGAGTTACAACTTCCAAAGATTTATTTGGAATTTCAATACCCACCAAATTCCTTCCAGGAATTGGAGCTTCAATTCTAATTTGTCCGGTTGGGGCCTGAGTATTAAGCGCTAAATCGTTAGCAAGAGAGGTAATCTTAGAAACTTTAGTTCCAAGTGCGATCTCCAAAGCATACTGTGTAACAGCTGGGCCAAGGTTTACTTCTACAACTTTTGCGATAATTCCAAAGCTCTGAAGAGTCTCTTCAATCTTTGCAGCTGTAGCCTTAACGTCTCCTCTGTCAGCTTTTCCGCCTTCTCCGTCTTCAAGCAAATCTAACGGCGGATATTCCCAAATTAATCCTGAGGAAAGAGTATTACTAACAAGTTTCTCAGACATAAGTGCCTCGTCTTTCTTAACTGAGTTAGACATAATCATTGGTCCATTCTTATTAAAGCTTGAATCTTTAATAGTCATTTGTTTGTTAAGAAGCGGATCTTTTTGTTTTTTTAGAAAACCTGTCGGAACTACTTTTCCGCCTGTCTTTCTAAATGCAGACAGACCTTTTAAAATTTCATCAACTGAAGTATCAAATAAAACTACAAGCCCTATAAATATTCCAGCAAGAAAAACCAAAAGAGTGCCAATCGGTGTAATAACATCAGAAATATTCGCAAACATAAGCTGCCCTATATAACCTGACCTGAATAAAACCACTGCTGAGCCAAAAAGAATTAAAAATCCTATGGCTACGTTTGGACGGGAGAGCGCAAATTTGGTTTTGAAAAATAGGAACCCAAACAGTATAAAAACAAACCCTAAGAAAAATGAGAAAGGCCCAAAATACTGCCTTATAAAAGTATTTATATAAATAAATGTCTCTCCGGAATTACTGAAAGAAAGAAGAAGTAATAGTCCTGCTACTATCTGACCTAACGCAAAAATAGTATAGACTGTCTTTGTCTTAAGCTTTATTTTGAATTTTCCACGCTTACCATAAGACCCTCTTTTCTTGGCCATAATTAGTCTATTATAACGAGATGTATCTAGTGGTGCAAACGATTTCTAGTTACGGGAATTAGATCTTTTCTAATATGGCGATCTCTACTTGTAACTGAGCCTACCTGTACTCTATAGTCAGATCCCCTTGTAGACCTCGGCTCAGGGTCATGTGGTCTTTGGATCATTGCCCTCGTGACTCCATCCATTCCCAATTCAGGAACTCCATTGATTGAGGCAAAAACTACAAAATAACTATCTGGATTTCCTGGCGCAACTTGATCAATAGTTAAAGTTCGAGAAATTCCTGGAACTAATTCTCCTTGCTTACCAACATATTTTCTTTCTGCATATGCTCTTTGTGTTTTTAATCCAAATGCTCCAGCAGCACCTTCTTCCTTTCCACCGCTTCCAACTACAATCTTAGGTTTCCTTGAATCATGTAGGGTCGCTACATCAAGCATATGAGTTAAATCACCGTCAGGAATCGCTTGAACATTCACTCCAAGCGCTTCCAGTTCTGCCATTTTCCTGGCATTTCTCTCTCTACTTAAAACAACTGCCGTAATTATTCTAGGATCATTTGATCTATGTGCTTCTAATATAAGCCTTATTAATTCTTTAGTAGGCCTATCCAATAAACCTTGCGCATCGTGGCTTCTAATGAACTCTGCAACTCGCGGACCTACTGTAATTCCATCAGCATAATACGCACCTTGTTCTTCAGTTGGCATTTCTCCTAGCTCCTGATTTACCGCTCCTGCAATCTGAACCGTTGATCCTTTTCCTCTTCTTGCTTCTTCTAATGCGTATGAAGGCCTTGATGCCTCTTTTGTCCTTTCAATTGGATCCAATACTAGATTTGCTCTTCCCAATGCTAAAAATCCTGCACCATCCAATAATCTCCTATCTTGAATCGCTATTAATTCTCCAAATCCATATGGACCTTCAATGTTTGGGAGCTGCCTTCCATATTTCCATAATTCTTTTGCTCGCTCAATTCGTACGACATTTGAAACAAAAGGTGCCTGATGTATATTTGCTTCAAGCGCTGGAGTTGCCCTAACATCCAAATCTACCTCAAACTGCTCTCTTAATCTTTCTGAGATTGGACGTCTTCTGTATCTTTCTCTATTTGCGCTGTCTACACCAACAGCAGTTCTCGCAGCTGCAACTTGATAGAAGGGAACTACTGTTTCCACGCTTAACTTTGGTGTTCGATCAACAAATTCAGGTGTCACTTCTTGAGCATGACCGTTTGTGTAAGCAGGAGTGGGTCTGGGTCTATCGATTCGAACATGCATGCTTCCATCTGGTTTTCTAACAGCAACAGGACCAATGGAAGTAGCGCCCTTGCCGGCGCTGGTTTCTGGAGGCATAAATTAAATCCTTTGTTCTCCTAATGGGGCTTCAAAAACTGGAACAGGTGCGAAGGATTGCGCTCCGACTGGTGCAGGTTCTCCAATTCCAGGTCCTGCTTGGCCAATTCCGCTTCCAGCTCTAAGTTCTGGTACGGGTGGCGCTTCATGCGGAACAAATCTTAAAGTTCTTCGCATCAAACTACCAGTTGGACTAACTTCACTTGTCGGAACGAGAGTGCCTAATTTTCTTATTCCAGAACGCGTTGCGCTAAAATCTTTTGCGTTCGCTGGTGCTTGTCTTACTTCACTTACCATTGCACCATAATAAACTAGATTTAAAATGCTGGCTTGATTTTTTTCCGATCTTTTCCTGACACTTTCCTGACAAAAAATCTGTTTGCTTATGTGCTTTTAAACAATTAAAATGTCACCATGAATCCCAACCTAATTGAACAAACTTATCCAATTAACTTCCGTGAAGATGACGCTAAAAACCTTGGAACCCATATTATAAATAGAAGATCCGTTGTGCTCACTGGAATGCTTAGAGTTGGAATTAGTAATTTTCTTAGATTCTTTTTGAATCATAACGGGATTACTAAAAAATATTTAGACGATAAAAAATACATAATTATTCCAGTCGATTTAAATGATTTGGTAGAAAGAGAAATTTATCCTTTTTGGATTTTAACTTTTAAAAGACTGGCAGATGCTATCGAAGATTCTGATTTACCGCAGAGAATAAAGAAACAAATTGCGTTATATTTTTTGGATAGTATCCAGTCACAAGATCTTTTCTTAACAATAGATTATTTAAGAAAAAGCTTGGTGCTTCTATGTGACGAAGGTTATCTCCCTACTATATTTTTCTTAAGATTTGATCGAATGAAAGATTCTATTACTCATGATTTCTTCGCAAATTTTCAGGGGTTAATCGAATCTACTCACAACCGACTATCTTATGTTTTTACAAGTGCCCGGCCTTTAAACCATTTAGAGCCTACTATTTTTACCAAGCAATCTTTATTAATTTTTTCTGACAACCTGTACATAAAACCAAATAAAAAATCTGACATAAAAACAGTTTTTGAATCGAGTATCAAGCAATATGATTTAAAACTTTCCGAAGAAATGATTACAGAGTTATTAAAGCTTGTTGATGGACATACTCAATATTTACAGTTTGCATTAATTTCACTAAAAGAAAATGGAAATATAAAGCCCAACGAACTATTTGATTTTCTGAAAAACGATGAAAGAATTTCTCTTCAATCAGAAGAACTTTGGGAGAGCTTGTCTTCATCAGAACAAGACATACTACTTAAAATAGAGTCAGAAAAAAAATTAACGGAAAGTGAAATTAAAGAAGGGGAATATTTAATAAATACAGGATTTTTTGATTTAAAAACTTTTAAAATATTTAACCCAATTTTTGATTTATTTATAAAATCAAAAGCTGAGGAAAAAAGAAAAGAAAAAAATAATACTGATTTTTCTAAAAAAGAAAATTTACTTTTAAAATTTCTGGAAGAAAATAAAAATGAAATTTGTGAAAGGGAAGAGATAATAGAAGCTGTCTGGCCGGAAGCAGAATCTCTTGGAGTTACTGACTGGGCAATTGACAGATTAGTAGCTAGAGTTAGGAACAAACTTAAAGATCATGATAAAAATTATGAAATTGTTACAATTAAAACAAGAGGTTATAAATTAATTGACAGATAAAGCACTCATTCATTTTAAAAAAGTAGATCCAATTTTATATAAAGTTGCGATCAAGATTGAACTTTCCAAACAAATCAAACCCGATGACTATTTTATAGACTTAGTGGAATCGATTGTAAGTCAACAACTATCTATAAAAGCCGCAGATACTATTTTTGGAAGATTTGAAAAATTATTTAAAAACGAAAAAATAAATCCTAAAGAATTATTAACAATTCCAGACCAAAAAATCCGGGAAGCGGGAATTTCATTTAGCAAAATTAAATATATAAAAGGAATTGCAGAAGCGATAATTAACAAACAATTGGACTTAAAAAAACTTGATTCGATGTCTGATGAAGAAGTAATAGGGGAGTTAATAAAATTAAAAGGAGTGGGGCAGTGGACTGCAGAAATGTTTTTAATGTTTACCTTAGGTAGGTCTGATATTTTTTCAGCTGGTGATTTAGGACTACAAAACGCAATTATAAAAATTTATAAACTTGAAGAAAAACCAAACAAAGAAAAACTTTTAGAAATTAGTAAACTATGGTCTCCACATCGCACAATAGCAAGTCGTATTCTTTGGAAAAGCCTAGAATCAAAATAACTATTTAATTATCTCCCAGAGATTAAGATCTCCATCTTTGAGTGGTATCTCACCTTTCCAACCTTTTACAATCATATCTGCTATTTTTGCTGGATCTACACCTGAATCAAAATTCCACATTTCTGTCTTAACAGCACCAGGTGAGACAGAAAAAATTCGAAGATCTGGATATTCTAGCGCAAGACTTTTTGTAAAACCTATGACCCCAAACTTCGTCGCACAATATACAGCCCGACCAGGGTAGGGAAGATGTCCAGCCCGACTTGCGATATTAATAATCCCTTCTTTTATTTGAGAGAATGACGCAGAAGTCATTTTAATCATTCCTAAAAGATTTGTTCCGACCTGTCCTTCTATCTCATCAAATGATTCGTTCTCAAATTTCTCCCAACCGATTACCCCAGCATTATTTATAAGAATATCAATATGTCCAAACTTCTCGACCACCTCTTCAACTGCTTTTTTAATATTCTCATCATCTCTAGTGTCTAATTTTAAAATTAAAACGTCATCAGCACCCAAATCCTTACATTTATGTGCCACTTTTTGTGCGCCACTAATATCACTATTGTAAGTAATGATTATCCTGCATTTTTCTTTGGAAAAAGCATAGGCGATTTGCTCGCCAATTCCTTTACTAGAACCCGTTATTAATATATTTTTATTTTCTAGATCCATTAACTATCTAATTCTAACGGTTCAAAATATAATTGCAATATTCTTGACATTTTTTTACTTCAAGAATACAATACCCATGTGCAAAACAAACAAGCAATTATTGGAATAATCGCCGCAGTTGTTATACTTGCTGGGGCAGTCGGTGTCTTCCTCTACTCTCAGAATAAAAACGATTCCGAGCCTACTGCAACTGTAGCAACAGATGAATCAAAAGAGACCACTTCTTTAGAAAGTAATTTAGCTTCCATTCTGAAATCAGGAAAAACTCAGGAATGTACCTTCACATATGCAGACGAAAGCGGAAATTCGACATCTGGTACAGCATATATCGCTGGACAAAATATGAGGACGGAAGTAACGAGCTCTACTAACGGCAAATCTTCTACTATTTATGTCGTTAGGAACGAAGACGAAAATTATATTTGGGGAAGTGATTTCCCAAACAACACTGGGTTGAAAATGACAATGTCTATTGATGAATATGTTAACAACGAAGATTCAAAAAAATACTTTGACCCTAATTTAAATGCAGAGTATGACTGCTCTGATTGGACAGCGGACACAACCATATTCACTCCTCCAACTAATATTAAATTTCAAGATATTTCTGCAATGATGCAAGGAGTCATGAAGGGAGCGTCAAATGCTCCAACCGGTACTGCTGCATCATCCGAATGTTCAATTTGCAACTCACTTTCTGGAGACGCAAAAACCGCCTGCATGAAACAATTCAGCTGCTAACCTCTTGCAGATTCTTTACCTTTTTTATACTTCCATTATAAGACTAAAAACTAATATAAGCTCATGGTTAATCCATATACAGTAATTATATTTTCTTTAATAGTTGCTATTGCTACGCTATCTCCGGCACAAATTAGATATGCTGTAACAGATCCTATAGGATCTTTAAATGTATTCCTAAACTTGGGGATAATTTTAGTGATTATTGCTGTTTACTATTTTTATAGGAAGAGCAATCAAAATTCTAATTCGAACGAAGACTACAGCTTAGTTGGTACTAAAGGCGGAAGAGCCACAAAAATAAAAACTAGGAGAAGAAAAAATAGGCAGGTTTGACTTGATTCTCTAAAACCGCTAATATATCTAGATCTTGAGAAAAGAACACATTCTTTTACTCCTAGTACTTGCTCTGGCATTATTCTCTTTGCTTTTTATAGCAAATAATTTCTCCGTAAAAACTGTTTCTAATCCATTTGCATCCGTTACACCTTACCCTACCATTATCCCCGGTAACAATTCAGTAGAGGTTATTTCCATGGCTCCTTCTTCATCTCGAAATATTGAGGTCCTTTCTCCGAGATCAGGGGACAAAATAAAATCGGACTTTGTAGTAAAAGGAAATGCTAGGACTTTTGAAAGCAATGTAGCGATTAGACTTTATGACTCAGAGGGAAACGTACTAACAGAAACTTTTACGTTAGCAAATGCTCCTGACACAGGACAATTCGGTCCGTTTGAGAAGATGATAAGTTATGATACTGAATCAGAAACTGGAACTTTAGATGTTTTTCAATATAGTGCAAAAGACGGATCTCAAATAGATAAAGTTACAATCCCGCTTCTCTTTGAGTAGAAAGTCTTTCTCTCCAATGATTTCCCCACTCCTCTACTATTTCTCTTCGCGGAACCCACATATCAAAAGCGATTCCTCCTCGTGAAGCTCTCATTTCGTGTCTAACGCTAAATCTTAAAATTAAATCATTTACACTACTTTGAATTGGATAAACTCTTTGCCTTGCTTCCTCCGGATATTCATTGGCAATATGGGCACTATAGGAAGCTTCATAACTATCTCTTGCAGCTTGATATGGATTTCTCACTCCCTGAAGCCTATGAATATAGTGAATGGTGGGATTTATAAATCCTCGTAAACCATGGAATCCAAGATTATTTGCTAAAAATGCTTCTTCCCTTAACTGTCTTAGTCCTAGATACATCACAAGCGTTTGTTGATCTACTCCTTGCAAACCTACAGCATCTGAAAATCTAAACTTTCTATCCATCTTTCTTGCATCAGAGTGAAATCTAGCTGCAAATGAAGGGTCATATTGAATAGCATCAGGTCGTGAAACTGGTCTTTCCATAAGAATGGATTATAGTTGACTTAAACTTCTATCACAACCGGTAGAACGAGGGGACGACGCTTGAGCTTTTTTAATAAGTATCTTTCAGAAATATTTCCTATATTTCGTCTTAGATAATTCCAGTCATTAATTTTTGTTTTCTTAGGTTTTAAATTCATACTAATTTCTGATGATAAACCGTTAATTAATTCATTTACCTCAGCACCTGAAAAACCTCTAACAATAATATTTGGTTTGTCGACAAGTCCTCCAAAAGTATCAATTTCTGCAAGCACTATAACTACTCCTTCTTTAGAAATCTTTTCTCGGTCACGTAACACAAAAGTATCCACTTCTTCTCCTGAAACTTGATCTACATACACATTTTGAAGAGATATCTTTTTACCAAGCTTTGCGTCAGTCTTAGTAAAAATTACTTCTTGTCCGTCATCAGGAAGCAAAACATCTTTTTCTAAAAATCCATTTTTAATTGCCAAAGATTTATATGCAATCATATGCTTATATCCTCCGCCAATTGGAAGAACTTTTTTAGGACGCACTAGACTCATCATAAGAGATAAATCTCCCTGAGGGCCGTGACCTGAAACGTGAAGACCGTGAGCTACATCAGAATATAAAACTCTAGCGCCAGATTTTGCGAGATCGTCAATTAATGAATTTACTGCTACCTCATTTCCTGGAATTGCATCAGAAGAAAATGCGACAGTGTCCTTAGAGTTAATTACGATGTCTCTATGATCTCCTCTGGCAATTCTTGATAATGCAGAATTTTCCTGACCCTGACTTCCCGCTACAACTAAAACAATTTGCTTATTGTTATAATTTCTGATGTCTTTGAGCTCAATTTCCATGTTTTTATCGATCTTCATGTAACCGAGCTCTGTCGCTATATCTTTAGCTTTTAGAAGTGAACGGCCAACGAAACAGATTCTTCTATTTAATGTTCTTGCAGCATCCACCACCTGATTTAGTCTGGCAATATTTGAAGAATAAGTAGTGAGAATAAATTTGCCCTGAGTATTTCTCATTTCCTCAAATAATTTATTTCCAATCCCAATCTCAGTCTCAGTAAATCCGGATCTTTCTGACCCAAGACAGTCAGACATAAGGCACATTATTCCTTCATCTGCTTTTCTTACAATCTTCGCAAAGTCACTTTTCTTTCCATCATATGGAGTCATATCAAATTTAAAATCTGAACCATGATAAATATTTCCAACAGGAGTTTTGATAAAAATATTTGACGTATCTGGCACTGAATGCGTCACTCTGATAAACGACAACATGAAATTTCCGAGTAAAATATCTTTATCAAAATTAACACTTATGGCTTTTTTATTTATTCCAAATTCTTTTAATTTTCCATTAATAAACCCTGCAGTTAGAGGCGTTGCGTAGATATTAAAATTTCCCTGGAGCTGAGGAAGAACATAAGGAAGTGCCCCAAGATGATCTTCATGGCCATGAGTTATCGCAATTCCTATGATTTTTTTATTTGGATTTTTTTGGAAATATGAAACATCAGGAAGCATGAGATCCACACCTATCATCGTTTCGTCCGCAAAACCAAGGCCACAATCCACAATAAGAACCTGATCATTATATTCATAAAGATGCATGTTCTTAGTTACACCTGTGACTCCTCCAAGAGGAATGTATTTTAAAGTATTATCCATATCAAATTTTAATGAGGCAAAAACTGAGCAATGTTCTGCGAATTCAGTGTTATTATAACATTTTTGCCGACTTTACCCTCAACTATTAATCTTGCAACCTTTCTGCAGATTCCTTCGATGGTGCGTTCCAAGGATCTAATTCCAGAATCATAACCTAAAGGCCGAACAATAACAGGCCAAATATCATCTTCAATCTTTAAAATCTTTGGAGGAAGTCCTGATTGCTGAGAGATTTTTGGGAACAGATAATTTTTTCCGATCATAAATTTCTCTTCATCTGAATACGAAGGCATCTGAACTAATTCCAAACGGTCTAATACAGCTGTTGCTATGTTAGTAGTATTATTTACTGTTGCTACAAATAAAACTTCTGATAGATCGATTGGGTAATCTACATAATGATCTGTGAAAGCATGATTTTGCTCTGGATCAAGAAGCTCAACTAAAACTCCCATAATATCTGCTCTTGCACCCTCAGTTACGCGATCTAACTCATCCAAAAGTATTACGCTGTTTTTTGATTTAGCATGAATAATTTTTTTTATAATTTGTCCAGGCTCTGCGTCTGAATAAAGACGAGACTGACCTCTTAAATCTCTAGCATCCCCCATTCCTCCCAGAGGGATTCTTTCAAAGGTTCTACCCATAGACTGGGCAATTGACGAGGCCAGTGTAGTTTTACCTGTTCCAACAAGTCCTACCAAACAAAGAATAGGCGCGCGATTTGCCTTCTGCCCACTTTTAAGATTAAGAATTAGAGATGCAAGATATTCTAAGATTGTGTCTTTAACTCCAGTAAGTCCGTAATGGTTTTTATCTAAAACTTGCTTAGCATATCCCAAATCCAAATTATCTTTTGTTTGAGATGCAAACGGGATCTGAGAAATAACATTTAAATAATTTGAAACACTTTCTAAATTAGAATAATTTCCTGCTTGCTTGAGTGAAATCTTTAAAATACTTATCATGCCACGAGCTTTTTCCAAAAGCTCAGGAGGCAAAGAGGCATCGGTAATCTTTTTTTCTAAAACTTGAAGTTGAGCATCAAAACTCAGGGCAGAATTATCCATATATATATCTTATCAGTTTTGAAACTTATTTCGAATTTCTTTTTTTGAATTTTGCCAAATCAAATGTTTTTTGATAATTCCGAGAAGACCTAAATGGTGCGAATGAGTTACTCTAAACCTAGGATCATTAATTATTTCATATCCTTTACGCTTAAAATACATCGACCATTCGAGATCTTCTGAGACTATCAAACTTTCATCAAACTTATGCTTTTCCCACAAATCAAGTCTTATAATAGAATTCGTATTTCCTAAATGCCCTCCCTTTTTATATTTATTAGGAAAACCTATGATTTTTTCAGCTAACGTAGATTCTTCTCCAGCAACTGGAAATGCAAAAACTCCGGCCACCTTATCGCTTTTAAAATTACTTAAACCATCCATAAGCCAAGTCTTGGAAACAGGAAACGAATGCGCAGATAAAAATACTAAATATTTTCCTTTTGCCTTTTCTGCTCCCAAATTACACGCCTTGGAATAAGAAAAATCTTTAATCAAAATAACTTGAATGCGATTCTTTGAGAAATAATCAAAAACTATTTTTTCGGATCCGTCTATTGAATTATTATTAACAATTACTAGTTCGAAATCTTGATAAGTTTGATCTTTAAGAATTATAAAAAGTTTTTGGAGATTTTCTTTTTCGTTTTTAACTCTAACAATTACTGATGTTTCCATCAAGTTTAATAGTGGGTTTTTTTGTAAGGACGTCGTGCTCCACCAGTTCTTGGATTATTTTTTCTAAAATTCTCTTCTCGCTCTCTCCTAAATTGCATTGCTAAAGGATGCGCTGCTGGTCCTGCTTCAGGATCATCATGACGAGGTCCCTTTAAAGGTGCAGTTGGCACCTGTTGTTCAAAATTTGCAGCTGGTCTATCATTTCTTGGCGCAAAATCATTTCTAGGAGCAAAGTCACTGCGTGGTGCAAAATCTCTTCGTGGTCCACGATCATTTCTTGGACCTCCTCTAAATCCACCACCATCTCTTCTTGGTCCTCTATCTTCGAATCCTCCGCGGTCTCCGCCTCTATCTCCGCCACCACTTGATGGCTTATCAGCGTCTGCACCAAATTTCATAGAAAGGTTTATTCTTCCCTGATCATCAATTTCCATTACTCTAACTTTTACTTTATCTCCAATATTAACTACGTCAGCTGGATTTTTTACATATTCTGCTGCCATCTGTGATACATGAACCATGCCTTCTTTTCCTGGTAAGAATTCTACAAATGCTCCAAAAGGAAGCATTCTTTTAACTTCAGAATCTTCAAAAACTTCTCCAACGGTTACTTCTCTCATCATATTTTTTATCCAATCGGTTCCTGCTTTTACAGCATCCCGATCAACTCCTGAAATGGTGACTGTTCCGTCATCTTCTACGTCAACTTGTGCTCCAGTAGTAGCAATAATATGTTTGATATTTTTTCCACCTGGTCCGATTAGTTCACCGATCTTATCTACTGGAATCTTAACTGTCTCAATTTTTGGAGCAAAGTCAGAAAGATTTTTTCTTGGCTCTGGAATAACAGACGCAATAACCTTAAGAATCTCAAGTCTTGCTGTTTTTGCTCTGTCCAATATAGCTTTAATTTGTTCATCAGTTAGTCCAGGGATTTTAACATCAAGCTGGATTGCTGTTACTCCTGAGTCTGTTCCTGCTACTTTAAAGTCCATGTCTCCAGAAAAGTCTTCAAGACCAATAATGTCAGTCAAGAGCTCATACTTATCTCCATCAGACATCATTCCGATTGAAATTCCAGCAACTGGTTTTTTAATTGGAACTCCTGCATCCATAAGAGCTAGAGTTGATCCACAAGTTGAAGCCATAGATGAAGATCCATTTTGTGATAAAACTTCTGATACGACCTGAATTGTGTATGGGAATTCAGCTTGAGATGGAATAACTGCTTCTAGAGCTCTTTCTGCTAATGCTCCATGTCCGATTTCACGTCTACTTGGAGTTCCTACACGTCCAGTTTGACCAAATGAATATGGAAGACCTGAATAATGATGTATGTATCTTTTTTCTTCTTCTCCATCTGCTGATTCAATGAGTTGTCCCATTCGAGGAGATCCTAGTGTTGCAATTGTGAGAGCTTGAGTTATACCTCTTTGGAATAGCGCTGATCCGTGAGTTCTTGGAAGAAGTCCAACTTTTCCCTGAAGTTGTCTAATTTCATCCATTTTCCTTCCGTCTGCTCTTTTTCCTTTGGTAATAACGTTTGATCTAATTAACTTAAACATTACCTTTTCTACAGCTGCGGCAATAGTTTTCTTGTCTATTTCAGATCCAGCATCTTTTACCTTCAAATCTTCAAAAATCTTATCAATTAATGCTCCTGTTTCATTTCCGCCGCCTTCTTTATTTACTCTTGTATCAATAAGATTTTGGACTTCTTCTTTATAAGATTTATCAATAAGTGCAACTACTTCATTTAGATCTCCCTCAGCTGGAACTTCTAATTTTTCTTGTCCAGCTTTTTTAACTAATTCTTCAATTCCCTTAATGACTGATTGAGTTTCCTTGTGAGCAATTTCAACTGCAGACATTAATATGTCTTCCGTAACTTGCTTCGCTCCAGCTTCAATCATTACTGTCTTGTCTTTTGATTGAGATAGAACTATGTCTAATTCTGAAGAAGCTATTTCTGAACTTATTGGATTAGCAACGATTTCAGGTTTTCCGCCTTCTTCGCGACTTAAATATCCAACTCTTACTGCTCCAATTGGTCCATTCCATGGAATTCTTGAAATTGCTATTGCTGCTGAAACAGCATTTAGAGCTACTATATCTGCTTCATTTTCACCATCAACTGAAAGAACAGTTATGATTACTTGTACTTCATTTTTAAATGCTTTTGGAAAAAGTGGTCTAACAGAGCGATCGATAAGTCTTCCAGCGAGTATTGATTCGTCGCTTGGTCTTCCGCCTCTTTTTACCCAACGAGAACCTTTAATTTTTCCTCCAGCGTAAAGACGCTCTTGGTATTCAATTGAAAGTGGGAAATAGTCTAGGTCTGTTTTTCCGCCTTCTACAACTGTTACTAAAACCACCGTATCTCCAAGGCGGGCTAGAACTGAAGAAGTTGATTGCACTGCAAGTTCACCTGTTTCAAAGGTTAGTTTTTTTCCTGCTAGTTCTATCTCTACTGAGGCGTTTTTCATTTAATTTTTATTTCTTTCTCCCACACACTACTAAATCGAGGAATATGAATGTATTTTATATCTTTCTACTTAATCTTTCAATCCTACTTTTTTAGCGATGTCTGCTGATCTAATCTTATCGACTTTTGTTAAAAAGTTAATAAGTCTTCTTCTCTTTGCGATCATTGATAATAATCCGCGTCTTGAATGTACGTCATGGTTATGTGCTTTTAAGTGTTCTGTTAATTTTTCGATTCTGGTAGTAAGAAGTGCAATTTGAACTTCAGGACTTCCTGTGTCACCTTTTACTGTTGCGAATTTATTTATAATTTCTTGTTTCTGTGTTGTGCTTAGCGGCATATAGAGAGGTATTATATCAAAGATTCACTATTTACTCAACATTAGTTGAGCCTTTATAGATTTTAGGTGCTAACCAATCAGGTGGAGCATCATCTTTTTTCTGTTCACTTGGGAATTCGCTTTGTGAAGAAGTACTATCAAATGGTGCCTGGTTTGATCTTGCTTGAGATGTAGCTCTAGCTTGTCTTTGTGAAACAACTTGCTGTAGTGAAGGGTTTGGCATTACATCATCTACGAAATTATTTACTGGCTGTGTTGGTGCTTGAGTAATAGGTGCAATTGGTGCAACTGGTCTTCTAACCTGTCTTGAAACCGGTGCCATTCCTTCCCTAACTGCTCCGCTTCTAAGTAAAATTCCAGCCATTTCAAATGCTAGAGAACTTGTCATAGAGCTTTGGAAATCTCCTGTTGCATATACAATTCCACTAAGTAAGTTTTGTGCAACATCAGGATCAATTGGGTATGCAAGAGTTAACATTACATTAGTAACTTGCTCAGAAACACTTGAAGCAGACTGACCAATCATAACTATATCTCCAAATCCTTCATTATTTCCTGCTTTATCAATATTAATAATAGTTGTATCTTTAAGAGCTTCTATGTTGAATATAGATGATAATTCAGAAAGTCTTTTAACTCCAACAGCGATAAGTACACGAGGCACTTCTCCACTTCTTCTAAATAGAACGTCTTTTTCACCAAAAGAAAGAGCGTTTTCTTTAGGTTTTACGATAATATTTAAAAATCCAGCTTCAAGAGTGTATGAAACTTTTCCAATTTCATCTCCCTGATATGGGAAAGAAACTACTAAGTCTCCATTTTTTGATTCGTATCCAGATTTAACCCTGTCAATTCCAACAAGATTTGAAACCTCTACTAAAGGCTGCTTTGTTGAAATAACAGATACGTCTTTTCCAAGCGAGGAAAGTGTTAAATAAAGCGAAAGAGAAGCTCCCATTTCATCAATTGTGTAATCATGACCAACAACAATCGCAAAACTGCTTTCTCGGTCAAAAATTTCTCTAAGTCTTTGAATATCCATGTTTATATAAAATAAGCCAAATAGAGTTCTATAGGCTTAATTAGTTATGGCATATTATCATATCGCCTATAGTAAAGTCAAGCGCAGGGCCTACTATTATACCCGCTTCCAGGCCTGCTTCGACTTTGGAGGTTTGATCTTTTCCAATTCTCACTGAATTAATATAACCCTCTCCGATAATTTCGTCTCCTCGTTCAATTCTTACCTTATCTCCCTTAGCAACGCGGCCTTCAAGAACCTTTATACCCATAACAATCTGCTTTTCGTATGGAAAACTCGCTAAAACCTTTGCTGTCCCATAAACCTCTTCAAGAAGAGACAATGCTTTTCCTTCTACTACATCTTTAATTTCATCAAGCATTTCATAAATAATGCCATAACTTCTAACCAAAACCTTTTCTGTTGAGGCTAAACGCGCTACATCAGGCTTAATTTTTATATTAAAACCTAAGACTAATGCTCCAATTGATTTCGCAAGCAATACATCAGCTGTAGTTATGTCTCCAGTTTTTTTAGAAATAATGTTTATTTTCTCAGGAAGTGAGGCTACGATTGCCTCAAGAGAACCTAAAGTGTCAGCTACTAAAATTAAGGAAATATAGTCCTCGTTGTTCTTTTTTCTAATTTCTTTTTCTGACTCTTCTAAAAGCTTTATTTCTGAGCCTTTATATATAACATTCCCTACCTTTGGAGCCGTTTCAAAACCTAAAACCTCAACTGCGTCCCCAACTCTTGCAGACTGTGTGGTTTTTCCAGAATCTAATATTAAATTTCTAACTCTACCGCTTACTTCACCAGTCGTAACATCATCTCTAACTGAAATCGTACCGTTTTTTACAACAACTGTAGCCTTAGGACCTGCTTTTGGATCCTGTTTTGATTCAATTACAATTGCTTTAAGCGGTCCATTTTCAGAAATTTCAGTTGATTTTGGATGAAGATCATTAACAAGTAAGATTAGATCCAGTAATTCTTTAATATTTGCTCCAGTTTTTGAAGAAACCTCAATTACAGGCACGTCTCCACCTAATCCCTCGAAGAGAATCTCTTCATTCATAAGATCTCTTTTTGCTTTTTCTGGGTTTTTCTGAGGATCATCTGATTTAGTGAGTACTACTATATATGGGACTCCTGAAGCTTTAAGAAGCCCTATGCTTTCTTTTGTCTGAGGCATAACTCCATCAACCGAAGACACTATGAGCAAGCCAATATCTGCAGCTTGTGCTCCGCGGCCTCGCATCTTAGCAAAAGCTTCGTGTCCAGGAGTATCTATAAAAGTAATCCATCTCTTTTTTCCTTCATGCTCAATCTCGACACTTGAAGCTCCAATTTTCTGGGTGATTCCGCCATGCTCGCGGCTCGCAATTGAAGTTTTCCTTATAGTGTCTAGGAGAGTAGTCTTACCATGGTCAACATGACCTAAAACGGCTACGACTGGAGGATATTCTTGGTTAGTTTTTTTAGCGTCCATATTTTTTTGTGAAGAAAATTAAAGCTTCTCATGTTAAGAACTTTTAGGTGAATTTTCTTCTTTAGCGTCAGTTTCAGGATTTTCGGGAGTTAAAGGTTCATTTTGTGATTCTTCAGCCTTAACTTCTACTGGAGCTTCTGGATCTACCTTTGCCTCTTCAAGGTCCGATGTTACCTCTGCTACTTTTTCCTCAACTTCTTCTTTAGCATCAGCTTCAACTTTTTCTTCTGATTCAACCTTTTCCTCTTCTTTAACTTCTGCTTTCTTCTCTTCGACTTCTTCCTTTGGATCTTCAACTGGTTCTTCTTTTACCAGAGATCCTTCTCCCTCAATTTCAATTCTATATCCAGTTAATTTTGAAGCTAATCTTACATTTTGTCCATCTTTTCCAATTGCTAATGATAATTCTTCCTGTGGAACTTTTACCTTAGCGGTTTTTTCTTTTTCATCCATTTCGACAGTAATATTTTTAGCTGGTGAAAGTGCTTGCACCACATAATCTCTAACATTTTCCTGCCATTGAATAATATCGATTTTTTCTAATCCATTAAATTCTGCAATTATCGCCTGCACTCTTACTCCTTTTTGTCCAACACAGCTTCCTACTGGATCAATTCCAGCCTGATTTGAATAAACAGCAATTTTCGCTCTATTTCCTGGCTCTCTCTCAATAGCCTTAATTTCAACTGATCCCTGAGCCACTTCTGGAACTTCACGCTTAAGTAATCCTTCTAAAAGTCCATTATCAGCACGGGAAACGACCACTTCTTCGCCTTTTGGCCCTTCGTGGATTTCTTTTAAGTAAACAGCCATTCTCTGGTTTAAGTGGTATTTTTCATTAGCTATTTGCTCCTGAGGAGGCATAATTCCCTCAGCTTTTCCAACATCCACAATAATATTTGGGCCTGCAAACCTAAGAACCATTCCATTTACAATCGTTCCGATTCTTACTCGATAATCCGTAATTACTGCTTCTTTTTCCTTTTCTCTAATTTTCTGTAAAATAACCTGCTTTGCTGTTTGAGCTGCGATTCTTCCGAATCCTGGTGGTGTCACATCTAGTTTTTCGTGGAAAATTTTAGCTTCTCCTGAATTTGGGTCCAAAGTAGCTGAATATTCTTCGACTTCAATATCTGGGTGATCTTTTCTGTAAGCCGCGAGGATAGCGTTTTGAACAGTATCCAAAACTATTTCGGGGTCTATTCCCCTTTCATTTGCAACCTGATTTAGTGCTAAAGCAAATTCGCTACGTTGTACTGCTGGCATAGTGGAGTAAGTATAGCAGAATCTGAAGCTAGCTTCAAGGCTAAGTTGCTTTAGTAAAGGTAAGATTTGAACTCTGATCTAATGTAACATTTATCTTATCTCCCCTCACAACTTCTCCAGAAAGCATCTTTTTAGCCATAACATCTTCTACCTTATCCTGAATAAAACGGGTAAGGGGACGTGCACCAAATTCCTCATTAAACCCGCCGCGTGCAATAAACTCAACAGCCTGAGGATCAAAACTTAAAGTTATATCTTGCTGAGAAAGTCTTCCGGATAATTGCGCTAAAAGTAATTTTGCGATCTGTGAAACTTGAGACTGATTAAGGGGATTAAAGACGACAATATCATCAAATCTATTTAATAATTCTGGTGTAAATATTCCACTTCTCTGCAAATGATCTAACAAACTATTATTTGAAATGTCTCTATTGCCCGCTAGATTTTCGCGGATAAACTCAGAACCGGCGTTACTGGTAGATATAATAATAGTATTAGTAAAAGAAATAGTTTTACCCGAATTATCAGTCATTCTTCCATCCTCAAAAACCTGAAGAAATAAATTTAAGATTTTCTCATTGGCTTTTTCAAATTCGTCTAATAAAACTAACGAGAAAGGATGAGTTTCAATTTGATTTAAGAAGCTTCCAGAATCAGATTCAAGCATTTTTGAAACAGAGTCGGGATTTCCATATTCACTCATATCCACCCTGATTATATTTGCAACACCCCCAAAATAAATTCTTGCAAGTGTTCTCGCAGCTTCTGTTTTTCCAACTCCAGTAGGACCTAAGAATAAAAATGAAATTGGTTTTTCGCGAGACAGACCTGCCCTAATCCTTCTTATTGCTTCAGAAATTGAACGAATTGCTTCATCTTGACCGATAACAAACTTATGCATTTCATTTTCAAGATTTAGGAGTAGAAGTTTTTCTTCAGATTTTGGCTGACCCACCGGTATATGACTTTTTGTTTCAACTTTAGCTAAAATATCTTCCTCAAGAACTATTTTTTCTTTTCTTTTATCCAGATAAACAGAATTTGCAGCTTCTGTTAAAAGCTCAACGGCAGTTCCAGGAAGCACTGCATTTACATCAAATTTGTCTGCGTATTTTACAGCTGAAAGAACAGCCCTATAGCTAAGTTGGGTCTTAGTATCATTTTCAATTTCTTCAGCTTTTTGAAAAAGCATTTTTAATGCCGTTTCTTCATTCGGCTCACTAAGTTTTATAATTTCAAAAACCTCTCTAATTGCATTATTTTCAAAATATTTTTTATACTCAGGCTCTGTCATAGTCGCGACTATAGGCATTCTTCCATCTCTAAGATATGGAAGAATGGCGCCAGATAAATCGATTTCATAAGAAGATGAACCAATTAAATTTTGGAACTCTGGTACATATAAAATTACATTTCCTGAATGCTTTACCTCTTCAATTATCGCCTGGAGTCTTGTTTCTAATTCTTCTCTATTTGCAGTTCCAGCAACAAGCGGACCAATTGCAACTTCTAAAAATCTTCTGTGATTTAATTTTTTGGATAAATTTGCTTCATAACTATCAAAAATAAAATTATCCACTAAATTACTTTTTCCCGTTCCAATATCTCCAACCAGAAGTACATTATTATTTTCTTTTCTCTGCATTGCCTCAAGCATTTCTTTATATTCTGTTTCCCTTCCTTCTATAAATCCTTTTTTTCTAACGCTTGAAAAAGTTAAGTCTTTAGTATAATTTCTTGTTTCAGGAGTCCAACCCCACACTAGCGTTTCCCCAATTCCAATTCCCACAAACCTTGCTTTTTTAGGCTTAATATTTTCTTCATCAAACGTTACTTTAGTCCAGTGATTTATATTTAAAATATCTGTTTCTTTTAATCTGTTTGAAAAAAGTAATTTTGTTTGATTTTCTGTCAGAAGAAGAAAGGCCGTAAAAAGATCAACGGAAGTAACATAATTTCCATTTTGAGACTTTGCGATTTCTAATGCTTTCGCATATAAATCGTGCTTTGGAAAATCTACAATCTTTAAATCTTTAGAATTTATCGCTACTTTTTCTAGATAAAATTTAATTTGAAGTCTATTTTTTAAATAATTAATAATGGAAGGTGAATTATTTTTAAGTAGAACAGCCATAAGAGCTTCTTTTGTAAAACAGTCTAATGTGTCCGTTAAATTTCCAGTGACTTTTTTCATAGGCAAAATATTCTCAATCTCATATCTAATAAAAATATGAATAATAGTAATTAATGATAAAAGGAACAATGGAATTCTTGGAAAGTTTCCTAAAACAATCTCATAAACAATAAGAATTAAAGCTCCGTTTATTGCAAAAAATCTAATTAGGACAGAACCAATTGAATCGTAAATTAAAGATATACTTATTCTTCCGTTCATAATTTAATAAATAAAATTAAAAATGTAATTAAGGGCCACCAGATAAAAAACGCTAAAAATGTAACTTCAAGAAATAAAACTGTACCGAAGAAAACTAAATCAAAAAATATCAGCGTAGTTTTTATAAAAATTCCCATTCCAATAGAGAACACTACCAATCCTTTTCTGTATTCATTCTTAAGAGGTTTGAAAAAAGTCCTAAGCATGAGAGGAAGAGAAAGAATCTGTAAAACTGCATGATTCACAGACATGAAGTATTTGATCAGCCTGAGGGGGGCCTCAAGATACCAAAATTTGAGAAACAAAAAAGGAATGGATAGATAAAATCCGGGCATTAATATAAGTATAGGAACTTGAGGCCAAAATTACAAACTTAATTGTCTATACCAGGAAGCCAGACGTAAGCATCTCTAAAAGATAGTCTATATCCATCATTTCTTCTTACAAGATATTCTAAATCTTGCGCCACTTGCACTTTAAGACCGTCTGGTAAAACATTCCAGTCAGCTCTTAATATAAAAGATAGTATATTTGCACCTTCTGGAGTTGGATCAAAACGACCATCTGGAAACACGGAGCTAACATTTAAAGTTGATGGGGTAATTATGATATCGTGGGGTGTTTCTAAATCGGGAGCATAAAGTTGATCTGAAATCATTTCTGCCGTAGTTTCTGTCGTTCCTTCTCCATGGATAACTGGAAGATACTTAGATCTTAAAGCAAAGTTATCACTTGTTTGGGACATTACGGAAATAACTGAAGCTCCACCTCTCTCAGCAACGGTTGCTCTTAGTTTTTCTAAAGAATTGTCTACTGCAGGTACACCCTCCCATCCTTTTACATATTGCCACATCTGAAATCCTACTGCTAAATCAACGCCTGGAGGAACATATGTCGGATCTTCAAATTCCTTGCCTTCTATTCCTTTTATATTTGCCCCAAAACCTCTTTCCTGAGCAGAAGTTAATAATTCTCCTTGCATCTGCGCTGATGGCTCCTCTACTAAAATACTTACCTTACTCATGTCACCTCTTAATTCTTTTAATTGACTAAGTGCTGCTAATTCCGAATCGCCTCTTCCAGCTCCTAAAAGTAAAACTCTAAAATCCTGCGCGGGATCTATTGCCTTATCCCAAACACCCTGAAACCTCTGCAACCCATCAAGAAGCGTAATTCTCTGTACAACTTTCTGATCGGTATTAGCTATGAAAGATCCAAACCAATCCGCATGAGAAGTAAATGCAGCTGCATAAGCTGGTGCTTCTGTTCTCTGAGGAACTCTAAATTCATCGCCCCGTTTATCTGGTAATTCTACTGCCATTGCGAGATTATACTTATCTAGATATTAAATATCAAATTAAACTTTTTATTTCTTGGGCTAGAAGTGGATTCCACATGGCTCCAGTCGCACTCATCACAGCATCTGCTCCTTTTGATCTATATTCAAAATATTCGTTCGCTTGGGTTACGCCACCCACACCAATAATTTTAAAATTAAATCCAAGCTCATTTCTTAGATTAAAAAGTCTTTCTGTCATTTCCAGTCCCGCCCATTTAATAGGGTGCCCGCATGTTCCAGATTTTAATCTCATTGGTCCCCCCGGCAACGCCTGCTCACCATTTTCTTTATAAACTTTAGCAGGAATTGTATTTATCGCAGAAATTCCTTGAACTATTTTTCCAACGGACTTAATTAATTTCTCTAAGTTTTTCTGATCTTCAAAATATGCAATTTTAATAATTAAAGGCGTATTTCCGATTTCATTTTTAATAGCTTCCACTATCTCCACCGTCCTTGGAACATCAAAGCAAACTAAGTGGGAAGATCCTTCATTTGGACAAGATAAATTTACCTCCATTACTTTTACTCCAGTTTTTTTTACCAATTTAGCAGCAAGAGCATAATCTTTAATAAATTTATTCACATCTCCTTCAGTCGTTCCCTGGAAGCTTCCAATCACAGCTTGTCCTTTTTTTGCATGCTTAACACTTTTTGCTAAATCTTTTTGCCAAACTTCTGGATCCATCGATGGAACTCCAAAAGAATTTGTTACTGCTAGTGGATTTCCATATTTCTGATTTCCAATAACTCCTTTTTCTGCCATCTCTAATGTTAAATTTCCTTTAACTTTTACAGCCAGAACATTTGGCCATTCATTTGATAAGCGGAATTTAGTTCTAACAGTTTTATATTCCACAAGATCAAATCCTTTATCTAAGGCTGCGTTTACATATTTAGAATTTAAAAGTGGACCTGCTGGAATTCCAAAAGGAGTAAAAATTGGAAGACCAAATAAATAATGATCCGGTGCACCTTTTTCTTTATAAACTTTTTTATTTGCGAATTCTCCAAAGGGGCCTTTTTTATAATTTTCTTCGTAAGTTTTTAGAGGGTCAAAAAATGGCTTTAACATCCCGAAAATTATAGCACTTTTCCAAATCCTGATTCTACGAGAAATTGTCCATTTTCAAATACTAATTTTTTTCTAATATAGACTTTCTTAACTTTTCCTTTTAGTTTCCAGTCTTCAAATGGAGACCAATTACATTTAGTTTCCAAACGATTTCCATCAACAGTCCATTCCTCATCTTCATCTACCTCTATTTCAGAATCTTGTTTTATTCTAAATATTTCTGATGGCCCATCATGACAAAGTCGCTTTATGTCTTCAATTGTTAGTAAGCCTTTTGATTCTGCGGACAATAACAAACCCAATGTGGTTTCTAAATTTGGAACTCCGAACGGTGGATTCTCTGAATTTTTTTCTTCTTTTGTATGTGGCGCATGGTCTGATTCTATAACATCAATCCATTTTAAATTTTTAAATGCAAAATCTGAAAATCCATCATAAACAGGAGGCTTCATAAGCCCGAAAGTATCCAGGCGATCAACATCTTCTTCTGTCAGAAATAAATGATGAGGTGTCACTCCACAAGTTATTGGCAAACCTTTTTTCTTAGCAATTATAATTTTTTCTAATTCTTCAGCTGAACTAACATGACAAATATGAGTTTTCTTTTTTGTTTTTTCGCAGACTTCAATTACCAAATCTATGACATCTTCCTCAGCATGAACAAGAATCGGAGGACCAGACCATGCATCATAAATTCGTGTCAAACTTTTCTGATCAATAATAAATCCGCCTGTCGTTTGATTAAGATATAATTTCAGTCCCATTACCTTATCTTTTACTTTTTCAAATTCTGCTAAATTATCACCGAGCGAACCAAAATAAAATCCAATATCAGATACTATTTTCTCTTTCGCAATATTTTCTTTTTCAATTAGTAATTGGTAACTGGTAATTGGTATTTTGTTGTTTGGCATATCAATTACTGCTGTAAACCCCCCAACAATCGCAGCCTTAGTGCCAGTTAAAAAATCTTCTTTATGAGTTTGGCCAGGAGTTCTTAAGTGGACATGCGGATCGATGAGTCCTGGAAATTTTATCATTTATCAAGTTCTTCGTTAATAAAATCTATCGCTTCTTGAGGAGTATTTCTAAACATTATGTATTCCCGCATATCAAAAGCGTTAAATTTATCGTCTTCCATTTTCTTAAATTGGACTCTTAAGCCTTCATAAAAATTATCTGTGTCCAAAACCACAATTGGCTTTTCATGATGTTTTTGTCTTTTAAGTTCTGCTATGTGAAGAAGTTCATCTAAAGTTCCTAGTCCGCCTACCAATGCTACGATCGCAACCGCCTTATCTAACATTATGGCTTTTCTTTGACCTAAGTCATTTGCAACAATCATTTCACTTACATCTTTTCTAGCTACATTGTGAAAAACCTGCATAGAAACACCAATTACTTCTCCACCGTTTTTTCTTACCTCATCAGCGACTACTTTCATAAGCCCCGTATCAGACCCACCGAAGACCAAATGATATCCATGCTGTACTAGAAGTCTAGAAAACTCCTTAGCAGGCTCAATGTATTTAGGATCTAAATCCCTGGATGAGCAAAAAACAGCAATATATTTCATATAATTTCGACAGGCCAAATCGTAATTAATGGCTCTTCATATGGATGAGCAGATCTTATAGCTTCCGTTACTTTTTCCAAATCTTCTTCTTTACAAAATGTTAAAATTCTTTCTTCTTCTATTAATTCAATTCTTCCAATTTCACCTATCGCTGGATTTGCTCCTTCATTTGGCATACTATAACCTGTGCCTTTTGTAGAAAAAGAGCAATTTGAATAATTACCAATTTTACCAGCCCCCGCTTCGCTCATCGCATCACGAACCTTATCTGAAAAATCAATTGGTGTATTTACGGTGATTTGCAAGTACTTCATGAAGAAATTATAACAGAATTAATTTCTATCCTTCGAATGGAATAAAAACAGGAGTACCTTCGACTCGATCGCTAAATGACAAATCCTCTAGTGCAGACTGTATAACTTCTTGTCTGGCTGGTTCAAAAACAACAATATCTGGTATATGTGGCTCTCCATTAACTACTGTCTTAAACTGCCTTTCCTGCTGAATATCGGTAATATTCAATCCACTTTCACCCATAATCATATATGCTTCTCCAGCGCTCATAGGTTTGTGAGCTAAAAGCATTCTTATATATCCTGCTCTCTGAATATCTTCAGGCTCTTCTAATTCCGCTTGTCCGTCTAAAGTTGGCAAGTCATCAGGTCCTTTTCCTAAATTTACAGCAGCAGTTCTAATATCTTCCAGGACTGCGCTGGTTGTAGCGTCTCTTCCTGCACCACGACCAGTATACATCTGTGAATCTGCAAGCTCCCAGTCTACTTTTACCCCATTAAATACGCCATTTACTGATGCTAAGGGATTATCCCTTCTTATAATTGCTGGAGTGACTCTTGCCTCAAAAAGTCCGTCATCTCTTCTTTTGGCAATTGCTAGAAGTTTTATGTCGTGTGTCGTGTTACCGTCTCCTACATAATTATTTGCAAAATGCAAATCTGCAGCTGTGACATCAGATATCCCTTTCCTCTCAATTGTCAATGGATTCACAATTGAGTTAAAGCCTAGCATAAAAAGAATCGCGAGCTTAAAAGCAGCATCCTGTCCCTCAATGTCAGAGGTAGGATCAGCTTCAGCATATCCAGCAGCTTGCGCTTCAGCTAACGCATCTTCGAAGCTCATTCCTCTGTCTCTCATTTGCGTCAAGATATGATTTGTAGTCCCGTTAACTATTCCCGTTATTCCCATTACACGATCGACATTTGTTCTTCTTCTTAGAGTATTTACCACAGGAATTCCACCCCCAACTGTGCCTTCAAATTGAAAATCCACATTATTTTGTCTGGCAGCTTCAAACAGCTGATCCGGATATAACGCAACAGGCGCTTTTGCAGGAGTAACTACGCTTTTACCAGCACCCATAGCATCCGTCATAAACGCAGCAGAAATAGCCGGAATAACTCCACCTGTAGCCTCAACTATTATTTTAATATTTGGATCTTCCAAAAGCTGACTTGAAGTTGTGTAATGTGGACCATCAAACTCTCTATTTGGATTTGCAGGATTATTAACTGCTACACCTCGAAGTTCAAGTCCCCAATCGGGACCATTTTTTATAAGCTCTCGGATTACTCCTCCACCTACTGTTCCTGCACCTCTAACCCCTACCCCAATTCGTTCAGCCATACATAGAGCAGGAGCAGATTATATAATCCAAAGCTTGAAAATTGCAATATGTATTAAATTATTTGCTTTTTGTAAGGATTTGATGTTTAATGCCACATACAAAAATGAATACAGCATTTATTTACTATTTTGGATACGGGGCCAATGCTGATCCAGCTATGATGGAGGCAATTACAGGTAGAAGTGATCTAAAAGGCAAACCTGCAGTTCTAATGGATCATCGTCTGGAAATACAAAGACTAGATCAGATACCGACTAATCCTAGGAGAATTTTAGAAGAAGCATGGGGGCCTGATTTCAGAACCTACGTAGCTATTCCTGAAAGAGGCCCTAGAATTAATGGCATTATTTGGAAAATTGATGAGGAAGCAAGAAAATTTATTAGAAATTGGGAATTAGTAGAGGGAGAAGTAGGACCAGAACTAGCATGGAGAAAAGAAGCACACCTTTCATCTGTTGTTCTTCAAAGTGGCGGGAGTTCAGTATATGGAGTACAGACTGAAGTGCTTGGAGATGGACAAACATTTGATCAGTCACTTATGGTCGATGGAACAACTGACTATCCATTATTTTTAATGCCGAGGGAAACAGTTTTAAGGGCTGCTATCTTAGAAAGAGAAACGTACCTCGCAAGAATAGGAATGGAAGGAAGACCACCAACTAAAGAACGCTAAAACCACCCGGATTTTTTCTTGGTACTATCAAATTCTTTTAATAATTCTTTCTGGTGTGCTGACAAACTTTTAGGCACCACCACTTTTACCTGCACATAATGATCACCTTTTCCTCTTCCGTTTACACTTGGTATCCCTCTTTGTGCAAGCCTAATTACAGTATTTGGCTGAGTTCCTGAAGGAATTCTTAGCTTAACATTACCGTCCACTGTCTCAACATCTATTTCAACTCCAAGTGCCGCTTGCGGGAATGAAATCTCCTCCTCAGTTACCACATTTTGTCCTTCTCTCCTAAACCTCTTATCCGATCTGACTTCAATTAGAACATCGTAAGTCCCAAATCTCACACGCTGCCCATTGTCTATTCCTGCGGGGATTTTTACAGTCTCGGTTTTTCCCTCAACTGTTATTCTTTTCGTAACCCCTTTAACAGCGTCCATAAAATCTATCTGAAGAGAATATACGGGTCTTCTTTGCTGCCTACCAAATGGATTTCCACCTCCGAAGAATTGCTCAAATATTTCAAATGGATCTGCTCCTCCACCAAAGTCAAAACCCCCAGCATTTCCACCCGTAGTATATGTGTATGAGAATGGTCCACCGCCTGAGAATGGATTTCCACCACCTCCAAATGGTCCCTGTTGACCTGCTCCCTGCTCAAAAGCAGCATGACCAAATTGATCATAAGATTGTCTTTTTGCTGGATCTGACAAAACTTCGTATGCCTTAGTTACTTCCTTAAACTTCTCCTCTGACGTTTTATCTCCTTTATTTCTATCAGGATGATGCTCAAGCGCAAGCTTTCTGTATGCCTTTTTTATATCTGTCTCACTTGCACCTTTTGTTACTCCTAAAATTTGATAATAATCTTTTGCCATAAATTTTTATTTTACAGTTACGCTTTTTGCAAGATTTCGTGGCTTATCTGGATCATAATTCTTCATTACAGCTAAATAATAAGCTATGATCTGAGCAGGTAAAATCTGAGCAATCAAACTTCCTTCTTCAATATCTTTAACTACAATGAAATGATCAAAAACATCGTTATTTTCATGGCTTACACCAATTATTACTCCGCCCCTCGCCTTAACCTCCATTGCATTTGAAATTACAGCTTGATATGTTTCATCATTTGGCGCAAAAACTATAACTGGAGTTCCTTTAGAGATTAATGCTATTGATCCATGTTTTAGTTCTCCTCCGGCTAATCCTTCTGCATGAAGGTAGCTCACTTCGCGAATTTTAAGCGCGGCCTCAAGCGCTGCTGGATATGAAGCTCCCCGTCCAATTATGAAAATGTGCTCATGTGCACCCAAGAAATATGCAACTTTTTTTATTTTTTCTAAACTATCTTCTTCTAAAATTCTTTTAATTTCTTTAGACGCTTTTTCCACTAATTCTTTTCCTTTCTCAACCTCCCCTTTCATAGCGTATGAAAGCATAAGGAGAATTCCAAGTTTTGCTAAGAAAACTTTAGTTGAAGCAACAGCCCTCTCAGAACCCGCTCCTAAAAGCATTTGCTCATCACTCATTCTGTAAATCGAAGACCCTTTTACGTTTGTTATAGCAATTACCTTACTTCCTTTTTTCTTTGCTCTTTGAAGTGGCTCAACCACATCAATTGTTTCTCCGGATTGAGACAGAGCGATAATCAGACTTTTTTCTGTTAAAAAATCTTCGAGATAGTTAAATTCAGAGGCTGGTGCAGTATTTACGTGAATTTTTGCAATTTTTGAAAATAAATAAGTTCCCATTAAACATGCAAAATATGCAGTTCCAGCACCTATAAAATAAGTTCCATATGCATTTTTTATACTCTTCCCTAATTTCTCAATCTGAGGAGAATAATTATTTGCGATGTTTTCCAAAACTTGGGATTGCTCAGTTATTTCCTTAATCATAAAGTGAGGAAATTCTCCCATCCCCTCTTCTTTAAGAGCTTTTTCCAAAGTTTCCAAAGCGGGCGTTACACTTAACCCATCCGGAAGAGAAAAAAGCTGAAGACTTTTTCCGATAACCACCATTTCATGATCCTTAATAAACAGTGCTTTATCAGTATGCACTGCGACTCCATTTGGATCTGAAGAAATATAAAAAGCGTCTTCTCCTACTCCCACTACGAGAGGTGAACCGGTTTTTGCAGCTGCAATTTCATTTGTTTTTGTGTTAATTGCGACAATTGCATTAAGGCCTTTTATGGAATTAAAAGCAATTCTAAAAGCATCAGTAAAATTTAAATCTTCAGATTTAATAAACTCCTCTATAAGATGGGGGAAAATCTCAGTGTCAGTTTCTGAGTGGAATTTGTGATCTTTTTTCAAAAGATCATCTTTTATTTCTTTATAATTCTCAATTATTCCGTTATGCACAACTGCTATATTTTCCGTGCAGTCTAAATGTGGGTGTGAATTTTCCTGAGTTACGCCTCCGTGAGTCGCCCAACGAGTATGCCCTATTCCAATCTCACTTTCCGGTAAATTTACCTTAGCGTCTCCTATTTTTCCAACATGTTTTTCTACCTGAATTTTATCTCCAGATTTTACAGCAATTCCCCATGAATCATAGCCCCTGTATTCCAGAAGCTTGAGCCCATCAAGAATCATATTTGGGGTGTCTGTTTTCTTACCAACGTATCCAAAAATTCCACACATATTAGGTTGAATTATACCATTTTAGAGGTTTAAGGGGTTAATTTACTACTTCGCCTTCGACTGGTTCGTCTGGATTTTTTTTCTTCTCTTCTTCTTTTGGATTTTCTCCGTTAGCCTCAGTATTTTCAGAACTAGAAGCATCTTCTGGCGTTGCACTCTCAGGATTTTGACCTGCAGAATTCATTTGCTGTCCAATTTTCTGAAGACTTTCTGACAATTCATTTGTTTTTGTTTCGATTTCCTCTTTAGAATCTGAATTCAAAACATCTTTTAGAGATTTAATTTTATCCTCAACCTCAGTCTTTAGCTCAGCTGGCACCTTATCTCCGCCGTCCTTTAGACTTTTTTCTGCAGTAAAGATAAGTGAATCAGCCTGATTCTTAGCCTCAACCATAGCCTTCTTATCCTCGTCTTCTTTTGCATGAGCTTCAGCATCCTTTGTCATTTTATCGATTTCCTCATCAGTTAAGCCTGTTGAACCTGTAATTTTAATACTTTGTTCTTTTCCTGAAGCTTTATCTTGAGCTTTTACGTTTAGGATACCAGACGCATCGATATCAAAAGTAACTTCTACTTGTGGTACGCCTCGTGGAGCTGGTGGAATTCCGTCTAATATAAAACGTCCAAGTGACTTATTATCGGCTGCCATTGCGCGCTCACCCTGCAAAACATTAATTTCTACCTGTGTTTGATTATCTGCAGCAGTTGAGAAAACCTGAGACTTTGAAGTAGGAATAGTTGTATTTTTTGAAATAAGAGGAGTAGAAACTGACCCTAAAGTCTCAATTCCAAGAGTTAAAGGCGTAACATCTAATAGAAGCACATCCTTAACTTCTCCGCCTAATACTCCAGCCTGAACTGCAGCACCAACTGCTACAACCTCGTCTGGATTTACCGATTTATTTGGTTCTTTTCCAAAGAATTTAGTTACTGTCTCGACAATCTTTGGCATTCTGGTCATTCCTCCGACCAAAACTATTTCATCAATCTCAGTTACTTTTACTTTTGCGTCTTTTAAAGCCTGCTCTACTGGTTTTAGAGTTTTCTGAACTAAAGGATCTACGATTTGCTCTAATTTTGCACGAGTTAGAGTAGTTGTAAGATGAAGTGGGCCATTTTCTCCCTGAGTAATGAATGGCTGATTAATTTGAGCTTCTTGTGAAGTTGATAATTCAATCTTAGCTTTTTCAGCTGACTCTCTAAGTCTCTGAAGAGCTTGTGGATCTTTTTTAAGATCTACATTATTCTCTTTCTTAAATTCTTCTGCTAAGTAATCAATAATTGCTTGATCAAAGTCGTCTCCTCCAAGATGAGTATCTCCATTTGTGGATTTAACTTCATAAACTCCTTCTCCAAGTTCAAGAATTGAGATATCAAAAGTTCCCCCTCCAAGATCATAAACAGCAATTGTGTGTGCGTTTTTCTTGTCCAAACCATAAGCTAGCGCTGCTGCGGTAGGCTCATTTATAATTCTTAGAACTTCAAGGCCTGCGATTTCTCCAGCTTGTTTTGTAGCTTGACGCTGAGAATCATCAAAATATGCTGGCACCGTAATCACAGCTTGAGTTACTTTATCTCCCAAATAAGATTCCGCATCAGCCTTTATTTTCTGAAGAATCATTGCTGAAACTTCCTGAGGAGTTAAAGTTTTCCCATCTACTTCAACTGTCGCCATTCCTTCTCTTCCCTCTTTAATAGTGTATGGAAGCCATTTCGAATCAAATTGAACACTCTCATCCTTAAACTTTTTACCCATGAGTCTTTTAATAGAAAAGATTGTGTTTTTTGGTTTAAGAACGAGCTGACGCTTTGCTACATCTCCCACAACGTGACTTACTGGGTCTACCACTGAAGGGATAGTGTTGCGGCCTTCTCTAGAGTGAATCACTTTTGGTGCTCCACCTTCCATAACGGCTACACATGAGTTTGTTGTACCTAAATCAATTCCAATTATTTTTGCCATATTAGTTTTTTTGTCCTCCTACAATTACTTGGGCTGGTCTAAGAACTGTATCATTTATTTTAAATCCAGGTCTTACCTCTTCAAGTACTTTATCCTCTGTTCCTTCTTGCACCGAAACACATTCCATCAAGTGTGGGTCGAAATCCCTGCCTTTGGTTTCGATCCGCTCCATTCCCTCATTATAAAGGGCGTCTAAAAATTTCTGAATAGAAAGATCTAGACCGGCGTCAGTAATATGTTTCTGTGCAAGAAATAGATTATCTAAAACTGGTAAAAGTTTCAAGATCAAATCTTTATTTGCTGCCATTATCCAAGCACTTTTCTCCTCTGTTATCCTTCTTTCAAGATTCTGATAATCAGCAAGTGCTCTTTTTAATTGATTTTCAAGGTTCTTTAACTGATCGTTTTCAACGTCTATCTCAATACTTTCTTCATCCAAATTTTCTTCTGTATCATTTTTCTTTGTCATCATTACCATCCCTTTGCAACTTCTTCTATTAAATTTCCAAAATATCTAACGGTTGGCACAACTTGAGTGTAGTTAAGTCTCGTTGGACCAATTACTCCAATTTCTCCTCCACCGTGCTCCAGCGTTGTGTACTTTTTAAATACAAATCCATATGGACCTGCCAAAGTTGGGCCAAGATCGTCTCCCATAAGAACCTGTATTTCACTGTCAGTTCCGGCTGCTGCGAAAAGAATTCTAAAACATTCAAACTCGTCAATTGCTGAAAGCAAAGTTTTCGTTATGTCTATATCGAAAAACTCTGGCATCTCAAGCAAATTTGCATAACCTGAAATAAAATATTCTCCGTTATCGGTTGCTGCAATTGCGATTGCTCCTGTTTTATTTGCGAGCGCTCTGGTTACTTCTTTAAGAAATTCTGCCTCCTTATTTCTTATATCCCAGACTTTCTCTTTCATCGAGACTTCTTCTGCAACCGAAAGATCCTTCTCCTTCATGAGCTGCTTTACGTAAAATTTCATTGCAGCTGGGGTAGGAACTCTGCCTGATGAAATGTGAGTCTTTTTAAGATAACCGTAATCGGTTAATCTCACCATTTCATTTCGAATTGTTGCAGGCGAAGCTGAGAGAGAATGTTTTTTCTCAAGAGTCTCAGAGCCTACTGGTTCTGCCGTTTCAATGTACTCCTCAATTAGAGACTTTAAAATCTCTATTTGACGCTGTGTCAAATCATGCATAATTTTAACTAATAACTTCTGACTTCTAACTACTAACAATATCGTTTATTTGCGTTAGAAGTTAGTCGTTAGATGTTAGCAGTATTCAATTTAACGTCTTAAATTGGACTTAGCAGTAATATAGCACGTCTGCTAATTCCTGTCAAGAGGGTTTTAAATGTTATACTAATTCTTGTGGAGAATTTAGGAAAAACAAGAAAAAAACTTAAACCAATTGCCAGAAAAAGACACAATTATATTTATTTATTAATTGCTATCTTGCTTACAATTATCACCACTTATCTTTTTGTAAACTTTTCCCCGTTTCACAAATTTCAAATTTCCGCAGTTACGATCCCAATACTCCCAATTTTCTTCGCAACACTGGGTCTTCTAATTTTTTCATTGTCTACTTTTATATTTATAGGAAAACAACACGGTGTAGCAATTACACTAATAGTCTTGGGATATCTATTAATGCGCCTAATCGGCCTAACCCATTGGATTTTCCTAACTCTATCAATTGCATTACTAATTACAATCGAACTTTTCCTAATCAAAAAAAAGTAATCTATTAGACTTACTAGCTTCCTTTCTGTTAAAATCAAAGCTAACATGAGCAAATTTTATATTACAACAGCGATCCCTTATGTAAATGGAAAGCCACACATTGGACACGCATTAGAATATTTCCAAGCAGATGTAATTCGCAATTATCATGAATTACTGGGAGAAGAAACTCTTCTTCTTTCTGGGGCCGATGAAAATGCACTTAAAAATGTCCAGACGGCTGAAGCCGAAGGAATTCCTACGCAAAAACTTCTCGATAGAAACTCGAAAGTATTTGAAGATTCATACGCAAAACTTGGTGTAAAACTCAATGTTTTTGAAAGAGGGAGCGACTCCAAGCATCATTTCCCTGGTGTTCAAAAACTTTGGGAATTATGTAACAAAAACGGGGACATTTATAAAAAGTCTTACACTGGTCTTTACTGCGTCGGGTGCGAGAGTTTTAAAACAGAAAAGGAGTTAACGGAGGGAAAATGCCCAGATCATCAAAAAGCTCCTGAAAAAGTTACAGAAGAAAATTATTTTTTTAAATTATCAAATTATCAAGAAAAATTATTAAAACTGATCGAATCAAATGAGCTTAAAATTGTGCCAATTAGCAAAAGAAATGAAATTTTATCTTTCATAAAACAAGGGCTTGAAGATTTTAGTATTTCTAGAAATAAAGAAAGAGCGAAAGGAGTAGGCGTTCCTGTACCAGGAGATGATTCACAGGTAATGTATGTGTGGTTCGATGCACTTGCCATTTACATTACTGGAATTGGATATGGAATTGATCAGGAAATGTTTGAAAAATGGTGGCCGGCAGATGTCCATGTAATTGGAAAAGATATAAATAGATTTCACACTATTTATTGGCCAGCGATGCTAATGTCCGCAGGACTTAAAATACCAAAAACAGTATTGGTTCATGGATTTGTACAAAGTGGCGGAGCGAAAATGTCAAAATCGCTAGGAAATGTTATTGATCCTTTTGAGATAGCAGATAAGTATGGACTTGAACCATTTAGGTATTATATGCTTTCCCAAATTCCGACAACTGATGACGGAGATTTTACCGAAGAAAGATTTATAGAAGTATATAATTCTGATTTAGCAAACGGCTTAGGAAATCTAGTCGCCCGTGTTGCGAAACTTTGTGAAAAAGTAACATTCAATGAAATTTCAAAACCTCAAATCAGTGAAGAATATAAAAAATCATTTGAAGAATATAAATTTAATGAATTCTTAAATAGCGCTTGGGGAAGAATTTCTGAAATTGATCAGGAGATTGAAAAAGAACAACCTTGGAAAGTTGAAGACTTAGAAAAACTTAGAGAACTATTACAAGATTGGGTGGAAAAAATTAATCAAATTGCATTTGAACTATCACCATTCTTGCCAGAAACATCAGAAAAAATTCAGAATATTTTTAAAGAAAAAAACATTAAATCGACCTCACCACTTTTCCCAAGAATTTAAGCAACCTCATTTACCTTTACGTGATGATTAAAAGTAAATCCCTCGAATTTACCATCTTCAATATAACCTTCTTTTTTAATCTTAAGTAACATAACTACTGCTTGGGCAGGATTTAAAGCTTTAATTTTCCCCAAAACAATTATTAAAGCTTTATCAAAATCTGAATAAGACATACCAAGCTCCTTAACCAAGTCTACCATTGGCTTGTCTATCATTAAGCTGGATAGAATTTTTCTTTCAGCCATATCTAATTCACCCAAAGCCTCCGCCTCGATACCTTGAGAAATAGCAAACTCTACGTTTATCATTCCTAAGTTTATTGCTTCAACGAGAAGACCTCTTGTAGTACCAACTCCAAACCTTGCTCTTGCGTGAGCAAGATATTGCTTAACTGTATTCTTAGAAAGCCCCAAAATACCCCCGATACCCTTTTCTGAGAAGCCTTTACCAGCTAGCTCAAGCGCACTCTTTTCTCTCGGAGACAACTTTTTATCTATCTCGATTAAACCTTTCTTAGCGTGGGACACTTCTTGCAATGGACCAAAAACATCTACCCGGGAGGGGTCCTCTCCCCGAACAATAGCTTCTTCTTTTTTCACTTGCTTTGCGAAAAAAAAATGTGTTGCCATATGAGATGATCCTTTTGCACCAATAAGCTTAGCTATTGAAGCAGCTCTATTTTTTACCATACTCTCTGAAACACCTAGCTCGGCGCTAATTTCTTTATAGGGTTTCCCTTTAGAAATTCCATCAATAACCACTCTGTCACTTTCTCCAAAAGAACTAAATACAGATGGGTCAAAACCTGAACTAACCATCGCTCTAAGATCTATAACTCCTAAATCTGCCGCTCTTTCTATAGCCTCCGGCATAGTTGACACACCCAGCCTGCCTCTCAATTCATTAGCTACATTTTTAATCTGTTGAACGCTAACTCCTCTTAATTTTGCCACCTCAGGATAAGTATTTCCTTGCGCAATTAAAATGAGACTTGATATGTGATTAGGAGCTAATATTCCCCTATCGGGATGTCTAATTTGCGCTGAAGATATTCCCCTTGAATCTCCTTCTAATCTAATCATAATGAAACTATAATCTTTAAAAACTAAAATGGACGCTTTTCAACTGTGTAAATCTTTGCTGAACCAAATTCTTTATATATCTTAATAGTGCCCGTTTTTTCCATATTATTTAGTCCATCAATAAAATCTTCTCGAGTTGCTAAAAGGTTAATTATATTCCATTCAGGAGATGTGTCGACAATCATATACTGCGGTTCACCTGCCCACTTAAACCACTTACAGCTAGGCTCTCGGCATGGAGAGTTTTTACTAAAATCTTTTCCCTCTCCCCACATCGTCACAATTAATTTTCGGTTAGAAATGTGTGGAGAAATATTTACCTGCGTCACAACATATGCATCTTTTGGCAAAGCCTCAATCGCCTGATTAATATTCTTAACTCCAGAGGGAGTTGTCCAAAACCAACTTTTTGTTAAATAAGTTAATGGCGCATGAAGCATGTATGTAGTGAGGGCTGCAAAAAATAATATATAAAGAGAGAGATATTTATTATTTAGTTTTTTATATTTTCCGATTATTAAAATTGTTGGCCAAATAAGTAAAAGAGATGAGGTAAATCTGTAGTGCCCAAAAAGCCCCTGAGCAGATGTCACTCTTTCATTACCTAACACAAAATAATGGCCCAGATCTGCCAAGAATGGGAACAGATAGAACGGATTTAATAATGAAATAAATCCATTAGAGATAAAAGAATAGAAAAATACATCTCTTTTTTCCGGAGTATCTATAAATTCCCTTGGATCAATTCCTGATAATAATCCGCTGTCCCCAGCATATGTATAGCCCCATGTAAAATTTGGATAATAAATAAAAAATATTATAAAAATGTATGCAGCGGAAATTAACATAAACAGTAAATTAATTTTTCTTTTAGATAACAGAAGATAAACAAAGGAAATAAATAAAGTTATAAAGCCAATATCTTCCTTGCTGGTTATAGCAAGCAGAAAAAATAGAAATGCCAATTTATTTCTATTTGTATCTAGAAAGTAAATAAATATCGCTAAAAAACTTGCGCCAAAAACAAGACTATGAACGTCTGACCAAAGCGCAAATTGAACACCATAAAATGTGAAGTAGGCAAACATGAGTGACAGAGAAACAAATAAATTAATTTTATGTTTTTTTGCCAGTAAAAAGATAAAATATCCAGAAACTGCAACTACTGATGCCTGGAGAATTATCAACGTTCTAGCGTCAGGTAAAATCCAATAAAAAGGAGACAAGAGTAAGTAAATAAATTCAATGTGATCGTAAAATGCGGGCATAAAAGCGTATGCATGTCCGGTCATGACAGGAGAAATAAAACGGCTATATTCCCAAGTTACTTGATTAACAAGCGAAAGATCATAACCTGTAAGGAAGTGGGAATGCTTAACTAAACCAAGCGTCAGGTAGGCAATAAAGAATGAAAAACATATTCCAATTGCAAGCCAAATTTCTTTATTTTTCTTTAGACTTTTAATGAAAGCTTTCACCAAAAATATTATAACCTAATAATTATGATTTGAGTTAAAACAATAAATGCTATTAATGAGAATAAAATTGTGAAGAAAAACTTGGCTTAAGGAGTTGAGACGCCTAGAACTGCTTGACCTACTGAAGAATAAAGTAAAAATGCTCCGATTAATACTCCAACCATACCTGCGAGCATGGTAAACATTACAACACCCATGATGTTCTGGTCTGTGTAAAGCTTGAAGTGTTTGTATTGTTTTCTTTTTGCCATTAATTATATTAAGCAACTTTCTCAGGACTTTGTCAAGCGGAAATTATATAATTAGTATTATGGTAGACGTACATTGTCATCTTAACTTCAAATCATTCGCCAAAGATTTCGATATTGTAATAAAACAGGCTCAAAAAGATGGCGTAGAAATAATAATTAATACTGGGACAAGTCTTGAATCAAGTCAAAAAGCTGTAGAACTTGCTGAAAAATACGAAAATTTGTATGCAATTATCGGAATCCACCCTCATCATGCGGATAAAGTGCAAACTGGTTGGGATAAAGAACTTGAAAAAATAGCTAAATCATCAAAAAAAGTTCTAGCAATCGGGGAAATAGGACTAGACTACTATTCTTATGCCTCAAATGGAATAGTTGAACCAAATCTTCAAAAAGAAGTCTTCATAAAACAACTGGAACTCGCACACAAACTTAAATTGCCTCTGCAAATTCACAACAGACAAGCCGGAAATGATATTTTAGAAATCTTAAATACCCACTCTTCATTAATAGATCAAACCAAACCAGGTATGTTTCACTGCATGTCAGGGTCGGTTGATTTTCTAGAAAAAGTTCTTAAATTAGGTTTTCTGGTGGGATTTGACGGGAACATTACATATGACGGAATCGCCAAAGGCGAAGACACTAGGCTCTCAGATTTAATTAAAAATACTCCAATAGATAGAATTGTTACCGAAACAGACTCACCTTACTTAACGCCCGTTCCTCATAGACATAGTCGCAACATTCCTTCCTATGTTATAATTGTCGCAGCACAAATAGGTAAAATTAAAGGTATTGATTCCAAAGAAGTTGAGGCTAAAACCTCAGAAAACGCAAAGAGACTATTCAATTTAGTATCCTAACCCAAACCATTTATGACAGAATTTTTTAACAGAATCTTCACTCGTTATCCTATCAAAACACATAGATCCCTATTAGCTCTTCCTGGAATCACATCTTGGACCCTGATCCTCTTTCCTGTTTGGGGCTCCATTTTTGTCCCATATCTAGTAGCTTATTTTATTCTATTTTTTGATGTTTACTGGTTCTATAGATCTTTCTCCTTAATGTTCACAGCATATCTTGGCTCTAAAAAAATTAAAGAAGCAGAGTCACAAAACTGGCTTGAAAAAGGAGAAAAACTTGCGGATTTTGACAAAATAAATCACGTAATTATTATTCCAAACTATAAAGAGACAGAAGAAAAACTAAGAAGAATCGTAGGAACTATTGCAGCTCAAACTTTTCCATCGAAAAGAATTTATGTAGTCTTAGCGATGGAAAAAAGAGAAGACACAGCGCATAAAAAAGCTTCAAAAATTATAAAAGATTTTGAAAATGTATTTGGCGGAATTTATGCAGCATATCATCCTGATATTCCAGGAGAAGTAAAGGGAAAATCTTCAAATGAATCATTCGCAGGAAAAGAAATAAATAAAATTTTAATTGACACAAATATTATTGACGTAAATTACACGACAGTTACAACTGCTGACGCAGACTCAATGTTTGATAGACAATATTTTGCTTATTTAGGTTATGACTTCTTAAGAGAAGAAAAAAGATACAACAGGTTTTGGCAATCAGCAAACGTAGATCATAATAATTTCTGGAGTGTTCCTGCAGCAAGTCGAGTATTTTCATTCTTCTCAAGTCTTCACAGAACTGGCCTCTTAGTCCAAGGAGACAGACTAATTGCCACATCCACATATTCACTCTCCTTTCTTTTATTAAAAAGAATTGGATACTGGGACACTGATGTAATTCCAGAAGATTATAGAGTTTTCTTTAAAGCTTTTTTTATGATGAAGGGCGACATTTCCGCAAACCCAATTTTCCTAAAAACCTCCATGGACTCTCCTCTTTCTCCAACCTATATTGGAAGTCTTCAGAATAAATATTCTCAAATTAGACGTTGGAGTTATGGCGCATCGGATGATCCTCTATTCATAAAATGGTGGCTTACGGTTCCGGGAGTTCCATTTGTTAGGAAGACTAAAATTCTTTTTCACGTTCTTTTAGATCATTTTCTTTGGCCGGCAAATTGGTTTATCTTAACAATTGCTACAAGTGTTATTACGCTAGTTAATCCGGAATTCTCAAGGACCTCTCTTGGATACAGTCTTCCTGTGATGGCAAGAATTATTCTTACAACATCTCTAATCGCATTAGTTATCATGGTAGTAATCGATTACAGAAATAGACCAAAACATTTAAGCAAATCTAGAACCCGAGAACTTCTTTTCCCTCTAGAGTTTATCCTCATGCCAATTGCAGGATTTTTCCTCAACTCTTTACCTGCAATTATTTCTCACACGCAACTAATGCTTGGACGAAAAATGGAATATAAAGTTACTGAAAAATTATGAAACTTTTTTCGCGTCTTGAAAAAAGCAGATCCTTTTGGTTTTTATTAATTATCTCCGTAGTCTTCTTTTTTCTAAGGTGGCCAAGTCTTTTTGAACCTTATTGGTATGGAGATGAAGGAATTTATCAGGCCGTAGGAATGCTGATTAATGACGGCGCAAAACTATACTCAGGCGCCTGGGACAACAAACCTCCACTTCTGTATATCTTATATGCTCTTTTTAATTCTGATCAATACGCTCTGAGAATCCTCTCATTATTTTTCGGACTTTTCTCGGTCTGGGCTTTTTATTTTGTTGTAAAAAGATTACTTCCAAAATCTAAATACGCGGCGATCACTTCAACATCTTTATATGCATTTGCTTTTGGCACAAGACTCATTGAAGGAAATATTGCCAATGCTGAAAATTTCATGCTTTTCCCAATTTTAGTTTCTGCATACATAATAGTATCCGGAGATTATATTAAAAAAGCTTGGCATTTTAGATTTCATTTATTATCGGGGTTCCTCATGAGCCTTGCCTTCTTAACGAAAATCGTAGCAGTCTTTGATTTCATGGCTCTATTGTTTTTTATATTAATTGATCATGAGAAAGATCTAAAAGATAAATTTGGCAACAGAGCCTTGCCTTTCATAGCGGGCTTTGTTCTTCCGGTAGTATCGATATTGGGTTATTTTTTCCTGACAAATAATTTCAAGGATGCTATTAACGGTTTTCTTTTTAGCAATGTTGGATATGTTGGATACGGCAATGAATTTATAATCCCCCAAGGACTTTTATATATTAAGGCTGGACTACTTGCGGCATTTTTAGGATTTGTTTTTTGGAAAAGAAAAAAAATTCCAAGAAATGTTTTGTTTGCGACTGTTTGGTTTGCGTTCTCTTTATTCAGCGCATTCTTTGCACAGCGTCCATATACGCACTACCTAATAATGCTTCTCCCAAGCTTCTGCTTAATGGTGGGTACTATTATAGAAGAGAAGAAAACAAGAATCTTATTAGTAATATTTTTAGTGATTGGATACTTAGCAATAATTAATACTTTTAATTTAAAGGGTAAAATCATACAACATTACACAAATCTAATTGCGTTTTGCAGCGATAAAAAAGATGTGTCTTCTTATCAAGCATTTTTCGATGGAAACACTCCAAGGGATTATGACCTCGCTAGATACATCAAGGCACATACCACTAAGGGTGAGTCGGTATTTATTTGGGGAAATAATGCTCAGGTTTATAAACTTGCAGAAAAAACTCCAATCATGCGCTATACTGTCGCATATCACATTACTAACTATCCAACTGGATTATCTGAAATGGAAAACGCCATTAGAACAAAAGAACCAAAGCTTATTGTTGTAATGCCGAACGTTCCGCAGTTTCCAATGAAACTTATTAACTATGAAGAAAAAATTGACATAAGGGGTGTAAAAATTTATGAAAAAGTATTTTAATTCTTTAAAAAAAGACAGATTAATTTTTAGATTATATATCGCTACATTTATTATAATCTCCATCACGGCTTCTTATATTTTATTTAACTTAAGCAAGCTTCCCCCACTAATTCCTGTGTTTAATCAGATGCCTTGGGGAGAGGAAAGATTAAGCTCCACTTTTGGAATTTTTATTCCGTCTATTATTACGTCTTTAATATTTTTTGTAAACATAATTCTCTCTGCAGTTAGCTACACAACCTCACCACTAATATCTAGATTAATCGCAATAACAAGTTTTTTAACTGCTCTTTTAACTTTTCTTTTTATCGTTCGCACAATTTCACTAATTATATAAATGGAAAATATTTTAAATAATTTAATCTTCCTGCCATTTTTAGTTGCATTCTTAGTAACCGCTGCTATCACTCCAATTTCAATAAAAATTTTAAAAAAATTAAAAATAGTCGATGACCCAAAAGTACGAAAACATCCTGCTGTTATTCACACTAAACCAATTCCAAGAGGCGGAGGGATTCCGCTTTTTCTTGGTGCGCTTCTTGCGGGAATTATTTTTTTGCCGATCAATCAAATTACAGTTGCAATTTATATCGCAGCATTTATCTCTTTGGTAGTTGGTGCGCTGGACGATAAGTTTGATATTTCACCATATGTAAGATTTATAGTTAATATTCTTTGCGCAGTGATCGTTGTCGCTGCCGGAGTAAGCGTGAATTTTATAACAAATCCACTTGGAGGAATTCTTTACTTAAATGAAATTAAACTTCCAATTGAATTTTTAGGAATTGGAATGGTCATTACTCTTTCTCATGTTGTTGCAGTTCTCTGGATAGTTTGGGTTATGAACATGCTTAACTGGAGTAAAGGTGTTGACGGACAAATGCCAGGAATTGTAGCAATCTCCGCAATATTTATCGGAATCCTTAGTCTTAGATTTGGCACCGGAGATGATCTTACGCAAACCACAACTTCACTTTCTTTTATTATTTCTGGAGCTGCAATAGGATTTTTAATTTATAATTTTCACCCCGCAAAAATTTTCCCGGGATATGGAGCAACTGCCATATATCTTCTTCTAGCTGTCGTTTCAATTCTTTCAAGCGCAAAACTCGCGACAGCAATTTTAGTTATGGGAGTGCCTCTTGCTGATGGCGCATTTACAATTGGAAGAAGAATCCTAACAGGCCATTCTCCGTTCTGGCATGATAAAAAACACCTCCATCATCTTCTTCTTTCTTCGGGCTTAGGGCAAAGAAGAATTGCGTTGTTTTACTGGCTAATTTCTGCTATATTTGGTTCACTTTCCCTAGTTCTTTCAAGCCGTGGCAAAATTTTTGCCATAATAATGCTTGTAATTATCGTAGGGGGAACTTTGTTATTTTTAAATTATTTAATTAGAAAGAAAAATGGGACGCAAAGCATATAACATATTAAGATTACTTAGGCCTCGTCAATGGGTTAAAAACTTTGCTATTTTTGCGGCCGTTACTTTTACCGGAGAGCTATTTAACCCAACTGCAGTATTCCCCGTAATCGTTGGGTTCTTCATTTTCTGCGCAGTATCCTCCGCCACTTACATAATAAACGACATCTTTGATATTAAAAATGACAAGATGCATCCCTTTAAAAGATTCAGACCACTCGCACACGGAGATGTTGATATAAAATTCGCAGCAGTTCTTGCAGTTTTCCTAATAGTTTCTTCGCTAGCAATGTCAGTTTTTGTTAATCCGTCTTTCTTCTTATTTATAATAGTATATCTTCTTCTCCAAATTCTTTATTCAAGTATTCTAAAAACAATTACCGTTATTGATATTTTGGCAATTGCTGCTGGATACATCCTTAGAGTTTTGGGTGGAGAATTTGCAAGTGGATTCCATATTTCCGTATGGCTTCTCTTAACAACTATTTCCATCTCACTATTCCTGGCTATTGGAAAAAGAAGATCAGAGCTCACTCTTTTGGCTGCAAGTAAAATCGACAATTTATCTTCGACTAGAAAAACTTTATCTCACTATTCAGAAAGGCTTCTTGATGTATACGCATCTATTTTTGCGACCAGTACTTTTATCGCATATTCTTTATTTACATTCTTAGAGGATCCTAAAGACATACATCTTCCATTTTTCGGATTATTTATAGAAGATATTTTACCTAATTTCTTCCAAAGAAAATGGCTAATGCTTACAATTATCCCCGTTGTTTATGGACTTATGAGATACCTTCAGGATATTTATGAAAAACATGAGGGAGAAAGTCCTGAAAAAGTTTTATTCTCAGATAAACCACTTTTAATTACAGTTAGTATTTGGGCTCTAATGGTAATCTTCATAATCTACTTTATCGGTACTTAATTTTTAGAAGCATATGTGGCGCTCACCCAGCCCGTTTTCCCATCCTTGAGCCTTACCTCATACCAACCAGCTTTCTCACTGATTAAATCAACTTTATCCCCCGGTAAAAGTGTACCTATCAACTCTGACCCAACGGAATTTTCTGATCTAACATTTAACTCTCCAGTTGGTGTCTCTAAAATTGTGACCTGAGGAGTTGTAACAGCTGATGCGCTCGCTCGCTGCTCTACTTCTTTTGCATCCAGCTTTATTCCAAGGCTCATTGTTACCTCTAGTCTTTTCCCCAAAACTCCTTTTACTTTTATAACTTTTTCCTTGTATCCATCTTTAAGAAGTTTTATCTCATGATCTGATGCCGTTAAATTTATTAGATATGGAGTTTCCCCTACTGGATTACTGTCTAAAATTACCCGGGCATTGCTAGGAAATGACGTCACCATAAGCTCTGCTATATTCTCATCATCTATTGGAGAAAGAGTAATTATAGTGCCACTAGATGCAGACACATCCTTGTCATAAGTCCGGTCAACCACTGTTAGAACTCCTTTATAAAGTGTTATTTTTTGTTCAAAATTCTTTAAACCCTTATCGACCGGGACCAATTTAATAGTATATTCTCCAACTCTTAAAAGATCCTTTAATTCACAAAGACAAAGCGGAGTTTTACCGACATAATTTCCATCCAAAAACACTTGGCTTTCAGGAACTGATGTTACCTGAAGCGCGCCCTTCCCAGCATCCCTATTTATAACTAAAACTATTAGAAGAAAAAGAATTGTGAGGATAAGAAGAGGGGTCGTAAAAAGAATTAACTTTCGCATATAGAAATTAAATATAACACAGCAATGCTTGATAGAAAAGTAAAATTAATTATTGACTTATGCTTTTTGCAAACTATAATGTTTTTATTGCCCACTATATGGCGAAAAAAATATCTACCTCTTTATTCGTCAAAAAACTTGAAAATAAATGGAATGAAAACAAGTTTGTTTGTGTAGGCCTAGACCCCGTAAAAGAAAAGCTCCCTCAAAGCATTACAAGGAAATTTAAAACAATTGATGAACAATTCTTTCAATTTAATAAGGCGATTATTGATTCAACTCATGATTTGGTCGTAGCATACAAACCTCAGATCGCACATTATGAAGAACAAGGTCTTTTTGGCTGGAAAGCACTAGAAAAAACTATTAATTATCTTCACAAAAAACATCCAGAAGTACCAACTATTATTGACGCGAAAAGAGCAGATATTGGAAGCACAAATGATTCATATGCAAAAGCATTTTTTGATAAATTAGGTTTTGATGCTATCACTGTAAATCCATATTTCGGAAAAGAAGCATTAAAAAGCTTCCTGGACTATAAAGACCGCGGAATAATAATTTTAGTAAGAACTTCAAACTCGGGTGCAGGAGAATTTCAAGATATTAAGAATAAAAGTGGCGAACCTCTTTACATGGCTGTTGCAAAAAATGTTTCCAAGACCTGGAACACAAACGGCAATTGCGCAATCGTAGTTGGCGCGACATATCCAAAGGAACTAGCAAGTATTAGAAAGGTAATTGGCGATATACCAATTCTTATTCCGGGGATTGGAGCACAAGGAGGAGACGTAGAAAAAACTGTGAAAGCTGGAAAAAATTCTAAAAACCAAGGGATGATTATTCACTCTTCCCGTGCTATTATATTTGCGAGCTCAGGCACCGATTTCGCTACGGTAGCAAGAAAAAAGACAATTGAGTTAAATAACGAAATTATTAAATATTTATGAAAAGAGAAGAAAAAGTTAAAAAGATTCTAGCTAAAGCAAATGCCGTTTTAACAGATGGACATTTCGTCTATGTCTCTGCAAAACACGGAGATAAATATATTAATAAAGACGCTATTTATCCTCATACAAAATTAGTTAGGGAACTCGCAAAAATGTGGGCAGAAGATTTTAAAAAATCCGGAATAGAAGTAGTTGTAGGACCTGCAATGGGAGGAGTAATTCTTTCTCATGACGCTGCAGATGAACTTTCAAAAATTCTTAAAAAAGATATTCCGGGAGTTTATGCAGAAAAAGATGGAGAAGGCGGATTCACCTTCACAAGAGGATACGACGCATTTGTAAAAGGGAAAAAAGTTTTAGTTGTAGAGGATATTTTAACAACTGGAGGAAGTGTGAAAAAAGTAATTCAGATGACAAAAAAAGCTGGAGGAAAAGTTGTAGGACTTGGAGTAATCGCAAACAGAGGAAATGTAAAAGCTAAAGACGTAGGAGTTAAAAAAATAAATGCGTTAATAAACTTAGAATTTAATGCGATGGAACCAAAAGACTGCATTCTTTGTAAAAATAAAATCCCAGTAAATACAAATGTTGGTAAAGGCAAACTATTCCTCTCCGGTAAGAAAATTGTTTAATTAAACTGAGGTTAATACGCTTAAGCTTGCACCAGAAGCTAAAGATGCTCCTTGATTAATTCCCAATTCAATAGGCGGCCCATAAAAATTCATCTCAGGCAAATCATATGGCGGATTTTTATTGATCAAGCCACACGAAATGCAGACTTCCCATAACATTAACGTTGAAAATAAAAATTTAGTTGGATTGCAGCTCGGACAGCGCTTCACTCTAGTAGTCCATGCCGCCTGGCATAGGAGGAGTTGGTGGAGTTTTTTCTGGTAAATCTGTAACCAAAGCTTCTGTTGTAAGCACCATCATACCAACGCTAACCGCATTTTGAACTGCTGATCTTGTAACCTTAGCCGGATCAACAATGCCTGCTTTTACCATGGATCCATAAGTACCAGTAATCACATTAAATCCATAATCATCAACCTCAATCTGATCTTCAACTTTTTTTAAGACAATGCTCTCATTTTCTCCCGCATTTTTTACAATTCTCTTTAATGGCTCAGCAAGAGCATCGAACAAAATATCTAATCCTACCTTTTGATCATCATTATCTAGCTTGGCTCTAAGTTTTGGTAGCACTTTCCTCGCTCTAAGAAGCGTGACTCCTCCCCCCGGAACAATACCTTCCTCCAAAGCTGATTTTGTAGCTGCAACTGCGTCATTTACTCTTTCTTTTCTATCCTTAAGCTCTATTTCCGTAGTTGCTCCTACGCTAATAACAGCTACTCCACCTGTTAACTTAGCTAATCTTTCCTGAAACTTTTCTTTATCAAATTCAGAAGTTGTAGCTTCAATTGCTTTTCTTATTTGAGCAACTCTAGCATCAAGTGCTTTTTTATTTCCCTTGCCACCAATTATTCTCGATGACTCCTTATCTGCCCAAACCTTATCAGCTCTTCCGCACATCTCAACTGTTACATTTTCAAATTTAATTCCTGTATCTTCAGAAATAACAGTTCCACCAGTTAGAATCGCGATATCTTCAAGCATTTCTTTCCTTCTATCTCCAAATCCTGGAGCTTTTATAGCGATTGTTGAGAATGTTCCCTTAAGCTTATTTACGACCAAAAGTGCTAATGCTTCTCCTTCGATTTCGTCAGCGATTATTACTAAGTTTTTAGTTACTTTTACTAAATTCTCTAAGAAAGGTACAAATTCAGCGAGGCTTGAAATCTTTTTATCAGTGATAAGAATATATGGATCATCAATTTCAGCTACCATTTTATCTCCATCAGTCACGAAGTATGCTGAAGCATAACCTTTATCAAATTCCATTCCCTCTTTATGCTCCCATGTCGTATCAATACCTCTACCTTCTTCCACCGTAACAACTCCGTCTTTCCCTACCTTCTGTAGCGCTTCTGAAATGAGCTTACCAATTTTTTCATCTTGGGCTGAGATTGTAGCCACTTTTGCGACATCTGATGGCTGCACTTGCACAGCTTTTTTCTTAATTTCCTCAACAACTGCTTCAACAGCTTTCTCCATACCTGCTCTAAGAATCATAGGATTTGCGCCTCCGTTTACCTTTGCAAATCCATTGTTTATTATTGATTGCGCCAAAAGAGTAGCAGTAGTCGTACCATCACCAGCTACATCATTAGTTTTACTTGAAGCTTCCTTAACGAGCTGTGCACCCATATTTTCAAATGGGTTTTCTAACTCAATTTCTTTTGCAACACTTACTCCATCATGAACGACACTTGGTGCTCCCCATTTTTTATCAAGCGCTACATTTCTTCCTTTTGGTCCGAGAGTTGTAGTTACAGCATCTGCCAACTTGTTAACTCCTACAATTAATAACTCTCTTGCTTCTTTACCGTATTTAATTTGTTTTGCCATATTATTCAATAATAGCCATTATATCTGACTGTTTTACCATCATCCAATCCTCACCATTAACCTTAACTTCATCTCCGCCCCATTTTTTATACATTACTTTTTGTCCTACTTTTACAACAATCGAATTTTTAACAATCTCTCCATCATCCACGACACCTTGTCCTACAGCCATGATTTCACCTATTTGTGGTTTTTCTTTTGCATTATCTGGAAGAAGTATACCTGATGCTGTTTTTGATTCCGCTTCAAGCGGCTTAACTAGAATATTGTCGAAAAGCGGCTGTATGTTTAATTTATTTTTCATAATCACTCTGTGGTATAGTCTGCCATTTTACAAAACCAAACCTAAAACGTCAAGAGTCTAGATCTTTTCTGAGGCTATCGGGGTTTACCCTGAGGCACGTAGGGTTGACACATAATTCATTCTTGATATACGATTAAGTTACCTTGCCAAGTATAGGTCTTAGTAAACCAACATTTTCAAAAAAGAAACTCCTTTTATTAGGATTTTTACTGGTGATTCTTTTAGTAATCCCAGTCACAGTATTTTTAGTTCAGCAACAACAAAATCTCCAAAGCCAAGCTAATCCTAATACCACTCTTTCTTTTGTACCTCCTGATAAAACAGCAGCAGTTGGAGAAAAAATAGATTTTGATATCTGGATCTCTCCTGGAAATAACCAGGTTAACTTCGTAAAGCTTGTTATTAAATTTGATGCTACAAAACTTTCTACAGAAACAGAATATTTTAAGCTAAATCCAGCTTCAAATCTGTCGATTCTCGAAGGGCCAATAATTGGAGATGAAGGAGACAGCATGTCAGTTATTCTCTCAGTAGAAAATGACCCAACAAAAGTAATTAGAGCTGACGTTAAAATTGGAACTATTAGCTTCGATACGCTAGACGTAGCAGATCCCCCAACTGAAATCTCATTTGATGATCAGCAAGTTCAAATTCGCTCAATTAATGGAGCTAACCAAGATGCATTTAATGAAAATGTATTCCTTAACGGAACTCCAGCTACGCTTACTATTCAAGGGGATCCAGACGTAACCCCAGATCCAAATGCGACCTTAACCCCAACAATTACGGGCGCTCTAACACCAACCATCACTTCAGCTGCCACACCTACCTTAACGCCAACCCCAACTTCAACAACTTCGGGAGAGGGTGCAGCTCCTTCCACCAACCAAGCTCCAGTCTGCGAAAGCCTAATAACAGATAGAAGCCCAGATGGAACAGCGCCTCTCTCTATTACATTTACCGCAACTGGATCTGATACAGATGGAACCATAAGTAAGGTCACATTTAGCTTCGGTGATGGAACAGTTGAGGATGTAACTACGGGTGGTGGAATTGGTACCGACACAGTAAATGTCCAAAAATCATTCACATATAATAATGCAAATAGCTTTACAGCTTCAGCTCTTATGACTGATGACAGCGGAGATGTAAGTAGCGATAGTTCGTCTTGCGCAGTAACAGTTACAGTCTCTGATGGAGACGGAACAGTAACGACAGTAGACAGTGGCGATGCGACAATTGCTCCAACTGGACCTACGCAAACTTTATTCGGAATCGGTGCAATCGGCGGACTACTATTCATAGTAGGAGCTCTCCTCTTCTTCGCCCTATAAGGCTTTATAGTCATACAGCGAATTCCATAAAAAGAATTGTCGATATCTGTTTTTTTCTATTTATACCTCTCTGATTTGCATTGTAGCTGTATAATATAGGGCATATGTCAAGTTTTTTAGAAAGATTTAGACCACGAAAAAACAAGCAAGACACAACAGGAACTCAAGAGTCTACTGCTCAAGATAATAGACATAGACAAACATCAGAGATTTGGGGACGCATAAACAGTGCGCAGGCAGAACACTTAGATTCAATAAGAGCACAAGAGCTTGCTAGACAGCAAGCAGTTCAAGCTGAACAACAAAGAGAACTTGAAGCACAAAGGATCAAGGAAAAAGAGGCGCAAGAAAAAAGAGTAAAAGAATTACAAATTCTTCAGGAAAGTGGAGTCATTCAAGGACTACAAGATATAAAAGATGGTCTAACTGAGAAAGATTTTGCTAGCTTGAGAATTAACCATTCTACTCATGACACGTCTGCAATCCTACATTTTTTTAGAACGCAAACAGCCGATCTACCTACAGAAACAGGTTGCTATGAAATAACTGCGCACACTCAAGGATCTGATGGATCAGTCATTGTTGGCAATAGATTTATTCGAGGTGAAGCTTGGCATGAAGAACCAGAGCTAGTTCAAGATGCGATTGTCAGTGCATTTCTAAATCCGACCAGAGCGATTCATCCTCCCCCTATTCCAAGATATGATCCAGATCGTTATCCAAAACCAAATCGAGGAAATATAATTGATAGGTTTTTTACATCAGGCCACATTCCATCCGGCGATCATGTAGAGCACTAAATTAGCCTTTGCAATAATTCGTTGACTTCAAGACAAAACTGGTGAAAGGGAAAATAAACTATTTCTCTATTAAACTAAAGAGGACTTCTTGGGGGATGGTGACTTTTCCGGTTTCAGTCATTCTTTCTTTTCCTTTTTTCTGTTTTTCCAAAAGCATTTTCTTTCGAGTAACATCTCCTCCACCAACTACCTTACTACCATGCATCAAAACATCTTTCTTGTAAGCAGAAATTTCCTCACGGGCAATTATATTTCCGCCAATTATAGCTTGGATGACTTGCCTAAACTGCTGACGAGGGAGTTTTTCTTTTAGTTTTTCTGCTTTTTCGCGAGCGATATAAGGCGCTTCATCTCTATATGCATATTCACTTAAAACATCTACTGGAACATCATTAATTCTTATTTCTATATTTACTAAATCCGCGGGTCTATAATCTGAAATTTCATAATCTATACTGGCATATCCAGATGTTGTGGACTTTAGATCAGATGACAAACCACGGACGAGCATAGAATACGGCATGTCATATTTTAGAATTGCACTACTTTGAAAATAACTAACATCAAGCATATTTCCTTTTCTTTGTTGGCAAATTGAAATCACACCCCCCACATAACTGGAAGGAACGAAGATGGTTAAGTTCATATAAGGCTCGAGCATATCTCCGTTTTCTTTTTTTTCATAAAGCACTTGAGGAGAAGTCAAAAATAAATCCACATTTTCTTCTTCCCTTAATCTTTGGCGGACAATGTCTGCGTGAAGTAGTCCTAAAAATCCTACGCGAAATCCATTTCCAAGGAAAGAGGAATATTCAGTGGCAATCGTAATAGACGTATCATTAAGCGCATATTTATTTAAACCTTCTTTTAAATTTACTAATTCATCAGTTGTCTTTGGATAAACTCCAAAGAAAACCATTGGTTGAGGTTTTTTATATCCAGGAAGCGGATCCACTCCAGAAGAAACTAGACAAATCGTATCTCCAACTTGAGTCTCATGAATATCTTTAATCCCAGTCACTATGTATCCAATCTCCCCTGCAATTAATTCATTTCGCGGAGTCATAAGAGGAGTAAAACATCCAATTTCCCCTGCATTTGTAGTTTTTTCACTTTGGAAAAAAGTTATTTTTCCATTTTTTGGAAGCGTACCGTCCACAACTCTAACGTAAACAATAACTCCTCTGTGCTCATCATATAAAGCATCAAATATCAAAGCTCTAAGCGGAGAGTCAGTTAAACCCTTGGGTGGTGGAATTTTTTCAACAACCGCTTTTAAAAGTTCTGGAACATTTTGACCAGTCTTTGCAGAAATATAAATAATCTCTTCTTTTTTTATTCCAAAAATTTCCTCAAGCTCTTTTACAACTTCTTCTGTTTTTGAACTCTGAAGATCTATTTTATTAATAACAGGGATTATCGTTAGGCCCTCTTTTTGTGCCGCGAAAAAATGCGCGACAGTCTGCGCCTGAACTCCCTGAGTCGCGTCAACGAGTAGAATTGCTCCTTCACATGCTGCAAGAGTGCGACTAACTTCATAAGAAAAATCTACGTGACCCGGAGTATCTATTAAGTTCAATACGTATTCTTTATCGTTAAAACGATAATTCATCCTAACTGGCGCCAGTTTTATAGTTATGCCACGGGCTTTCTCAATTGGATTTGTATCAAGATACTGCTCGCCGATTTTACTTAGAGTCATAGTTTTTGTTAACTCTAGAAATCTATCAGCAAGGGTCGATTTACCATGATCGACATGAGCGATAATTGCGAAATTTCTAATATTTGAATTCATAAGCTGCAAGTATAATTTGCCTGAAGATTAAAAGCAATTATTGACTAGCCTTCACGTCGATAATTTTTTCACTTTTATCTACTAATTCTTTATATCCACTTAAACGCCTGAACATATATAAAAATGTTTCTGCTTCTTTTACATTTAGAAGCCATGTTAAGAATAGGTAAATTGAAAGACCAGCAATACTTGAAATTCCGGTTAGAGCAATCAAATTTACAGTTTTCGTGGTATCGAAAACTAATTGGTCTAAAAGTTTTATTGGAATATATAATGCAAAACCCATAAATATCACTGATAAAAATATTTTTAACTGTGGAACCCAAAAATCCTTTAAATTAAAAATTTTTATTCTTCTATTTAACAAGAAAAGAAGTATAGAAAGATTTATAAGTCCCCCAATAGAAGTTGCTAATGCAATTCCCTCTACGCCAAAAGGTATAATTTTAAATCTTCCATAAGATTCAGCAAGACTTACTAAATTAGTATTCCAATAAGTTACGAAAAAGAAGCTTAAGATAAGCATTATTACGGTAGAAATTGCTCCAACTATAAGTGGGCTTTTCGTATCATGAAGTGCGTAAAAAGCACGAGACACTAAATAAATTAAAGCCTGAGCAAAAATTGCGAATGCGAAAAATGCTAAAGTTCTTCCAGTTAAGACTGTTGCTTCCCAGTCAAATCTTGCAGCTCCGAATATAAGTCTGACAATTGGAATACGTAGCACTATAAATAGTACCGATACGGGAAGAACTAAATAAAGCATTTGATTAAAACTCGTTAAGAATGTGGTTCTAAAAATATCCAGTCTATCTTTTTCGCGGGACAAAACTGGAAAAGCTGCTTGGGCGATTGACTGACCAAACAAAACAATCGGGGCAAATGCTAAAGTCTGCGCAAAATCTAAAATAACATAATTTCTCCCTGCTGATGGGAGAAAAGAGATTAAAGAAACAGTTATTAATGTTCCAATTTGAAAAATAAATAATGATAAACTTCTCGGCCAGATAAGTTTTAAAACGTCTTTTACTCCGGCTGTGTCAAATGAAAATGTAGGTCTAAAAGAAAAATGCACTCGTCTAATTAGAGGTATTTGAAATAGCGCATAACAAAGAGCTCCAATTATTACACCAACTGCTGGAGCATAAATACCAATTCTATCTGAGAATAATAAAATTCCAATAATTATTCCAAAGTTATAAAGAGCAGCTGCGATTCCTGGAATAAAAAAATGATTGTGAGATTGAAGAATTGCAGAAAAAAAAGTTGCAACGAGGAAAATTATTTGACCAAAAATAATTATTCTCATAAGATTTGTCATTAGATCCATTTGATGCGGTGGATATCCAGATCCTAAATTAAAAAGCTGAAGGAAAATTGGAGCAAAAATAAATAAAATTATTGAAACCAAACCAAAAAAAGCAAAACCCATGACCATTAAAGTAGACGCCATTTTATTTGCTTCCGTTTCCCTTCCTTTATGGAGAAGATCTGCAAAAACAGGAATAAAAGCTGATGAAAGTGCGCCTGCAATTATGAGCTGGAACAAAAAATCAGGAAGCTTAGAAGAGACTAAATAGACTCCTAATGTATCCGATGCACCGAAAATTCCAGCTAGTAAACGCTGTCGAAAAAGCCCTAAGACCTGGGAAAGAATTACAGTCGCCATCAAAACTAAAGCGGCGGAAAGAATGTTTGTCTGCTTTTTTAAAAGAAGAGAAAGACCTTTTTGGAAAAAACGTAAAGGCATAAAAAGAGCAAATTAGCTTGCGAATATCAGTATATCATGCTAAAATGCGTGCATGCCAGTAACAAAACAGGCCAGAAAAAAACTTAGACAGGACTTAAAAAGAGAAATAAAGAATAGAGATTTAAAATCAAAATTCAAAAAAACTCTTAAAGACACAAGAACAAGTCCTACAGCAAAAAAATTAGCAGAAGCCGCAAAGGTCTTAGATAAGGCTGCAAAGAAAAATGTAATTCACAAAAACAAAGCTGCTAGACTTAAATCTAGATTAGCTAAATTATCAGGCTCAAAAACTCCTTCTAAACCAGCTCCGGTAAAAAAGAAAAAATAGCTTTAATTAACCTCGTTTTACTTTACAAAATACCAAAAAACCCATAGACTTAAAATGGCATGCAATCTTCTGCCTCTATTAATTTAATCAAGAGTAAATCAAATATAATTGACGATATTTTGAGATGGGCTTTAAGCGTAGGTAGACTTCTCATAATTCTAACTGAGATCGTGGCATTCTCGACTTTTATATACAGATTCACTCTCGATAGAACCCTTATCGATCTTCACGATGATATAAAACAAGAGCAAGTAATTGTAGAAAGTCTTAAAGACAGAGAATTAACTTTTCGAAATCTACAAGGAAGACTTAATGACGCAGCAGAACTTTCAACTAATGGGAATAAGAATGTAAAAATACTAAATGATTTAATCGAAGCCACACCTTCAGAAATTACATTTAACTCGTTTGAAATTGGCGAAAATAAAGTTTCGATAGATTCAAATATTCAGTCAATTTCATCTCTTACAAATTTTCTCGCAATTATTAGAGACTATCCTGAAACTAGCTCTGTAACAATTGACAGAATTGACAACCAATCATTAACAAATTCAGTGAATGTTTTAATAACTATTAAGTTGAAAGGGGCACCTGCTCAATGAAAAAAGTATTTAAAGGCATAAAATACGAAAAATACTATAAGGATATTCTCCCTTACTTAAAAAAACAAAAAAATCAGGAGTATTTTATGGCTATCCTAACACTAGGAGCAACCATATGCTTTGCACTTTTTGCAATTAATCCTACACTTTCAACAATTGTTAAACTTAGAAAAGAAGTTGAAGATAGCAGAATCGTACACTCAGCTCTCAAAAATAAAGTTATAAATTTATCTAACCTTATAACGGAGTATTCCGTGATCCAAAAAGACCTCCCCCTCGTACTTGACGCCATCCCTGAACAACCTCAAGCCCCAACATTAATCGGACAAATCCAAACAATAGCTCAGTCTTCAAATGTTGCGATAGAAAAACTGGATATATCTGAAGTTGGGTTAACAGAAGAAGGAGCTTCAACCAGTTCTAAATTTAGTTTTGAACTAACTGGAACTTCAACTTACGAAAGTCTTAATGCTTTCATATCTGAATTGATTCTTATGCAAAGAATTGTTTCCCTGGAAACCATTTCATTAACAAAAAACGCTGACTCCGAAACCCTACAACTAGATTTAAAAGGCTCAGCTTATTATAAAAAACAATGAAACAAAAAGATTTACTTACACTTTTGATACCCATGTTTTTAGTAACCATCCTTTGGGTTATATTTAACATTTATCATAACCACGTTACTACAACTATTACAGATCCTCTGACGGTTCAAATTATCCCAATTGATGGAAAATTTAATAAGACCTCTCTTGAAAGTATTAAAAACAGAAAAAGAACTGAGCCTTTATTTGTCGCTCCAACTGCAGAAGAGGATGATATTTCACCAACGCCTTCTGTATCGATAACTCCAACAGAAACAGCAAGCGAATCAGCCGCTGACGCCAACCAAAATAATTCCCAGAATTAACTATGAACAATGTATGGGGTAAAAAAATTCCAACTCTAATAGGTCTTATTTTAATCTTGATTGGAACTGTTGTAACAACAATTTTAGCAAGAGGAGATACAATTTTTCAAATAAGAGCTGGTCCTGGACAGGATCCAAAAAATATACAGATAACTAATGTGTCTGAAGGCTCGTTTACAATTTCTTATTTAACAGATGACAAGGTTATTGGTACTGTTAATTACGGTATTGATCCAAACAGCTTAGACGGGATAACACTAGACGACAGAGACCAGGTTTCTCAACAAATTAATAAATATAACTCTCACTCTATTACAGTAAGAAATTTAAATCCTAATACTAAATACTATTATAGTATTACCTCGGGAAGCAAAAAATATGTAGATGTTGGTTTTAAATCTGAAGCCACAACAAAAGGAGAAATCTCAGAAAACCCTTCTTCTCAAGTGCCAATTAGCGGAAGGGTGACACTCCCAGATGGTACAAGTCCAAACGATGGAATCGTTTATGTAAAAATAAGTGATTCTGAAATAGTTTCATCGCTTTTAAAAGAACGCGGAAACTACACTGTTCCTCTTAATACATTAAGAAGATTAAATTTAGATGAATATATAGAAATTAATGAAGATACAATTATAAATATTGATATTTTTGCTGGAGGATTATCTTCCTCAATAAGTGTTACACCAAATGAAATTAATCCAGTTCCATTAATTACCCTTTCCGGAAATTATGATTTTTCAAAAACAAACGAAAATAATACAAAAAATAACAATCAAGAAAGTTCATTTCCAAAGTTTGGCCAGTTAAACCAACAGAGCGGGGTAAATAAGATAATTTCCCAAACACCAACACCTAGCCCAACCCCAACCTTAAGCCCTTCGCCGACTACTGCAATAATAAGTCCTAGCGCTATCCCGACCCCAAGCATATTACCCCAAACCCCTACCCCATCTGTTATCGCGCAATTAAGCCCTATTCCAACTCTCCCACCAACGGGAAATCCTTCTGTTATAATTGCTAGTATTGTTGGTTTTATAGCCACAATTTCAGGAATAATCACACTATTCTTCACGCGGGTAAAAAACGTTATATGAAAATTGGAATTATTGGCGCCGGATTCACCGGACTTTCAGCAGCATACTATTTATTAAAAGAGGGACATGAGGTTACAGTTTTTGAAAAAGACGAAATCCCTGGCGGACTCGCTTTGGGATTTAAAGAAAAAGTATGGGACTGGACTCTTGAAAAGCACTATCATCACTGGTTTACAAACGACAAAAGCGTTTTGGATTTAGCTAAAGAAATAAATCATGATGTCCTTATTAAAAGACCTATCACCTCTGTTTATTTAAACGATGGAAAAATTTATCAATTAGATTCACCAATTGCAGTCTTGAAATTTGCAAAACTATCAATACTTGAAAGGGTACGAATGGCAGCAGTACTAGGATTATTTTTTAAATATAATCCTATCTGGAAACCTCTTGAAAAAATAAATGCGCAGCCTTTTCTGAAGTCCACGATGGGTAAAAAAACTTATGAACTCATCTGGGAACCTCAACTCCTTAGTAAGTTTGGAAAATATAAAAATGATATTTCACTTGCGTGGTTTTGGGCAAGAGTTCATAAAAGAACAACAAAGCTTGCATATCCGGAAGGAGGTTTTTTAGATTTTGCTAATCATCTAGTCAAGGACATTGAGAAAAAAGGAGGAAAAGTATTATTTAATTCTGGAGTAGAAAAAATTGAGAGTAATAAGAAAGTAATCATAAAATCAGATGGTAAAAAATCTGAATTCGATAAGGTTATTGTTACTCTCCCATCATTCTTTTTCTCAAAAATTGCTGACCTCCCAGAAAGTTATTTAAATAAAATGGCAAATTTAAAAGGCCTGGGAGCAATCAATCTAGTTTTAAGATTAAAAGAACCATTCTTTAAAGATTCAACCTATTGGCTTAGCGTATGCGATAAAAATGCCCCAATCCTAGCGATCGTTGAGCATACAAATTTTATGGATAAAAAAAATTATAATAACGAAAACTTACTTTATTTAGGAAATTATCTACCAGCTGATCATCCATATTTTTCGATGGACAAACAAGATATATTAAAAAAATATGACCCCTTTTTAAGAAAATTAAATCCAGATTACAAAAAAAGCTTAATAGATTTCGAAGCATTCAAAGCTCCTTTTGCTCAACCCATAATTCCAGTTAATTATTCTAAAATGATTCCTCCAATCGAAACGCCTTTAGATAATGTTTATTTAGCAAATATCCAGCAGGTCTATCCTTGGGACAGAGGAACAAATTACGCAGTTGAACTCGGAAAAAAAGTAGCTGACCAAATAAGCAAATAATGAGATTAATAAATCTTATTAACAAATACACCGCGGAAATTATAACTCTCGTAATAGGCTCAGCCTTTGGATATTTATTATTTTTTTCTACATTCTATGAAAAAAACGATAAAATTTTTATAGCCTCCAAAGCCTGGAGCGATTTCGCAAGTCATATTCCTTTAATTAGATCTTTCTCACTTGGCTTTAATTTTCCTCCGCAATTTCCCCTATTTCCTGGTGAGCCAATAAAATATCATTTTATTTTCTATTACCTAGTAGGTCTTTTAGAAAAAGTGGGCCTTAATATTAGTCTTGCTCTAAACATTCCTTCTTTCTTAGGTTTTGTTTTATTAATATTCATGATCTATTATTTTGCGAAAGAAATTTTTAAATCAAAAATTATAGGAATTTTAAGTATTATATTTTTTCTTTTTAACTCCTCTCTTTCATACATTTACTTTTTCATAAAATATCCGCCTTCAATTGACTCAATTAATCAAATAATAAAAAACGTTGATTTTCTTTCTTTTGCGCCATATGGAGATGGAATTATTTCGGCATTCTGGAATTTAAATATCTATACAAATCAAAGACATTTAGCAGTTTCCTTTGGCTTATCACTTCTAATAATTTATCTTGCAATAAAGCCTATTTTCAAAAAAGATAAATCAAAAAAATGGATATATCCAATTCTTGGAATTATTTTGGGACTTAGCTTTTATCTTCACACAGCAGTATTTTTAATGACCATAATAATTTTCGGAGCACTTTTAATTCAACTAAAAGGACTTAGGAAAAATATTTTTATTCTGCTTATTTTTGCCGCTATATTTTCCCTACCTCAGTATCTATATTTAAATTCTTCACCAGGATTTTCTCCTCACTTCAGTTTTGGATATTTAAGCTCTGGGGACTTAACCCTAAGAACCTTTGCTGAGTTTTGGATCTATAACCTAGGAATAAGCATTGTCTTGATTCCGCTTGGATTTATTTTCGCAGATAAATTTCAAAAGAAGATATTATTGGCATTTTTCATGCTTTTTATCATAGGAAATACGCTTCAGTTTTCGCCAGAAATTGCAGCAAACCATAAATTCTTTAATTTCTTTTTAATTTTAGGAAATATGTTTTCAGCATTTGCGATAACTAAGATTTTTAAAAAAAGGCTATATTCATTTTTAGCTCCGTTATTAATATTCCTAATAATTTTTGGAGGAATCATAGACTTATTTCCAATTCTTAATGACAGAAAATATGAAATCGATGACTACATGGCAAATAGCGATAGTAAGTGGATTATGGAAAATACAGAAAAAGATTCCATTTTTCTAAACACCACATACCTCTATAACCCCGCATCTCTTGCTGGCAGAAAAATATTTCTAGGATGGCCATATTTCGCTTGGTCCCAAGGATATGACACTTATAAAAGAGGTGGCGTTATTAAATCCATATTGGGATCCACTAATAAATCTGAGGCATGCAGCTTACTCCTGGAAAATAAAATCGATTACGTTGAAGTAAAAATACAAGATCCTCCAGACCCTAATATCCCACCAATTTCAAATCTATTTGAAGAAGAATTCACTAAGTCATACGAAAATATAAATACTAATTATTCTATTTATAGTGTTAATAATAATTGCGGATTATAAATGAAGGATTTAAAAAAATTCCTGCTTTATATTTTAGGAAGTAAGCTGGTAATTTTAGGCTTTTTAATTTACTTTCTATTTAACATCTCTGCGCTTAAGACAAATTGGCTTGATTTTTTCTTTTTTGGAAGCTCACTTCACTACTGCTGTCAGGGAATTGATTTCTATGGAATCCCAAACGGAGTTTATTCATTTATAAATGGCGGTGAACTTAGTGGCGCAAATTTACCAGAAAGCATAAAGCCTTATTCATCTAATACTCTAAGCAATCCAAATGACTATCACCCGATTACCGCACTAATTATTGGGAGCATGATAATAATTTTTGATCCGAATCTCTCATTCTATTATTGGATGATAGTAAAAATACTAATTACTATCCCAATCGTTTATTACTTATATAAAAACTTTTCCGATAATAAGTTTATTAATCTCGCAATTTTTATCTTTTTAGCAAATTTTTCTCAATACAGCGAAATTCGAATATCTCAATATCAATTTATCTTTAACATCTCCCTTCTACTTTTACTTATTAGCTTAGTTAAAAAGAAAGAGGAACTTGAACGGGGAATTTTATTTTTCCTTACTCTAATAGCTAAACCAATAAGCTTATTGTTTTTCCCGGTTTTAATAATTAAAAAGTATTACATTCCGGCAATACTAGGAATAAGTATTTTTTTAGCTTCAACAACTACATTTAATGTTTTAAATATCGGTAACTATTTTACAGACAACTTAGCCTATCATCTGTTAAATCCCAAAGAAGGAAAGTCTATAGATTTTATGTCTTTAGAAGCGTTTTTAAGATATACCTTTAATGTATCTCCAGATTTTATTAAATATCTTAAGTACATTACTCTAATATCTATTTACTTAATGGCTTTTAACAAGAAAACTCATGTCTTAACTCTAATTTTCCTTTTATCAGCTTACTTTTTATTTTTCTATGATCATTTATTCCAGTATCACTTCAGCATTTTAGGAGCTGTTTTACCAATTTGCCTTTTAACTCTCCCAAATTTTCAAACAAGGCTTGTAAAAATTCTAATCTTAACAACATGCATTCCAACTGTATTCTTTCTATTAAGACTTTTAAATTTTGAATTTATCATGGATCCCGTATATGGACCAAACCCAACTATTAACGGCTGGCAAATCACTTCATTTTTTCAATTATTGCCTGTTGTCATTCTTTCAGTGATAATATTTATTAAGGAAATTCCACTTCCTAAAATTGGAACGATTAAAAACTTAAAATGGATAAAATAAAAAACTATATATTCCTAATAATAGCCGTCATTCTGTTTCTTTCCCTAACTATTCCGTTCATAAACATACTTCCTTATATGGATGGGAATATTGACTTCGTGCAAACACTCGATTTCAATCAGGGAGGGTTAAGTCAATATTTTTCCAACTGGAACACGGTACATCCTCCCTTAAAGCTCCTGCTAACAACGCCCTTTTATTTTATTTTTGGAATTTCTCCAATCAACTACTCAGTGTTGGGAATTATTTTTGGATTAATTGGAATTATTTCAATTTATTTTTTAACAAAAGATCTATTTGGTAAGCTATCCGCAAACCTAGCTGCTCTTTTCTTTTCCATATATCCGCTTTTCATTTCTAATTCTATATTTTCAATGAGAGATGCAATCCTGACCTCACTCATCATTACATCCCTTCTTTTCTATAGAAGAAAACAATTTATTTTTTATGGCCTGGTTTCATCCCTTGCGGTTATTACCAAAGAAACAGCTCTTCTTTTACCTCTTATTGTTTTATTCGTAGAAATATTGTTTTCAATAAAAGCAAGAAAATTTAATTTCAAAAAAAGCATAAACTACATAGCGCTATTAGCACCCCTAGGCGTTTATTATGTTTGGAAACTTATCTTAAATTCATACGGTAAAAATTCATGGAGTGAATGGATTTTTACAGAGACAGAAAATAAAGGCGCAATCTTTACGATTATAAATAACCTAATTACTCTTCAATTTATAAATCCTTATTCCGAGTGGCATTGGAAACAGGTAATATTTCTTAATTTTAACTGGTTATATATTTTAATTATTATTTCTGCAATCTTTTTATATATTTTTAATTTTAAAAAAATAAAATTTCATAAAAACTCAGATAACATAAAAGCCTTACTTGTAATTATTTTATTTGTTATTTCTTACTTCTTAACAGTCCTCTCGCTTCAAACATATACCATCCCTAGATATGCTTTACCTGTAATTCCATTCTTAATAATCGGACTCTCAAAAAGCATAACTGCCCTAAAGAATGATATTGCTATAAAAATAATTGGAGCTTTAGTATTTGTAATAATTTTAATTTCTCTTTTTAACTCAGCTGATCCAGTTGCTAAAAAAATATGGGGAAACATAAGCATTTTCAATAATAATATTTATGCACTAAATGATCATATGGCAGGAAATGACGGCATAACATATAATATTCAATATCTTTTAATAGCAAAAAAAAGATCAGAAATGATAAGAAATGCAAACGGTAATGAATTAGTAAGCGGGTACTGTAGATGGATATTACCTGATCCAAATAATGAAGTTAAAATGTTAAATGAACTTAAACTAAATCCTGCCTTATATTGCGTTCAAATTAGGTAAAATGCCAATACTCGATCTCTTATACATTTCTAAATGGTGGATAGTTTTTTTCTTTTTAGGGATTACCTTTTTACCACTTACTTCTAAAATATTTAGCTCTTTTATAGATAAGGGATATATTTTCTCCAAAGTTTTTGGGATGGTCTTTATATCTTATATAATTTATGTCCTCGGTTCATTCCAGTTATTAAAATTTACTACATTAAATATCTTCATTATTTGGTTCTTCTGTGCTTCTATTTCTTTATTTTTTCTTAGAAAAGAAAGCTTTAATTTAAAGAAGTATTTAAAAATATTTTTATTTGAAGAAATAATCTTTCTATTTGCGCTTATCATTTGGTCATTTGTAAGGGCGCATCAACCTGACATCCATGATCTTGAGAAGTTCATGGATTATGGTTTTATAAATTCTATTCTAAGATCAGAATATTTCCCGCCTCGTGACATGTGGCTTACTCCTCTTTCGATAAATTATTATTACTTTGGACATTTATTTACAGCAGTCGTAACAAAAATTTCTCATGTGCCAGCATATATCACTTTCAATTTAATGATCGCTACAATTTTCGCATTCACATTCAGCCTCTCTTTTTCAATTGGAATTAATTTAATCCAACAAATTAAAAAAATGTCACTCAAGAAGACATTCATTTTGGGTTTTGTTTTTGCCTACATCGTTTCCCTTTCTGGAAACCTACAAACGATATATTCACTTTTTAAAAATTACGAAGGAGAATCACCTGTTCCTTTTTGGGACTTACCATTTTCCATTTTTACATTTCCAAATGCATACTGGTACCCCAATGCTACAAGATTTATCTATCACACTATTCACGAATTCCCCTCATACTCGTTTGTTGTAGCTGATTTGCACGGTCATGTTTTAGATATTCCAATAGTTATTACGTTAATCGCCTTTGCATTCCTGATGTTCTTACAAAATAAAATAAAAATTCCGCTATTAGTCCTCACGTCATTCTTTATCTCAATTGCATACATGACAAATGCATGGGATGGGCTTATCTATATTGGTTTATTTATTAACATACTTTTTGTTTTAGAATTTATTAATAATAAAAATAAAAGCTTTTTGAACCGATTCTTAAATTCTTTCTTAAGATCAATTAGATACATACCCATAATCGGAACCCTCTTCTTCGTATTCACTTTTGTTTTTAGTATGAATTTTGCTCCTTTTGCTTCCGAGATAGGAATCAACTGTGCCCCAAAGCTTTTACTCGATATTAAGAATCTTGGGCCTTTTGTTTTTGAGACAGGCCAATGTCAGCATTCTCCGTTATGGCAATTAGTAATACTTTATGGATTCTTTGTTTTCATGCTCTTTGGATTTTTTGCATTTATAAGAAATAAAAAAATAAATCCAGCAGATTTCTTTATAGGAATAATTTCCATTTTTTCAATTCTCCTTCTTATTGCTCCAGAAATAATTTATCTAAAAGATATTTACACCGGGCATTTCAGAGCGAACACTATGTTTAAGCTCGCGTATCAAGCCTTTATTATGCTTTCATTTTCGAGTATTTATATCTTACTTAGAGTTATTTTTTCTTTTAAAACAGACTTTAAATCTCGATTTTCAAGAATTTCAGTCATAGGCTTTCTGGCTATTGGATTTATCTTAATTTTTATTGTTTCAATTTATCCATATTTCTCAGTTCCTTCTGGATATGGAGATTTAAAAACATATAAAGGGCTGAACGGAACAAACTATCTTAAAACTCTTAAACCCGGGGATCATGACGCAATAATCTGGATCAACCAAAACATAAAAGGACAACCCGTGATCCTCGAAGCACAAGGAGACTCCTATACTGATTTTGCGAGAATTTCCGCAAACACTGGTTTACCTACAATTCTTGGCTGGACGGTTCATGAATGGTTGTGGCGTGGAACCTATGATGTTCCAGCTGCAAGATTTTCAGATATTCAAAATCTATACGAGTCTCCTGACGAGAATTTAACAAAAAAAATAATTGATAAATACGACATTTCATATGTCTACATTGGAGAAATGGAAAAAGAAAAATATAAATTATCTGAAGAGAAATTTTCTAAATTAGGTTTTTTAATTTACGCGAGAGGAACTTCTAGAATCTATAAAATTCGTTAAGGAATTTGAGAAACGATACACTCCTCCTGGGTTAATCTACACCTTATAAATTCATGAATCTCAGAATAATCAGTTTCGCCAATTCTTGGAACTAAAGTCCATTCAAAATTATATTTTTCACTAATTGGCGGATGGGTTAAAAGTCCACCTCTGTCATTCTCCTGATCCCCATAATCAATCACAACACTCTGTATTTTTGCCTTCTGAAATTTTTGTGCAAGTTTTATAAAATCATCTAACTCATTTTCTTGAATATCTGTATCTACACTTTGTTCGACTGCATTATATAGTCCAAAAATTTTTGTTGGATTAAAAATAATTTGGAGTGAAAATATTTTATCCATAAATGCTTTTATAACCTTTTCCTGTCTCTGTGACCGCGCAAAGTCAGTCCCTTCTTCTCCTTTTGCATGGCGGGACCTAACAAACTTTAGCGCAGTTTCTCCATCCATATGATTCATTCCTTTATCAAAATGCAAATGCTCATAACGGCATGGAAACACTTCCAGCTGAGAAGAAACTGAAGCTAATTTATCCAAATCCTCTTCTTTATTGTCACATGGATCATCTTCGCGTCCTGTAATCGGGTATTCATAATCATCAAAAGTTCTCTCAACATCGATATCAAGTCCTCCCACTAGGTCTACTGCTTTTACAAATCCAGAAAAATCTATTACAACTCCATAATCTATATTTTGTCCAGTAATTTTACTTGCAACACTTTTTGCTAGAACTAATCCACCACCCTCTTTCTTTAGCTCACCCTTAGCATAGGCTGTATTAATTTTTCCATCAACATCAAATGACCAAACATCTCGAGGCAAAGAAACTAAGGTCACTTTTGAATCTTTAATATTTAGACTTGCAAAAATAAGCGTATCTGAAAGATTTGGTCCTTCATGTTTTCCTCCGCCAATTCCTAAAAGTAAAATGTTAATTGTGTGCTGGTCAGTTTTTTTAAGATCTATATTCTTATTAAAAATTATTTGAAAAATAAGAGGAGATAAATTTCCGCCTTTAATAATTACTTCTAATCCCAGGACAACTACGAAAAACAGAAAAATAAAAAGTTTTTTAAATAGCATTTTTAATTAAACTCTCAAAAGATTTCGGATCAAGACTTTCTCCACCAACTAGCGCTCCGTCAATTGATGGAAGATCTAAGAATGTTTTAATATTCTTAGAATTTACACTTCCCCCATACAGAACATCTTTAAATCCCATATTTTTAATTTTTTTCGCCATCTCTTCAACCACAGCAGGATCTGTCGGATTTCCTGTCCCAATTGCTTCAACCGGCTCATATGCAATTATTAATCCTTCTGTTTTGAGCCCTGAAAGCTCATCTAGATTTGAAAAACAAACTACCACTTTTAGCCCTTGAGACAAAGCTTGGCCAACTTTTTTAGAAATTATTTCAACGTCTTCTTTAAGGTTATTTCTTCGCTCAGAATGTCCAATTAGTACGTATTCTGAAAACTCCTTAATTTGCTCTGCCGATACTTCCCCGGTATATGCACCTTTATCAAACGGGGACACATCTTGCGCCCCAATCTTTAAAGGAAGACTGTTAACTCTAACGTAACCGTTCATTACATCAAGAAGAGTAAATGGAGGAAAAACTACTACCTGAATTCCTTCTGGGATTTCTACTCCAGATGTCTCAACTAACCAATCTTTAGCCTCAATTTTGGTCTTATTTGACTTCCAGTTTAAAGCTAAGAGTTTGTTTTTCATGTGATACAATGGGCCAAGACTCATTATAAAGTATGGACAATCTTATTCTCAAGGATCTAAATGAAGAACAAAAAAAAGCAGTCCTAAATAGCGAAGGCCCAATGATAATTCTTGCAGGGGCCGGAAGCGGAAAAACAAGAGTCTTAACCTACAAAGTCATATATCTTATTCAAGGAAAAAAAATTAGTCCTCAAAATATCCTAATGGTAACTTTTACAAATAAAGCTGCTACCGAGATGAAAGAAAGAATCCAAAAATTATCTGACAGTCCGGACAAACCTCTAATTGGAACTTTTCATTCTCTTTGCGCAAGAATTTTAAGAATTGAAGGAAAATATATTGGGTTTTCAGAAAAGTTTACGATCTATGATTCATCTGACAGCGTGGACGCAATTAAAGAAGCCATGAAGCGCGCAAATATCTCCACAAAAGATTTTAAACCATATTCAGTTCAGTCCACAATCTCTCAAGCAAAAAATCAATTAATAAATCAACTTGAATATTTAAACTTGGCCAGGGGATATTTTCAAGAAAATGTTGCAAAGATATATCCTTTTTATCAAATAATTCTTAAGGAGAATAATGCCTTAGACTTTGATGATTTAATTTTAAAAACAATTGAACTTTTTAACAAAAATCCAGAAGTATTAAAAAAGTATCAGGATAAATTCCAATACATTTTAGTTGATGAGTATCAGGACACAAATCAAGCGCAGTACATGTTAACTAAAATGCTTTCAAGGAAATGGAAAAATATTTGTGTAGTTGGAGATTTTTCCCAAAGCATTTATAGCTTCAGGGGTGCAAATTTTCAAAACTTAATTACATTTAATAAAGACTTCGCAAATGTAAAAACTTTCCATCTGTCACAAAACTACAGATCTACTCAAACAATTTTAGACAGTGCATACGGAGTAATTTCTAAAAACACATCACACCCTGTTTTAAAACTTTGGACAGAAAATAAAGGTGGCGAAAAAATAATTTTATATGAAGCAACGAACGAACATAATGAAGCGGAATATATTATTTCCCAAATCATTAGTCTAGGGATTAACCCATCGGAAGTTGCCGTTCTCTATAGAACTAATGCTCAGTCCCGTGTGGTCGAAGAGGTTTTCCTTCATCACGGAGTTCCATATTCATTAGTTGGCGGAACTAGATTTTATGAGAGAAAAGAAATAAAAGATATTTTGGCATATCTTCGAGTAATCGATAATGAAAAAGATAATGTTTCATTTAGAAGATTAGAAAAAATAGGTAAAACCAGACTTAAAAAATTCATGGAATTTACAGAAAATCTAGATAAAGAAAATATGCAAACAATTGAGATTATGGATAAAGTAATAGAAGCAGTAGACTACCTTTCACTTTATGATCCTAAAGATGAACAAGATATTGGAAGACTTGAAAATATAAAAGAGCTTCGCTCAGTAGCAATTGAATTTTCGGATCTTTCAACATTTCTTGAAAACGTTTCACTCGTAGAGCAAGAGCAACTTTCAGAGCTCGCAAAAAAAGATAAAAAAAGCGCAGTAACTCTTATGACTCTCCACTCAGCTAAAGGATTAGAATTCCCTCATGTTTTTATGATTGGAATGGAAGAAGGGATTTTTCCTCACTCCCGATCTCTTATGGAAAAAGGAGAGCTTGAGGAAGAACGAAGACTTTGCTATGTCGGAATAACTAGAGCCAAGGAAAGACTATTTATGACCTACTCTAAAAATCGCCTTATTTACGGACAAAGATCTTCAAACACTTTATCTCGCTTTATTTTAGACATTCCAAAAGATACAATTATTATGAACGCTTCTTTTGAAAACGAGGAAGTTCCTGAATATCTATGACCTTCTCAGACATCGGGGAAAATCTAGCAGATTCATTTAATATCGACGCGCATCATCCGCTTCAATCTTTTGAGTGGGGAGAGTTTAGAAAAAAAACAGGTGTTGGAATAATAAGAAGAGGTGTTATAGCTGGAAATAAGGTAACTAATCCATATCAAATATCAGTTCATAAAACTCCAAATTTTCCATATCTCATTGGCTACTTTCCTAAGGGAAAACTCCCATCAGAAGACGAGATACTAGAACTTCAAAAAACAGGAAATGAAAACAATTTAAGCTTTATTCAGCTGGAACCAAATATATATGCTGACCAAAAAGCAGGAGTCAGCAAGAATCTAAGATCTTCTTTCCATCCGCTTTTTACAAAATATTCTTTTATTCTGGACCTAACTCTTTCCGAGGAAGAACTTCTTAAGAATATGCATTCTAAAACAAGGTATAACATAAGGCTTTCCCAAAGACACGGAGTAAGCGTAAGAATTGATAATAGCGATGAGTCTTTCAAGCATTATCTAAAACTCACAAAAGAAACTACAAAAAGACAAAAATTCTATGCACATGATGAGAAATATCACAAATTAATGTGGGAAACTTTAGGAAATAAAAATAATGAAGATTTTAATCCAAATAAATTACAGGCGCATTTGCTTCGCGGTGAATATAAAAATAAAACCCTAGTAACATTTGTGCTATTTACTTTTAAAGATACGCTTTACTATCCATATGGCGCATCATCGGACGAAAATCGTGAAGTGATGGCTTCTCCCTTAACCATGTGGGAAGGGGTTAAATTTGGTAAAAGTCTTGGGTTAACTAAATTTGATATGTGGGGAGCTGCAAATGTCCCAGATCCAAAACCCGATAATCCTTATTATGGATTTCATAGATTTAAAGAAGGATTTGGAGCAGTACTAACTGAATTTGTGGGAAGCTATGACTTAGTAATTAATCCGTTGAATTACAGACTCTTAACTGTAGCAGATAAAGTAAGATGGGCTTATTTAAAAACTAAAAAACTTAGATAACATAAAGCCTCAGCTCATTTTCTTTGTCAATTTTTTTAAGTGGTAAATTCATTTCATATTTATAAGAAACTATTCTAGTTCCTTTTTTTAATTCTTTTTTAAATTTCGGAATTAACCTATTCAAAGTCTTGGGAACTAAATATACGTAAAGAACAGTTGCGTCACTTAAATTTTCTTCATAAAAATTCCCCCTGATAAGCTTTATTCTTTTTGATAATCTCAGTCTAAGAATGGTAAATTTAGAAAGTAAAAACCTAAAAGGCTCTATTTCAATCCCTACTCCTTTTGCACCAAAATCCTTAGCGGCTACCATAAGCGCTGTTGCCTCTCCGCTTCCAAGCTCATAAACTATATCTTTTTTTGAAACTTTTGCCAGCTTAAAAGCAGCTCTTGCAGTACGCTTTTTTGTTCTCCAGTTTGGTGCCCAAGGAGAATCAGGGGGCCAAATCCAGGAGAGAAGAATTAGAGATAAAATTATTAATACTAAAAATATTAAATTTATAATCACTTAAATTTTGAGGATTACCTTGGCTTTTATCTGCTCCCTTTTAACGGATCCAAACCGGCGACTATCAAAACTGTCTTTCTTATTGTCGCCAACCAAAAAGTATTTTCCTTTTTCCATCTTATCAATTCTTTTAATATAAAATCTGTTGAATTTTTCAAAAACTACCACGTCTCTCTTCTTGGGTTTTGTAAAAATTAAAGGCAGTGAACTTACTAAGACATTGTCACCTTCCGAATATGTGGGGGTCATTGAGTGTCCTGATATTTTAAAGCGGGAAAGAAGCATTAACTTTGTACCACAATTTCTAGGTCAGTAGGATATGGTGCTTTGACTCTATGTGACTCAAGTCCTTTTGATTTAAAGAATACTTCTGATATTTGCATTACAGTTTCTAAAAGATCTTTTCCTGATTCCATATCTATTCCCTGTCTTGTTTTTGCTCCCAACCTAGAAGCTATTTCAAATAAACTTTTTAATTCTTTATATTCAGAATAATGCTCTTCCTTAAAATAATCTTTTTCTAAAGTTCCAAGCTCATGCTCTAAAATATTTGAATGCTCTTCTTTTACATGAGTAACCCTACTTACATCATGCTCTGCTTTTAATTCGTCGTCTCTTTTTATAAGACCTAAAAGCTCAGTCATTCTTATAATAGTATGTACGGCGACCTGCGCCTGATGTGGATCATAGATTCCGCATGGAATATCACAGTGTGCAAATGCAACATTCTGAGGGAGTAAATCAAATATAAAACTAAGCTTCATGTGGAATGATAATAGAAAACTCATTAAAAAATGTCAAGGAATTAAGCAGCTCTCTGATCGTCAAAACCTTCCGCTACAAAAACATCCTGAGGTGGCCTAGATTCATCTCTGGCATCTAGCGCTGCAAGTGTTCGATTGCGTTCATCAGCAAGCTTTCGATCACGAGCGGCAATTTCCATAGTCCAAATTTCTTCTTGCCTTTGCTGTCCAAGAACTATTTCTTCCTCTTCCATAGCAATTCTTCTTGCAGCTACGGGATCTTGGGTCAATTCTAATCGATATTGCCTAACCAGTAGAGCAAACTCTTGTGGACTTGCAAATACCCCACGTGGATCCAGAACTTGAGTATCCCATGTTTTATAAGGATCAGTAGACTCAGCTATACTCGCACTCATAGGAATATTATTACCTATTTCATTGCTATACGGATCGCGCCTTAACTTCAACCCAGTAACAGTTGGGTCTCCAAGTGGACCCAGCGCAAATTGCCGTGCAATATTATGCTTTATCCTGTCTTCACGAGTCATATTCTCTCTTTTTGGAGAAAGAGCGGGATGCTCAACTTGGGGAGCCGTATCAGGACTTGGCATAAATTAATATTCGCTCGTTTAGCCCGAATTGTCAAGACTTTTTTATTCTAAGTACCGCTGGAAATTCGGATTTCTTCTTAGTTTTGAAATTAAACTTACTGCAGCAACTGATCTAGAAACAGCTCTTCCTTCTCCATACGCGGGATCTGAAAAAACAGTTTCTTCTTCTAAAGAAAGTGAGACCACTGAAACATGCAATCCATCATCTCTATATGCAACGCCTTCTCTTTGAAAATATGGAGGTGGTAATTGTTTTTCTCTGCAAAAAATTTCCAAAAGCTCACGACACAAAGTCGGATGTTCAACTAATAATTCATCTATTATTCCAAGCGCACTTTTTTCATTAGTTGAGGAAAATAAAACCGGTATAATATCTCTCGGTCGAATTGCTCCTCTTTCTAATCCTTCAAAAATCCAACTGCGAATGTCTCCCGCTCTTCCTTCATTCAGCGCTACTTTTACTACTCTTCTTGGAACTAATCCGTCAAAATTTCCCCCATTATTAAGCGCCGCTCTAACTTTAGAATCCATAACTGCCTTCGTATATGCTCTTTTTTGCTCACCATTCATAAAATCACGCGGTGAAGCATTTATTTGCGCCGCTATCTGATCAATTTCTTCCTTCGAGTATCCAAGAGGTCTTCCTTCTACAAAATCCATAACCTGACTTCCTGTTATCATATCCGCTCTTCTTCTATTTCCTGAAGTCGTATGGGCATAAGGCCTATCTTTATCAAACCCTAATCCTGCGTGGCCATTAAATGAACTCGAATAATAAGCGGGAACATCCATTGCATCATGCGATCTAAAAAGTATTGGGACATCATTTCTTGCTGCAAAGTCTGCAATCGTCATATTGGCTTTAATCATAAGCTCTCTAATTATCATCATTGATGAATATGCTTCTCCCCAATTCATAAATCTAACTCTTCCTTCCTCTGACACCTCTCTCATATTCTGGAAATCATAAACTCCTCCTCTTGCTTGAGCGAGTCTATTTGCTAGCGCAAATGCAATTAAGATTCTTTCTCTTTCAGGATGCCTTGCTCCTTTCAGCACCTCGTCTGCTTCTGGATATGTCATCGCATGTCTACTTGTGAATGCAGTTCTACGAATTACAGGTTCCCCCAGATCGAGCTTTCTCCCTAAGGGAATAGTAAGCGTAACTGCAGGCCTAAGCTCTCCTTCGTTTAGGCTTAGTCTATCCTCAGATAGAACTCTCGGAAGCATAGGGTCATTTCCATGTTCCCCAAAATATCTACTAAATGATTTTTCTGCAACCACCCTATCTAACTCTCCACCAGGCGGGACTGCTATTGATGTATCCGCTAAGGAAACATGGAGTAAAAGCCCTGATCCATCCGGTTCCACATCATAAGCGTCATCTCTATCCCTGGTCAAAATTCCATCAGTCGTAAATCCTCCTACTCGAGGACGTCCTGCTAAGAGCTCTGGGGTGACAACAAATTCTTCAGCTTCTCTTAACGCTTGTTCTGTAAAATGACTGCCAATTGTTTGGGGTGCTGCTAAAGGTTTTTCAGTGGAGAAAAAAGCATGCCCGTTTTGTCCGGGTATTCCATCAGGCCGTCCTGTCGGTATCTCTGTGGTCACTAATTTATTAGTATAGATCGAAATTAATTTAAATCAATAACCTATCTTTAAGTTCTTGAATCCCAGCCTCGTGGATGGTAAAATGTTTGAACTCATATAGAGTTCATTCCGTGATAGCTCAATGGTAGAGCAATTCGCTGTTAACGAAAAGGTTCTAGGTTCGAGTCCTAGTCACGGAGCATGACAGAACCACTTGATACTGGTCATTCTTCTCCTGAAAATTCTGGCGCTGATATTACAACCGAAATAAACAAATGGCTGGAGGGCAATCCCATGGGCTCTACCAAATCAAAAGCTTTTTGTGATCAAGTAGATTTATATGATAGACAAGCCAAGTTAGGGCTGGTTGAATTCTCTAAAGATGAAGCAACAATTGAAGATGATATTCGATCGATTCGTGAAAGAATTAGACTAAGAGAGAACGAATTACCAGGCTATTTGAGTGCCGTACAGCAGATTAGTGGATCTATAACTAAACTTGAAGAAGCAGAAGCGAGTAAGACAGATGCACTTTATTACATTGATCAAGGCATAACACCCAGTCCAAAACCAGTAGTAAGAAGCATATTAAACGCGATAAAGACCCAGCATATTTCTCAACCAGCTTCCTGAATTAATTTAAATTAAACCTACACAATGAAATGCGTTCAAAGTATTTGAACGTTAAGTAAAAAACAAACCTGTAATAGACTTACAAAGTTTTTGCCAAACTAATACAAAATGAGCATTACGATATGTTAGAATAAATTAAATGAGTAAACTAATTACATGCATCTGGTTTGCCAAAAATGACGGAGAAGAGGCAGCAAATTACTATATAGATACTTTTAATTCAGCACCTGGAGAACATTCTGCAAAAATTGGAGACATCACAAAAGCCCCAAAAGCAAGCGAGGAAGTTTCGGGAATACCTGAAGGATCTGTAATGACAGCTGAATGCGAAATTGACGGAATAAGCTTCATGTTTCTTAACGGAGGCCCAGTTGAACAGTTTAAGCTTAATGGTGCTACGTCCTACATTATAGAATGTGAAACACAAGAAGAAATTGACTACTTCTGGGAGGCCCTTTCAGCAGTTCCAGAAGCCGAGCAATGCGGATGGTGTACAGATAAATTTGGTGTAACATGGCAAGTAGTTCCTAGAATCTTGGATGAAATGATGAGAGACCCTGAAAAAACGGAGGCAGTAACTGCTGTATTTATGCCAATGAAAAAACTTGATCTAGAAGCAATCCGAAAAGCCGGCGAATAACCCTACAACAAAATTAAATTCTGTCTGTTTTATCCAAACTCAATACCCATAATTAGTAGCACCAATTTTTAATCTTAAATCTGAATTATTCACCTTAAATAAAAGAATCAAATTGCTTAAGTTAGCTAAAATATGCTTTTAGAGGTTCCCAATAATATTCTTCCCAACCATTCTTAATATCTTCTTCAAAGTCTCTTGGCACATCTATATGTTCAAATTCAATTTCACATCCATTGTTTTTTGGGGATAAATGATAAGTAACTTTTGAAATTTTTCCAACTGGCCAGTCACTTGCTCGCCAGGATTGCACTATTTGCTTGTCAGGTTCTAAGATTAAATTTTCCCCTGTAGCATATCCATCCCAAACGGAAAATTTACCGCCTTTTTTATTTTCTATTCTTGCTTTAGCTCCAGTAAATTCAAAGTGCTTCTTCTGATCCATCAATGCATCGTAAACTTCATTTGGAGATGCGGGAATAAAAACTTTTTGCTTAATCATGGAGAAATTATAGCAGTTTTAACTTCCAGCAAGTGGCCAAGTATCTACAATTCCTACTGCTAAATGCACGTAACCTACCAAAAGAAATAAGATTATCAGAGCTGCTATTACGATGATGGTTTTTTTATTTTTTATTTTCATACTCCAAAATGTCTCCGGGCTGACAGTCGAGCGCTTTGCAGATTGCTTCTAGGGTTGAAAACCGTATAGCTTTTGCCTTCCCATTTTTTAGAATTGAAAGATTAGCCATAGTAATTCCTACTTTTTCCGTAAGTTCTGTAACGCTCATTTTACGCCTTGCCAGCATAACGTCAATATTAATTATTATTGCCATAATTTTTACCTATTTAACCAAAAGTAATGTGCAAATAAAGTTGTACTAAATCCTTGGCCACCACTTTCTGGTCCATCACAATCCCAACCTTCAACAGATACACCCAAAAAAGATCTTCTTATTCTCACTGACCCAGGCTCACAATTATTAACAAAATTGGCATACATATTATCGCCAACTCTATTAACAACTCTTGATCCATGTATAACTAACACACCAAAAAAGAGCGTAATAATAATACAAATACAAATAATGACGTAAATAACTTTTTTCATTTCCTGTCTTACTTTATACTGTTAAATCGTTTTCAGATTTAATATTTACTGCATTCTGGAAAAGTTTTTGAAAAACAGTAGCAGCGGTAGCAATTACAGCAACTGCAAACGATGCAATAATTCCAAGCATTGTGGGACCTGCTGGATCATCGCCGTTAACGAAGAAACGAATAAAAAGAATTGCTAATAAAATAAAACCGATAAGGACAAGCGAAGCATACTTCATATTTCTAAGCGTATTAACAGCTGATTGGGAAAAAGCTTTATCAGCATCAATTAAATTTAATAATTTAAATGCTTGATATAAACCAATAAAAAATGGCGTGGACGCAATATATGTGTAGATAATAAACGGATCTGCATAAATATTAATTAGGTTTAGATTAGTAGCTCTTCCTTCAGCTTGAGGAAACCAAATCATACCTATAACTGCGCTCAATCCAAGAAGACATATGGCAAATCTAAGAAACAACGTGGAACTTCTTTTCATACGCCAATATTAATCTAAGCTATATCGTTTGTCAATATATTCTTATCGTTATTCATGCTATCGTTCTTTTCTTCGAATTGTACCTTCTTGCAAATCTAATACTGGAACCTGCTGAAGACTAAGTAAATATCCATCGGACATAAAAGCCCTACCTACTAGTAGATGATCCAAATATTGCCTGCTTGGAACTAAACCCTCTCTTAACATTCCAGGACTTCCGACATACACATGCGCTCGAACCATCTGATCACCTGATAAAACTTTCACTTGATCCCTAAGATAATGAACTGGATAACCTTCAAATCGATCAAGCTTAAGAAGGTCTTTATCTTGTAATTCGTAGAGCGCTCCTTCTACAATTGAGCCATCTTTGGGAACGATATTTGCAAAACCAATAGCAGGATATTTTCTAGACTGTTTATTAAAAACTAGCGCATAATCATTAAGAATTGCTGGACTCACAGAGCTAAAAACTACTCCTCTTTCCTCCATTTGTCCGACATCCATATTTGATCCATATGCAAAATATTTCATAAATAAGTTTGGCTATTATAGCAATACTAACTAAATATATTAATTTGCTATACTAAATTCATGCCGGAATATTTAATAATCTTAATCTTAGTTTTTTTGGTAACAGTTTTACTTCATTTTTATTTTAAAATTAAAATTTATAAATCTCCAAAGCATTTTATAATTTTTAATTCCATTAATGTTTTCCTTGCAACCATTTGGGATCAGATTGCAATCGCACGCGGACATTGGACTTTTAGTAAAGAATTTCTATTAGGCCCTAAGATAGGTTTTATGCCAATAGAGGAATTTTTATTTGTACTAATTCTCAGCTACTTCGCACTTACTTTTTATAAAATAATTGAGAAAAAAATATAGATTTAATGAAAATTAAAAAATTTCTTATTTTTTCATTCACCTCAATTCTTCTACTATTTTTATTAATTATTTTTTCAATTTATCTAATTTTATTTCTCGAAGTTAGAAAAGTTTGTAATAATGCGATTTTAGAATATAAAACAAATTGCCGAGAATCACTAATTAAAACTTTTCAATCTAACAATTCTACTATAAAAGAAAAGAATGATGCCATTTGGACACTAGGTCAATTAGCTGATAAAAAATCACTCCCATTTTTGAATAGCATTTATAAGGAAGACATGCCCGACCGGGAACCACTAGATAAAGTTATTAGCCAATATGAAATAAGAAAAGCTATTAAGTGGAGTGAGAAAGGCAACTGGACTAGCTGGATGTATTTCAAATATAATTAAACTATGTTCATAAAGCTTTACGCTATAGCACTACCCGTATTCTTTGCAATTGATTTTATTTGGTTAGCACTAATCGCAAGGAAATTTTACCTAGAACAATTAGGAAGCCTTATGAAATCCAATATAAATTGGCCGGCTGCTCTAATTTTTTATGCTTTATTTATAGTAGGACTAATAATTTTTGTAATCTCTCCTGCAATTGAGAAAAAGTCTTTAATGCATGCTGTAATCATGGGAGGATTATTTGGATTTTTCGCATATGCTACTTACGATTTAACTAATCTTGCAACACTTAAAAACTGGCCCTTCTCACTAACTATCGTAGACATGATGTGGGGAACAATCCTCGCAGCCTCTGTATCCGCAATTACCTATCTGATCGCTTCTAAACTGGGTCTATGAATTATTTCATAATCCTTGCTTCAATTCTTTTTATATACATGAATTTGTGGTTTGTTGTTTCATTAGTTAAAAAAAGAAATGATGTCGCAGATGAAGCATGGGGACTAGGATTTATTTTGTTAGCATGGGGTGCATTATTTATTTCAGGAAATATAGAGCTTCAGAATGTTTTAATAAACACACTAGTAAGTATTTGGGGACTGCGCCTTTTTCTACATATTCACGCTCGTCATAAAGGAAAAGAGGAGGACGGACGTTATCAAGTGTGGAGAAAAAGTTGGGGAAATTTATTTCTAGTTAGATCGTATTTACAAATTTTTATTCTACAGGGATTTTTCCTATTCCTGGTTTCAGTCCCTATATTAATTGCAAATCAAAATCCCACTCAATCAATAAGTCTTATTCTTTTAATTGGATTATGCATTTGGATAATTGGTTTTTTATTTGAATTAATATCAGATAAGCAGCTTTCACTATTTATAAGAAATCCTGAGAACAAGGGAAAGCTTATGACCGAAGGGCTTTGGAAATATTCAAGACATCCAAATTACTTCGGAGAAGTAACACAATGGTGGGGCGTCTGGTTAATAGCCTTAACTGCATCTAATGGAGTCTTTGGAATAGTAGGCCCTATCACAATTTCTATTCTAATATTATTTGTCTCTGGAATTCCTCTTCTTGAAAATAAATATAAAGGAAGAGCAGATTTTGAAGAATACAAAAAGAAAACTAGTATTTTTTTCCCTCTTCCTCAAAAAAATACCAAGTAATCATCTGCTACAATTAAGTTAATGCCTACAAAAGATAAATTTGATTTAAAAAAACTATTAGTATTAAACAATCCCAAAGAAGAAACGATATATACAATTATCGGAAGGATGGAAGTTTTATTACAATATTTTAAGGATAATAAAGAAAAATCATCCCTTGCTCCGTTTCTCGAAACTTATCTTTTAGTTACTATTGCCGTCGCAGAAAAATATAATTTAAAAAAATCTTATTTCAAAGATTTTAAATCAGTCGAAAAACTTGATATATATTTTGCCTCTTTATATTTCGGCCCGGTTCTAAAATTTATAGAAAAAGGTGATTTAACCAAGCCGTGGCAGTCTTATTTTAAATATACCTCTGATCCGAATGGAATTCCATTTTTACAAATTTTACTTGGGATAAATGCCCATATCAATGCTGACTTATATTCTTCGATTTCTAAATTAAAATATTCAAATGAAAAAGATTATTTTTTAGTAAATGACATTCTCATGGAAGTAATACCAGATGTAATGAAAATACTGATTAAAAAACATGATTTACTAGGTTTTGGAAGTCTAATTTTTAAAGATTTTATAATTAATGAATTTCATATGGTTATTGAAAAATGGAGATCAGATGCATGGGCAAATCACCTAATAAATAAAGATCCAGATGAAATTATTGATAATACAGAAATATTAGGAAATTATCTGGTCAGTATAGTTACCGAAATTTATCATCATAAAAATCCACTTTTAATAAATAAGATTAACAACTCATCTGTGAATAGCGTTATGTAATCCTGATAGTTTTACACTCCTATTACATATTCTTAATTTTTCTCACATAAAAAATCTCTAGCATATCAAGCATATGAAATATTTAATGGGATAGATTCTAGGAATACCCGTTGGAATATTAGTTCTTATTTGGATCGTTATGCAAATTTTTTAATAATTTATCAAGAATTTTAAAGACATACACATAAAGGACAATAGTAATACATAAGTAGTAAATTTATGAATGACCCAAAAACACAAATCGATCATATAGATGAAGAGGCTCAGCGTCAAAAAGAAGAAATAATAAACGAAGCTGGAGAATAATAAGTCCTCAAATTGACATCAAATCCTCAACCTGAGATTATAATATAGTGAAAGATTTATTAAGACTTGTTGGATTTATTTTTTTATGTCAGGCTGCAGGACTAATCGGATCCATCTTTACTTTTAATTCCGTTAACACCTGGTACTTAACTTTAGAAAAACCATTTTTCAATCCTCCATCATTTGTATTTGGACCAGTGTGGACAACTCTATATTTTTTGATGGGAGTGTCATTATTTTTAGTTTGGGGTAAGAAAAAAACCGATTTAAAATGGTTCTGGATTCAACTTTCTCTTAACACTGTTTGGTCAATTATATTTTTTGGATTAAAAAATCCGCTATTTGCTTTTATAATTATAATTCTTCTCTGGATCAGTATTTTTCAAACTATAAAATCTTTTAAAAAAGTTAATAAAACTGCTTCCTACATTTTATATCCATATCTTTTCTGGGTAAGCTTTGCCTCTATTCTTAATCTATCAATCGTTCTTTTAAATAAATAATTGGTGATATAATCACAAAATGTATTACTCACATTCTTGCTCGTATTGTACGCGGATATTTTATACTTTCCATAACAGCAAACACGAAGCATCAAAAGCTCTATATCACGGAATAAGAAAACACTTGGTGGAATATAACGAGGATCATAAAGAATTTCAATTTGATGATGGTGAACAAATTGACATTGATGAAATATATATTGCAGTAACCGAATCAGATGATCCTCCATCTGGGGGATACGAATTATAATATTTCTTTAATTTCATTTATATACTCCTCGAGAATAAATTTCGGATAGCTAGTTAGAATCGCAAGATTTTTTCCATACCTGATTCTTTCTTTTTTTGTTTCCTTGGATTGCCTGTCTGTAATTTTTCGCCAATAATTATATTTTTCTCTTGACATATGCATAGTTTTTTTACAATTCAAACTTCCGCAGCTACAAACATGAAGACAAGGATTACAATATTCGTCAATAGGTGGAAGTAGGTATGGTATAGTTAACTCTTCACCTTTTAGAATTTTTCTGAGAGCAAAAACTAAAGTATGACCTTTATAAACATAAAGAAAAGAATTTGGAACACATGAATGATTAATTAGATGTGGTCCAACTTTTTTTAAATCTGGAGATATTACTGCTCGGTCGTGATAATACATTAGATAAAAATTCTCTTCGTCGATTAATGCTTCTTCGGGATACAATACTTTCCCAAGATAATCTCCGATAACTAAACCCTTGGAAATATTTTTAAGAGCGAAAATTCCGCTGCCTTTTCCTTTAACTTTTCTTACCTCTAAATAATCACTAGAAATTAAAAACATAGGCATAACTGTATCACACTTTAATCTCTGATATAATTGCCACATGAAACCTAAAAATTCTCATGTAAAACCTAGGGAAAATGAATATGATGGAATATCTTATGTTTCTCCTACGTGGGAGCAAATGGGAGAATATACTTTTAAGTTAGCTGAAGAAATTTTAGAATCAGGAGAAAAATTTGATCGAGTGGTAGCATTAGCAAAAGGTGGATGGACGTGGGCGAGAACTCTAATGGATTACCTAGGAATTGATGAAATTTCTTCAGTGAGATTTAAATCTTATCAAGGAATTAATGAATCTATGGAGCCACAATTAATTCAACCCTTAACAGATTCTATTCATGGACAAAAAATTTTACTCTTCGATGAAGTAATTGATACCGGAGAAACAGTTAGGAAAGCTTCTGAATATTTAAAAGTGATGGGAGCAGAAAATATAAAAATTGCTTCTCTTTGCTATAAACCTCATTCTTGCATTACTCCTGATTACTATGCATTTGAAACAACTGCTTGGGTAGTTTTTCCACATGAAATTAGAGAATTCATAGAAGCTTCAACTAGCAAGTGGAAGAAAAATAAAGTTAGCGAAAGAGAAATTATAAAAAGATTGAGTGAAGTTGGAATCCCTGATGAGCAAGTAAAATATTTTTTAAAGAAAATTCAATAACTCAAATAATTAATCTATGAGCGAATTAAATCTTGAAGAAAGAGTTTCCAAAATTGAACAACGCAAAAATATTGTGGAGAAAGATAAAGCATGGGAAACAAGCTATTTTAGAAAACTCCTAATAATTCTATTCACATATTTATCAATCGCTATTTATCTAAAATTTATAGTTAAAATTGATCCCTGGATTAATGCTATAGTTCCTGCAATTGGTTTTCTTCTCTCCACATTAAGCCTTTCATACTTTAAAAAAATTTGGGAAAAATTTATTTACAAAAAATGAAAGCTTATAAGTCGATTGATGAATATATTTCTACATTTCCTAAAGAAACTCAAGTAATTCTTGAAAAAATAAGAAAAACTATAAAAGAAGAAGCGCCAAATGCCACAGAAAAAATATCCTACGGAATGCCTACTTTTTATCTGAATGGAAATTTAGTTCATTTCGCAGCTTTTAAAAATCACATCGGTTTTTTCCCTGCACCTTCTGGAATTAATCAATTTGAAAAAGAATTATTAAAATATAAAACAGGTAAAGGAACCCTTCAGTTTTCATATGATGAAGAAATTCCATTTGACTTAATTAAAAAAGTAGTAAAATTCCGAGTAGAAGAAAGTCTTAAGTAACACTCAGCCTCTTTCCCAATTCATACATTGCTTTAATTGCTTTCCGAAGCAATTAAGACTATGCTTAGGTATAATTATGGCTATTAAGCGAACGGTTATTGAAGAAGATGAAACGGATCCGACGATCATACGAAATACTAAGACTGTTGTTAATCCTGACATCCATACTCAGGTGGTGGATGCGAAAGAGGAAGTAATTAATTCCCCTGACACATCTACCGTAAGACAAACTAAAACAATTCATGAACCGTTAGTTGAAGCTACGCATCCACAAACGGCTTACAACACAAAGAAAAATATTTTTAGATCCTGGCAAGTTATCTGGTATATTCTAGCTGTTATTGAGGTAATTATTGGTCTTAGAGTTACTCTTAAGGCAATTGGAGCAAACCCATTTTCAGGTTTTGTAAATCTTATATATTCAATTTCAGATTTACTAGTTCTTCCTTTTGCGGGTATAATAAAACCTACCACCTCAGGAAATTCTGTAATTGAATGGTCTACTATTTTTGCTGCAGTAATTTATGCATTAATCGCTTGGGGAATAGCAAGCCTTATCCACATGGCTCGCCCCATCAGCCCAGAAGAAGCAGACCGCGCTGTTTAACTTTGATATAATTAAAATATGCTTAAAAATTCACACGCATTTTCAAGTTTTTCCGTTGATGATTTAAATAAAGCCAAAGAGTTTTATGGAAAAACTCTCGGATTAGAAATTAAGTTATATGACGACATGGAAATTTTAAATATTAAATTTCCTAGTGGCGGAGAAATCATGATCTATCCAAAAGACAATCATAAACCCGCTACCTTTACAGTTCTAAATTTTCCAGTAGATAACGTCGAGAAAACTGTCGACGATCTAATTTCCAAAGGCATAACTTTTGAACAATATAAAGAATTTAAAACTGATGAAAAAGGAATTTCCAGAGAATGGGGACAGGAAATCGCATGGTTTAAAGATCCCGCAGGAAACATAATTTCAGTTATGAAATCCCCTAAATAACCTTCTTCTGCTATAATTTCCTAGTATGTTAAATGAAAATTTTGTTTATGTTTCTATTATCCTAAGTTCTATTGGCGGAGCAATCTACTTATATTTAACCCTGAAAGGAAAGGTAAAACCAAATAAAGTTACTTGGTTCTTATGGGGAGCAATTCCCATGATAGCTTTTTTTGCTCAAATAAAAGAAGGCGTGGGAATTCAATCTTTATTAACCTTTATGGTCGGCTTCATTCCTTTTCTAATATTCTTTACTTCATTTCTAAACAGAAAAGCATTCTGGAAAATAACTAAGTTTGATATTATTTGTGGATTATTCTCAATACTTGGTGTTATATTTTGGCTAGCTACAGGAGTCGGAGTGCTAGCAATATTATTTAGTATTATCGCAGATGCTATAGCCGGAATTCCAACAGTTGTTAAATCAATTAAAGAACCTGAAACAGAAAGCTACATTGCCTTTGCCCTTACTACAATCGGAACCATAATAACTTTATTAACTATCGATAATTGGAATTTCGCAACTTACAGTTTTCCAATTTATCTACTTATTATTAACGCATTTCTCGCTTTAATTATCTGGTCTAAGATTGGAAAAAGATTTACCTCTTAGTCACTGTGATATAATCTCCGAATGCAAAAAGGTGAACTTGGCCGGAGAATGTCGGATTTTATACTTGGGAAAAAAGTTGAAGGAACAGTAGCAGCTGTCTTAAGAAATCCTGATCCATCATCTCAAAGATATATAGTTGATACAGGAAAAAATCTAATGGACACTAGAGTTCGATCATATTTTATGATGGCTCCCCTAATTCCAGTATATTTTCCTCGCCCGCCACTACAACGCGGAGATGTTTTTGATGCAAGGACATTAAGCTCAAGACCTTGGGTAGACGGACAAAAAATCTAATCACCAAAACGTCATCAAGTTTGACATAGATTTATAAATCTGAAATGCTTGATTCATGAATCCCAAAGACTCTAACTTGCAAGTACAAGACGAAACCCTGATTAGCCACTCAGACGACCTAGAGTCTCAATCAAAAAAGTTCAGTTTTAAAAATAAAAAGTTTTTATTATTAATTATTTTTCTCCTAGTTAGCCCAGTTTTAATATTTGCAGTAAAACATTTTTCAGAAACTAAAAAAGTTAACCAAAATACAGCCACAGACACAAAGCTTTCTGTTGAAAATTTAAATAACGTAATGAAATCAGAGGATGTTCTGATTGAAAAAGTTTTAATCCCATATGTACCTTACTTCAAAACCATAACAGTCTCAGATCTTCCTCGAGTAGAAGACATAAGATTTGTTGGTGAATATAATAATAATTTAATTATTGGAAGTAGATTAAGAATAGTTGAATATGATCCAGTAGCTAATAAAATTATTAGGACTCAAGACACTCGAATATTTGACTGCAATCATTCCTTTACTATCATTGGCAATTTCATATATGCAGCATGCAATGGAAACTATTCCGAAGAAAAAACTCATAAATCTTTGGGTAAAAGTATTTATAAAATAGATTTAAAAACAGGAAACGCAGTAAAAAGATATTCAGAATACAAGTCATTTGATAATCCAGATTATACAAATGTACAAAGCGACTACCCTGATCTTACAAATATAAGAATTACATCATTGGGAAATACTATCTGGGCAGGAGTACTAAATGGAGTCTTCACCATTGACGTAGCTTCTGATAAAGCCGCATATCACACTGAAGAAGATCTCGGATTTCCTCCTGCATGCTCATGGATGAATGTGTGGAGCAACGATAAATATGCATGGGCCATACCCCAAGCGAGCGGGAATTGCCCAATGGGAGTTGTAGTTTTCGATCCGGATTTCATTAATAAAAAAAATTTCGATAATCAATCGCTTATAAAAATTGTTGGAGCTTCTGATGATTTTGATGTATATACAACTGCGATATCAAAAGACAATATGTATCTAACTACACGCTCAGGATTTGATGACGTAAATAAATCAATTATTAAATACAACGAATCTAAAAAAGATTGGAGCATAGTTGTTGAGAATATTTCAGACGATATAAAAATTTCTGACTACAGAGATAAATATTTTCCCGATTCATATATTCCTTATAACGGAGACTCTGATTCTTCAAAGTTTGAATATATAAATTCAAAAACAAATAAAGTTATCCAATTAAATTTATCTGCTATATATAATGATGCATCTAATGTAGTAAATGGAAAACGTTATATTATTGGAGATAAAATATATACTTTGGAAGATAATTCGTTTCCAGAAATATATAGCGAAGAAACAATTCCAACGGATTATAGATTTGACAACCTATATGTAACGGCTGATGAAAATTATATTATCGTTCAGGCAAAAGCAGGATTCGGAGGAATGGGGTATACAACGAAACAACCAAATATTTTCTTATACGACCTAAAGAAAAATGAGCTAACCTATCTTATTGATGAAAATAAGTATAAAAAATTAACCGATGAAAATAAAAACTCTTTTGAAAACGATTCAGAATTCACATATTCAGAAAGTCCAGGTAAAGTTATAATACAAACTAACAAAAGTGAAACCATAGAAATAGATTTAACCTCTCAAAAGCTAATTTTTAAATAAGTTCTGCTATAATGGCGGCTTATGCCAAAAGAGTCACTACAAGCTTTCGTTTTTCCGGGTCAAGGAGTCCAAAAAACAGGAATGGGCGCAGAACTTCTTTTTCATGAAAATCCAGATGTAGCAAGATCTGCTTCAAGAACTTATGAAGAAGCAGATGATACTTTAAGGATGCGTATTAAAAAGGCAAGTTTAACTGGAGCAGAACAAAAACTTGCTCAACCAGGTCTCACGGAACCAGTAATTCTAACCGCAAGCATTGCAGCTCTAAGAATTTTAAGAGAAAGAGGGATGCAGGCAGATGTAGTGGCGGGTCATAGCTTAGGCGAATACTCCGCATTAGTAGCAGCAGAGGCAATAAGCTTTGAGCAAGCACTTAGATTAGTCCGGGCAAGAGGTCTTATGATGGAGGGGGCTGGAAAAATAAATCCTGGCGGAATGTCAGCAGTCTTTGGACTAAGTCTTTCAGAAGTTGAAAGAATTTGCGAAAAATCAGGAGCAGAAATCGCAAACATTAATACCCAGAATCAAATAGTTATTTCTGGGAGAAATGATTCTGTAACTTTCGCAAATACGCTTGCAGCAGAAAGAAAAGGTAAATCGATAAAATTAAAAGTCACAGTCGCCTCCCACTCCTCTCTCATGAAACCTGTTACTGAAGAGATGGAACGCGTGATGGCAGATGAGCCCATTAGCGACCTGAGCATTCCCTTAGTTATGAATTTAACTGCAGATTATGCCGCTAATTCAAGTCAGGTAAGCCGAGAGCTAATTGATCAGCCAACTGGAAGAGTTCTTTGGCTAGATACTATTAGAAGATTGTCTTCAGATGGCGTAGGACATTTTATAGATGTTGGTCCAGGAGATATACTAAAAAAAATGATTAATAAAATAGATCCCTCTCTTCAAGCACTAACAGCCAGAGAAATAATAAAATAACGTTATAATAGTATCGAAATGAACTTTAAAGAACCCGAGTTAGAGTTACTGGAATACACCTAATATCACTGCGAAATCATAATAAATTTTATATAATTAATCAGTGAAAACATTCTATAAACTTCTTGTGGTAGCATTAATTGTAACCGCCACAAACAACTTCGTTTGGTTTGCGCTAACTTTTTTCGCATATCTTGAGACAAAATCTGTAATTTCTACTGGATTCGTGGGAGGAATTTATTTAGTAGCAACAGCAATTTCAGCTTTTTGGTTTGGTTCCCTTGTCGATCATTACAAGAAAAAACTCGTGATGCTTCTTTCAAGCTTCGCAACTTTAATACTTTTCTCTATAGGTTTTTTAATTTCCTCACTCACTCCAGAAAATCTTTTTACGAATGTAGGAAGCCCGATTCTTTGGATATTTGCATTAACACTTATGGCAGGTGTCGTGTCTGGAAATATTTATGGAATCGCAATTCCAACTCTTGTTACAGTTCTTGTTCCTGAAAAAATAAGAGATAAAGCGAATGGACTATTTGGAACCGTGATGGGAATTTCATTTGCAATCACTTCAGTTGGGAGCGGATTCACCTTAGCATTTGGTGGAATGACTGCAGTTATGGCAATTGCTGTAATTCTAACAATTACTGCAATTGGACTCTTAATGTTAATAAAAATTCCTGAAAAAACCATAGCTCATGTCGGAGAAATGAAACCTAAAAAAATAGATATCAAGGGCACTTTCAAAGTTATTAGAAATATCCCTGGCCTTTTACCTTTAATTCTTTTTACAACTTTTAATAATCTTTTGGGTGGTGTTTTTATGGCTTTAATGGATGCCTATGGACTTTCATTAGTAAACGTTCAGACATGGGGAACACTTTGGGGATTTTTAAGCTTCGGATTTATCGCTGGAGGATTATTAATAGCTAAATTAGGTCTTGGGAAAAACCCACTAAAAACATTATTCCGTGCAAATATAATTATCTGGATCGGGTGTATATTTTTCACAATTCAACCATCTATAGTTCTTCTTACTATTGGAGGATTACTCTGGATGATTCTATTTCCTTTTATAGAAGCCACTGAGCAAACGATTATTCAAAAGGTGGTTCCCGATGAAAGACAGGGAAGAGTTTTTGGATTTGCTCAAAGCATAGAACAAGCCGGATCTCCTCTTACAGCTTTTATGATAGGCCCCATCGCTCAATTATTATTTATTCCTTTTATGACCACTGGGCGCGGGGTTGATTTAATAGGAAGTTGGTTTGGAACAGGAACAGGACGAGGAATAGCACTGGTATTTATTATTTCTGGATTAATTGGGCTTATAATTACAATATTAGCAATGAAATCTAAATCTTATAAACTTCTCGGAAAAGCGTATCAAAAATAATTAATACAATCTTCTTTTTTAAATTTTCCAACTCCTATTCTTGTAATAGAAAATGCAAATGCCATAGATCCTAATCTTTCTCCCAAATCAGATGCAATTCTTCTAACATAAGTGCCCGATGAACTAGACAAATTTATTTTTATTTTTATAAACTGACTATCTCTATTTTCTTTTTCAAAATTTTTCCAATTATATATAATTTCCTTTTGCCTAAAATCTCCTTCAATTAGTTTTACTTTTTCAATAATATTTTTGACTAAATCTGATGCGCTGATAATTTCATAATCCAAAAGCTTAATAGAGTAAATCTCAATACTTCTTGCTGGAATTTTTATTTCATCAAGTTTTTCATTTCTAGCCCACCAGTATAGAGATTTTCCTTTTACTGCTTTTGATGAGTATGGTGGGTATTTTTGTTTTTGTTTTCCTAGAAATGTTTCTAATTCTTTTTCGATTTCTTTTTTCGCAATCTCCTTCTGAACAATTCTTTCAGTAATTCCTAAACCATCATAAGAATCAGTAGAGATTCCTAAAATAATTTCTGATTCATACGTTTTTTCTAAATCTTCATATTTATGTCTTTTTTTATTCTCATTACCAACTAAAAGAATTAATATTCCTTCAGCCATCGGGTCAAGACGCCCTGCATAAGAAACTATGATATTTTCAAACTCTGGTTTTGATTTTTTAAATTCTAAAACAGCTCTTAAGGGAGTCCAGCCAACCGGCTTCCAGACCGGATTTATTTTTTTCATAATGAAATATCAGGAGCCATATTTCTTCTTTTCGGATAAACAAATTTTGGCTTAGTTAATTTAGGACTCTCGTATAGTATTGCGGCGGGGGAAAAAGTGTGCGGATCAATAGCATTCGAGGAAGATGCTGCAATCATAGCAATATCATCTCCCGGACACATCACTAATGCTCCGAAACGAAGAGCAGTGTTTAGGGCCCATGCTTTTGGCCCTGTAATTCTTTTTCCAGAAACAGGCTTAAAAAAGATATCCGAATTTCCCAACAGAGTTTCTTTTGGTCGCACTTGCGAATTATACCATAGCAATTTAACTAAGCTTTGTTATACTAAATTCATGCAAAGGAAAACATTTGCATTCCTGGCTTTATCTTTTATAATCTGGCGTCTTTTTCTTTTTATTCCTGTTTTTGTTGCAGAAAAAAAACTTGAATATAGACCTGGCTACGAATATACCAGCATAACTGATGCAAGAAATTCTATTGATAAAAATATTGCTGATAAACTTTATCTTTCTCCATGGGCAAATTTTGACGGACTCCACTACATAACGATTGCATCAAATGGCTATACGAATAACTATGGCTTCTTCCCACTTTATCCAACATTAATTAAACCAGTCTCAAATATTTTTGGGGCTACAGAAAACTTTGACAGTGCATATTTAATTAGTGGATTCCTAATATCAAATTTAGCCTTTTTTCTTTCACTTTTAATTTTTTATAAACTCCTTTCACTAGACTATTCAGACAAACAAGTTAAAACTTCAATCCTAGCTTTATTATTTTTTCCGACCTCCTTTTTCTTTGGATCTATTTACAGTGAAAGTCTTTTCTTGTTACTTCTTTTTACCTCATTTTATTTTGCCAGAAAAAAACAATGGCTTCTGGCAAGTTTTTTTGGATCCTTGTTAACACTAACAAGACTTGTAGGAATCTGTATTTTCCCAGTATTGATTTACGAATTTTATAAAAGCCGTGACTGGTCAATCAAGAATTTTATAAAAAGTGGAATTTGGGCAACCCCAACTGGTTTAATTTTATATTCTTTATATAACCAGATTCAGGAAGGTAGTTTTTTATACTTTATAAAAGCCCAAGGAAATTTTCTAAATAATAGATCCGTTGATAGCTTCATATTCTTTGGCCAAACAGTCTATAGATATATAAAAATATTATTTACCACTTCCTCGGCGCAATTTGAATGGTGGATAGCTCTTCTTGAGATTGGAAGTTTTATTCTTATTTCCCTTGTTGTAATTTATGCACTTAAAAAAAGGGTTCGTTTTTCTTATGTTCTTTTTTCTTTTTTAGCAGTATTAATCCCCGCATCATCTGGAACCTTTAGTGCATTGCCTAGATATATTCTTGTAGCTTTTATAATTTATATTTTAATAGGAATTATTGGCGCAAAATTTAAACTTGCTTATTTTTTAATTTCAATTACTCTCCTTTCAATTCTTACCTTCTTTTTCTCAAGAGGTTATTTTATTTCTTAGCTAAGAAAATAACTGGTATAATAGGTCTCCATGAAAATGGTTTTAATTCTTATTTTTGTATTTGTTTTTTTAATCGCAGGATTTGTTTTTCTAAATCCTTTTGCAGCACCTGGGAAAAGCCCCAAAACAGAAATCATTACTCTAGATTCTGAAAAAAAAGCAGTCGCTGGTTTAAAACTTGAAGAAGCAGGCTTCGTAAAATCTATGACCGCATTTGAAATTGCTATGACCTTAACAGGAAATAAAAAAATCGAATCAGGAGGATATTATCTTTCTAAAAATATGGATGCATTTGAAGTAGCTGATGCACTTTCCCAAGGACCAGATTTAAAATGGGTAACTGTTCTTCCTGGAATGCGAAAAGAACAAATTGGAGAAAGACTAAAAGAAACATTAAATTGGGATGACGAAGAATTAAAAAAATGGAATACGGAATACACTACCCAAAAAGAAGAATACACCGAGGGAGTTTATTTTCCCGATACGTATCTAATTCCTGTTAAAGAAAATGGTCAATTAATTGCAGCGCGGATGATAAATAATTTTAATGATAAATTTTCTGATTACTACGATGACCTTGCAGAGAAAAATATTCGCTGGACTACAGCAATTAAGATCGCATCTTTAATTCAAAGAGAAGCAGGAGGAGAACACGATATGCCTTTAATCGCTGGGGTCATGTGGAATAGATTAAATAACAATCAAAAGCTTGATATAGACGCTACTATTCAGTACGCAATTGGAAAACGTGATGGAAAGTGGTGGTCAGTCGTAACTGGTTCTGATATCAGAGAAACTAATTCACCATATAACACATATAAATATTCAGGTCTTCCGCCTTATCCAATTTCAAATCCAAGTCTTGCGGCAATTGAAGCAGTATTAAATCCGCAGGATACTGATTGTATTTTTTACCTTCATGATAAAAACAGAGAGATACACTGTTCAGTTACTTACGAGGAACATCTTGAGTATATAGATACGTACTTGAGGAATTAGTGCCAGAACTTTCGCTGTCCTGTAAAAACCATTGGGATACCTGCTTTATTTGCTTCATTAATTGAAGCTTGGTCATTCACAGAACCTCCCTGCTGAACTATTGCTGAAATTCCTGCTTTTACAGCAAGCTTAACGCTATCATCAAATGGAAAAAAACTATCGCTCGCCAAAATTCCACCATTAACATTTTTTCCAGCCTGCTCAAGTGCAATTTTCGTTGCTCTCACTCGGGATGTTTGACCAGATCCAATTCCCCTTGTCATCGGTAAATTTTTATCTATCACTAAAATCGTATTCGATCTAATTCTTCCTATAAAGCTCCATGCGATTTTCATTTGCTTCATTTGAGAAGAGGTTGGTTTTGATTTAGTAACTACTTTCCAATCTTTAAAACTTAAATTATCATCAAAATCTTGCATTACAAATCCTCCGTCAAAAAATCTAAGGTGTTTATTGTTTGATCTTTTTTTAGGAATTTTTCCAAATACATAAACTCCAGTACTTTTCCTAATCTGTTTTATGAACTCAACAGCGTCAGCTTTAACACTTGGCGCAGCAATAATATCAATTAGTACTCCGTTCTCTTCTTTAAAATCAGCAAATGTTTTTGCAGTCTTTAAATCAATTGGCTCATTAAGTACTATCACTCCTCCAAATGCAGATTCCGGATCAGCAGCTACCGCTCTTTTTAATGCCTCTGAGGCGGAATTCGCCAGGGCAATTCCCGATGGACTATTATGCTTAATAACTACTGCAGCCGGTTCTTTAAAAATTCTGACTGATTCAAGACCTGAAGAGATATCTGTAAAATTTGTTGCAGATAAATCTCTTCCTGTAATTTTTTCAAGTTTTGAAAGCGGAGAATTAGTATTTGGCTCAATATATACTGCAGCTTTCTGATGAGGATTATCTCCATACCGAAGATCAATCACCTTCCTGCCAGGAATTGCAATTTCATTAATAAAATTTCCTTTTCCAAACTCAAGATAGTTCGCTATCTGGGAATCATAAAAAGATAAATGCCTAAATGCTTTTGCGGAAAGATTTAATCTTACTTTTTCATCAATCTTATTCTGGCTTAACAATTCTGAAATGTTTTGATAATCCATTGGATCTGTAATTACTAAAACATTTTTATTATTTTTTGCTGCGGCCCTAATCATAGTAGGCCCTCCCACATCTATATTTTCTATTGCATCTTTAAGAGTTACTTTCGGATCTGAAACAGTTTTCTCAAATGGATATAAATTACATACAACAATATCGATCGATTTTATTTTTAATTTTTTCGCTTCTTTAATGTGTTTTGGATTTTTCCTATCATATAAAATTCCACTTTCTATTTGAAAACTAATAGTCTTCATCCGCCCATCAAAACTCTCTGGATTTCCAGTTATTTCTTGGATTGGGATTATTTTTATCCCTTCATCTAGTAATGCTTTTGCAGTTCCTCCTGTTGATATAATTTTATAGTTTAAATTGACTAAAGATTTTGCAAATTCTACAATTCCTGTTTTATCAAAAACGCTTATTAATGCATATTTTTCAGAAGTTTTTTTACTTGGCAATTTGACAGACTTTGGAGACTTTTTAATTTTTCCTGCCATAAATATATATTTCTTATATACGAAAATAGACTGCTAAGTCAAGGAGTTTATTGAAATCGTGATATAATTATATTTAGTATGGCAGTTAGAAATGTAATAAGGGCAGGAGATCCTCGCTTAAAGGCAGATAACAAACTACTTAATAAACTTGATACACCGGAAGTTAAAAAACTAATAAGGGATTTGGTATCAACGATGTATAAAGTTGATTTAATTGGAATTGCAGCTCCTCAGATTGGAGAAAATTCTATGATCTTCGTAACTCATCCGAGATCAACAAAAGCCCGAAAAATTGGAAAAACAGATAAGCTCAGGATTTTTATAAATCCTAAAATTACATTTAAATCAAAAGATCAAAATTTAATATATGAAGGGTGCGGAAGTGTTTCTGATTTTGGACCAGTTTTAAGACCTCGAGAAATTGAAGTTGAAGCAACTGACGAAAACGGAAAAAAATTTAGATTAAAGTCGGATGGAATTTTAGCTCGTGTCATTCAGCATGAATATGACCACCTTAATGGAATTGAGTTTATTCAGAAAGTAAGTGATTATTCGAAAATAATTGTTCAGGAGCATTACAGGAAACAAATAAGAAATTCACCGCTACAAAGAAAAAATTCACTTATTACAAAAATTGAATTCAGAGATTTAAATTAAGATTCTTCAAAATATTTGAAAACTGCTTCTGAATATTTAGCTATATTTTCTGCAGCCTTTTTATAATCTTTCGTTTCCGACAATACTACTATTATATAGTCGCCTTTTTGTGAATAAACAATTCCGCCGTCGTGCTTGGAAGCGAAAAGCTCGCCAGTTTTATGTGCAACTTCTACTCCGTCTAGATACTTAGGAATTCTGTCATTTAATGTTTGTCTTTTTAATAAACCTGCCATCATTTCTGAATATTCTAAGTCAATAATTTCGCCTCTATATAAAGTTTCAAAAAATAAACTGATATCGCCAGCCGAAGTTTGAGGTGGTTGCTTGTAATTGGAATTCGTAAACCCAAAATCTTTAATAAAATTTGCTATTTTTTTACTCCCTACCTTTGAAGACAGTAAAACAGCAGCATAATTATCTGAAATAGTTATCATCTTCTCTAATGCTTCCCCTACGGTCATACTTATCTTTTCTGGTTCTCCAGTTACTGGGGCTGGAGTAAAATCAGGAGGCGTTGGCGTAGGAGTAGCGGTTGAAAGAGTATCATTAAGATTAATTAACGGAGCGCTTAAAACATCATCTTCCTTAAGCTTTCCGTCTTTGATATCTTGATATGCAACAGCCATCACCCAAAGCTTATAAAGACTCGCGCTGTCATATTTTTTATTAGGATTATATCTATACTCCTCGCCCGTTTTTAAGTTCTTAACAACGACTGAATAATTACCCTCATTAGAACTTATGTATTGATCTGTTATATTCTTAAGCTTACTTTCTTTTGTATTCTCTGGGGTTAATGTAGGCTTTATTGAATCACTAACAGAAAGAACTTTTTTATCTTGAGGTTTCTCCTCCTGAGAGGATGCCAGCATGTAAACTGATATTGGAATAAGAATTAATAATAATCCTAGATAAAGTAGCCCGTAATGTATCCTGTTTTTCACTCTACAAATTTAAACACAGATCAATTTTCTAAACAAGTGGATCTAACTTGCTCTTATATTAGAATTTAGTCTCCATCTGGAGAAAAGCGGATTGCCAAAAGTCTTACAAAAATTAAAGTTGCTATCATAATGACCAAAACAGTGACACTCGTTAGAGTTGGGCCCCTAAACCAGAGAGAAATTATTTCATTAAGCATAACTATTAATACAGTATCTACTATAAAAGTCACCTTTACTCTTCCTTCACTTAAATAGCTCATCACTGTTCTTATAACTTCTACTACTGCTAGGAGAGTAATTACATTTAAAAGAAGCTCTCTTAAAGCCTCTTCAACACTATGATCAAATAATAATTGCAGTCCTAAAAGTGTTTTAACAATTCCACCAAAAAACCCAACAAGAGATACTAACACAAGAAGTCTTAAGAAAAATGTAATTAAAACAGGAAGAAGAGCTTTTGAGAAAAGAAAATTATTTATTCTTTTGATTTGTTTTCTTTTTTTTGCCATCTATTCGGCAGGCAAAATCATAATAGCATATTTAATTTTTAATTGTTATTTATTCCTATTAATAGAACTTATCATGTAAATGCGTTAAACTATTAGTAATTATGAAAAAAATGATAATAATAGTCTCACTATTAACAATTGCCCTCGCAATAATAATTGGTTTTTACATAGTCTCATCAAATAAAGATGTTTCTAATACCAACTCTATTCAAGTTACCAGTGAATCTTCAACAGCTATCAATTCAGAGAAATATTTTGAGTATTCAAAAGAAAGCCTAGAAAGTTCTAGGGATAAACGACGAGTTCTGTTTTTTTATGCATCATGGTGTCCGACTTGTAGACCCGCAGATGCGAACTTCAAGGAAAACCAAAATAACTTTTCTAGCGACCTGACATTAATTAGAGTGAATTATAACGACCCTGATACTGATACCGATGAAAAAGAATTAGCTAAAAAATATAATGTTACCTATCAACACACTTTTGTTCAAATCGATTTAAACGGAAATGAAATAACAAAATGGAACGGCGGACAAACTGAAGTGCTACTAACCAATATCAAATAGTATGTTAATTTTAATTGCATTTGCATTCCTAGCTGGAATAATAACTATTCTTTCTCCGTGTATTCTGCCAATTCTTCCAATTGTTTTGTCGGGAAGCTTTGGCTCTAAAAGAAAACCTTTAGGTATCGTCGTAGGATTTGTATTAAGCTTTACGCTGTTCACTCTTTTCCTTTCTGCATTAGTAAAAGCTACTGGAATTTCAGCCGACGCATTAAGAAGTCTTTCAATAATTATTATTCTAATTTTTGGAATAAGCCTTATTCTTCCGCAGTTTCAAGTTTTCATGGAAAGATTATTCTCACGTCTTTCCGGTAGATTTGCGGTCAAAGGGAATCATGAAGGTTTTCATGGCGGCGTATTTATTGGCTTAAGCCTTGGCCTTGTGTGGACTCCATGCGTAGGGCCAATTATTGCTTCAGTTATAACTTTGGCTGCCACTAGTTCTGTTAATTTTGCAGCATTTTTTATAACTCTTTCATACGCCCTAGGAACAGCAATTCCTATGCTTGCGATTATGATTGGTGGACGAGGTCTTCTTCAAAAAATTCCATGGCTTTTACCTAACACCGCTAAAATTCAAAAAGTTTTCGGCGTTCTCATGATTCTTACTGCCATAGGAATCTTTTTTAATATAGACAGAAAATTTCAAGTTTTTATTTTAGATAAATTTCCTTCTTACGGAACAGGTTTAACTAAAATTGAAGAAAACTCTGCGGTAAAAGATCAATTAAATAACATATTCAAGGGTGAGTCTAAAGATTCAAGCGGTCAATCTACAACTCTTGGAAATTATGGCCCTGCTCCTGAAATAATTCCCGGAGGAGAATGGATTAATTCAGAGCCTCTTCAAATCTCAAGTCTTCGCGGAAAAGTTGTTCTAGTAGATTTTTGGACATATACTTGCATAAATTGTATTCGGACCCTTCCTTATTTAAAAGATTGGAATGAGAAATATAGGGATAAAGGACTTGTAATAATTGGCGTCCACTCTCCGGAATTTGAATTTGAAAAAAATGTAAATAATTTAAATAAAGCAATTTCTGATTACGAGATAACTTATCCGGTCGTTCAAGACAATAATTTTTCTACATGGAGCGCCTACTCAAATAGATATTGGCCCGCAAAATATTTAATTGACAAGGATGGAGAAATTAGATATTTCCATTTTGGCGAAGGGGAATACGACACCACAGAAAAAGTAATTCAGGAGCTCTTAAGGGACTCGGGAAATGATGTTTCAAATCAAATTAATAATAAAGAACAGGAAATAAAATATTCAGAGCTATCTCACGAAACATATCTTGGATCCGAACGCATGGATTATCTGCATCCAAATGGAAAAGCCTCAAACGGTGAGCGTTCATTTATTTTAGAAAAAAATATTCCAAGAAATAAATTCGCACTTGGAGGAAGATGGATAGTGTCAGATGAGCATTCCACAAGCACACCAAACTCTATCCTTGAATATAATTTTAATGCGAGTAAAGTTTTCCTGGTGATGAGATCAAATAATGAAACTCCTAAAGAAATAAAAGTTTATATAGACGGAAAACTTATTTCAGAAAACCAATCGGGAATTGATATTAATAACGGAGTGATCACCGTAAATTCTGATCGGCTTTATGACTTAGTAAACTTAGATGAAATAGAAAATCACACTCTTAGACTAGAATTCCAAGATGAGGGGGTAGAAGTTTTCGCTTTTACTTTCGGATAATTATCTTCCAGTTCCGCGTCTTATTCCTTTTTTTCTTTTTGCAAATGGACCTTTACCAAGTGTTTTTCTTTTAGACTTTGCCATAATTTCCTCCTACGCATATTTTATCATATATTGTTTTCTGAAGCTAAGGTGTTTATAATCCCGCAATGAGAACTGAGACTAGTCTAATTCCAACAGATACTTCTAGTGATTTCGCTGTGAATGGTAGGATAATTAGGGTTAATTCAAGAACTATACAGCCAGATCTTATTGGCCCACTTACTTATGATCCAATTGTTATTTTTCCAGGATGGGGAAATAATGCAAATTCAAGATCTGCTCAAATGCTTGGTCATGCTTTTGCAGAAGAAGGCAAAAGAAAAGTAATTATTATCGATACAAAGCCACATGAAATCTTCGACAACTCACTTCTTACAGAATCCGCTGCCGTCGCTCAATTTTTAGAACGTGCAAAAACTGAAAGCACTACTATAGTAGGCTATTCTGAAGGAGGAATTAAGGCAGCTAATTTGGCAGTTATTCTGCAAAAATCAAAAATCAAACCTGAAGGACTTGCCCTACTGGGTGCTGCCGGATTGTATGAAAGTGAACAAGTCGACCCAATGCTAGCCTTCGCTAGACACGGAATTCAAAGCAAAAAAAGGGTGAATCGAACCTTCATGAGACCCCTAGGCCAGAGTGGTCAAGGCATCATAGCGGGACAAGTACTCGAACTTAAAAGAACAAAATTTAACTATCCAAGAAGACTAGCCTATCAGGTGAGAGAAATTTCTAGAAGAAATCCGAGATTAAAAGAAATAAATATTCCAATAGTTGTAATCAATGGTGCTGAAGATTTGGTATCAGAACCAGAAAGGTTTATACCCGGTTTTAGAAGACTTAATCAATACGAAAGAGAAGAAGCACTTAAAAGAACGATCTTTCAGAACAGTCCATATGTTAGGTTTCTAGCTGGAGAAAAACCCCCCATTCATACCATGCCCATTCTAAGAGCAAGAACTATAGCTCGGGTTTCATTAGGATTATTAGAAAGAACCAAAAGATGATTATTTATTTATATATTCATCTTTAATATCTTTTCCGTATTTTTCTAGTAACTTATGGATCTTTGGACCGATTACATAACTACAATACATAGCGCCTTTATTTCTTTCATAATAATTTTTATGATAATCATCTGCTTCATAAAAATTTTTAAAAGGTTCAACTGTAGTTACTATTGGCCTTGGAAATGTTTTAGCGATTTCTAATTCTTTTATAAAATCCTCTGTATCTTTTTTCTGTTTTTCGTCATGATAAAAAACGCTTGAACGATATTGCGGACCCATATCATTTCCTTGCTGATTTGGAGTTGTTGGGTCATGTGTATAAAAAAAGACTTCAAGCAGTTTTTTAAATGGGATGAGCTCTGGATCAAACTCAATTTGAACCGCTTCTGCATGCCCAGTCTCTCCCTCAGAAACCTCTTCATACGTTGGGTTTGGAAGATCTCCACCTGAATAACCAGGCACGGCAGACTTAACGCCAATTAATCTCTGGAATATCGCTTCTGTACACCAAAAACAGCCTCCGCCAAATGTAGCTTTTTCCATAATGCCATTATAACACCCTTTTTTATGTTATAATTTAGCCATGAAAAACACATTCGATTCAAGTGTATTTTTTGATCTTTCAAGCTTCGAACATAAATCAATTTTCGAAGTGGAAAATGTCTGGGAAGTTCTTTCTAAAATTTCAAATTTTATTAAAAACAATTCCCAACAGAGCGTTACCTTGGGAGAGGGAACAGTTGTTGAAGAGGGAGCACTTATTAAAGGTCCTGCGATAATTGGGAAAAATTGTTTTATCGCACATGGTGCTTATATAAGAGAAAATGTCATCCTGGGTGATAATGTGCACATAGGTCACAGCGTCGAGTTAAAAAATTCAGTTGTTCTCAATGATACTCATATCGCACATTTTAATTATGTTGGTGATAGCATAATTGGCACTAATGTAAACTTTTCAGCAGGTGCGATTACCGCAAACTTTAGACTAGATGGAGCAAATATAAAAATTAAAAACGAGGGAGATGAAATTGAAACTGGACTTGCCAAGTTTGGAGCCATAATAGGTGATTCTTCAAGGATTGGAGTTAATTCTGTTTTAAATCCTGGAACTATACTTGCTAAAAATTCCAAAGTATTTCCCCTAACAAATGTATTTGGAGTTCATTTAAATGAAGAAACTATTAAATGAAAGGTAAAATTCTCCTCTTTGATATAGACGAAACCATATTTGATCCTAAGTCTTTTCTTGATGATTTTTATAACGAACTAACGACAAATTTTAAACTAAAAGAAAATGATTTGAATAAAATTAGGAATATTTATTCAGAAACAAAAACTGAAATTGGCTATTTCAATCCCACAAATTTTCTAGATAAAGTTATTGAAACTTTTCCGGATATAAGCCGTACTTCCTTAGAAAAAATCTTCTGGAATATTGATTTATTTAATAAAAACGTGTATAAAGACGCTTCAGTCATTAAAGATTTGGGAAGAATTGGAGATATCGGGATTTTCTCTAAAGGCGAGGAGAGCTTTCAAAAACAAAAGATTTCTTTCCTTTCAGACTTAATCGAAACCGATGACATTCATATCTTTAAAAATAAAATTGACAAAATTAATGAAGTACTGGAAATATATCAAGATTTAAATACTTACTTTATAGATAACGAGCCTGAAGTTTTAGAATCAATTAGAAAAATAAATACTGAAGCAAATTTAATTTTAATTGATAGAAAAAATGAATTTGAAAATTCAGATATAATTAAAATTAAAGATCTACTGGAATTAAAAAGCTTAATATATGACTAAAATACCAAAAGTTGTAACAATCGGAGGCGGCACTGGGAGCTATGTAGCTCTTGAGGGTCTTAAAAAATATAATTTTAAGCTAACCGCAATTGTCACCATGATGGACAGCGGAGGATCTAGTGGAAAACTACGAGACGAACTTGGCGTTCTTCCGCCCGGAGACATAAGACAATGCTTGGTCGCTCTTTCAGAATCTTCTAAATTAATGCGGGACATGTTTAATTATAGATTTGAAGAAGGCGGACTTAAAGGACATAGTTTTGGAAATATATTTCTTTCAACTCTAGAAAAAAATACAGGCAGTATGAAAAAGGCGATTTCTGAAGTTGGAAAAATATTGAGAATTAAAGGAAATGTAGTGCCTATTACATTTACAAAAAATACAAATCTTTGTGTAGATCTAGAAGACGGAACATCAATAGTTGGTGAAACTCATATCGATGTTTTGGAAAAAATGCAAAAAAGATCAGGGATAGTAAGAGCATACCTACAACCAGAAGCAGAACTAAACGAAGATGCCAAAAAAGCTATTGAAAAAGCTGACTATATTTTAATCGGTCCTGGTGACTTATATACAAGCATTATTCCAAACCTATTGGTTACCGGGGTCTCAGAAGTAATAAAAAACTCTAAAGCAAAGAAAATATTTGTAATGAATCTAATGACTAAATATGGACAAACCACTAACTACACTGCAAAAAATCATATTGAAAACCTTGAAAAATATTTAGGAAAAGGTGTTGTAGATTTTATATTAATGAACTCAAAAATGCCAAGAGAAGCTACTCTTGAATGGTACGAAGATTTTGAGGAAAATCCAGTAGAAGATGATTTAGGAGACTCTGACTATAATATAATTAGAAAAAATTTAATTAAAGACGTAATAATAAAAGCAGATAAAAACGATGCATTGAGACGCGGGATAATAAGACATGATCCAGAAAAACTTTCAAAAGAAATTGTTGAGATAATCAATGGACAAAAAAGCCGAGTTTAATTGGATAAAAAATCTTTCTTTGGGATTTGCAGTTGTATCAGTTGGGATTTCAATAGCTGTTGTTTTATTTATCTTTTTTAATTAGATTTTAAAAAACTTCCCAACCAAAAGCCCCATTAATGTCGCAGCGCCACCAAGAATTAGAATTTCTATTGCACTTCTTAAAGGATTAACTTTTACAATATGCGCTTTAAATAAACCCAATACGAAAAGACCAACCATAGCAGCAAGTATACTAATAGATGCAGATAAGGGTAATCTTAAAAATACGATTGGAGTTAATGAAACTAGTCCTCCGAGAAAGTAAGAAAGTGCCATTAGTCCACCACCAACCACTAAGCTATCTGTATGCTTTCCGGTCTTATCCATCTGATGCACAGATTTTTCGCTCATATATTGTCCTGCGCCCATAGATAAAGACTCGACAGTTATAGTCACCAAGCCAGCTAAAATAACGAGCTCTTTGTTCTGTGTTCCTGCTGCAACTCCAGCTATTACCCCAGTAGTAGATACTAAAGAATCCTGAAAACCAAAAATAATACTTCTTAGATAATCCTCGTGAATATCTGAAAGCTTAACCATAATTACATTCTATCAAATTGACAAAAATATTCCATTACATCATAATTTCCATATGGCCAAACCTAGAAAAACATATGGAAAAAGACCCGTTTGGCAATGGATCGTTTTTTATCTAATAATTGGCAGCATAATTTATGGACTTTTATATTTCTCAGGAATTATTAACTCGGGAAATTTTAGATCAAATTATGACACGGACTACTCGACTAATTCCTCAGACTACAACTATTTAGAATAAGCTTAAAACCACTTTATATAAATAAAAAAAGGAGTATAATCAGTTATGCAAATGTCATTTTTGAAAAAAAATTTACTACAATTCGCATTAATCATTTCCCTAACTTCAACTCTTGGCAGCTTATACTTCAGCGAGATTTTAAAACTTCCCCCATGTTTACTCTGCTGGTATCAAAGAATATTCATGTATCCTTTAGTCGTTATCTTTGCTGTTGGAATTATAAAAAAAGATAAAAATATTCCATATTTCGCATTACCCTTAAGCATAATCGGACTTGTAATTGCCGCATATCACAATCTTCTATATTATAAAATTATTCCTGAAAGCCTAGAGCCATGCACTATTGGAATTTCATGCACCACAAAACAAATTGAATGGCTAGGTTTTATTACGATTCCATTTCTTTCTCTCGTTTCTTTTATTGCTATAACCGTGATCATGCTTCTATTTAAAAAATATTCTACTGCAAAATAATAAAATGAGATTTGAAAAGGGCCTCTTGTTTGTTTTTCTAGTGTCCTTAATCCCACTTTTAAATCTATTAACTCCTGGACTATTGGTAAGTCATGATGCATGGCTTCATGGCGGAAGACTTGCAAGCTTTTATCAAAGTCTTTCTGAAGGAATTTTAATCCCAAGATGGGCAGGAAATTTAAATCTTGGATTTGGAAATCCAGTTTTAATGTTTGTTTATCCACTTCCATCTTATCTTGGCTCGGTACTTCACTTTTTAGGATTGAGCTACACAGATAGCATAAAAACATTACTGGCAATTTCATATACCCTCAGTGGAATTTTTATGTATCTATGGATTAAGGAATTTTTAGGAAAAAACGCAGGAATTGTCGCAGCAGTTCTTTATCTTTATGCTCCATACAGATTTATAGATCTATATATTAGGGGAGCATTAGGCGAACACATGGCTTTCGTTTTTTTACCACTTATTGGTTATGCCTTATTAAGGCTACATAAACTTAAGAATGATTCATCGTTAAAATCTTACTATCTACTGTCAATTTTTTCTGCAATCTCATTTATGCTTTTAGTTTTAACACATAACGCAATAAGTCTTTTATTCATTCCATTTATTATTTTCTATTCTCTTTATTTATTTTTTGAAAGTAAATCTAAACTTAAGCTATTTATAACTTTTTCTTCACTTGGATACGGCGCATTTTTAAGTTTCTTTTTTTGGTTTCCAGCGTTTATGGAAGGAAAATATACCTTAAGGGATATTTTAACAGCTGGTGAATATTCAAAACATTTCGTTGACCCAATATCACTTCTCTATGGACCGTGGATATTTGGAGGTTCAGGAATATTTACTGTCCAAATAGGAATCGCTCATTTAATTTTAGTACTGCTCTCATTAGTGTTTTTCAAAAAAATATTTAAGAAAAATGACAAACAAAGGATTTTCTATCTTGGCACATTAATCATTTTCATTGGAAGTATTTTCTTAATGATTAAGGAATCAAATTTCATCTGGGAAATTTTAACTACTCTTCCTAAGATCCAATTTCCATGGAGATTTCTTGCAATCGTAACATTCTGCACTTCGATAATTGGCGCAATTTTTATATCAAAATTTAATAAAAATAAAATTATGATATTAATAATTCTTACTGCAATTATACCAACTTTTTCTTACTGGCATGCTAAAGCTTATGATAAATCTTTCACGGATAGTTATTTTGAAAATGAATTTAAGGGAACGACTGACACTGGAGAAGTTTCTCCAATTTGGTCGATAAGATTTATGGAAGAGATGCCAAAAGACGATATTGAAATAATTGACGGAGAGGCACAAATAAAAAAAGTGGATAGAAACTCCACTTTCCATGAATATGTAATTAACGCAAACAAAAGAACAAGAATAAGAGAAAACACATTGTATTTTCCGGGATGGAAAGTATATGATAACGAAAATCTTGTAACTGAAGTGGAGTTTCAAGACCCTAAGAATAGGGGACTGATTACTTTTTACGTAGACGAGGGGCTTCACAGTATAATAATAAGATTTGAAGATACAAAACTCAGAAAATTTGCAAATCTTGTTTCGCTAATTTCATTATCAGGATTATTGGTTCTTCCATTAATACTATTAACTCAAATCAAACTAAAAATTAAAAAATAATGCTAAAGAAAGTTTTTCCTTTACTTGTAATTTTTTTCGTATGGCTTGTTTTTTCTAAGCCATTTTTTTTAGAAAATAAAATTCCATATCCCACCTCCTATCAATTAAATGCGCTTTCTCTTTGGAATACTAATGAAGGATATTTAGGACCTATTAAAAATCCAGCTATGCCAGACGTAGTTTCTCAAATCATGCCTTGGCGCCATCTAACAATTGAGTCATGGAAAAATCTAGCTGTTCCTCTTTGGAATCCATATAGCTTTTCAGGAACACTCCACTTAGCGAATTATCAATCTGCGGTATTCTCAATAACAAATTTATTCTTTTTTGTTTTAGATTTTAACAATGCATGGGGAATATCCGTATTAATTCAGCCACTTCTGGCTGGAATTTTCATGTTTCTTTTTGCAAGAAGCCTAAAGATAAGTCGAACAGCAAGCCTAGTCGCATCAATCTCTTTTATGTTTTCCGGCTTTATAACCACATGGATGAGCTGGTCCACATTATCCCTGGCAATTTCATTTTTACCACTAGCCTTATTTTCGATTGAAAAATATTTTGAATTAAAAAAACCCATATTTCTTTTAATTCTTTTTATCTCAATTCCATTGTCATTTTTTAGCGGACATTTTCAGACAAGTTTATATTTCACGATATTCATAGTCTTATTTTTATTCTTTAAATTAATTGAGACAAAAAATGTTAATGCATTTATAAATTCATTTATTTTTGCTATTTTAGGAATTTTATCTTCGTCAATTCAGCTAATCCCATCAATTGAACTTTATCAAAACGCATCCAGAAGCTTATTGTTTCAAAAAATAAATACGATTCCTTTTTTTCATCTCCCAACAATTATTTCTCCTGATTTCTATGGAAATCCTGTAACAAGAAATAACCTCCTGGGCCATTACATTGAATGGAATATGTTTACCGGGGTCATTACTTTTTTTCTTGCGCTTTTTAGTATATTTATAATATCAAAAAGGGTTATCTTTTTTATATTAATGGCTCTTTTATCTCTAGCTTTATCCTTAGATACCATCATAATCGATGCATTCATAAACCTTAAGATTCCTGTTTTATCAACTTCTTCATTAAGTAGAATTCTTTGCTTATTCAGCTTCTCAATTTCTATTCTTGCAGCATATGGACTTGATAGAATTAAGAAAGATTTAGACAATAAAAAAATAAAAAATATTTTTATTTGGGTAGCGATAACTCTTGGGTTAATTTTAATTCTATGGATCTATATATTGGGAAATTTTATAAACCCAGACTTTATTTCAATTGCTAAGAGAAACTTAATTCTTCCTACTGTATTATCTTTGGGATTAATAGCTTCTGTTTTAATTGGATTAAAAAAAGAATTATTGAAAATTAGTTTTGTAATAATATTTATTTTAGTTACATTTGACATGCTAAGATTTGCCACCAAGTGGCAGCCATTTGAATCAAAAGAACTTGCTTATATAGAAACCCCAATAATTAAAGAATTAAAAAAACTAGATAAAAATTTCAGAATATTTACTCCCTTCGGAGAGGAAGGAAGTGCATATTTTAATCTTCCTACAACTGAAGGATATGATCCGCTTTACATAAAAAGATATGGAGAATTTACTAAGTCAATATATAACGGAGAATTTCAGGAAGCAGACAGATTAGGTGCATATCTCCCAGAAGAAGGAAAATATTTTCCAAAAACAATTGATATCCTAGGAATCAAATATGTTCTTCAAAAAAAATCTGACACTGGAAAACCCTGGGCTTTTCAATTTAAAAATTACCCAAAAAATAAATTTAAATTAATTTATCAGGATAGTGATTTTCAAATTTTTGAAAACCTAGAAGCACTACCAAAAGCCTATCTAGTAGGGGAGTATGTAACAGAAGCAGACTCACAGGAAATATTAGATAAAATGTTTGATGAAAATTTTGATTTAAAAAAATCTGTAGTTTTAGAAAATGATCCAAAAATAAAAATAGGGGAGGGTAGTCTGGGAAAAGCAGAAATAATTGAATATTCTCCTAACAAAATTTTATTAAATCTGAATTCAAATGATAATTCAATCCTAGTTATTTCAGATAATTTCTATCCAGGATGGTTTGCAAAGATAAATGGAAATGACATAGAAATCATCAGGGCAAATTATACTTTTAGAGGAGTGCCTATTCCAGCTGGAGAAAATCAAGTTGAAATTTTCTACGCTCCCGATTCATTCAAATTTGCAAAAATAATTTCCCTAACTTCAATCCTCGTAACAATCTTAATATTAATAATTAAGTGGTATAATCTTGATGCATGGATCCTAGGCAAAATGAAAACTGCGAAGTCTGTTATAAAATCATCTGCAAAAACTGCAAATGGGAAGCAGATGGAGAAAAGACAAAAGAAATCGTAAAAGGTAATTTAAAAAATTGCCCTGATTGCGGATGGAGCCCAAGCAACTAATATGAGTAAAGCACGAGAAAGAGGAACAATACATCTTCCACCATCTAAAACACCTAGGGAGCATCAGGGCGCACACTATACCTTAGGAAAACCTGCCGCATCAACATTAACAGATGCTCAGGTCGAACAGGAATTATTAGCCTCGTTTGGGATACACCAATCAACTACCCCTACAGAACCAGCTCCTAATCAGAGTTCAACGCCCCCAGTATTCGGAGTCGACTCAATCAGATCTCCTGAGCAGCCTGGATATTTAACAGTTGGTATTGATACTTGGTTATGGAATGGTCCTAGGTGGGATCCAACAAGAGAAAGATTGGGAAGAGCCGATAAGCCAACCTCTGGATTAGTACTTCAGCGAGTAGAAGATCCTAGAGATGCTCAAAGGCCCAAAAATCACAGACGAGTTTCCATAGAAATTGCCCATACATATACCGGTAAAGATGGTACGACTCATACAAGTAGATTCTGGGTTAATCCTAAAAGAGGAGGGTTTGAGGGAATGCCCGCAAAAGGAATTTCCCGACCTACTCTTGGCCTCGGAAAACAAGTAAAATCTCCTCAGGAATAAAAATCACTTAAACCCCAAGGAAGATGGAATACTTAAGTATAAGTATTAATTTAATGAAATTTTCGCATAATTAATTGAAATTTCGCGAAATTTTATCCCATGACCTCTTCTCCGGTATATCATTGTGCGACGTGATATATTTGTGAAAATATCTCGTGAAATTTCATGTTTTCATAGGTATTTTGCATGAATTACTATGATTTTTATTCACTAACCCGCCGCCTCCCCTACCCCACGGGTCAATTAATATATGTGCATAAAAACATTAAACAAAAGAGATCAATTTATTTGAAGCTGGCTGAGGTTAACCTAGGTAGTCTTTTAATTTATTTCCCCTGGAAGGATGTCTTAATTTTCTAAGTGATTTAGCTTCAATTTGTCTTATTCTTTCTCGAGTTACAGCAAACATTTTTCCCACTTCTTCAAGAGTTTTTGGCCTACCATCTTTAAGTCCAAATCTTTCTTCAAGAACTCTTCTTTCTCTGTCTGATAAAGTTCCTAAAACTTGATCAACCTGTTCTTTTAAAAGCTCTCTACTTGCTGAATCAAATAAAGTTGGTGCTGCTGAATCATGAATGAAATCTCCAAGACGAGAATCCTCCTCATCACTTACTGGAGATTCAAGACTTGCTGGCTCCTGGGAAATTTTTATAATTTCAAGTGCTTTCTCTGGGTCAATATCTAGAACTTTTGCAACTTCTTCTGGGGTTGGTTCGCGTCCTAATTCCTGCATTAATTTTCTAGAAGCTCTTAAGAATCTGTTTATATTTTCTACCATATGAACAGGAATTCTAATAGTGCGCGCCTGATCAGCGATCGCACGTGTTATAGATTGACGAATCCACCAAGTAGCATATGTTGAAAACTTAAACCCTCTTCTCCAGTCATACTTCTCTACTGCGCGAATTAAACCTTGATTTCCTTCTTGAATCAAATCAAGAAGCGTAAGCCCGCGGCCAACATATTTCTTTGCAATTGAAACAACAAGACGAAGATTTGAATTAACTAATATTTTTTTTGCTTCTTCGTCCCCTTTCTCCACTCTTTTAGCTAGAACAATTTCCTGATCAAAATTTAAAAGTGGAATTCTACCAATTTCCTTTAAATACATCCTGACTGGATCACTAACTGTTCCCTCTGTTAAAACAGTTAAAGCCTCTAGCTCTTTTTCAAGATCTTCAATTGGTTTTTCACCCTCCTGGCCTTCCGCAACTGACTCAAAAACATCAATATCAGCTTTTAGTAATTTGTCATAAAGAGTATCTAGGTCCTCTATGTGTTCTTCCGGTTTTGGAAACATAGAAAGAATTTCTTCTTGCGTTATATATCCGCGTTTTTTTGCAGAATCAACAATATCAGCAAGGATGTTTGGGGCGGTTTTTGCCATACTACTATATTCTACCACAAATTGAGCTCAAATTAAACCTAAGAAGAAACAATTTGAGAAGTTATGCTAGCAATTTCTTCTTTAATTTTTTCAATCTCTTCTTCATTTTCTTCTTTTCCCTTTAAATCACGGCTAATTTGTTTTATTTTTTCTTTAAGTTGAATTAATTTTAAATCTTTTGATACTCGAATAATCTCCTCTTCATATTTTATATTATCCTCAAATTTCGGAAGAGGCATCAAGAAACATTTATCAAACACCGGCAGGAGCTCTGAGGATAAATTCTTAGACGCAGATTTCAAATCAAAATCTTTAGCATTTACTACTGTTAAAATTTCGGCAAATATTTTTCCAACAGAAGGAATAAAAAACTCATATTTATTTAAAATATCTTGTACCTTAATTAGCATTTGTTTTGGTTCTATGCCTTGGATAACAAGACCTAAAAGATATTCCTCAAGAAGCTCATGTCTGTTTTGTTTTTGTATTTTTGGAGCTATCTTTTCCTCTTTTTCTGTTGTTTTATTTTCGATTTGCCTTAAAAGAGAATCATAAGAAGTACTAATTGCTTCGCTTAATTTTTTTAAATAGTGCTCTTTAATAATTTCATTTTGAATATTTGAAATCAATGGGAGCATCTCATCTCCAATTTTCTTTTTACCAATCGCAGAATCAGAATCATTTTCCAAAACAAATTTATCGAGTAAGAAATCATAAATTTCCCTATCATTTTTTATAGCTTTTTTAAAACCAACCGGATTACTTTTAAGAGCCTCGTCTGGATCCTTTTCATCGGGTATTATTACAGTAATTGATAATCCTCTTTTTTCTAGTACAGGAATACTTCTCTTCATTGCTTCAATTCCAGCATTATCCTGATCAAGACAAAGTGAAACCTTTGGAGCGAATCTAGACAGAAGTATTGCTTGATTTTCTGTTAACGCAGTCCCCTTAAGAGCAACTGCATTTGTAATTCCCTCTTTAAATGCAGTTATTACGTCAAACTCCCCCTCCATCACAATTGTCGATTGTTCTTTTTTAATCGAGTCTTTTGCAAGATTAAGCCCAAAAAACATACTTCCCTTGTGATAAACCAGAGTGTCTCTGGTGTTTATATATTTTGGTCCAAAGTCTGCTTCTGTTATATTTCTTCCTGAAAAACCAGAGATATTTCCCCTGTGGTCAATTAAGGGGAAAATAATTCTTCCTCTGAAAAAATCAATTACCCTCTCCCCTTTTTGAATTCCAAGTCCTGCCTCTACCAAATCCATTTTTTTAAACTTTTTTTTATCAAGCAAATATTTAGAAAGGTCCTCTCCCCTACTAGGAGCAAATCCAATTTGAAATGTTTTAATTAATTTTTCATTTATATTTCTATTTTTAATTAAATACAAAAGAGCTTTCTCCCCTACCGGATGCTTTGTTAATACGAAATGATAATATTCTGCTGCAATTTTATTTAAAGAATATATTGCCTCCTTTCTAGACGTTGCAAATGAATTTGAAGTAATATTTAAGGTAACACCTGCTTTTTTTGCAAGAATTCTAAGAGATTCTACAAACTCCAAATTTTCATAATCCATTAAAAACGAAAATGCGTCGCCTCCTTTTCCACATCCAAAACAATGCCAAATTTGTCTTTCAGGACTAACAACAAATGATGAAGAATTTTCGCTGTGAAATGGACATACTGTCGTAAAATTTCTCCCCATTTTTTTAAGGGGAAGGTATTCAGAAATAAGTGAAACTATGTCGATTTTTTCCTTCACTTGTGAGGCTTGATCCATAGGATTTCAATTGTACCACTTGATCCTTGCAAGTGCGAGAGATCTGTACTAAAATCCAGATGTCTACATGGCAACAACTGTAATTATCGGTGCCCAATGGGGAGATGAAGGAAAAGGAAAAATCATCGATTACCTCGCAGAAAAAGCAGATCTCGTCGTAAGATTCCACGGTGGAAATAACGCAGGACATACTATTATAAATAGTCTTGGAAAATTCTCTCTTCATCTAGTCCCATCAGGAATTTTCAATCCAAAAACAAAAAATCTTATTACGAATGGCGTAATCCTAGATCTTGAGATTTTAATAAAAGAAATTGAAGATATTGAAAAAGCAAAAATAAAAATAAAAGGAAGAATTTTTATCTCACCCCGCTGTCATTTAATAATGCCTTATCACAAAATACTTGATTCTCTTTATGAAGAGGCAAAAGGAAAAGTAAAAACAGGAACTACAGGCAGAGGAATTGGTCCAACCTACGCAGACAAAGCAAGCTACAACGGGATAAGACTTGGAGATTTGATGGCTCCCGAATTATTTTCTGAAAAACTTAAAACTCAACTTCTTGTTAAAAATAAAATCTTAAAAGCATTAGGAGCTAAACCGCTTTCTCAGAAAGAAATCGAAAAAAACTTCTCAGTATTTAGAAAAAAAATAGCACCATTCGTTTTTGAAACTTTTGGGCTATTAAATGATGAGATAGATAAAAATAAAAATATAGTTTTCGAAGGAGCACAGGGAGTTTATCTTGATAATGATTGGGGTACTTATCCTTACGTAACGGCATCAAATATTTTATCAGGCGGTATTACTCACTATGCAGGTGTTGCACCGCAAAAATTAAAAAATATTATAGGAGTCTCAAAGGCTTATACAACTCGCGTTGGTGGAGGCCCCTTCCCTACCGAACTTAATAATAAAACAGGAGAAAAGTTAAGAAGTATTGGCGCTGAATTTGGAGCAACAACTGGACGCGCAAGAAGATGCGGTTGGTTAGACTTAGAACTTTTAAGATTTGCAAGCAGAATTAATGGATTCACCGCATTTGCGATAACAAAACTTGATATCTTAGATAATTTCTCAGAGATAAAAGTTGCGACTCATTACGAGCTAAGAGGAAAAAGAGTTAATTACGAAGACGTACTCACGGAAGAACTTCCTAAAGTAAAACCTATATATAAAACATTTAAAGGCTGGGAATCAAAAACAAATGGAATTACCACTTTTAAAAAACTCCCCAAAGAAGCACAAGAGTATTTAAATTTCATAGAAAAAGAAACAAAAACTCCAATTAAACTTATCTCAACTGGAGGAAAACGCGATGAAACAATTAAAGTATAGTCCTCTTACCGCAGTTTCCCCAATTGACGGAAGATACAGAAGCCAAATTGAAGAACTTTCACAGTATTCATCAGAATTTGCAATCATAAAATACAGAACTGAAATTGAAATCAGATACCTAATCGCACTTTCAAAAATTGGTGTTATTAGAAAAATAAATATTTCGGAACAAAAAACATTAAATGCATTAATTGAGGATTTTGATTTGGAAGATTCCGAAAGAGTCAAAAACATCGAGAACACTACCAGACATGATGTAAAAGCTATCGAATATTACCTTAAGGAAAAACTTTCAAAAAGCTCACTTTCAGACGTTTTAGAATTTATTCATTTCGGTCTAACCTCAGAAGATGTTAACAATTTAACGATTAGGATTTTGCTAAAAGATGCAATAAATGAAGTTATTTTGCAAAACCTTAAAAACCTAAATGATGAGATCCTAAATCAATCAAAAAAATATAAAGACCTGCCGATTTTAGCTCGTACCCATGGACAGTCAGCAGTGCCAACCACTCTCGGAAAAGAGTTCCTAATTTTCTATCAAAGAATTGATAAGGAAATTAAAATCTTGAAATCTTCGAAATTATCAGGGAAATTGAATGGAGCTGTAGGAAATTATAACGCACTAAGTTTTACATATCCTAAAATCAACTGGCCAAAATTTTCAAAAGATTTTGTAGGAAGCTTTGGCCTTGAATTAAATCAGTCCACTAATCAAATCGCACCTTTCGAAGATATCATTTTTATTTTTCAAACGCTTCAGCGAATAAATGGGATTCTTTTGGACTTTAATCAGGATATGTGGCGCTATATCAGTGACCACTGGCTCATTCAAGAAAACAAAAAGGGAGAGGTTGGCTCTTCCACTATGCCTCAAAAAATAAATCCAATCATGTTTGAGAACTCAGAAGGGAATTTAATAATTGCAAATAGTCTAATCGGCGGATTTACAGACAAGCTACCAATTTCTAGACTTCAAAGAGATTTATCAAATAGCACAATCTCAAGAAATTTTGGACTAACACTCGCCTATTGTTTATTAGCATATATAAATTCTTTATCAGGACTGAAACGCGTAAAGGCAAATGAGGAAAAAATAAAAAAAGATTTAAATAGTGATTGGTCTATTCTTTCAGAAGCTGTTCAAATTTATCTAAAAAAAGAAAAAGTAAAAAATGGATACGAAATCTTAAAAGAACTAACCCGAGGGCAAAATTTGAAGCAAGAGGATTTCCTAGCGATGATTGAAAAACTTCCGATTGACCAATCACAAAAAGAAGCACTTAGAAAACTCACCCCAGAAAATTATATAGGCATCATATAAAGTGCTATTATATTAATATGCTTGCTAAGGTTAACTCCGCAGCATTAATTGGCCTAAATGCAGTTCCTGTTGAAGTCGAGGTGGATATTGCTTCTCAGGGTCTCCCCTCTTTTACAATAGTTGGTTTACCTGACAAAGCAGTCGAGGAAGCAAAGGAAAGAGTGCGTTCAGCAATAAAAAATACTGGCGCTGAATTTCCTGCGAAAAGAATTACCGTTAATCTTGCTCCCGCAGATCTTCCGAAAGAAGGTCCCACTTATGACCTCCCTATCGCACTTGGAATTTTACTTGCAAGTGAGCAAATCAAGACTGATGTCTCTAATTTTCTTTTCATGGGAGAGCTTTCTCTTGAAGGAAAATTAAGACATACTTCAGGAGCTCTTCCTAAGGCAATTCTTACAAGAGAGAAAAAATATTCTGCACTTTTTCTTCCCTTTGACAACGCAAAAGAAGCAGCAATCATAAAAGGCCTTGAAGTAATTCCTCTTAATTCCTTACATGAATTATTAAACCATTTAACTGGAGTTATTTTGATTAAAAAACAAAAGCCAACTTTAATAGATCAAATATCAGAAGATGATTTTGAATTCGACATGAAAGATATTAAAGGGCAAGAGCAAGCAAAACGGGCCATGGAAATCTCAGCAGCTGGTGGACACAACATTTTATTAAAAGGCCCACCGGGCGCAGGAAAAACTTTACTTGCAAGAACAATGCCTTCGATCTTACCAAAGCCCACATTTGACGAGGCAATTGAAATTACAAAAATTTATAGCATTTCAGGCTTATTAGACAAAGAATCTTTGGTTATAAAACGCCCTTTTCGCTCCCCTCATCATACAACCTCTCATATTGGATTAATTGGCGGAAGTAATATTCCAAAACCTGGAGAAATTTCCCTAGCGCATCGTGGCGTTTTATTTTTGGATGAATTTCCAGAATTTCCCAGACACGTTTTAGAAGCATTGCGTCAGCCAATGGAAGACGGTTTTGTAACCATATCTAGAGCTTCAGGAAGAATCACTTTTCCAGCTAAATTTATGATGGTAGCTGCCCAGAATCCTTGCCCCTGTGGATATCTTGGAGATTCTACTCATGAATGTAAATGCTCTACATCTGAAATTTTAAGATATCAAAAAAAAATATCTGGCCCTATGCTTGACCGAATCGATGTCCATTTAGACGTTCCTGCAGTTAAGGTTGAAAAGTTAACAGAACAAAAAGTAGACACCGGGCCGTCATCTAGGGAGATAAGGAAAACAGTACAAATGGCCCGCGATATTCAAACGAAAAGATTTAAAAAAGACAAGATTATTTCAAATTCAGAAATGAACAGCAAATTGATTAAAAAATATTGTGAACTCTCAGAAGACTCTTTGGAAATTTTAAAAATGGCTGTAAATAAATTAAATCTTTCAGCTAGGTCTTATAATAAGATTCTTAAAGTTTCCAGAACCATAGCAGACCTTGAAAAAGAAATAAAAATAAAACCGAATCACATCGCAGAAGCTCTTCAATATAGACCAAAAACTGATAATATATAACTCTAGTGGAAAATCAATTTAACTCAAATCAATCCTCTGGATACTATAAAAGACGCATTGCGGCTATTTTAGTTTTCGCAGTATTTTTCATCATGCTTGGCCGCCACCTCACGTTTCTTCCTGTAATAAATTTATCTAGAGAAACTAAAGAAACAGATCTAAAAAAAGAAATAGCAGAAATCACAAAAGACAAGAAAGGCTTTTACTCATATTATTTTAAAGATCTAAAAACAGATAGATCCTTTGGGGTTTCCCAAGATCAAATTGAAACGGGAGCATCTGTTAATAAACTGCCTATAATTGCAGCTTTATATTACCTGGATAGTCAAGGAGAAATTGATCTTGATGATCGAGTCACGATTCAAGAAAATGATGTTCAAGATTATGGAACTGGATCTATTAGATATCGGGAGATGCCACAAACCTATTCCCTGAAAAATCTTGCAAAACTAGCTCTAAAAAATTCAGACAATACCGCAGCTCATGTTATATCAATTACTGTCGGCGAGGATAAAGTTCAAGAATTAGTAAATTCTTGGGGAATGAGCCAAACCGACATGGTAAATAATAAAACTACAGCCTACGACATGGGTCTTTTATTTCAAAAGATTTATGATGGAGAAATTACAAGTGCCGCAAAAACGAAAGAACTATTAGGATTTATGATGGATACTGATTTTGAAGACAGGCTTGCAAACAATTTACCAAATAGTGCCAGGATTTCTCATAAATCTGGAGATGGAGAAGGATTTGTTCACGATGTGGGAATTATTCAAACCGAAGAAAATGTTTATTATTTAGGAATTATGACTTCTGATATTGGTGAAAACGAAGAAGAAACAAAAAATACAATTGCCGAAATTTCAAAAAAAATATTTGAAAGCGTAAATAATTAAAGTAGTTTTTGTTGAGACTTGCTCTTTCCTTGTTCTTCAAATGGCAAACCGAGATGCTCGTATGCAATTTTGGTCGCCATTCTCCCCCTAGGTGATCTTTTTATAAATCCGAGCTGCATCAAATATGGCTCCACCACATCTTCAATTGTTGAAATATCTTCTGAAATAGTTGAGGCCATTGTCTCAACCCCAACTGGTCCCCCACTATGCTTTTCGATTAAAGCTCTAAGATATCTAACGTCATTATTATCAAGTCCTAACGAATCCACCTCAAGCATCTTTAATGATTCGCGCGTTATGTCTTCATTTATCTTTCCATCCCCATGAACTTCTGCATAGTCTCTCACTCGCTTTAAAAGCTTTAATGCAATTCTAGGAGTGCCCCTTGCTCGTACTGAAATTTCTTTTATTGAGTTTATATCCACTTCAGTTTTTAATTTTTCGGCACCTCGTCTAATAATTTCTTCAAGCTCAACTGGTGTGTAAAAGTTAAGACGATGCACGACTCCAAATCTATCCCTAAGCGGGGCCGATAGGAGCCCAATCCTAGTGGTAGCGCCAATTATCGTAAACTGAGGCAAATCTAACCTTAGAGTTCTCGCACTAGGTCCTTTCCCTATGACTATATCTAATGCATAATCTTCCATTGCTGGATAAAGAGTTTCTTCAACTAATTTATTTAACCTATGAATTTCATCTATAAATAAAACGTCCCCTTTTTCTAAGTTTGTTAAAATCGAAGCTAAGTCTCCAGCTCGTTCAATTGCAGGTCCGCTGGTTACCTTAATATTTACATTCATTTCTCGTGCTATTAAATGAGAGATTGTGGTTTTCCCAAGCCCAGGAGGTCCATATAAAAGAACATGCTCTATTGGTTCTTTTCTTTTCTTAGCAGCTGAAATTGCAATTTGAAGAGATTTTTTTAAATTACTTTGACCAAAAAATTCAGTCCATTCCTTTGCTCGAAGTGAAACAAATAAAACCTCCTCCTCAGGACTTACTTGTCCTGAGCTAGCCGAACGAACTTTTTCTTCTTTTTCTTTTTTAGGTTTATTCATATTATTTTCCTAAGTATTTTAATGAAAGTTTAATTTTTTCCTCAGCAGTTTTTGCTTCTTTATCTATATTTTTAAGTGCGTCCCCTGCTTCTTTAGTAGAAAAACCAAAAGTTTTAAGGGCAAGGATTATTTCATTGTTTTCAGGCGAATCAGTCCCGGAAAGATCAAATATGCTATCATCTCCAAGCTTATTCCTCAGCTCAATTATAATCTTTTGAGCATTTTTCTTGCCCAAGCGAGGAACCTGCGTAAAAAACTCTACATCCCCCTTAAGAACGGCCTCAACCACCCCGCTTCTGTCTGCAAACGAAAAAATAGACATTCCGGTCTTAGGTCCCACCCCTGAAACACTAATTAAAAGTTCGAACAATTTTAGATCTGCTATTTCAGAAAATCCAAAAAGATCTAATGCATCCTCCCTAACATGGGTATAAGTAAAAAGCATGACTTCATTTTTATTTTCTGATAAAACCTTTGAAGACACTAAAACCCTGTAGCCTACACCACCCGCTTCTACCAATAAATAGTTTCCGTCTTTTAAAATAACCTTTCCTCTAATTGAACCGATCATAATTTTGTTTGAGAATTCATCTTACTTGATAATGCATGCGAAACAGCAACTGCCAGAGCATCAGAAGTATCGTCTAATTTGGGAATTTTTTCAAGTTTTAAAACTATCTTTACCATTTGAGAAATTTGGTTTTTATCAGCCCTACCATATCCGGTTAAAGCCATTTTCACTTGGAGAGGGGTATAAACAAAAACTGGAATTTTGTTTTGTGCAGAAACCAAAAAAACAACTCCCCTAGCTTGCCCTACAACTAACGCTGTCTTACTGTTTGCTCCGAAAAATAATTCCTCAATTGCCATTACGTCAGGCTTATATCTTTTGAATATTTTTGAAAGCTCATTACTAATCTCAAGAAGTCTTAACGAGGTATCTGAATTTGGCTCAGTTTCTATGCATCCGTAGTCTTCAGCTTTTAGTTTCCCTCCGTTAACATCAACTATTCCCCACCCTAAGCGCCCTATTCCCGGGTCAATGCCTAACACCCTCATATTTCATAACATTATATAACATCACGCTAAGCTTGTGTTTACAGTGTTCTTTTTGATAAAATACCATAATGAAAAGGTTTAAGTTAACAGCAGAACCACGAAAGATCACTGGAAAGAAAATTAAAAAGCTACGTCGCGAGGGTATTTTGCCAGCTAACGTTTACGGTAAAGACATAAAATCTCAATCCCTCCAGCTCCCAATGACAGACTTTCTTAAAGTATTTGAAGAGGCTGGAGAAACAGGAGTTGTTGATTTAGAGGTAGGAAAAGACACAATTCCAGTTTTAATCCACAATCTTCACAAAGACTACAAAAACATGCCTCTTCATGCTGACTTTTTTAAGGTAAATCTTAAAGAAAAAGTTAAAGCTATGATTCCAATTGAACTAACTGGCGAACCAATAGCGGTGACCGAAAAGATAGGATTACTCGAGAAAATTACAAATGAAATCGAAGTTGAAGCATTGCCTACAGAGCTTCCTGAGAAATTTGAACTAAATATTACAGCTCTTAAGAATATCGACGATCAAATCACAGTTGAAATGGTTCATAAGCCAGAAGGCGTTGAGGTTCTTTCAGATCCAAACCTTGTTGTTGTAAAAATTGGAGAACTCGTAAGCAAAGAGACTCAGGAACAAATCGCTGAAGAAGCTGCTGCAGCTGAAGCTGCCGCTACTGAATCTGCAGAGGGTGAAACTCCAGCTGAAGGCGGAGAATCTGAAGGATCCGGCGAAGGAAGTGAAGCTACAAACACAGAAGAAAAACCTCAGGAGTAATTATAAGGAATCCAATAGTCTTTCCAATTCTCTCCCCTTTTCAAAATTAGGATCTAAGACTAGCGCTTTATCTAAGCTTTCCCTTGATTCATTAAAATTTTTCAACTGAAAATTAAGAAGAGCAAGCTGCATATATCCATCTCTAAACCCCGGCCTAACTTTTATCTCATTCTCCCAAAACGAGACCTCCCTTAAAACTCTAAATTTTTCATTAGTTAATTCTTTTTGTTTTTCGAAATTAAGATATATATCAATCGAAATTAAAGAAATTGCTATTAGAACACTTAAAAAGCCAACAAAGAACACCACCCTATCTGCATTTAACTTTTCGGGAATATTTCGGTAATTACTCGGTAATTTTTCTGCTTTTTGCTTCGGCTTCTTATAAAACTTTTTCTTCATAGACTAATTAGGAGAATCAAATATCCTTATTTAACTGTCGGCCATTTACTTGTTATCAGATTATTTCCCGTAAATTTCCCGAAAATCTCTTCGGTAATAAATGGCATAAAGGGATGTAGAAGCTTTAGCTGGATTAAAAACAATGAATTTAAAATTTTAAATGAATCTTCGTCAATTCTATTTTTTACATCCTCTATGTACCCATCTGCAAACTCATGCCAAATGAACTCATACAAAGATTCTGCTGCAAGATTAAGCTCATACTTTTCTACATGTTTTGTAACTTTTTCAACTAACTTCCCTACCCCACTTATCATCTTCTTGTCATTTTCATTTTTTGCAATTTCTCCTAATTCACTAATGCTAATTAAACTTAAATCAAAATTCTTATTATTCATTTCTATAAATCTCCCCATATTCCATAATTTATTGGTAAAGTTTCTCATTCCTCGTATTTTGTCTTCTGCGAGCGACTGATCGTTCCCAGCAGCAGCCCCGAAAACAAGCGCAAGTCTAACTGCATCAGCTGAGTACTTTTCCAACATCTCGATTGGATTAATTACGTTTCCCTTGCTCTTACTCATCTTTTGTCCTTTTCCGTCTCTTATAAGTCCGTGGTAATAAACAGTTTTAAATGGCACTTCCCCATTCGCATAAATCCCAAACATAATCATCCTGCAGACCCACCAAGGTAAAATGTCATAAGCGGTTTCCATTACCGCAGTTGGATAAAATTTTTCAAAGTCTCCTTTATTCCCTGCTTTCAAAGTAGCGAAAGGCCACTGACCTGAAGAAAACCATGTATCAAATGTGTCTGTATCTTGAATTAGAACTTTCGAACTACACTTCGTACATTTTTCGGGAGTTTTTCCTTCTGTGACAATCCATTCATTACAACCTTCACACCTCCAGGCAGGAATTCTGATCCCCCAAACAATCTGGCGAGATATATTCCAATCATGGAAATTCTCAAACCATTGAGTCATAGTTTTCTCTAGTCTCTGTGGGACAATTTTAATTTTCTTTTCTGATAGTGCTTTTATACTTGGAGCTACTAGTGGCTTTACTCTGATAAACCACTGTTCCATCGGAAGAGGCTCTAAAACACGATTGCACTTATAGCAGGTAGAAATTGTATGTGAATATTTTTCATCAATTTTTTCTATTAAACCTTTTTGCTGTAAATCCTTAACAACAATTTCCCTTGCTTCTTTTACCTTAAGTCCTGCATATTTTCCTGCAAGCTTTGTCAATCTTCCGTCAAATCCAATAACCTGCTTACTTTCTAATCTATGTCTTTTCCCAATTTCAAAATCTGTAAAATCGTGTGCTGGAGTTACCTTCACAACTCCAGTTCCAAATTCTGGATCAACTGCCTCATCCCCTACTACTTTTAATTTTACTTTACCAATAAGCCCATCAAATTCAATTTCCATACCAATATAATCTTTGTATCTTTTATCATTTGGGTGCACTGCAACGGCTGTATCTCCAAATTTTGTTTCAGGCCTAACGGTTGCTAAAACAAAAGGTCCATACTTCATGTAATAAAGGGGGTCAATTTGCTCAACATGTTTTACCTCAAGATCTGAAAAAGAGGTGCCATCCTTTGTGCAGTAGTTAACAAGCTTTAAATCTCTATAAACTAAATCATCATCATAAAGTTTTTTAAATGTTCCATACACTATCTCAACAATTTTTGGATCTAGGGTAAATTTCATTCTTGACCAGTCTAGCGAAAAACCTAAAGCCCTGAGCTGAGATTCCATGGTTCCCCTATTTGAGTGGACAAAGTCCCAAATCATTTTATAAAGAGTTTCTCTATCAAAATCAAATCTAGATTTGTCCTCTTTCTGAAGCTGCTTTTCAAAAACAAACTGGGTTTCAAACCCTGCGTGATCTGCGCCTGGAAGCCACAGAGATGCGTCACCAAGCATTCTATGATATCTAATTAGGATATCTTCAACCACATACATAGCATGTCCAAAATGAAGAGGGGCATTTGCATTAGGGGGAGGAAGAATAATCGTAAAAGGTTTTCCGTTGGGGTTTACTTCAGGAGAGAAGGATTTTGTCTCTTCCCATTTTTTATAGATTTTTTCCTCAATTTTCTTGTGGTCATAAACCTTATCCATGTTATTTTTTGGAGCTTACCGCAGCGGAGATATCAGTTCCCATTTTCTTTAAGTCTGTTTTAGATTTCCAGAAGAAATAGCCAACTGTTCCAAAAGTAATTATTGGTGAAACATATGGAGGCACTTCAATATGAAATGCATGAAGAGACATTATTGCTCCTAGGAAAAATATGGAATACATTGCTCCATTTTTTAGGAACTTATACTGCTTAATCCTATCTATGTTTGAAATAGTTAATTTTCTGAGTATCAACGCTCCGATTCCGTTTCCAATTAAAATGAATGGAACTGAAAAAGTGAATGCAAATGCACCCACAACACCGTCGATTGAGAAGGTAGTATCTAAGACTTCAAGATAGGCAATTTTTGAAACATCACTCATCTTATTCTTCTTATCTAGTAATTTTGCTTCCTGCTGTTCAGCAAACTGCCTAAAACCGTGAATTATGAAAAATGCAGTAGAACCAATAACGGCAGAAAATGCCAACATGTCATCTACTTTTAAAGCAAGATATACAATTACTGCTAATAGCACTGAGACAATTGCAAAAAACCATGCTCCTTGACCTTGAAAAAATTTCTCTCCTCTAAGTCCAAAATTCTTAGGCTCAAGAAATAACCAGTTGAAAAACAAGAAGATCAAAAATACTCCTCCACCTAGCAGAAGAAGAGGCGCTGTGTGCTCAATTGCTTCTTTCGCTGCTTCACTTCCGCTAATCGAAACACCAAGCACTTCTATCGGGCCTAGACTTGGAGTTGCTGCCCAGATTATTAAAAACGGGAGAAGTCCTCTAACCACAAAAACTGCAAAGAAAAATCCATAGGTCAAAAACCAACGCCTTGCCTTTTTACTCATTCCGGATAGAACTTCTGCATTGATAACTGCGTTGTCAATTGAAGTAATAACCTCAAAGACACAGAGACCCAGAATGGTCATGATAACAAACAATAATTCCATGTCATCATTTTATCAAATTTTGAGGCTTTTTGTGCGGGTTTATCTTTGGGAGAAAATAAATCTAAATTCTTCGTCTTTTTTTATCTCCTTTGAAAAACTTTTTTCAAAATCTAAGACAGTCAAGTTAACCGGGAGATCAAATAAAATATCTAACGGATATGAATCAAGTCCAGGCTGCTTATAGACCTTCAAAGAATAAACTGCAGACTTTTGAGTTGATGGTAGCGAATAAGGAATGTCATAGTTAACAACTATTGTTTTTATTTCTTTTTCTGGAATTTGAACTAAAAATCCGTAAACATTCTTATCCATCTGATTCCGCTCGTAAACCTCAAGACCAATTGGTGGTTTAAAATTTGCCCCATTATACTGCGCAGCATTAGTTATAGCTTTTTCAATTTTCTCACTCTTTCCGTCAATTGAAATCGACGAGATCTTACTTGATTCTGGTAATACCAACTGGATGTAATTTTTATAAACTCCTGTCCCCCGCTCTGCATTATTTTTAAATGAAATTGTAAACTCTGATGACACCTTTCCATTAGCAGAAACTACTAATTTTTTTGATGCGCTTCTTGAAACAAACTTGTTAATTTTATTTTTTCCAAGATTCGCTTCGCTTATTCCCAGATAATCATTAATTTTATTATTCTCTTTTTCCCTACTGTCCCAGAGGGATGACGACCAACCATTTGCTGTAAAAATATTTTGAGTCGAGGGATTTGGAAATGCAAACAATAAGTGTTTTTCAGAAATAGAACTACCAACCATTTTAGCCAACAAGAGTAACGGGAGCTCTTCCCTATCATCTAATTCATTTTTTAAAGAATTTAATATTTCTATTCCGAAATTATTTGTTTCTAAAGGAATATTTTCAATATTTTCTTTTGATATTTTTTCGCTTTGTCCTTCTACTTTGATTGGTCCTAATTCTGCAAGAATGTTTTTAATAAAAATTGAATCAACTGCAATGACTCCATCTACTTTTTCTTCCGTCGCAAGTGAATAAATATTAGAAGCTGAAATTGCACTATTAATAAAGTCTGGATCAAAACTACTGTCTCTTAAAGTTAAATTTTCTAACGGCAGATATCTTCTAAGTCCAAATGCGGGGTCGATAATTGATTTTAAATTTTCATCAATTGGTTTTTCATCAAGTGGCGAGACCTCTGTAATCTTTGCATTTTCAATTTCCATTGTTGCAAAAACTTCAACTACTCCCCCGCCAGGTCTTAGCTCTGTGTTATCTTGAAATAATATTAAATATTTTTTTGGTGTCTCAAAACCTAGGACGTCAGGAAGAATTTCTGATGAATTTGAAAACAAATCTATGAAAGGCAAAATGCTATCGTAATCTTTTTTTAATTCATTTGGTAAATGACCCTCAGCATTTGCTTTTTGAATTAATAAAATTGCATTCTTAAAAGAATTAGATGCTAGCAAGAAATCATTTGCTGGATCTCTACTCTCATCATTATAAATCTGCGCAAGAATCATTCCTCCATCTAGAATATTTAAGCCAGCTTGAGATATTGTTTTTCCGGTTTCTGCTTTTTTCTTAATATTTTCCGCCGACTTCTTCATACCCAAATACTTACCTTCTAGAACTAGTGGCTGAGAAGTTTTTAATGCAACATCAAAAAGAGTATTTGAGTTTTTAATTTGTCTGCCGGCTTTTTCAAAATCTCCACTCTGCGCTGAAGCAAATGCGTTCTTTATTTCTCTCTCCCCCAGCAAAATATATGCGCTAGTTGTAATAAATGGCAGCAGTAAAATAAATAAAATTAAAAGCGCAAATGACAGAGTAGGTTTTAAAAAGTTTTTTTTCTTTTTAGATTTCTCAACAACTCGCACTTCCCTATTCTCTTTTTCCTCAATTCCTAACTCTTTTATTTTTTCATCAAGATTATATTTACTCAATGCAAATTGTGAATTTTTTGGAATATAAAACTCGCTTTTTCTTACTGATTTTACAAAATCTATTTTTACGTCGGGGTTAATTTTTTTAAATTTAGAAGCAAGTGAAATATCAGTTATCGGATGTGGACTAAAAAGTAAAATTGTTTTCTGAGAAATATCTAAGTGTGACGCTTTAATTATTAATTTAATTGTGTCTTTAAATGTGACCGGGTAACTAAGCATTAACCCATCCCCCTCAACAACTATTCTTTCGTTTTTTCTCGCTTGCAAAGAAAATCTACTTATCGAAGACGATCTATCAAACAAAATATTTTTATCAAACAGGTCTCCAAAAATTAAAACTTGAGCTTTTGAGTATGCAGCGGCAATTTCATCAGCATGTCTTATGTCAGTATTTCTGACACTGCCTATAAAATAAAACGAAGCATTCCCCTCTCTAGCTTTTTTAATAAAAGAAAAAGAAGATTTTTTTGTGACTTTTTGTCCATCATCAATAATAAATATTTTTGAATATCTATTATCTGGAACTTGGGGAATTTTTCTCTTAAACGGGACATGCATAACTTTTCCGTTTTTTTGAGAAAATCGTTTCGGAGAAACCAGAACCACCAGATAGTCCTGAGCAAATTCCCTAGCCAATTCTTCCCCTATTAATCCAATTCTATCTACTATTAATATTGGGGGCGTATTTAAAGACACCTCGTGTGTTTGTTGGACAGGCACTTTCATCGAGTATTTAAATTTTAGTGAAGTTAGCTAGCATTATCAAGCGCGATATTTACAAGTCTGTCAGCTTTTTTATTTTCTTCTCTTGGAATATGTCTATATGTGATTGGAAGTTTTATTTGAGACTCAAGCTGTCTTGCTTCAAAAAGTAATATCCGTAGTCCAGGATTTTTAATTCTATATATTCCATTTAATTGCATTGCCGCTAAATTCGAATCCATTAGGAAATCCACTTTCTTTAAATTTTCTAATTTTTTTTTGTTATCTAAAATCCAAGCAAGCCCTTCCACTATGGCTTTATATTCTGCAACATTATTTGTGGTTATACCGATAGTTTTTCCAATTTCTGCAAGAATTTTTCCATTTTGGTCTTCAATATGTGTTCCTGTCGCTGCGGGCCCAGGGTTTCCCCTGGATCCTCCATCTGTATAAATTGTTATGGCTAAAACGTCATTCATTTCGTATTCCCGTTCTGAAATAATTTTTTGGATTTGGGTCTCAAAAACAAGCTATTCTAATAATTTTTTCTGAAGCTTGTGGCATAAAATCCAGCGTTTCATTATTATTAGGGTATAGTACTTCAAAAGTTATTTTAACAGATTAGAACGAGGCAAAATAGGGGAGTAGTGTTATTTAGGTTTTACAACTAAGGTTCTGTCTTTTCCTTCACCAACAGACTCTGAAATTACATCTGGATCTTCAGAAAGATACATGTGAACTTCGCGTCTTTCCCAAGATTTTAAATTTGGAAGAAAAATTTCCTGACCTTCTGAAAGCGCTCTGTCTTTTGTTTGAGCTGCTAAATTTTTAAGATAATCAGATCGATTCTTCTTATAATCTCCTACCTCTACGCTTACTCTCTTAAACTCTCCAAGTTTTTTCGCTAGCATTAAGGAAAGAACTAATTGGATTGAATCAAGAGTGTCGCCATGATGACCGATAATGAGTCCTGGATCTTCGGAGCTGATAATAATGTCAATTGATTCTTCGCTTTCGTTTACGTCAAAAGAATCCTTGATGCCAAGACTATCAAAAAGTTCTCCTATTAGCTTTTTCGCAATTTCTTTGTTTTCTGCCATAAATCTTCAAGGCCTCCTAAGCCTACGATTTTATATTGCTGTATGATACCAAAAATTGAGAACGTATTCCAGTATAGAGATAATCCAACAGGCAAGGTAAATGAGAAGAAGGCGATCATGATAGGGAAAATGTAAGTTGACTGTGTTTGAAATACTGAAGCGAAATCATCATTTCTTTTTTTCTTATCTTTTGGCTTTGAAGAGAAAAGCATTTTTGTTTGGAAAAACTGAAGAAGACCGGTAAGAAGGGGGACTCCAATCGCAATAATAGGAGCAGACGATAAAAGCTGAGATGGACTTTGACCCAAAGGAATCGTAAAGAAAGTAGACTCCCAAGCTGAGGTTAATTTCAAAGGATCGATTACGATTCCGTTTATAAAACTTAAAAGCTCGCTTGAATTCTTATGCACAACGCTATTTAAAACATTATAAAGACCAAAAATAACCGGTAGCTGAATTAGGGTTGGTAAACAGCCTGCTGCTGGATTTACCCCATGTTCTTTATAAAGAAGCATCGTAGCCTCCTGAAGCTTTTTCTTGTCACCTTTATGCTTGTCTTTGAGATTTGAGATGTGAGGGGCTAAGTCCTGCATTTTCTTACTAGCCCTAAGCTGCGCAGAAATTAAAGGATATAAAACAATTCTTATTACAATTGTTAGCGCAATTATTGAAAATCCTAAAGGATAGGGAAGACCTATGGCAAGAAGACCCTGGTATATGGCGACGAGTACATTTATGATTGGGTTTACTATTGCAATGTTAAATATTTCCATTTATCTTGTTTGGATTATAGAAAGGCTGACATTTTGAAATCCTAGCCAATCCCAATCCTACTCCTTTCAATATTCCATTTTCTATTATAGCTCTTTTTGTGTATTGGGAACATGTTTCATCAAATCTGCAGAATCTATTTGTGCCAAGTATGCTTTTTAAAACTGTTGAAATAAAAATTTGGTAGATGTCGATTAAAGTTATTGCGGATTTTTTTATCATTTTAATAAGTTATTTTCTTTAAACAGTCTAGTTAATTCTTCTAAGATTTCAGCCCTGTCCTTGTCTTTTGCTAGTGCATTTGGATAGAAAATAAAGTCATTTCCAGGCTTTATGTTGTCAAAAATTTCCTCTATGCAAGATCTGACTTTTCTTCTTAATGCATTTCTCTGGGTTGCTCTCGGATCAACTTTCTTTGAAATAATAAATGCGAATCTATTTATTTCTAGAGAATTTCTACCAAGCTTAAGATTAAACAATGGTCGCTTAAGGTTTTTTGGATTACTTAATGAACCAGAGGTTAATCTGTATTCTTTTTTAAGCATTAAACAGTAAGCTTTTTTCTTCCAGTTGCTCTTCTTCTCTTAAGAACTTTTTGTCCACCATTTGTTGATGATCTTTTTAAGAAGCCGTGTTTTCTTGCTCTTTTTAGTTTTTTTAGCTTTCTAAATTTTTCCATTTATAAGCATAAAGTATATCAAAATAGTAAATTCTTTAAAAGTGGTAAAAAAAGATGGGGTTTTATCCACTTTCGCGATATTGACAGGGGAGGGGACTCTCTCTAAACTTCATATTTACCTATGTTATCCACAATTGATCTTTGGAAAAAAATTCTAGCTGAAATTCAGACAGAAATTTCAAGCGCAAACTTCTTAACACTTTTTAAAAACACTACCTTAATTTCCTACGAGGACAATGTAGCTACCATCTCAGCCCCTTCCACAATGATAATTGATCTTTTAAATAAGAGGTTTTATGACGTAATTAAAAAAACAGTCGACAAGCATCTTGGTGCTGACACCAAATTAATTTTTGTTCCAAAAGCTCCTGCTTTAGTAGCGAATACAGAAACAGGTCCACTTTTTTCAAGTACGCCTTCGCCTAAAGCCTCCCTTGGCCATCTTCCAAGAGTTAGGGCAGATTTTACATTTCAAAGCTTTGCCGTGTCTGGAACTAACCAACTAGCTTTTGTATCTGCGACAACTGTTGCTGAAAAAATCGGGACCGCGTACAATCCGCTTTTTATCTATGGACCGGTCGGAGTAGGGAAGACCCATCTAATGCAGGCTGTTGCAAATGAACTTTACAAAAAGGATCCCAATAAAAAAATCCTCTATATTACTAGCGAGGAGTTCACAAACGAGGTTGTTGAGGGAATAAGAGCAAATAACACAGCCTCCATGAAACGAAAATTTAGAAATCTCGATTTACTTATGATCGATGATATTCAATTTATTGCAGGAAAAGAAAGAGTCCAGGAGGAACTTTTCCACACCTTTAATATTCTTGTGGATAACTCATCCCAGATTATTCTTACTTCTGATAGGCCGCCATCTGAGCTTAGAAAGGTTGAAAAGAGACTTGTTTCTAGATTTTCCGGAGGCTTAACAGTGGATATTGATTCTCCAGATTACGAATTAAGATGTGCAATTCTACTAACCAAAGCAAAAAAGTTTAATTTCGATTTAGATATAGAAACAGCTAAGATTATTGCCCAAAAAACAGAAGACACAAGGGAGCTTGAAGGCCTACTTCTTAGGGTAATGACTGAGGCATCGAATGAAAACAGCGACGCAAGTCCAGGCTTGGCGGAAAAAGCGCTAAAATCAAATGATGATCTTAGGCGAGAGCTCAGACCTGAAGATGTAATTAATAGCATATGTGAGTTCTATCAGATTAAACCTACACAGCTAAAAGGAACTAAAAGAGACGCCAAGCTTGTCAGAGCTAGACAGGCATGCATGTATGTTTTAAAAAAAGAAAGCGGTTTAACTTTTTCCGAGATAGGCAACCTGCTGGGGGGAAGAGATCATACGACAATTATGCATGGTGTGGATAAAATAGAAGGTTTAATATCTGCACATAAACTTACGGAAGAATCATTAGGAATAAAAGATATAAGTCAGAAAAACTAATGTTGAAAACTATTTAATCTTATACACATATGAAAATCCCAAACTTATCAACCCGTAATCCACATCAGTTATCTACAAGTTATCCACAATTTTCTAGGCACGAATCGTTGCTTTTTTCCACTTTTCCTGGTAACCTACTACAACTACAAATTTATATATATGTTTAAAACAACAGTATTATCTTCTAATTTAAAGACTGGAATATCTTTTGCAAATCATGCTATATCATCTAAGAGTCAGCTGCCAATACTTTTAAATTTTCTTCTAAGCACTAGAGATGGAAATTTGTTTATTTCAGCTACAGACTTAGAAATAGGAATAATTATAAAAATTCCAGCAAAAGTAGAAGAAGAAGGGGAAGTAAGTATCTCTGCAAAAACATTTGTAGATTTAGTTTCTAATATAGATCAAGAAAAATTAACCTTAGAACTAAGAGAAAATGTCTTAATGCTTCAAGCGGATAAGTTAAAAACATCCTTCCCGACACTTCTAGCTCAGGAATTCCCAAAGCTATATGAAACAAAAGGAGAGAAGCAGGCTGAGTTTAAAAAGGAAGAACTAGATAAAGAAATACAAAAGATTGTATTTTCTTCAGCTGGGGATATGGGAAGACCAGCATTATCAGGAGTATTAATAAGAAAAAATTCAAATGGAGAGATTGTGGTAGTCGCTACTGACGGATATAGATTATCTTTAAAGCAAGGTTTGTCTGAAAAGCTTAAGGCAGGGGAGAGTATGGATCTTTTAGTGCCATCTAGAGTGATTAAAGAACTTGCAGGTCTTAAAGGAGAAGATGAAACAATTACACTATATGTTGCAAAAGAGGGGAATCAAGTTTTGTTTGAATGTGGAGACGCGACAATTATCGGAAGGCTAATTGAGGCAGAATACCCTGATTACCAAAAGATAATTCCTGATGAATCGACCACGAAAGCTGTATTTGATAAGAATCAGGCGCAATCTGCCGTTAGAGCTTGTTCTGTTTTTGCGAGAGAAGCTGCAAATATAGTGAAGATGAATATTGGAAGTGGAAAAGTAGTTTTTTCTGCTTCAGCGTCTTCGGTAGGGGAGAATGAAGTGGAAGTAGAGGCAAAAATAACAGGCGAGGAAAATGAAATTGCTTTTAACGCTAGATATCTTCTCGAGCTTTTCTCGGCAATTGACGCTGAAGAGGTATCTTTTGAAATGACAGGGCCTCTTAATCCAGGAGTGTTTAGAGTGGTTGGGGATAATTCATATCTCCATCTAATAATGCCTATTAGGATTACAGACTAGAAGAAGTTGTTTTAATTAACTCTTCATCAACTAAGCTTGCATCTATCCCATTTGCTTTAATAAAATTACCATACTCAGAAAGGCCCTGGGATTCACTTCCTTGCAATAACGTTAGGGTGAACTGAAGTGTTCCGTAATCATAGCTCAAAGAAAAATATGTTCCTTTGTAAGGTAAGCTATCAATTAGCTGAGAGACCCTGGAACTAGCCTTGTCTTCGTCTAGAAATTCTTTCTCAAGCTCAGCCTGTTCTTTTGTGTATTCTTCAGCTGGCCCATTAGGATCGGTGTTAGAAGACCCCTGGGAATTATAAGATCCATAAATTAGTCCATAAGCTAAAATTACAAACATAATTATTGCGACCAGAATAAACCCCAAAAAAGCCATAAATAACTTTTTGTTTTCGATATTTAGCCAATAATTACTAATTCTATTCATATTTAATTTGTGATTCCGTAGGATGAGTTCCAGTCTGACACAAAATCAACTGGTCTTTCTCTTACGTAATTTGTCTCTTTTCCAGGTCTTGTACAACCAATAGGATCTCTAATTGTTACAGTGTTTGTTTGTGGGTTTACATCGGTAATTACGAAAGCATGTCCAATTTTATCATTTGGGTCTCCGCATCTTCCTGTAATTCCTCTAAATGTGCAGGGAAAGTCAGCGGCGCCCGAAATGATATATCTTTTCCCTCCGCCATTTAAAAAATCCTTTGCTCTTCTTAAGTTTAGCTTGCCGGTGGATCCGGAATAGTCGACGAGGTTTTGAGAAAGCTTAAAGCCTTCATCTTGAAACCATCCGGCCTTAACAAAATCAGTAACGTAGCCTGGAGTTGTGCATCCAATTCTATTGCTTGGAATACCGAAATTCTTAAGAGATCTTATTATGTCGGGAGGAGTTCTGGTTTTGCCAAGCGAGCTAAAAATCATAGCAATTGAGGTGGGTAAACATCCGTGTTGAGTGAGTTCGTCAGCTCCGCAAATTGATCCGGCTCCATTCCAGTCAGGATCTCCCTGGCAATAAAATACAAATCCAGAATCATCAGATTCTCCACCCGTGCCTATTCCGAAGAAGTCTACATTCCCAAAAATATTTTCCCTAACCCAATCATATGTTTTTGGGCACTTTTTTGGATAACTGGTAATAGGAACACCTAATCCATCGCCTCCGCCTCCTTTGTCACATGTCGTATTTGGTCCGCACATTACATTTCCTCCAACAACATCACCAAAGCTTTCTGATTTTCCACTGCTGGCAGAGACATTAACATTGTTATATGTTATGAAGTAGGTGTCCCCATCGCTTCGCCTCTCATAACAGTCACTATCAGTTGATGAGGATGCAAGGGAAGCAAGCGGAAAATCATTGTATTTGCCGCTATTTCTAAGTTCATAAACGTGTGCTAGCTCATGAATCATACTCCACTTGCCCGCCAGTCCATCGCCGTTTTCAACATATCCCCAATACTGCACTATATCGCCTCCGTATTTTGCTCCTCCCGTGAATCCACCACCATCTAAAGGTGGTCTTAGGTAGACTCGAATTTTTCCATCACTAGTGATTTTTTGCCTAAAGTCAGGGGATCTTAAAGGGTCAGCTAGCCTATTGTATACAAAGTCTTTTCTGGTATCGGATGCCTCTGGGCAATTATAGTTTGTCTGGCTAGTTGAGGAACAGTTGTATACATCAAACCATTTGAAAAAGTCATTTTTGCTTGGCCTCGCAGGAAGCGGTGTAGAGCCACCGATGTTTGATCCTTCCCCAACTATAGTAATCGCCGTATCTTTAACGGGAAGCTTCTGAGCAAAAACAGGAGAAGAAACAAAGCCCACTAATAAAAGATTAAAAATCAGGAGAATTGAGGCAGCCTTTCTCATCTAATCTAATTTAAGTACATGTAGGTTTAATTTGCAACCATTAGCAGCCTGGAGGAAGTGGATTAAAGGTCATTGTGGATGGGATTTCTTTCGTAACGACATAGCTTAAGTAAAATCTCACTGGCAGGTTGCATAAGCCTTGATCGCTTAATCCTTGGTTTTTGAGAAAAATTGTGGCTTCCGTTTTTGCTAAGTCTATGTCTGTAGTTAAAATTTCCACTTCAATATCATCCATTGCTCTAATATATTCGATTGAGTAATTGGTTGATTCGCTGATCAGTCCAGAATTTCCCTCAGATATGCTTATTAGACGCTCTTTGGCGGATTGGTCAGCAGGGGATAATGGTGTCCTCGAAGTAAGTTTTATTAATGATTTGCCCAAGGATCCTGATTCATATTTTACTCTTGGAGCCGTTTCTGACTCTCCGGAAGGCTGGATAGATTTTTTAGGGCCAGAGCCAATCTCCCCAAAAGTTACAACTATTGCAAGAATTACAAAAATCGCAATTAATGCTACTGCTAAAATTAAAAAAACATAATCGCGACGTCTATTTAGCTTCATCTACCAAGTCCTCCCTTGAACATTATACTCTCCGTTTGTGCACATGCCTGGTGCGTCTTGACAAGCATTTGTTTCGCATTGCCAATAGTCAAATGGATTATTATACTGTCGGGTTTCAGCAACCTCAGTCTCTCTCTTAAAAGCAACCTCAGTCTGTTGTCTCCAGGGAAGATTTCCGCCTGTGTATGGATAGCTAGTGACAGATTCAACGCCCATCTGATACATTCCCCATGCGCCACTAGCTCTAACTGCGTTTCCATTAAATGCGTTTGGCCAATGGCTGCTTTCGCATTCAGCCACTAAATACCAGAAGGGGGCATTTGCTGGGTCCAGCTGGCTCATTAGATCTGCAGCTGCGTTTTTAGTATGATCGCATGAGGGATCACCAAAGTTTCCTCTTTCTGAATTTCGAGAATTATATTTACCTCCACAGTCCCCTCCGACCACTGGCGGTCCGCCTCCTCCAGCACCAGCACCCAGAAGAGATATTTTTACTTCTACAGTTATGTCGTCGTCGGGATCTAGCCTTAAGGTAAATTGATAAGCGGAAACTCCCTGAGCCGTTGATTCCGGTTGATTATCTGACAAATCCCAGCTTACGTTATTTTCTGCTGGGTTTTGAACGTACGTTCCCGTTGTACCGGTGGACACCAATCTCGTACCTGGTGGAACGTCAGAGATAAGACTTATTCCTGAAAGGGGGACTGTGGCTTTTTCTTCATCATATAAAACCGCGATGTTGTAGTCTATGCTATCGCCATTTGGAACTTCGAATGGGCCTAGGATAAAGTATGTAATTCCCGGGTATGGGCTTTCTGGGACAGGATCTCCTTCATTTTCGGGAGCAAAAAATATAGAAAATATAGTAACTACAAGAAAAATTATTATTGCAATTATAATAACGAGCGGTAGGCTTACTGTTGAAAGAGATACGCCAATCCCAGTCAAAATCTTTGTAAGCACCAAGGATGTTATTCCGATTACAGTGCCTCCAATTCCCAAGATACCGCCTGCAATAGCGCTAAGCGTAGAAGACAACAATCCTCCAATTGCGCTTGCAACAGAGCCGATTAGAGATCTTTTAAATAAATTTAGGAGATAGCTAAGAGGATTCAGAAGTTTTTTAATTTTTTTATTAACTCTGTTTAGTCCTGAACTTAATTTACCAAGGCGAGTTTTTTGGAAACTCTGACCAGCCTTAGAGCTAATAATTCTATTTTGTACTCTTAAGATTGCCCTATTTCTAATTTGTCCAGGACTATAGTAAGTCAATCTTCTCCTGAGGCCTTGAGGAGGCTGAGTAGTCGGAGTTTGAGCGCTTTTTAAGGTATTTGGAGGAAGTGTGCCTGGAAATGTGTTAGCTGGGATAGGAGTCCATGCTGTTGTGTTAGGTGGTATTGGCTGAGCGGGTTTTAAAGGTTGAGGAATATTCCTAGTAGGATTTCTCCTAAGCGCTTTTGATAATCTATTTTGATTTTGAATAGCAGCTGCTTCATCTCTTAATCTTTTTCTTTCTATTGCCGCATAAAGCTCTGTGTCATTATATTTTTGCGCCCATTCTCTTGCGAGCTTTGGTGAATGGAGAGCTATATGATCATGGATTTCTTCATGAGATTGTTTGAGCGCGCTAATCCTATCCCCAGAGCGCTTAGAAGGATCTTTAGTGTCCCATTCAGCAGCAACTGTCGTTAGGTGGTTATTTTTAGTAGTATTGAAATCTTGATATGTAAGATTTTTATTCTCTATTGAAACCTTGTTAATAGCTCTTGCGAGAGATGCGTTAGTTGGATTATTCCTAAGCCATTCTTTAGCTTTTTTTTCATCCGTTCGCGCAAACATTTCATGATATTCTCTATGAGCTCTATCGTAAGCTTCCTGTGCGCTACCGGCTCTGCCAGGCCTTGGTTTGAATTTGCCTGGATTCTTCAATCTTTCTTTTTCCTCTTCCTCCCAGGATTTGTGTGCATAGCCTGCATATTTATCTGAGTCTTCTTGAAATGTTTCGTAAGTTCCTTCTTTTCTGTCGAGCAATGCTTTTGTAGCTAATGCGCCTGTTCCCACGATTCCAAATCCCTTTGGCTTAGTATCCGATGGCTTCTGTTCGTTACCGTCTAGGGGAATTTCAACTCCCTGTGCGGCTTGTTGCCAGAGGTCGTCTATTCCTGTCCAGACCGAAGAGGAATCCAGACGATTTTCAAATGCTACTTTTTGAAATTCTTGAAAATCCCCATCTTTTTTAGCTCTGAGTAGTTCATTTCTTGCTTGAGGGGAAAGAGGGCGAAGAATTTTAGCAATTCTTCTTGCATTTTCTAGGCTTAATTTCGTTTCATTATCAGCCATATTTACTTATTTTGATCAAAATCAGAAAATCCTGGAATTACTTGAGCTTGAGTTGGGCTTTGATCAATTGGCGCATCATTGCTTAGGGCTAGTTGCTGAGCTGGCTGAGTGGTTGGTATAACGCCTGGGATTTGGGCCTCGCCAAGAGAAGTATCGTTCATTATTTTTTCCTGCTGAGCTCTTTTTAGAAGTTCCTCTGGATTCGAGGTGATAAGATCATGTTCAAAAGGAGCCGAGAGAACTTTCATTGAAACATGACTTTGGCCAGCGAAAAATAACCCTTCCCCGACGCTTGCAGACAGAAGAAGCTGTTTTTCCTGCTCAGATAAATAGAAGATCTCAGATACAAGATCGATTTCTGTTGGGCTCTGCTTTAAAAGCATTTGAATTGAAGAATTTGAGAGAATTGCTTTTCCATAGTCAGTAGATAGAAAATCCTGTACATCTTGAGTTGCTGTAGTAAGCGCTAAGTAATACTTTCTTGCTCTTTTGGCAACGCCATGAATAAATGATGCAGAATCCTCATATTTCATTAAATACCATGCCTCGTCGAGAACTAAAAGGCGTTTTTTTAGATCTTTTCTTACCCTTGTCCATATAAAATCTAAAATTATTTGCATCGCAACTGGTCTAAGCTGATCTTCAAGGCCCTGTGTAGAAAAAGCAGTTAGTGGATTTTTAATATCAAAGTTCGATTGCTGGTTAAAAATTCCAGCCATGCTGCCTTTTATGAATTTCTCAAGTCTTAATGCTAGATCTTTTGACACCGCGTCTTCGTTGCCATTTAATACTTTATAAAGATCTTCCATGAGCGGAGGTTCTTTAGTCTGCGTAGTTGGATCTGCTGTAATTCCTTTTTGTCTGTATGTCTCAACAAGTGCTCTATCCAGGATTGCATCATGGGATGCATCAAGCTCTCCCATAACGATTCTTAGCAGCGCATGAAGTGAAAGAATCTTAAGTCCAAGTTCGTTTTCTCCCTCCTCGTATCTTCCAGATAAATCAAAAGGATTGATTTTAACCGGGGAAGCAGGCGTAAATTCTATGTATTCTCCGCCCATTGTTCTTGTGAGAATCCCATATTCGCCCTCAGGATCGATCACGATTACTTCTGTGCCAAACATAAACTGCCTCATCACTTCAAGTTTGATTAGGTAGGATTTTCCGGATCCTGATTTTCCAAAAACTACCTCATTCCCATTCTCAAGTGAATAACGGTCAAAAATGATTAAAGAACCATTAAGTTGGTTTATTCCATACATAACTCCTTTATCTTGAGTCAGGGTTGCTGATGTAAAAGGAAAAGTGGATGCAAGCGAAGTTGTATCCATATTTCTTGGTAGGAAAAGCTGATCCTGGGCTAGGGGAATTGTAGACTTGAAGCCATCTTCCATTTGAAGGGTTGCTGGTTTGGCAATTACTAAAATTGAAGCAAGCAAAGTTCTGAGCCTCTTAGATGCTTCATCAAGTTCATGTTTTTCTTCGGACACTAATGTTATATAAAGACTGAACTGAAAGAATCGCTCGATGCCTTTTGCGAGCTCCTCTTGCACCGCTAGCGCATCTTCAAGCGCTGCTTGTACTGATGGATCCAAAACTTTATTATTTTGCTGCTGCTCCATTAAGGTGGCTTCCATTTCCCCGATCTTTCTCCTCAGATCTTCCAGTGCATCTGGAGATGAGGTTGGATAGGCAAACATAGAGATATTAAGCGAGTGATCAAAGTCTATTAAAGGCTCTAACCAGTTTGGTGAGACAAATCTGGGATATCCTACAACGAAAAATGTTTTATGGTATTTCTCTCCAACTCTAATATGGCCAAAATCAACTTCAATTGATGGTGGGGCAATTATATCTGTAACCGAATTCATGCCTCTTTCGATTCTTTTTATGCCTTCGTTAGCTGGGTGGGGCGTAGTCCCTGGATTTGGATTTTGCGGAATCTGATTTGTTTTATTTTTATTAAATAATTTCATTTAGAGCCTCCAATGTTTGGGTTTGTGCTTCTTACTAACGTATCGCTTAATCCTTCGGAAATGTGCGCGCCGCTGTCGGAGTTGTAGATTTCATAAAAAATTCTAATCAGCTCATTCTTTTCAAGAATTTTCGATTTAAGGCCAGCCCTTAAGAGTTCCTGGATAACTGACTGGGCTTTAGACATTAGAAGATTTTTGGCGTCCGTTATTATTGCTTGTTTGTTTTTCGAGTTTGCTATTCCTCCCGCCCCTTTTTCAAGGAAGGAGAATGAAATCGCAAGGTAAAATTTCTTATCAAGAACTGATTTATCTCTAACCAGCTGGGCTACAAAATCTTTATACATATTTATTTGTGCCGCGAGATTGGGAGTTGGAGCTTTTTTAGCCTGTTGATCCAGAAGACCCACATAAGAGCTAATGTCGAGTTTTCTGCTTAAGATTACAATTTGAATAGGGAAAGAAAGAGAGTTTAAGAGTGAAGCATATGAAAGAATTTTTGTCTGCTGCTCTTCTCTTGATTGCAGAGCGAAATTTGTAGCAACAATTTCCATAATTAGGCATGCTTTCCCCCCTGATAAGAGTACCAAATTATCTACTATATCTTCGATTTCGATAAATTTTTGTGTGGTTGCGGTAATTTTTTGGGCAGAGTTTGCCATTAGTTAAAAAGCTCCCTTCTCAGCTCTTCTCTAGGATCTACTGAAATTATCTCCAAAGGCATAATTAGTGTTCCGTTGGCTTCAATTTCGACAGTATCAAACTTATTCTGCCCCTTGGGATCTTCAAAAGAGATTAAATATTTGCCGTTTGCTAGAGTCGTAGCGGCTGCAAATTGACCAAGCCCATTTGTTTTAAAAGCTCTAACGGGATTGTCCTCAGGGTCTTTAACTTCTACGAGAATGTTTGGGAGTGGATTATTCCTAGGATCTTTTACTATTCCCGTAATAAGATTTGGATCTTGGGGAGCGGTTGGCACGCCTACGCTTTTTTCCATCCCTGGTGGAACTTTTCTTACTCTTTGAGTTTGAGGCAGGGGAGCTACTGTGCCTGGATTAAATTTTGGCTGAGTCTGTCCCTCAAGTTTTGCTTTAAGCGCTAACAATTCTTTTTCTAGCTCTTCTCTTTGTCTCGATGCTTCGATTAATGCTTTCTCAAGCTCTTGAGTTTTTTGGTGTGCTGTTCCTGCGTTCGTAATATTTGTTTCTGTGTTTTCAAGCGCTTTTGCTTCCTCAAGTTCTTTTTGAAGAGTTGAAACTTCTGCTTCAAGTTTTTTTTCATTTTCTTCAATTTTTTCTTCAGCTTCCTCAGCTTTAGCATTAATAAGGTCATCAAGATTTCCAGAGATTACGGGTGGTTGAGAGTTGTCTGGTAGCTCAATAACTTTTCCAGGCTCAGAATCTTGAGGTTGTACAGGTAAAGGCTGAGAAATAGGAGTAGCAGCTTGTGGTAGTGGCTGAAGGATTGACTGGGAAGGTTGAAGAATTGGCTGTTGAACTTGAATAGGAGTTTGTGTGGGTTGAGCGTTAACCTGAGCTGGATAATTACTAAGTATTGTGTTTTGAGGTTGCGCTTGGGGCGCTTGAGCGGCATTTGAGGCAAGATTTACTCCGTTTTTCCTGTAAATATATTGAGTTGGAGCGAACATAGCCTTAATCAGGTTTATGATCATGACGTCCATTGGTCTTCCGTCAATAGGAACAAATGCAAGGCCGATGCCTAGAGCTAGAAATATTATGGCCAATGGGAGCCTAATTACTATGAAAAGAGGTAATATGAAGAAGCAGAACCAGGCCAAAACTGTGCCCGCGGCTAGATATGCAAACTGCTTAATGGTCATGTTGCCAATAAGCTTAAATTGAAATCCGGTAATGTCTTGCGGTATTGGATGGTTATCCATAGGCAGCAAACAAATATCTACCAGTATCTAGTACCTATTTGCTAGTAAATAGAATATAACGTGAAAAAAAGCTATTCAAGGCTATCGAAATAGATCAGTTTTAGAGAATTTTGAGGCTAATTGTGAAAACGAGCTTAAAGTTTCTATGGGGTAAAGCATGATCCTGCGCGACATTGTTGAATATCCGGTCTTGGGCAATCGAATCGATCCGTGCATGGAATACACTGGGAGAATCCAAATCTCGTAATGCAAGCTTCGCGTACGCCAGTGGCCTTTGCGATAATAGGGAGAATAATAAAAGATAAGAGTATTAATACAAATCCGAATACTGCAAAAGTCAAAGTTTTCCTTGCTCCTTCAGCTTGCTTTGGATCACCTCCGGAGGTAACAAATTTAAATCCACTTAATATAATAAATATAATTGCTACTAATCCAGATAGGATCAGTAGCCAGAAGATAACATTTCCTAGAATTACCGGAAAACAGTTAACTGTTGCTACCTGGTCACTTCCTCCAACTAAGCATCCACTATCTTTTAATGCTTGCCACATAAATTTAGCGTAACAAAGAGAGATTTAAAAAACAAGGGGAGTTGATTAGTCAACGAGGTTAGGAATAACTATGTTGCCTCCAGTTAGAGAGCCTGCATCGAATAACTGTAGTACGAAGTTGATAATAAAGTAAGATACGAATACTAATACTAGTCCTACTAACGCAGCTACTATTGTGCCTCTTGCAGCTTCAACTTTTCCTTTATCTCCACCTGACATGATCCATTTTATGCCTCCATAAACCAAGAACCCAATAGCTAAGAGTACAGCAACTATAAAGAGAATGGTAATTATATTTGAGATTAATGGTCCTACTCCATCTGATCCAAGTCCACAAAGAGATGCGAAGTTTAGTCCTCCACCAGGATTATCGGCGCAAGGATCTACTGGTCCAAAATCTTGAGCAAAAGCAATAGGGGTAAGGCTTAGGTAGGTTGCTGTAGAAAATATCAGGGCAGATAACTTTTTCATTAGTAATATGATCGTATGAGGTTTTGAATTGTTTGTCAAGTGGGTAAATTTGAGGCTAAAAAGCGCATCCAGGCCTGGATGGATTGCATTGGCATCGATATCTTCCGGTGTCAGCATCTCTTCGACACAACGGTCTGTCTGGATTTGGGCAAGATCCAAACGTATCGCCTCCGCATCTTGGAGCACTAGTAGGTAAATCTAAAACCTTTACTTGGAAAAAAGCAGATACGGTGCTAATTATCATAAAAGAAGCAAAACCTACTATTAATCCAAGAATTGCATAAATAATTTTTTTTCTTGCAGCCTCAATTTTATTCTTATCCCCCTGGGAAGTTATATACGATATTCCCCCCCAAATTAAAAACAGAAGAGCGGTTAGGGTTAGTAGTATAAAGAGCCATGTCATTCCATTTGAAATAAGACTGGTAAGGGTTTCATCGCCTCCCGAGGGCATTCCAGCTATAGGTTCTATTTTTCTTCCGCCGGGTAAATTAAGAGCTAGTTTTTCCATAATATTTACGATCCAAATCCAGGTAGTCCCAGAATATCACGAGTTATTAATTCAAGTAAAGCTAAGGAGAATATGATGAAAAGAAGCCCAACTATCGCAGCGGTAAGCTGATCCCGTGCATTCTTAACTCTGTCTGGATTTCCCTGAGAAGTCATCAGCTTATATCCAGCAACTATTATGATTATTATTACTATTCCTCCAGAAATACTTAAAACAAATCCAAGCATCCACCTAGTAAATCCTGTTGAATCAGTTCTTACATTTCCTAGTGCTGTTTTAATCTTTAAACAGCCTTTTGCATCTGAGTAAGATGACCCATTCTTAGCACATGGAAGAGACAGGGGGTCGTTTTCCTGAAGAGCTGCGTCGCCTTCGTAATCTGAATGAAAACCAGGCGCATCCCCATCAGCAAAAGATCTACAGAGAGGTGTTTTTGAGTCAGAATAAGCTTTAGAGGTCATTTGATAGAACTTGCCATCCGATGGATCTTTAAATACGCAGTAATTCATACTGCATGCATTTCCTAATCCCTTTCGGCACTGGTCATTACTCGTTGTGCATGTATCGCCAGCATTAAGCTCACATTGGTCAACGGGGTCAGGCTCATCTCTCGTTTCGCATCCTTTATAGGCATTTGCGCTACAGATTTGTCCTTCGTCGCATGGAGCAGGAGGGTTAGGGTTTGGTTCTCTTTGTTCGCTTGAACATTCGAATGCTGTTTGGCCTGGGTTACAAACGACATCATCATTAATGTATACGCATTTCATGACTCCAGCATCTTCATATTTATGTGCGGTTTTTCCGTCTATGCGAGGGCAACTAAAGCAGTCGCTACCATTGCCTCTTAAAGCATATGATGGGCTTGAGGAAAGCGTAAAAAGTAGAAGAAAAATTACAGAGGATACAGCTATTAATATTTTTCTCACAACTTTATCGTAGGTAAAATTTGGGGGAATTGCAAGAAAGTAGGATTACGATCCAAATCCAGGTAGTCCCAGAATATCACGAGTTATTAATTCAAGTAAAGCTAAGGAGAATATGATGAAAAGAAGCCCAACTATCGCAGCGGTAAGCTGATCCCGTGCATTCTTAACTCTGTCTGGATTTCCCTGAGAAGTCATCAGCTTATATCCAGCAACTATTATGATTATTATTACTATTCCTCCAGAAATACTTAAAACAAATCCAAGCATCCACCTAGTAAATCCTGTTGAATCAGTTCTTACATTTCCTAGTGCTGTTTTAATCTTTAAACAGCCTTTATTGGATGAGTAGGAAGAACCATTTTTTTCGCATGGAAGAGAGAGGGGGTCGTTTTGCTGAAGAAAGCTATTATCTCTTTGACATGTTCCGTCGCCTGCGGATAAATGGGCTCCCGGATTTACGCACACTTGACCGCCGCAGCAGTTAGCAACTGTATTATATGCGCCGTTACAGGAGTCTCCGATCTTCTTAGTGCATTTTGGAGGAGGGGCCATTCCGGCTTTATGCGCGCATGATTTGGTCCATTCTCTAGTATCACCCAAAACTCCTCCAGGATGATTTTCCATAGCACATCTTGCATCGTTGGGTTCGCTAGGTCTCACAATGCAATCAAACTGCTCGCTATACGGATAATCGACACAATTTTCCGGAGGGTATTTATCTAAGTTTGAGCATGCAGGCGATCTGTTTGTGCAGTTATATCGATTTGTAGGTCCCGGTGGGGGATCTGGTGTGTCATCAGAGCAATCCATAGATGTTACTGCATTTCCTGGTGCTTTTTCTGTACAGCGGCCAAATCCAACTGTTCCAGGATCGCAGGCCTCCACAGACCATGTATAGGCCACGCCGCCGTCACGGGCGGGTTGTATGACTGGTGGATATCCGACTTCTTTTATGCTTTTTCCATCTGGATAAAATTCTGAAATGTAAATAATATAGTCATTGTTTCTCTGATCAGCCCAGTCAAAGTCGAAGTTTTCCCATTCGAAGCGTATCTTGGAGCTATTTCCGTCACAGTAAGGAGTTGCATTAAGGTTGACAGGTTTTTTGCTGTCGGGAGCGGCATGAGCTTGATCACGCGAGAACAAAAAAAGCCCAAAAACAAGAATTAAGGCAAGAAATATTTTCCCCATGACATTATCGTAGAAGAATAAAATTCGATTTGCAAATTAAGTAGAGAATTTAAAACCACGGCCTTTCACGGTTTGAATGTGAGTAGGGGTGTTGGGGTTTTCCTCGATTTTCTTTCTCACTCTAAAAATTAGCTGATCCAAGGCTTGTTCTGTAACTCCCGCGGTGGAAGCTTGATCGCCCCAAACACTCGTTATTATTTCGTCTCTCTCTAGGATTTTTTCAGGGTTTGTGACCATAAATTTAAGCAGTTTAAATTCAGAAGAGGTTAATCCTTCTGAAAGAATTATGTTGCCGTTTTTAATTTCATTTGTTGCCTCATCATACTTAATCTCATTTTTCATATTCCTTAGTTCATTTTTTGCAAATTCTTCTAAAAGTGGAGCTGCAAATTTATTGTTTTTTACTAACCCGACAGCTACTAGATGTGAGGATTCATTGGCTTTTTCGTTTGCAATTAGATTTTGTTCAAATGGAGTAAAGGATTTCCAGATTTCAGATAAAACTGATTTTACCCTAGTATTTGATAGTAAAAAATCTTGAATATCTTTTTTAACCCCTTCGCTTATGCATGCATCTACGCATACTAACCAGAGTTTTCCAAGACCTCCGGTAAGTTTGAAAACTTCATCTAACACTTCTTTTTCTATGTTTTTTCCAGTAGATTTTTTAATATAATTTAACCGAAAATCTCTAATTTTCTCATCTCCAAGAGAGAGGTACACTAAATTGCCAACTAAAAATTCGTAAAAAGTGGATAAGCCGTCATGTCCAATCGTTTCCTCTAAAGGTCGATTAAGTGGAAAAACAGTAGAAAATCTATACTTTGCTCTATCTCTTAAAACTTTTAAGTTTTCGAAAAATACAGGCTCAACTACGCCTACATATTCTTCAAATTTGTCAAAAAGAAGAACTATGGTTAGCTCTTTTTGTAAGCATAAATAGTCAATGGTTTTTTTAAATCCCTGAAAAATTACCAACTCATCTCCAGATTTTATACATTCATCAAGAATACTCTTGGTAAATATATATTCTTCATCCATTTTTCTTTCCTGTAAGGAGTCAACAAGCTCAAGAAACATATATTTTGTGGAATCTGAAAGAGGTCTTTTTTTAATTTCAGAGAAATTTAACATTACGAAATGAAACCATTTCTGATTTTCTCCAAGATGAAGAGTGCGAGCCTTCGTGTTGTATGCAAGAATTCTTAAAACATTACTTCTCCCAACACCGGGAAGGGAAATAACCTGAGCTGAATTTCCACTCTTTATATAGGAAATAATTTTTTCAATTTCTTCTTTTCTGGAATCCGGCGGGTAAAGTGATTCAAAATGCGTAGGTTCCATAGCTTCGGTTATTTAATTGTAAGTGTTTTATAAGGTTTTTATCAAGCTCACAGAAGAGGTTTGGCTTAAACTTGCGCCATATGACACAGGAAGTATTTACAGGACAAATTGAATTGACAGTAAGAGGCATTAATCCTACACTAAATAAAGAGGGAATTATCTTTATGTCAGATGCTGGAATAAACACAGAGGGAGTACGAGCTCCGCAGGCGCCAACACCAAAAGTGCTAATTGGATCTCCTCCTAGCCCATCTCCTGTAGATTTAAGAGGAGAATGGATGAGCGCTTTTAGTCCTCGAGAGCTTCAAAATATAGATACCAGAAGAACAATTGATGCAGCAGTGGAGTTGGGATTTGGCCCTGCAAAAGTTACCTCTAAGGGTAGAACTGAGCAGACAGCTAAAAGTGTAGTAGAAAATGCAGGACTCGATAGTCAAGACCCAGTTGTTTTAGGAAGATCTCGTGAGCTTTCAAATAAAGAAAAATTAACAGATGAGGAAAGTACAGAGCTTTTTACAGCTAACGCTGATAGAATTTCAAAAGCCCAGGAGTTATTAAGGGAATCATTGGGTAGAGAATTAACTGATGCTGAGAAAAAAGCAATTCTTAAAGCTCATTTTGTGGGTCTTGGTGAAAAGGGAAAAGATGAGAAGAATGAATCGGGAGTGTTCAATGTTAGCGAAGCCCAGCTTTTAGAAAAAGCAAAAATTCTAAAAGATGCAGGATTTGATAAAGAGCAAAGACGAGAAATCATAGAATCTGGTTTAGCGGCTCCGGGAGACCCAGGTACACCAGAATATTATGAGGCGGACATTGGTAGATTAGTAAAAGGACTAGAGAGGCTAGGGACGACAAGGGGCGGAGCTGGTTTTAGTGATGTTCAACTGGAAGCTTCAAGAAAAGCTTTGGTAGACCTTTATAGCAAGGGCGGGGGAACGCATGGAAGATTAACGAGAGAGTGGTTAGATAAATTTGCAGATGAGGTATACGATTATGTGGTTAAGACTCCTGCTTCTGCTCGAGAGGGAGATGTTCTTCAAAAAGTAATACTTGGAATATCAAGAAATTTTGATCTCATGAGTGGGCGTGGTAGAAAAGAGCTTGAGTTTGCATCTAAATTCGATGATCTCTCGAGAGATCCAGCAAATCATGATTTTCTTGTTCAGCATGTTAGGGAGTATGTTTCAACATTAAATCCATCTGGAGGAGGAATTGAGGACTCAGTTTTAATTAGGGTTATTAAGTCAAATGATCGTCAAGCTCTAGAGCATTTAGTGTTTAGAATCGTTGGAATACCTCTCCAGTCAGAAACAGGAGACTATAGTATAGGATTTTATGGTGGGATTAACCTAGATGCTATAACAAATCTCTTGCAAACCATGTCTCAAAATCCTTTAATGGAGCCTACGGAAGCCGGTAGAGCATTAAGAAGAGATCAATTAAAAAATATTTCTAATATTAAAGAAGCAGTTAAAATAACTCACGAAATTAATGCTCTGGTAAATACCCATGCTTTAGACAGCGCTTCGCAAATTGCACCTAAATTACTACCTGAATATTTGCAGAAGTTAAGCAGGATTAAGGGTGTAGGACCTATGATGAGGCTTTTGGAATCAGGTCATTTAGAATTGCTTTCAAGGAATGGCTACATAGATACAGAGGGGTATAAGGAAATGATGGGAAATAAGCAGAGTAAGGTTACTGGTAATTTCGAAACTGATCAAAGCAAATCAATTTACGAAGGTCTAAGAGAGTTTATAAAAACCCTTAATGACCCAGCTTTTGGGGGTAATCTAAGAATAAATGGCCTTAAGGATTTTAAAGGTATGGAGGATTGGGAGATAGACTTAGCATTTAATTTGGCTAGAGATCTTTATAATAATCAGCATAGATCGGCTGAGATTGCTTCGTTAGGAAAAGTGCCCGGAGGAATGAAGGCGTATATGTCTGCTCCATTTGAGGGATTTTTGAAAATATTTAATCCAGGAGAGTGGGTCTTAGGGAGGTTTTCTCCAGGAGGGGATCGTGGTGGAGTGAGATGGTTTGATAGGCTTATGGATGCTATGCAAAGAAGAAGGTCTCAGGAGGGTTTTGGAAAAATGATGTTAGCTAAGATAAAAGGCCAGGAAATTCGAAAATATGAGCTCCCTTACTTAAGCGGAATAAGAGGTTATTGGTCATCCTGGAAAGCTGACGGAGGACTTTTATCGGAAATGCCTAGTATGTATGAGCCCAGGGGCGCTGTTGCCGGTTACGATGTGTATTATGAAGGTAAAAAAATATTTGATGCGGCAAGTCCAGGTATTGTTAATATTGGATACCTATTAGACACAGGGAATATTACATTTAGGCGTGGTGCTGAGGAGATTAAATACAGTAAGAAAGATGAAAAAGGCAGTCATGAGTACGATGAAATGAGAGCTGATTTTTTCAGTTCAATATTTTTCAAGCCAGGAACGGGTGGGCACGGACATGCAGCCGAATTAAGAGACGATCTTCAGATGTCTTTAGGGACTATTTATAAAATAGCCTTAGGTCCACACGGTGGGCATGGCCTTGAGCATAATGAGCATTTGAATCCGGTAAAAGAACAGATCAGGGCTTTAATTTGGCAAAGAGCTGCTAAGGACAACCCGTTAGCAGTTTTACCATATCTTCATGGGCTTAAATATAGCGATTCTATATCAAAAGGACATAAGAATCCTGCTAAAGATCCTAGGCTCGAATTGAGCCCTTCCGGAAAATATGTGGGAAGAACAGTTTTGGAGCATATTTATGAATCGCCAGGCTGGTTCGAGTTACACAGGAAGTTAACTATCTGGAATGAAATTAAACTAGCTCATAACCGGGGCGAAAAAGATGCATCTGGTGGTTGGACTACTCTTCCAGATTTAGATTTTAGCCTTGATGATGCGATAAGGTTTGCTGCTGCACGAAGCAATGGAACCTTGAAAATTACCCCTTTAGAAAAGGTCATGCTAGATGAAATTGAATTTGAAGGAGTATTGGCCTCACGTGATTTAGCAAATGTAAGACATGCGTTTATACCTTTCTCAAATGACGTTATTCATGAAGAAGCAAATTATGAAAAGCCAGGTCCAGAATCTTTTGGAAGACATTTTAGGGATATAGCTCAGATTAATGGATCAACTGGGGCATTAGGTGAGGCTATGGATAATCTAGGAAAAATCTCAGACTTTCATAAAATGGTTGAGTTTATTGATAAATTCGCAAAGGGAATCACGGGAGTTCATGGAGACGCGTATGCAAAAGACAAAGCCGTGGTGGTAACAGAAGCAACTTTAGCATTTTTTAGAAGAGGAGAGAATGTTATTGATAAAGAAGAGGATTTTATAGGTGAAGCTGATCTTCCTTTTAAAAAGAGACTTTCGAGATGGTTTAAGCAGCAGGATGAAATACATGAGATAACGCAAAAGCTTCATAAGCCAAATTCTGAAGCACAGCTTTTCTTTAACAACGTACATATGCTTGCCCTTGATAGGGGACAAATGTACGAAGCTATGGAGGAGTTGTTAGCAGCAGGACTTATGGGACATGAAGAAGAGAATGAGTTTAAGAAAAGATTTGGGGGAACAAATAGATTCTTTGGTTTCATAGCAAGAATGATACTTGAAGGATTTATGAGAGGGACTAAAGGTGCACTGATAGTTGGAGGGTCAGAATTAACTAAGAGATCATTTAAGGGAGCAGTTCAATAATCTTCTGATTTTAGAACTTCAAGATTCTTCGCATTAGAGCTTCACGTCCACCCTTCTGTCCAGGTAGAGGAACCTTAGCATTCATAGCAGCAAACGTAGATATTCCAGATCCAATTGTTCCTCCAGCTTCCCCAGCAGGCTGGAATACAGGTCCATAATTGATGTTTGGTGCCTTTATAGCACCTCTAGTTATTTGAAGTACGTGAGGTGTCATAAATAAAAATCCGAGAGCTATTACCCCAGCAAATATTTGGCTGGAGTCTCCTGTGCCACCTCCTACAAGTGGAGGGATAAATAAGGTTCCGGTTTCGACTGTGTTTTGTGGATCAGATGCTATATCGCTGAAAACTTTTCCTAAGATAAACATGGACATGGCAGTTGGGAATACGGCTAGGTTAGCAAGCATGTCTTTAAACCATGGGCTTACACCAGATGATGAGCCTGGGAATAAGCCAATTAAGATCCAGAATGGTGCAAAAATGATATCTAATAAAATATTTATGTACGCAGTTATTAAAATAATCCAGAGTCTGATGGCTGTATAAATTAAAGCCAAAAATATAATTAATGCTGAAGCAAGTCCTACGATTAAACCGACTACTGCTGTAAATAAATTACCTACAAAATCAAATAGTCCAGGTTCGAAATTTACATTTCCTCTTCCAGTTGGAGAACCATTAAGAGCATTCATAACTAAATTTCTCATTGTGTCTGATCCTTGAAGTGCCAGCTCTGGGAATCCTCCGCCAAACCCTGCCCCTAAATCATCGCTTGGATCTCCAGGCCAAAGTCTGTTTATGGCATCAAATGGGGTTGGAGACGTGGTGATTTGTCCCAGATTACCTATTTCGTGTCCTGGTATGCTTGCTAAGACTCCGCCCACAAGATACAAAGCCACGTACATAACGTCAATTAGAAGTCCTGCTATAGCAAAGGAAAAAGTGACTAATACGATACCCATAATGATTTTAGGAATTTGATTTTCTATGGTCATAACTGTGCGAGGATCTATATGAACCCTGAACATAATTGCGAGTCCGATAAGTACAAAAATTATCACAAATAGAAGATATGCAATATTTCTCATAGCTACCCAAATCTCTAGGAGTGGGCGAATTCCGCAAAAGCCTACGCCTTGAACTGCGCCTGCGCATTCACCCGCTCTTGGTTCCTGAGCATAAGTGTTTTTAGCTACCCCAAAATTTCCAGCTAGGTAATTAATATATTGTCCCGAGCTGGTTGGGGCTACAAAAGTAGCAGCTATTAATGTCCCCATTACGCCAAGAGCTCCTCCGCCATTTTCCACGAATCCGATTTTTCCAGTTGTGGGTTCAACTCCCAGGCATTTGTGGTCTTGTCTAACTGGATCGTAGCCTCCAAGCTGACACACTGTGGCAGCCAAGAGCTCAATTACCGTGCTTTGTACGTATGTGCGTTGATCTTTTGGTACATTTGATTCGAGGTTGGGGGAATATTGTTTTGTATTTACAATCTCTCCCTCTTTTACTTCTGTTACAACTGAGGTTTGGGCAAATGAATTTTTGGTAAATAGTAGGAATAAAGAGCCTAAAAAGACAAATAAAATCAAGACTCGGGCAGAGAATTTCATTAATTTAAGTTTGATCCATTTTCAAAAATATGTCAAGTTGGATTCACGCTCAAAAGCTGGTAAAATACTCACAGTGGAGAGGTCGCATAGTGGACTAGTGCGGCTGTCTTGAAAACAGCTGTGGGTGCAAGCCTACCGCGAGTTCGAATCTCGCCCTCTCCGCATTTTAATGCCTTTGAGGTCCTACGGCTCCACTCTTCACCTGTTTTGTAGAGTCAGAGATTATGGTAGTGACTGCGCTAAGGCCAAAAGCTTTTAATAGTCCTTTGATTAGATCTTTTCTTTTTTCTTTTTTGATCACTGAGTAATGTTCTCGTGCAGCCTCAAACCGCGTTTTTGCATCTGCAATTTCTTCGGGTGTTCCTTTTTCCTGGGCATCTTTATAGGAAGCCTCAAAGCTTTCCATTTGAATTTTCGCATCAGATTTTATCTCTCCAAGAACTTCGCTATATTCTCGGTGAGCAGCTTTAGCTGATTTTTTTACTCCTTCAAACATTTCACGGTACGCTTCTTTTCTTTTAGCCGTCGCCTCTTTAAGTGCAATCTTAGCTGTAGTGATTTCCTCTTTTGTTCCTTTTTTTGCTCCTAGGCTCTCTTTCGCGGCAAGTACAGGAATATTTATTCTTAATAATGACTCTTGGTACTCGGCTCTCTCAATTTCAGTAGTAAGAGCTTTTCTGTCAGCTACACTTAATTCTCCCTTCGCTTCTGCTTCGGCAAGTGCTTGTCTCGCCTTTTCACTAAATCCGAATGAAAGACCAGTCGCAGGTTGAGAGTCTTTTGTAATATCAGCTAGAGCCTGAGCAATTTGTTCGTCAGTTAATCCACCTGTTGTATCATCTAGATCAGTGCCTGATGCATCGAGGTCTTCAGCAGGGCTTTCCACAACTGGGACTACTGGGAGGTCAGCGCTGTCTGCATGATCCAGACTTGTTTCCGTAGCTACAGTTGCCGGATCTGAATCCGCTCTTTCCGTAATTGGTTCTCCTGCTTTTGAAGAATATGCTCTTGCGTCGTCTGGGTAAAGCTCAGCAAATCGATCTCTAGCTTTTGCTTCCATTTCTGCAAATCTACCACCAATATTTTGACTTGGAAGCCATTTATGACCATCTTTATCTGTTAAATATCCATTTTCGTCAACTGATGGATCTGGAAATCTATCATTAAACCACTCGCTATCACTTGATCTTAGATAATTAAGACTAAGATCCTGAACTAAACCTTTATATCTAGGGTCGTCAGACATAGTTTCTGGTCTCTGGGGCTCAACTGCGGGTAATGGCTCAGCTATAGGTAAAGCTTCTGATAGTGGAGTTATACCATCTACTGCGGGTGGAACTACAGATTGGTCAACTCTTGCGGCGTCAGCCAGAGCTGCATCTAATCTAGTAGGATTTGCTCCTAAATCTCTGCTTATTATTGATGCAAGCGCCTGATTATTGGTAGCTGCTTCAGGAGTAATAGGAGCTGGTCCAGCAGGTTTACTCACTGGTCTTACAGCTTCTGTTAAAGGGATTGGTAATCCGTCTCCGACGCCTGGTGTTGTACTCATAGCTTCTATCATAAGTCTAGATTTATAAGTCTTTTTTGTCAATTTAACTTAAAATCTAAGAGAATTATAGAATTTGATGAGAAAAGGAGCTTGATATTAACTTTACAGAAAATTTATAGTTTTAGCCTTGTGAAGGATTAGAAGTAAGAGTTTTTGCAGTCTGGATTGCCTGATCAATTTGTCCCTGTTTTATTGAATCACGCATAGAATTTAGCGCTAAGTCTCTTTTTTCATCCGTTACTTTTTCAAGTTCTTCTAGATACACTTCATTTGCCTCTTTATATTTCTGTCCCAAACCCTTTAATTTATTGAGTAAATCTGCCTGATCTTTAATAGGTAATACTGCGAGAAAGTCTCTCGCGAGTTGTTGGGCTTCTGGCGCTTGGAGTTTGTTTTGCTGCAGGTGCTCAACGATTAATTCAAGTAGTTCTTTTTTTACCAATTCAATTTCATCAGTTAGATTCATAGTCCTATTATCTATACAAAAGTTTAAAAATCAAATAGCAAATATTGACGATAGAATGAGGTTGAGTTAAAGTATAGGTATGGATTCTGCCCCAGAATACGATCAAGATCAAAGAGTAAGCAACACACTTCCTCAGGAGCACGATCATACCGTAAGAACTCTTCTTTCCTGGTCAGCACCAGGTAGGCCATTTAAAGTAAGAGGAAAACAGTTTTATATGACTGCTATTCTAATTGCATTTTTTATTGAAATAATTCTTTTCCTTTTCTCACAGTATATGCTTATGTTCGTAGTCGCATCATTAATATTTGTGTCTTTTGCGTTTGCCTATGTACCTCCAAAAAATTTCCATTATAAAATTTCCACAGAAGGATTTATGCTTGAGGACCACTTTTATATTTGGCATGAGCTTTATGATTTTTATTTTACAAAAAGAAACGGGGAGGACATTTTAAGCATTAGAACAAAGAGTATTTTCCCAGGAATTTTAACAATTACATTAGGAGATATTTCTAAAGATCACGCAAAAGATGTTTTAGTTAGATATCTTCCATATAGAGAATATATAAAACCTACTTTTATGGAAAAATCAGGGGATTGGCTTTCCAAAAATTTTCCTCTAGAAAAAGCTTCTTAATGGCGGAGAGTGGGAGATTCGAACTCCCGGTCGCCTTACGACGACATCCGCTTTCCAAGCGAACGCACTAGGCCACTATGCGAACTCTCCAATTATTGATTGATCAGCTTTTTGGCTTCTTCCCAGGCTTCTTTTTCTGAAGCGTAAGTTAATTTTTCTGAAACTTGATTATAATCTATCCACATAACTTCTTCCATCTCATCATCGTGATCGTTTATGTCTCCGCCTTTAAATTTCATTATGAAATAATAAACAGTTTTTTTAATTTTCTCTTTCTCCCAAACATAGAAATAAGAAGTTGGCTTAATTTCAGTCTCAATTTCTCCAATTATTCCCGTTTCTTCTTTTACTTCGCGAACCGCAGTCTCTTCTTTGGTTTGGTGTTTATTTTCTTCTTTATCTCCAATTAAGCCTTTGGGGAAAACCCAGCCATGGTGCTGGGAATGTTTGGATACTAAAATTAGCGTTTTACCGCCTTCTTTTTTATAAACAATTCCACCTGCTGAAAATTCTAATTTCATAATCAACTCCTGGCGGAGGGTACAGGATTCGAACCTGTGTAGAGATTACTCCCTCGAGTTTTCGAAACTCGTGCAATTGTCCACTATGCGAACCCTCCAATGCGAATGTAATGCGCGCCTGGCGGGAATCGAACCCACAACCTCAAGATCCGCAATCTTGCGCTCTATCCGTTGAGCTACAAGCGCATAAGTGTATTTTAGTTGATTAAGTGAGGCTAAGCAAGCTTAGTTGTATGTGCATTGACCAAATGGAATGAAGATAATTTTATTAAAGAATCTTAATGGTCTATAGTGAAGGGCGCAGGTAAATCTAGGTCCTGAGAATATTACTTTTGGGGTAGGGATAGGTGGGGTAGGGGAAACGCTAGGCGTTGGACTTGTCGTAATAGTAGGGCTTGGAATGGAAGTAGGTGAGATAGTTACGGTAGGCGTGCTAGTTGGAGAAGGACTTACGCTTGGCGTAGTAGTTAGCGTAACGGTTGGTGAAGGAGACGTTGAGGGTGTAACCGTCGGAGAAGGTGAATTGGTTGGAGTCATAGTAACCGTTGGGAATATGCTAGGTGTGACTGAAGGGGTTCCAATAGGTTCGATTGCTGAGAGGCTGTTTTGTGGCTGGGGAGTTGTTCTTCCGACAAAATCAGAAGAATTATTGTTTGTGTCCTCACCATTTCCCATAAATTCATCAGCTCCACCTGAGGCCATTGAAGAAGCTGTAGAAGTAGGATTTGCTTTTCTTTCGACACTTGTTGAAGCAATTGGAACTGATAATGATGTTCCTTCGCCTAAAGTATTTGTGACTGTTCCAAACGAGACCGCATCTATTAACGTTCCTGTATTTGTAGGTTCATTTCTAAGGCCGATGCTATTATTATTAGCTACAGTGTCAGTTGAGGTTTTATCACAAGTGAGCGTTGCGGAAAGAGAAGTGTGGCACCAGAGATAGTATCCATGGGCTTTAATTACATCCGATGCAGAAAATACTACGATGTCAGTATCAGTATCGCCATCCGCAGTTCTTTTTACGAGTCTCATATCTCCTAAATTAATATCTGAAGAAGTGGGATTATAGAGCTCTATGAAGTCCTCGCTTGAATTCTCACCGTTTGCTTGAATTTCTGAGATAACGACATTTGTAGCGGTAGCAGCAGAAGCAGGGTGATGTCGATTTAAAACAATAGCAGATAATAAAATTATTAAAGAGGCTCCTAAGAGTAAGCTGGCAGTTCTTCTCATGGATAATTTAGGTATATTCCAATTTTAATTCTCTGTCAATTAGTGCAAAATATATCAATCCCTATTAAATTACAAAGTGCGGAGGAGGAGAGATTCGAACTCTCGAAATCTTGCGATTTGGCGGTTTAGTAAACCGCTGCACTAGGCCACTATGCGACTCCTCCCTGATTTGTTGATTTTGGCGGAGGGTACAGGATTCGAACCTGCGTGAGTCTTACGACTCAGGGATTTAGCAAACCCCCGCAATGGACCAACTATGCGAACCCTCCTGAAGCGTAGGGGAATTATATCATTTTAAACCTCGTATTCGTATATGCGGCCTCGCTCGTTTTCATAAGAAGCCATTTGAACATCAGTCATTTTTTCAAAATGTTTTCTAAATGGCCTAATACTATTTCCTGAAGCACAAATAAAAATCACGTCATTTTGCCAAACATTTGCGATCACTTCTTTTAGGAATTCCATAACTCTAGCCTCAACATCTTTTATGCTTTCGCCATTTGGCGGAGGAGAGTCGTATCCTCTATGCCAACCTGGATATTCTTTAGGGTAAAGCTCTTCGGTTTTTTTCTTATTTTTTCCGGTTAAATCTCCATAGTCTCTTTCGCGAATTCTAGGATCTGCTACTACCATAATTTCTGTTCCTTTATGAGGCTCAAGAACAATTTCTAGGGTATGTTTGCATCTTAATTGAGGGGATGTATATGCTTTTGTTACCTTTTCTATTTTTAGCTGATGGGCAATTTTTCTAGCTTCTTCAATTCCAGATTCCGTTAGATCGGGATCTCTTTTGCCTGAAAATACTCCCTCAATGTTATCTGTACTCTGTGCGTGTCTAAATAAAAATATTTTTGCCATTTGTGTTTATATATCTTTATGGGGTTACTTGATTTTATTTTCCCAAAATACTGTGTAAATTGCAAAAAATTCGGAGATTACCTTTGCGCTAACTGTTTTTCCCACCTTTCCTTTGATACTAAAAACATATGCTTAGTCTGTGGGAGCCCTTCATATGATGGAAAAACACATCCAAATTGCCGGAAGAGAAATAGCCCTGAAGGAGTTTTCACAGGTGTAGTCTTTAATAAAATCTCTAAAAAACTAATTTATCAATTCAAATACAGACCATACTTATTTGGTTTGTCTGTTTTTATCGCAGATCTTCTATATGATTCTTTAATTCAAGATGAAGAGTTTGCGAAAGTTTCAAATCTACCTCTAGTTTTGGTCCCAGTTCCCTTAAGCTCTAGGAAATTTAAAAAAAGAGGATATAATCAGGCTGAGATTTTGGCAAAAGAGCTTGGGAAAAGGTTAAATATTAAAGTCATAGATTGTTTAGAAAGAACTAGGGAAACAATAACTCAAGTGGGGCTAGGTAAAAAAGAGAGAAGAGAAAACATAAAGGATGCATTTATCGTGAAGAAAAAGTATGAAGAAAGTTTAAAAAATATGAATATATTGATTGTTGATGATGTTCTGACAACAGGAGCCACTATTTATGAAGCAACTATGGTCTTAAAGAAGTCAGGATCGAGTAAAGTCTGGGGTGTTGCGTTTGCCAGGGAGTAATAGTATCTCCATTTGCTCTTCTTCTTTCAGTAAGGAATTGAGGGTTATGTCTCATAAAATCAGGCATATGAGGTAATGCTTTTTTAATATCATCTGCGCGTCTTCTTGCGGTTTTTCTTTCTCCAGTAGTAATCTTTAAACCATATTGTCTCATTAGTTCTGGGTGCAGCATATCAAGCGCCTGAAGTCGCATAAAATTTTTGATTGCTCTTGGGACTGAGGCATGCTCTAATAAAATATAAGGCATCAGGCTCATAGCGGCGTCACCTACTGCAAGTCTACCATCATAAATCATTGTCTCTAGATGAATTTGGATGCCATCATATGTTTCAGGTAGAGTTTTTGGTTTTAATCCCATTGGGGCAAAAACTCCTGAGACCGCGTCTTTAGCGTATTCATTCCTTTCAGAATCAGATAAAGGACCGACAAATCTTTGGTATCCTTCAACTGAGCCGACAATTAATGTTCCTGCAACTACTCCTTGAGCTTCTTGAGTCATGGGGGAATAAGACTTGCCTTCCTGATGTGCGCCAGTTGTGGTAGTTAGTTTACGTCTAAAATTTGGATTTGCATGGACATTGTTTATGCGCGTTAATGCCTCTTCTGCTTCCGCATTGGTACCATGAATAATATCAAATCCAAGCGTTGCATTTAATCTTAGTCTTCCAAGCGTGTTTCTTTGAATTTCACCAGTGTGAACCAAGAGTTCGCCAACTCGTGGATCCGCAGCTTGAGTAAGTAATGCGCTTTGACCGCCCAGAATTGGAGCAGCCTCGCTTGCTACTCTTATTAAAGCTCCCGAGGGATTAAACCTTAAATTATTTGGGCCAGAATTTGGTCCGTATTCAGCTCTGTTCATATTTATTAAAAAACCCGCTACGAGCGGGTTTTTTAGTTGTGGAGATGTCGGGAAGTGATCCCGAGTGCAAGAAATGCAATTTAAAATATCTACAAGCTTAGTTAATTATTATTTTGATCACTCTATTCTTTGAAAATTAACATCCATAAATAGAGCCGAGGTTATAATTACAATAAAGAGCTAACCAGCTTCTTTACAGTTTTCCCAGCTGATTTTATGCTCAAAATGCCTCACTGAGAGAAGGACATAGTGAACAGCTCAAGAGCTTAAGCGTATGCTAAAGCTGGTTGAGCACTAGAAGGAGAGAAAGCTCTCCCTATAGCGTTAAATGTTTTTGAAACATTTATTTTTGATCAAATTTTACGTCTTTTAATCGTGGACGGCTTGCAATTATTAAAGTACTGATCTTGTCGATGCAATGCATCCCCAAGGCACGTATGGTATCAAATTTAGCTTCAAAAGTCAAGTTTACGAGGCTAGTTCCTGCTCAATTTCGCGGTCCAAATCTGCCTTTTTCTTTGCTGTTTTTTTATCAAATTTCTTCTTTCCTTTGCCAACTCCTACCTCAAGTTTTATTAAGCCATGTGTCTCATAAAAAGAGATTGGAACTAGTGTTAAATTCGCTCCATCTGTCTTATGTTTTAGGCTAATTATCTCTCTTTTATGTAAAAGAAGTTTTCTGGTTCTACTCTCGTCATAATTTTCAGGTCTAGCAAACTCATAAGGGAAAACTTTTGCATTTACTAAATAAGCTTCAGAACCAATAATTCTAACGTAGCTTCCGGTTAAATCTGCATGTTCCATTTTTATAGCTTTAACTTCAGCTCCATTCAGATTTATACCAGCCTCAAATCTATCTGTAATTAGATAGTCATAAAACGCACGCTTGTTGGTGATTTTCATATGGCAATAATACGCCAAAAGAGGAAATTTGTAAATTTAATTTATGTCTATTTTGAAGATTTTACTATTTGAGAGGACGAAGATCGCATTATTTGCTTCATCTACGTCTATGTCAGTCGCGTTTTTAGCGACACCTGCTTGATAGGATTTTACGAATTTGCCTGTTTTATCTAAAACAACTACTCGCGCATTGCCATTATCAAGGACGTAGATATTATCAAAATCTTCCCCAGTCACAATTCTAGTAGGGGAGGACATTTCTTTATCAATTCCGCTTACTTCAAAGTCATCCTCAGCACCTTTTGTATATTTGTTAATTGAGCCGTTGCTAAATAAGATATAAATTGATCCGTCAATTGCCAATCCTGATGCGTCCGAGAGATCTACTTCTTCTGTCAAGTAATCGCTTTCTGTGTAATCATCTTCGCTGGGAACAAATTTAGAGATTCCAGTGTCTTTATCTAAAACGTAAATGTTAGATCCGAAAACTCCAATTCCACCCGCATTTTTCCATGATTTATCAAATAGAGCCTCTTTAGTATCATTCCCTTTGTCTATTGAATTTGCACCGCTGTCATCCAGGAAATATACGAAATCTTCGTTTTGTGTAAAGTGCGTTCCATCCTCGTTATCAATTTCAAGAGAAAGAAGATTGCTTTCTGATTTATCAACCTCAGGCGCATTTACTCCTCCCTCGCTTGAGCTGCCTACTTCATTATTTACTTTTGTAAGCAGTTTTTCTATTTGATCGTCTTCGTCCGAGCCCTCTTTAAATGTGTCTTTGTTTTCATCTAAAATTCTTTTAGCTTCCCTAAAGCTTTCTTGAGCTAGAGCGCTATTTAGATCTTTTAGGCTAACTCCTTCATCATATTTTTCCTGAGCAACGTTAAATACTCCTGCGAATTTTTCCTCAGTACCTTTGTTTTGCCTGTTAAATAGAGCTAAAATTCCACTAATTACAATAACGACTATTAAAGCTATTACAATAGTTAGGATAATTTTTCTTGAGTGTCCCAAATTTCCTGGGAGTTTTTTTAAGAATCCTAAGTTTGCACCCATGGACATTTTTCTTCTTCTTGTTGGAATCTGATCAGTTAGGAATGGAGATGGAGTCTCTGTAGTTTCTAATTGTGTTGGTTTTTCTTCTCCGATTTTTGCTTCCGGAGATTCATTAAATCCTGTTTCTGATTTTTCCAAACCTTCTGTTTGGGTTTCAAGTGTTTCATTTGTAGTTTCTTGAGTTGGCGCTTCATCTGTTTTTTCTTCTGTTTGGGTTTCAATTGATTTTTCAGGAATATCTTGAACCTCAGCTTGATCACTGTTCTCGTCAATAGCTTCCGTTTCAGAATCTTCGAGTCCTACTTGTGAGAGTTCTTGGGCTGTCATCTTTTTATATAAAAGAACTACAGCTGAGGCTGCTCCTTCTGTTTTTTCATGAAGATGGGGAGCTAGATTTTCTGATATTTCCTCAGGTTTATCGCTGTCTAAAGCTTGAGCAAGAACGGAAGATGGGATAATTTTCGTAAATGATTTGGTTTGTAAAACTATTATGTCGCCTTCCTGAACATATCCTGATGCAGATTTAATTGCATTATCTTCTATTGCTTCTAAGACTGTTCCAATTTTTTCACCTCTTTTAAGAATCGATTTTCCGCCTCCTGTTGCAAAAAGATAAAGAACATTTTCATTTAAATAGCAGATAACGAATGAAAGTCTTACTCCATCTTTTACTCTTTCCGCAGTCGTAGTAACAGCTTGTTTGATTGATTCAAGATCTTTTTTCTCAAGAGTAAAAAATTCGCTCTCTAAAGTTGAGATCAGATCTTTGCCTAAGGAATTTAAATGTTCTTCTCCTTCCTGGGGGATTGCGTCAGTTTGGAGAGATAATGCAGCAAAGAGCCGTCCTGCGCTATATGCCTGAGACCAGGCTGTAGGCGTAGGGGTTGCTACTACTTTACTAAATGCTAGATTTGTTTCTGCCATTTCATCTTTTCGGCTCTTGGCCGGTCAATTTCTATAAATAATAACTCACTCTATAGAATGATTAGGGCAGCAACAAAAATAATCATTCCTATTATAGCATTAATTAACGCAATTGAATTAAGTAATATTGAGCTGGCGCCGTCATCGACTACTTTTTGCATTGCTCGAGCTTGTTTATAAACTATTAAAAGAAATATTATCGCTATTAAATTTAATAATAGAAATGCAAATTTGAGAATTGTTAGAAATTGAAAGAAATTTATAATTAAATCAAGCATGTTTTGTTTTTCCTATCAAGTTATTTATTGTTTTAATTACTCTTTCAGGATGGGGAACAGCTAGGAACTCAAAATTTGAAGTAGGGCCTGCTGTATGAAGATTAACATCTCCATAATCAAAAATTGATCTAACTATTCCGATTTGAGAATAGCCAACGTCCTCAACTTGAGAAAGCTTCGTAGCGTCCACATTTTCATAAATAAGACTTGAAAAGTCGATATCAATAATTCTTTTATTTGTAACTAAGGAAATATTATAAAACCAGCTTAAATATTTGATAAATACATATGAAAAAACGATCTGATAATAAAAAATTGTAGCAAAAATTATAAATTCATAGGGAATAGACGAGATATCAATAATTCCGAAGGAATTAACGTAAAACATGAAAGGAAAAACTAAAGCAGATCCTATGGCTCTTATTATCCATGGAACATTTGTAATAAAATGCCTTCTTAAGTATAGAAGAGTTTCCTCATCGTCTTGAAGATCGGCAACTCTTACTGCATTTGGATGATCACAGTAAGCCGAGAATAGATGACTATGAGCGTGTTTTCCTTTCTGGGGAGTTATATGTGGTTTTGGCTGGACAGGTTCTTCCACAGTTTTTACCTCAGAGGTTTCCTTTGCTTCTGATTGAGGTTGAGCAGGATTTCCTACAAAAATATCAGGCATGTTTATGCGGGCGTACTATATTATACGTTACTTTTTTTCAATATTAAAGAATGCAAATCCTGATTGTGGAATTGATAAATGACCCGGCGCTCTAAGATTAAATGCTCTTTTAAAATCATCTCCAGAAAGAGAAACGCCATTTATAGTCACGTTTGAAGTGGTTCCATTACCTTGTGATACGGATACGCTTGTTGCTTGGCTAATTCCGCCTTGGCCTGATACTAAATTTCTAAGTTCATCCATGCTGTATGGATTTCCTCCCCAGCAGTCAGTTGTGACAGGTGTAATTCTAGATGTATCAATTCCGCCAGTTCTAAGTGCAATAGCTGCATTTACTATGTCAGCCATTTCAGTAGGGGATAACCAGGGGTTATTTCTTCCGCATTTTCCAGAAGAAACACTATATCCCTGCGTATACCATGCCTTATATAGCCAAGGTGATCCGCCTACCTTATCATAAGCTTTGTCTATAAAATTACCTCCGCCACTACCATCAGTTGTATCCCAGCCGCGAGTTGAAGTAAATCCTCCGTGAGTTGAAGCGTAATATGTAACTACATCTTCAATAACTTGTCCTTTTGTAGCTTGAACGGCTTGACGCCAGGCTTCAGGTGGATTAGAAGCTTTACCGTCGTTATAAACTTGGCAAGCTTCAGTAGTGCATATTTCTGTTCCTTGGGTTTTATATCTGTAAGCATAAGTTCTTGCTGCGATTGCTTGTGCTTTTAAAGCTTCTGGATGCCAAGTTGAGGGCATTTCCGCAATTCCCATCAAGTATCTTTCCTCAAAGTTCATGCTTCCAAATCCTGCTACCTGAATATCTCCACCGGTATCTTTTCCAACCGGATCCTTTCCATAATAAGCATTAAGAATTTGATTTACGCTTTGCCCGCTTTGTGCTCTTCCTCGAGCCCCGTATTGGCTCATTCCTTTTCTGTGGGTATGTGCGCCAAATGCAAATACTGCAAAATATCCAGAAGGAGCAGCTTCTCTAAATCCAACGATTGAAGCATTGTAATCATCAGCTAAATTACTGTCTCCGATGGTTGCCGTAAAAGTTCCAGATCTAGCATTAATAATTTCCTGCTGTTTTGCTGATAATGCTGCAATTTGTCCAGTTAAATTAGATTGGTAGGTTTTGGCATCTCCAATAATTTTATCTAAATTTGCTTTAACTGAGGCAAGTTTTACTTTTTCACTTTCGAGTGCCGCCTTTTTTTCTTCCAAAGTATTAATTGAAAGCGCAATATTAGTAATTATCATTTTATCCTGATCGGCTGCAGCTTTTTGATAGGCTAAGATTTGAGTTATTTCAGAAGCGGAATTTGATGAAAGAAAAACAAGTATCGGAGAATTATAGTGACTCTTAATATAATAGTTTCTTATTGCCAAATTCAATTTATCTGTTTGTTTTTCTAAATCTTTATAGCCCTTATCAATATCATTACCTTTTTTTACTACATCAGCTTCGATAAATGCTACGCGAGATTTAATGCCTGCCACCTGCTGTTCTAGCGGAGTGGTTGCAGATTTTGAATCATTAAGAGCTTTTGTAAGGTCTGCGATTTGTTTGTTTAGATCATCAAGTTCATCACCCCTGACTTTTCCAACACTAAATACGAGTGAAAAGATAAGAAGAAACGCAAATATTAAAAAGGAAAATTTGGGCATTAGGTTATTATATCAAATCAAATGTTGATAGATAGAATTTCTTGTGATATTATGGCACCCTAGTATGGAAGAGATCTCTTATTCAGGTTCAGCATCACCCTCAAAAAAAAGAATTTCAAAAAGAGTTGCCCTATTTGGAATATTTTTCATAATCATTTTACTTTTACTTGGAAGTGTTGCATATTTTGTGACAAGTGGGAGTGAGCCTTCGGAGGAAGATAGCACATCAATTACCCTTGAAGAATCAACCGATGAGGTAATAGAAGAGGAAGAACCAACCGAAGAGCCTTTGGAAACTGAAGCTCCAACTCCTTCAAAAACACCTTCTAAAGCACCAACTAAGGCGCCGTCTTCAGAAGATACACCTGCAAGTAGCGGATCAGTTGCAATTCAGAACGGAAGCGGAGAATCAGGAGTTGCTGGGACTGCTGCAGCAATAGTAAGAGAAGCTGGATTTACGGTGGCATCCACTGGAAATGCAGATAATTTTGATTATACAGATGTGACAATTCAGGTAAAAAGCTCAAAGAAAAGTATTTTAGCTGATCTTGAAGAAGCATTGTCAGCTGACTATACGATTGGTGATACTTCTACGGATCTCCCAGAGGCGACAAGTTACGACGCTTTGGTTATAATAGGTAAGTAATGATAATCCCGACAATCCTCGAGCAAAGCTGGGAGGAAATAGAGAAAAAATTTGAAACATACAAAGGGTTTGCAAAATCCGTTCACATAGATTTTCTAGATGGAAAATTTGAAGAGAATCTAACTTTTTTAGATCCAGTTCCGTTCTCCAAATACTCAGAATATTTTGATTTAGAAGCACATTTAATGGTTGAAGAGCCAATTGATTATATTGAAGATTTGTCAAAATCTGGATTTAAAACTTTCTTAGGACATATTGAAAAAATGAGTGATCAAGTGGAATTTGTAGCTCGCGGGCAGGAGCTTGGTGGGGTAGGGCTTGCATTAGACATTGATACTTTAGTTTCGGATATTAAAGTTTCTTACGAGGATTTAGATAGAATTCTCTTAATGGGAATTCATGCAGGAGCTTCGGGTCGCCCTTTTGATGAGAGAGTTTTCTCAAAAATTAAAGAAATAAAAGACAAAGGTTTTACAAATATAGAGATTGACGGAGGAGTAAGTGAGATTACATTACCAAAGCTAAAAGAAAAAGGAGCAAATATGTTTTGTGTGAATAGTTTTCTTTTTAAGGGAGATCCGAAATCTCAATTTAGAATACTCGAGTCTCTTTAAGGATTTGGTCTTTGCTCATTCAGGCTAATTGGCCTACAAAATCCTCTGTTTTCGGTTCCCTTTATAAAGTATTCATTTTTCCCTCCACATGGAAGAGTCACTATATTTGAGGGAGGGGCATAAATTTCATCTTTTGGATTACTTTCTTTTAATAAATTATTCATTATTTTGTTCCAGATTGGCGCTGCGCCTGTGATTCCTGAGGCTAGTAGTGGATTCATCGGAGCATTATTGTTATTTCCTACCCAAACAGCTGTAAGAATTTTTGGGGTATAGCCAATTGTCCAATTGTCTCTTTTGTTGTCTGTAGTACCGGTTTTTACAGATACTGTGTGCTTCGGAATATTTAGAGGAGAATTGAATCCAAATCCCATTGCGCGTGCGTTATTGTCCGCTAAAATATTTGAAATAATAAATGCTACCTCAGAAGGCATTGCTCTTTTTTCTTTTATTTCATTTTTTTCTTCTAGTATTGCGCCCTGATAATTTGTAATTTTTAGAATTGGATTTAGCTCCACCTTATTTCCTTTATTTGCCAATGTTCCGTAGACTGTCGCCATGTCGGTCATTTTTGCTTCTGCTGCTCCAAGAGTAATTGCTAAGCCATAGTTTTCTGGATCTTGCCAAGTTGAGATCCCCATTTTTTTACCAAGATTTACCATGGCAGGGACTCCTACTTGATTTAAGGTTTTTACAGCAGGAATATTTATAGAATTTCCAAGAGCATTTCTAAGTGTTACATTGCCATGAAATCTGCCATCATAATTAACAGGCGAATAGGGAGGAGATCCAGGGGAAGCGAATGATACAGGCGTGTCCTGGATACTGGTAGTGGATGTATATCCATTCATGAGAGCTGCAGAATAAGTAACAACTTTTATGGTTGATCCAGGCTGTCTTAAAGCAGTCGTAACGTTATAATTACCACCATTTGGATCATAATAATCCTTGCCACCAATCATAGCTATAATATCTCCATTTGTAGGATTCGTGATTAATGCACCTGCATTTGTGAAGTTGAGATATCCTGCCTTTTCTACTTCGTCCGTTATGATTTTTTGAGCCATATCTTGAGTTTTTAGATCAAGACTTGTAATAACCGTTAGACCACCGCGTTCAACAACTGGTAGGCCATATCGTTCAATCAATAAATCTTTCACATACATTACGAAATGCGGAGCTTTAATATTATTTTGATTAGGCTTGAAAACTAGTTTCTCTTTTTCTGCTTTTAGTGCTTGTTCGCGCGTTATGAATTTAAGATCAGTCATTCTTTCTAATACATCTCTCTGTCTTTCTTTCCAAAGATCTGGAGTCTGACTATAAGGAGAATATATCGATGGCGCTTGTGGGAGACCCGCTAGAAAAGCGCTTTCTCCAAGAGTTAATTTTGTTACATCTTTTCCAAAATATGTTTGAGCAGCAGCTTCAGCTCCCCAAGTTGTTCCTCCATATGGAACTTGGTTAAAGTACATTTCTAGGATTTCATCTTTTGAATAAATTTGCTCGGCCCAAACAGATAAAATAACTTCTTTTACTTTTCTCTCAATTGTCCGCTCAGGCGTAAGAAGTCTAGCTTTTATTAGCTGTTGAGTGATAGTGGAGCCTCCTTGCAAAGGTTTTCCAGTTAAATCTGCATAAGCAGAACGAGCGATTGCTAAGATATCAAACCCAGGAGTTGTGTAGAAATTTTTATCTTCAATTGCAATTGTCGCATTCTTAAAATCTTTTGGAATTTCTGAAAGGGGAACGTTAGTTCTGTTTTGGTTAGCATAGATTTGATAAAGAAGAACTTTATTCCTATCATAAATCTTTGTAGTTTGCGCAATTTCCTGATGTGAAAGTTCCGCAGGGTTTGGTAAATTTTTTATAAATACGTAGGAAATGATTGGCAGAAAAATAAATAAAAATGAAAAAAGTGTTCCGATAAATGTATATTTAAATCTAGTTTTAAAGGGTAAAGCTACTGGGATTCTTGGCCTACCTCTTTTCTTGTGTTTCTTTATGTGAGGAGTTGAAAGCTTTGGAAGTCCAATTTTTGGCGCTTCAATTTTTGGGATTGAAATATTAGGGAGAGCTATTTTTGGAATTTCGAGTTTTGGAAATGTAAGCTTCGGGGTGCTAATCTTGGGAATAACTATCCTTGGAAGTTTTATGCTTGGTAATCGTGAAACAAGAAGACTGAAATTAATGTCAGGAATTTTAAATTTTGGAATATTAATTGTTGGAAGTTTTATGTTTGGTTTTTTTATTTCAGAGATACTTAACGAAACATTCTTTTTTTGAGACTTTTCCAGGCTAAATATTTCTTTCTCCACGGAATTTCTAGGTGTGCGTAGTGATATTTTCCTCTTTAATTCATTAATTATTTTCAACGGAAGTAATAAAATAAAAATGGTAATATCCCCAATAAATATTAGGATTTTTGCCACAAAAATAATCAAAGATTTTAATATTTCCATAATTTATAAATGAGCAGGAGAGATAAGTGCGTCTTTTAGCCTCAGAAATTAACTAAGTCCAAGCTGGATTATACAAAATTACAAGCTCACTTTAAATAGGGACTTTAGGGGTTTGGGGTAGGGGATGGTGAAAGTTCTGGATGCGCACATGTAACACAGTATCTGTCTCCAGTATCATCAGTTATAACGTAGTGTTCCTTGAGCTCTAAGTTATCCGTTTGTTTTGGATCTTTTGGTAAATTTTGAGTAGTCTTATCTACGAAAACATTTGTTTTACCCGGATCTCTTCTTTTAGGAAATTTATTTCTTACGAAATAATCTGGTCTCGTGTCGCATGTTATTCCTTCTGCCGGGAATAATCCTGACTGGCGACAAACATTTAATCTAACTGCATTTTGTGGAGGAATGTAAGGCGCAGTTTTTTCATCTTCAAGCAGAAATGACATGATTTCATTCCAGATAGGGGAGGCTCCAGTTACTCCTGAAACCACTGCCCCCATTGGTGAATTATCATTATTACCGACCCAAGTTGTTACTACGTATTTTGGAGTGTATCCAATTGTCCAGTTATCCCTGTAGTCGTTTGTGGTTCCTGTCTTTACAGCAACGGTTTGACCTGGAATATTAAGAACTGAATTTGTTCCAAATGCCATAGCTCTGGCTTGATTATCAGATAGAATATCAGAAATTATAAATGTAACCTCCTCAGGGAGAACTCTTTTACCGAAAATTGCAGCCTGATTTTTCTTTTTTTCAAGAGTTTTTCCCCGGCCATCTTTTACTTCAACTACTGGATTTAGATCTACGCGATAGCCTTTATTTGCAAATACTCCAAAAGCCGTAGTCATATCAAGCATTGTAACTTCTCCTCCTCCGAGAGTTAGAGAAAGTCCATACCTCTTAGGATCTGTAAAAGTATTAATTCCCATGGCTGCGGCTGTAGCCATCATGGTTTCAACAGTATTTAGTTTAAGCATTTTTACTGCAGGAATATTTAAAGAACTTGCCAAGGATTCTCTAAGTGTTACTGCTCCATGAAATTTGCCATCATAATTTTTTGGACAATATCCAGGGCCATTTGATTGGGGATAGCAAGTTTCTTTGTCAACGAAAATTGTAGCGGCGGAATAACCATTTTGAATTCCCACAGCATAATTAATAGGTTTAATTGAAGAACCAGGTTGTCTTAAGGCTAGTGCAATATTTACATTTCCGTCAATTGAAGTATCAAAATAATCTTTGCTTCCAACCATGGCTAAAATATCTCCATTGGAAGGGTCACTAACAACTGCCGCGCCGTTTGAAACTCTGGCAAATCTAAGTTTGGCGACTTCTGTAGCTACTGCTAGTTCTGCAAACTCCTGAATACTTGAATCTAGGGTAGTTGTGATTCTAAATCCTCCTTCTTCGGTAAATTTCTCTCCATACTTTTTTTCCATTAAATCTCTAATGTAGAGAACAAAGTGAGGAGCTTGGATGTTATTTGAAATATTCTTATATTCTAGTTTTTGTTTTTTTGCGGCCTCTTCTTCCTCTTCTGTGATATAGCCTTGCTCTCGCATTTGTCTTAAGACTAATTCTTGTCTGTCTTTTGCTAAATCTGGACGTGACCCAAATGGCGAATAAAGAGTAGGGCTTTGAGGGAGTCCTGCTAAGAGTGCAGCTTCAGCTAATGTTAAATCTTTAGCGCTTTTACCAAAATATGTTTTAGAAGCCGCTTCAATTCCATATGCTGTTCCTCCATATGGAATTTGGTTTAGGTACATCTCTAAAATTTGGGATTTAGAATATAAAACCTCAGTTACAAAAGCTAAGACTATCTCCTTAACTTTTCTTTGAATTGAGCGTTCTGAAGTTAAAAGACTGCTTTTAATAAGCTGTTGTGTAAGAGTTGAACCTCCTTGAATTGGTTTTCCTGAAACATTTGCAACAAGAGCCCTAGCTATTCCCCTAATATCTATTGCGCCATGCCTATAAAAGTCTTTATCCTCAACAGCAATTGTTGATTCCTGAACATGTTTTGGGATTTCTTTAAGTGGGATTTGGGTTCTATTTTTATTTGAGTAAACTGTATATAGAAGTTTTCCATCTCGATCAAATATTTGGCTTGATTCTGGAATCGATGTCGGATTATTTAGTCTGGTAGGGGAGGGAAGATCTTTTAAAACGAAACTATATAGAAATATGCATAAGGGGATTGCTAGGAGTAGAATAACCAAGCCGAAATATCTTTTCTTTCGAAACTTTCGATAAAGTTTTCTTATAGTATCCATTAAATAATAATATCATTCATGAAGCCTTAGAGACAACAATTTACCATAAATCTTTTTTAGTTTGAGGTTTGATTTTAAGCAACACCCCTTAGAAAAAACAGACAGGATGATCTATAATAATTCTGTGATTTCAATTGAACAGATTCAGGCGTTTTTAAATTTCCTTACAATTCCATTTGTAAATTTTAATTTTATTGATCTGGCTATCTTCATAATAATCGTTTTTTACGCACTTGAAGGGTATGCATTGGGTTTTATAAAGGGATTTGCAGATCTAGTAAGTTTTGTGGCCTCATTTTTGTTCGGTCTTACTTTTTATGATATTTTCGGAGATTTTTTAGTTAATACTTTTAACATTCCAAAAGGATTTGGAAATGCACTAGGGTTTTTCCTAGCAGCTTTTGTTTGCGAGATCGCATTAACCATTTTTCTTAGAAACACTATTCTTCCATTTGTTTTAAGAAAACTTGAAAAGATTAATTATCCTAAGAAAATTGAAAAAGCATTGGGAATTTTACCTGGAATTTCATCAGCATTTGTACTTTTATCTTTCATATTAACTATGGTTGTTGCTCTTCCGCTTTCTCCATTTATGAAAAATTCAGTAGCTGCTTCAAGGCTTGGAGCACCGCTTGTTTCAAATATTCAAGGTTTTGATAAAGAGCTTAATGATGTTTTTGGTGGAGCAGTGAATGATGCGCTGACTTTTTTAACAGTTGAGCCAAAAAGTGATGAGCTTTTAGAGCTTAATTTTAAAACTACAAGTGTAAAAGTCGACAGGCAGTCTGAGGTAGATATGCTTGATCTGGTAAATGCAGAAAGAGCGAATTTAGATCTTCCGCCAGTTGAAGAAGACCAAAGTCTTAGGGAAGTCGCAAGAGCGCATTGTACGGATATGCTAGAGCGTGGGTATTTCTCACACTATACACCAGAAGGAAAATCCCCATTTGATAGAATGGCTGAATCAGATATCGCATATAAGTTTGCTGGGGAAAATTTAGCATTGGCTCCAAGCACAAAGCTTGCCATGCAAGGGCTTATGAATAGCGCAGGGCATAGAGAAAATATACTTTCAGAAAATTTTGGAAGTGTTGGGATAGGAGTAATCGATGGGGGAATTTATGGAGAAATGTTTTGCCAGGAATTTAGTGATTAATTTATGACGAATTTGCCGAGCCTAGAATCTGAGGATATTAAAAATAAAAAAGTAATCCTTAGATACGAGTGTGATGTTAGGCTTTCAAGCAGTAATGAAATTCTTGATGAAACAAGGCTAATCTCAGGCTTTTCTACCATAGAGTATCTTCTTGAAAACAACTGCGAAGTTATAGTTATCGGTCATTTAAGGCGTCCCGAGGGTTGGGATAAGAAATACAGCCTTCTTCCTGTTGCTAAATGGTTTGCAAATGCATTTGAATCTCATGAATCTGAAACAAAAATAGGTAGGTTTAAGGGTTGGAAAATTAAAGAAGGTTTGATTCTGCTTGAGAACTTACGCTTTTTTAAAGAAGAGAAGGAGAATGACTTTAATTTTGCCAAAGAATTGGCAAGTCTTGGAGAAATTTATGTTAACGAAGCCTTTGGATCATGTCACAGAGAGCATGCTTCGATTGTAGGGGTCCCAAAGTTTTTACCCTCATTTCCAGGTTTTCATTTTACAAAAGAAGTAAAAGTTTTAGAAAGTGTTGTAAATTCTCCAAAAAATCCTCTTACTATTATATTAGGGGGAGCGAAGATGGAAACAAAGCTTCCAATAATTGCCAAGATGCAAAATATCGCAGATTATATTTTGATTGGAGGGAAAATTACTGATAAGGATAGAAAAACAATAGAAGATATTAAAAGTGATACAGCAAAGATTATAATTGCTGATTCTTCAGAAGAAAGTAAGGATATTTCAGGAAAAAGTGTTAGTGAATTTGAAAATATTATTTCTCAAAGCGCAATGATTGTTTGGAATGGGCCGATGGGATATTTGGAGGGTGGATTTGAAGAAAGTACGCTTTCAATTGCCCGAGCAATTGTAAATAGTAATGCTCATAAGATTTCGGGGGGAGGGGACACCGTCGCTTTCCTAAATAAATATAATTTGTTCGATAGGTTTGACTTCGTTTCTATGGGAGGAGGTGCGATGCTCCAGTTTTTATCTGGAGTCCCACTTCCCGGAGTTGTCGCACTTCAAAATAACTCTTGATGAATTTTGTACTTAGATTTATACTCTATAGATGACACCCCAAGACCTTAACGACATAAGAAATATTACTGTTTCGGGTCGAATCGCCTCCGGTTCTACAACTCTTGCAAAGAATTTAGCCGATACTTTAGGATGGCGCCATGTCGAGGGCGGAGATATTTTTTGGGAGAGAGTAAGAGGGAGACTAGGACTCGATCCAAAAGACACAGATAAAAGACCAGATGATGAAGATAAGGTTTTTGATGAAGAATTGAAAAAGATGCTAACTGACGAGAAAAATTTGATTTTGGAAACTAAATTAGCTGGTTTTAATGCTCAAAATATTCCCGGAATTTTTAAAATTCTTGTTGTTTGTGAAGATTCTGCGGGGGAAGACCACATGGATATTAGAATTGACAGATTAATAAACAGAGAGCAGCAGTCGCTTGATAGCGCAAAGCAAGAGGTAATTGAAAGAGAAAAAAATGATATTGATAAGTGGAGGAGAATTTATGCTAACGGAGATGAAAATTGGATATACTGGGATCGAAAATATTATGATTTTGTAGTCAATACATACTCTCATAATGCAGATGAGAGTCTTAGTTTAGTTCTTGAGCAGCTTGGTATTTCAAAGAAAACTTCTTGAAATTAAAATTTCATAGTGGTAGAGTAGGCTAGTTCCACAAGTTTCATTTATGAATACTTTAATTAAGTTAATACTGGGAATCATTTTTTTCATAATTCTAGTATCAACCCCCGTACAAGCACAGGAGATAGAGATAACCACAAAGCCAACGGAGAGTATCCCAATGCCTACAACTAGTCTTACTCCAAGTCCAGTTCCAACGACTGTCGAATATCAGCTTCCATATCCTGGAATTCTTCCCGGAAGTCCACTTTATTCTATAAAAATGATTAGGGATCGAATTATTGAAACTTTAACATCGGATCCTGTTAAGAAAGCTAATTTTTATCTGCTTCAAGCAGATAAGAGAACAGCAAGTGCTTTAATGCTTTATGAAAAGGGAGACGAAAAAATGGCGGAAACTACTTTAACAAAAGCCCAAAAATATTTAGAAAAATCTTTGGCAAAAGCGCAGGAGGCAAAGAATTCGGGAAAAGATGTGGGGGATATATTTGCAAGAATTAAAGATTCGTCGACAAAACAAAAACAGGAAATTGAAATTTTAAGCGGAAAATCTGAAGAAAAAGAGGCGACTTTAACTGATGACCTAGAAAAGGTAAAAAACATCGAAAAAAATGCAGATCAGCTTAAGCCGTAAAATATAGCTTTTAATAAACATTGTTCTAATTTTTTACCCAGCACTAAGATTTTTAAACACATTTTTATACCCGATTTTTTCTTAATTTTTGCTTAAATTTTGGTCCTGTTTAAAAACGAGGCTGAAAAAACGACTGATATTTTTTGATCTAGTAATTGTTAGTTGACACCCCACTGTTAGGGGCATATGATCGATCTTGGCACTAGATTTAGTGTCAGAACTTTAAGAATTTGCCCTAAGAAAAATAAGCTATGAAATGTCCATATTGCGGTTCCCGCGAAACAGAAGTAGTAGAAACCAGAGACAGTGAAGATCTCGAAACAATACGTAGACGAAGAAATTGTGTTAAGTGCGAGAAAAGATTCACGACATATGAAAGAGTAGAGAATGTTAATCTGGTTGTTATAAAAAAAGATGGACGACGAGAACAGTTTAATAGAGATAAACTGCGAAACGGAATCAGTAGATCCTGCGAAAAGACCACGGTATCAGTTGAAGACATTGAGAAGATAATAGTAGAAGTAGAAAGAGAGCTAAGAGGAGCTGATTCAGTAGAGGTAGAAAGTAAAAAAATAGGGCAAATGGTAGCGGGCAGACTTAAGAAGTTAGACAAGATTGCATATATAAGATTTTCGAGCGTTTTCAAGAGATTTGTAGACATAGAAGACTTTGAAAAAGAAGTCAAAAAATTAATAAATTAAATTATGAAATTAGATGGAGTAAGGCAAAAAGTATTTTTAGACAGATATTCTTTAAAAGATAAAGAAGGTAATCCTATGGAACAAACTCCAGATGAGATGTGGAGAAGAGTTGCAAAGGGGATTGCTGGACAGGAAAAAAAGTCTGACCAGAAGCATTGGGAGAAAAAATTCTATGAGGCTATGGATGGATTTAAGTTTCTTCCAGGCGGACGTATTTTAGCTGGAGCAGGAACTGGATTTGACGTTACATACTTTAACTGCTTCGTTATCCCATCTCCAAAAGATTCCAGGGATGGAATTTTAGATAATCTTAAAATCATGATTGAAATCATGGCTCGAGGTGGAGGAGTAGGAATTAATTTATCAAGTCTTCGTCCAAAAGGGTCGCGTGTTAGAAAGGTAAATGGTTTTTCTTCAGGTCCTATGAACTGGGCAGAGCTTTATTCTCTAGCTACGAAAGATATTGTTCAGCAGGGTGGGAGTAGAAGAGGAGCGCTTATGCTTATGCTTCACGACTGGCATCCAGACATCGAGGAATTTATTACCGTAAAGCAGGATCTTACTCGCATAAATGGAGCTAATTTATCAGTCTGTGTTTCTGACGCATTCATGGAAGCAGTAAAAGCTGATACAGATTGGGATTTGGAATACCCAGACTTAGATGATCCTAAATATGATGAAAAATGGAATGGAGATCTTGAAGGTTGGAAAAAACTTGGAGGAAAAGTCGTAGTTAAAAAAACCGTTAAAGCAAAATATCTCTGGGATCTTATCTGTAAAGCAGCTTGGACTTCAGCAGAACCAGGTCTTCATTTCCTAGACCGAAGCAATAAGAGATCAAACACAGCATATTTTGAAACTCTAATCGCTACAAATCCATGTGGAGAGCAGCCATTAGGCGCTTGGGCAGTATGTAATTTAGGAGCAATGAATTTATCAGCTTATGTAAATGAAAAAGGAGAATTTGAATACACTAGATTTGGAAAAGACGTAAGAGTCGCAATGAGATTTTTAGATAATGTAATTGATGATACATACTACTTCTTTAAAGAAAATGAAAAAGTAGCAAAAGACATTAGAAGAACTGGTTTAGGAATTTTAGGACTTGCTGATGCTTTAATAAAAATGAAATTAAAGTATGGAGCACCTGAATCAGAGGCCACTATTAAAAAGATTTTCGAAACTCTAAGAAATGAAGCATATGATGCTTCAGCTGATATTGCGAAAGAAAAAGGAGCATTTCCTAAATTTAATAAAGAAAAATATCTAAAGGGATATCACATTCAAAGATTACCTCAGCCAATTAGAGATAAGATTGCAAAAAATGGAATCAGAAATGCAGTTTTATTAACTATTGCTCCTACAGGAACCACAAGTTTGATTTCAGGAGTGTCATCTGGAGTTGAGCCAGTATATGAGTTTGAATTTATAAGACGCGATAGGTTAGGGGAGCACAAGATGTTTCATCCATTATATGATGAATGGAGAAAACAGAATCCAGATGCAGAAAAACCAGGATATTTTGTTAGTGCAAATGATTTAACTCCAGAGGAGCACGTAACAGTTCAGGCAATTGCTCAGGAATATATTGATTCTTCGATAAGTAAAACTGTTAATGCTCCAAATGCTCATACGGTTGACGATGTAAAAAATCTTTATATGTCAGCTTATGACAATGGTTTAAAGGGCGTAACTTACATGAGAGATGGATCACGGGAGGGAGTTCTCTCAAGAGTTGAAGAAAAGAAGGAAGAAGTAAAAGTTCCAGACGTTGCAAATCACACAGTTAGAGCGCCTCGTCCAATGATGATGGAAGGAGTTACATATAAGACTCAAACTCCAGTAGGTGACACCTATATTACTCTTAATCATGATCAAAATAGAGAACCATTTGAAATGTTTATAACAATTGGTAAAACAGGTTCTGATGTTGCAGCTATGGCTGAAGCATTAGGACGCATGATTTCTTTGAATTTAAGTCTCGCAGGCAACCTGCCGCCGCGCGAGAGGATCCGCCAGGTTATATCTCAGCTGTCTGGAATTGGAGGAGCAAGAAGTGTTGGATTTGGTGAAAATAGAGTAAGATCACTTCCTGATGCTGTCGCAAAGATTCTTGCAAGACAATATGCGTTTAAAGTAAATGGAGTAGTAGAGGACAAATTAGTTCCTCCATCTAGTACTCCTGATGCCCAAATAAAATTAACAGCTGATGCTCCAGTTGAAACAAAATCTGAGCCACAGGAAGAAATAGCAGTTCTCCAGCAGCTTCCGCTTCAAGAAGGAATCACAATTGACACAAAACCTAAGACAAACAATTTTGATATTTGTCCAGAATGCGGAACTTCAGCTTTCGTATTTGAAGAGGGATGCGGCAAGTGTTATGCTTGCGGTCACTCTGAATGTTAAGATTTGCTGGTTGCTTTTCATTATAACTAGTATTAATATCTTAGAACCAATAGGGATTGGGTAAGTGAGGCGTAAATCCTCCACAGTGCCGCTACCGTAAAGTCGGAAAACCACCTTATTTAGACTCTCGAGCAAGATTTTTTGGTGAACTTCTCGAGAAACCCTTACAGGGTAAAGAGGAGTTTTTTTATGGGTAAATTACAACTAAATTTAGTAGATATAAAAAATAAACTTTGGAAAAGTAAGGGTTTGTTTATTATTGTATTTGTCTCTTTGTCTTTGCTGGGCGCATCGGTTTTTAGTGTAAATGAAACTGAAGCAAATAAGAATAAAGAAGTATTGGGAGCAAGTTCTAAAAAAGTTGTTGTAAATACAAATCCAACCAAACCCATCTCCACAACTCCTACACTAGCTCCTAAATTAATTCCATCTATTACTTTTGTTCAAAAAATTTCTCTAACCCCAACACCAGTACCAAGTAATAATTCATCTTCAGCTGTTACGCCTGCACCTACTTCTGTGCCAAACATATCAACTGCTCCAATAGTGACACTTACATCGTCTCCTTCACCTATTCCTGCGGGTTTAAGTGTACAAATTGGAGTTGATTATTCAGGACAGAAGTCTTCTGATTCTTATAATGTAGCTCTTATTCCCGATCAGACAGCCTGGGAAGCAGTAGTTGCCGCGATTGGAGCAGATAATATTAAGTACACAGATTATGGAGGGGATATGGGTAAATTTATAACTTCCTTTAATGGGGTAGACGCTGCGGCAAATCAGTTTTATGAATTTAGAATAAATGGTGCATCAGCTAGTACTGGTGTCTCTTCTTATAAATGTAACAATAATGATAAACTTGAATTTGTATTAACTAGTTTTTAAAATGAAAGATATTAAAAATTACATTGGCCCATTATTTATTATTTTGATGGCAGTCTTAATCAGATTGTTTCCTCATCCAGCAAATTTTGCACCGATTGCTGCAATGGCTCTTTTCGGAGGCACTTACCTTAACAGGAAGTACTCGCTTATTATCGTTTTCTGTACGTTAATTGTTTCGGACTATCTGCTTTTATATATAAATCCTTTTTCCCCGCAATTTATTAACTTCTCAAAATTATATTCCCCTCAATCTTTAATTCACGCATCAACACTAGCTGTTTATGGTAGTTTTTTAGTTGTTGCTCTTATTGGAATTTGGTTAAGATCTCATAAATCCGTTAAAAACATAATTGCCGCCTCTTTATCTTCCTCAATTTTATTTTTCCTAATTACTAATTTTAATTTCTTTTACGCAACATCTTTATATCCTAAAAATATCGATGGAATGCTTCAAGCCTACGTAATGGCAATTCCATTTTTCAAAAATACGCTCGCTGGAGATATTTTCTATGTAGCTTTATTTTTTGGAAGTTTTGAGGCTGCTATAAAATTGTCAAAACAGAATATTTATGCCTATTTATACAAGAACAGGAGACAAGGGTAAAACTTCGCTTTTTGACGGAAAAAAAGTTTTAAAGTCTGATAAGAAAGTCGAGACTTATGGCACAATTGACGAATTAAATTCTGCGATTGGTGCAGCCTCAGCGTTTATAAAGATAGCTTCAGTAAATAAAGAATTAGAAGAAATTCAAAATGATCTTTTAGAAATTGGCTCTTCACTAGCTGTATCTTTTACTTTACCAGCTCCCCAAATTGCTCATAGGCCCGCAGAGTTTGAAAAATTGATTGATAAGCTCACAAAGCAAATGCCTCCGTTAAATCAATTTATTCTTCCAGGTGGAGGAAGAGGAGGCTCTCTTATTCATGTTGCGCGTACGATTGCTAGGCGAGCTGAAAGACGCATCGTAGATTTAAATAGAACTGAAGAAATTGATAATGCAATTATAGTTTATCTAAATCGTTTATCAGATTTATTATTTACTATTGCGCGCTTCGTAAACTACAAGGAAAGAAAGAAAGAAAAAATCTGGAAAAAGAAGTGACCTCAAGGATTATTTTTGTTAACTTTTTGTAATAATTATTTCAAGCCCCTTAGCTTTATTGTGATAATATAGTTATATGAATGAAGATCAAAATTTAATACCTAAAATTCCGGTTGCTGCAGCTTCATCTGAGGCAGAAAAGTTGGCTAAGGCTGAGATAGCACAAGCTGATGATTTCGTACAAGCAACACATCAACTGCCTGCAATTGCAGAAGAGCTTTCTGGATTTGTAAAGCCGGTAGCTGTGCCTGAGCATTCACTTGAGGGAACAGGAGCGGTGCAGACTCCCGCAAAGCTTTCCATGGTAGACGGATCTGGAATTAGTTTACCTGATGGATTTGGAACGCCTGAAGCTGCAATCGCGGCAACAAAAGGAAAAGCTAGTGAAGGTTCAACTGGAGCTGGTTTGGTTTACGAAAGACAAATAGATAGAAAGGCGGCTTAAATATAATGGGAAATCCTTTCGCTTTAATGTTTAACATGATGTTGGCCATTTTAATTCTTGGCCTTCTTTCCGCTGCGATTGGAGGAATTAGCTACGTTCTTGCTCTCAGATATAAATATAGGCATAGGGAAAAAGCTTCACTTGATTCAACTCTTCTTCAGATCGCACTTCCTCGAGACAACGAGGTAAAGATTGATGCAGCTGAACAACTTTTTTCAAGCTTTGCATCGCTTCATAAAAGTGGAAAACCACAATGGCTTGTAGATCAGCCTGTATTATCATTTGAAATTGTTGGAATGCCAGGAGATATCAGATTTTTTATTTCCGTTCCTAATAAATATAAAGATTTTGTAGAAAAGCAGATAAACGGAGCCTATCCAGATGCTGAGATAAAAGAAGTAACTGAAAAAACTTCCCTAAAAGAAGGGTTTGTAGTGGGAAATGACTATAATATTTTCGGAGAAAATTCTAAAGTAGCTTTTGCGCAATTAGGGCTTAAAAAAGATAATTATGAATCAATTAAAACATATAAAGAATTTGCAGTAGATCCACTGTCTACTATAACTTCAGTTCTCGCAAAAATGACTGAAGGAGAGGGAGCTGCGATTCAAATTGTTATTTCTCCAGCTGAGTCAGCATGGAAAAAATTAGGTAAGGATCATGTTTCACATACTAAAAAAGAGGAAGCAAATCCTGAAACGGCAAAATATTCAGTTGACGCAAAAGAACTTGAATCAATAGAATCTAAAGTTAGTAAGCCTGGGTTTAATACAGTAGTTAGGCTAGTTGTTGCGTCCTCTACTAAAGAGACTGCTGAAGCTCATTTAAGTAATATTAAAAATGCTTTTAGTCAGTTTAATGGCCACAATTCATTCACAAAAGTGAGCGTAAAAAGGCAAAAAGCATTTATGGATGATTTTATTTATAGATATCATCAAAAGCGTGGTGCTCCTTCGATCTTAAGCTCAGAAGAACTGGCTACGATTTTTCATTTTCCAAATAAATCTGTTGCAACTCCTCATATTTTCTGGGTTAGCTCCAAGAGGGCTCCGGTCGCAGCACATGTTCCAACCACTGGGCTTTTTCTGGGTAAAAGCATATATAGAGGATTGTCTCGAGATGTACATGTAGAGAGAGATGATAGAAGAAGACACACTTACATTATCGGAAAAACAGGAACTGGAAAAACAGAGTTTCTTAAGCAAATGATTCTTCAGGATATTAAAAATGGAGAGGGAGTCGGAGTGGTAGATCCTCATGGAGATCTTATTGAAGATATTCTACAAATGATTCCACCAGAGAGAGCAGAAGATGTGATTTTATTTGATCCGTCTGATACATCGCGTCCGATGGGATTAAACATGTTAGAAGCTGATACTGAAGAGGAAAAACACTACGTGGTGTCCTCAATTGTCGGACTCATGTATAAGCTTTATGATCCTAATAAAACTGGAATTATCGGACCTCGATTTGAGCACGCCATCAGAAACGCGATGCTTACAGTTATGAGTAGGAAAGGAAGCACTTTTATAGAGGTTGTTCGTGTTTTAACTGATGCAAATTTCGTTCAGGAGCTTCTTCCTCACGTTCAGGATCCAATTGTCCGCAGATATTGGACTGATCAGATTGCTCAGACTTCTGACTTTCACAAATCAGAAGTTTTAGATTACATCGTTTCTAAGTTCGGTCGTTTCGTTACAAATAAAACCATGAGAAATATTATTGGCCAATCTGAATCTGCATTTAATGTGAAAGAAGTTATGAATAATCAAAAAATTCTCCTTATAAATCTTTCAAAAGGAAAGATTGGTGAAGAAAATTCAAGCTTCCTGGGTTTGATTTTAGTTCCAAAAATTCTTATCGCTGCTATGAGTAGGCAAACTATGCCTATGGATCAGAGAAAAGACTTCTTTCTTTATGTTGACGAGTTCCAGAACTTTGCAACTCCTGACTTCGCTCAGATTCTTTCAGAAGCTAGAAAATACCGCTTGGATTTAATAGTTGCTAACCAGTTTATAGGGCAGATGGAGGAAGAAGTTAAAAATGCTATTTTTGGAAACGTGGGAACATTGGCTGCTTTTAGAGTAGGAGTGACCGATGCGAATTATCTGGCACATGAATTCCAGCCAACATTCTCAGAAGCAGATCTAATAAATATTGACCGTTTTAATTGTTATATGAGAACAGTTGTGAACGGAGAGCCAGTGCCTCCATTTTCTTTGGATACTACAAAAGATATGGATGAGGAGCAGGCTGCTAAAAATCCAAGAGTTGCAGAATTAATAAAAGAATTGTCTCGTCTTAAATACGGAAAAGATGTAAATGTAATAGAGCAGGTAATAGGCCAACGTGCTCAGCTCTAGTTTAGCCTCTAGCAATTAGCAATTAGCATCCAGAATTTAGTATAATGAGGATCGTTTGGGGCTAGTAGCTCAGTGGTAGAGCGCTACTCTTATAAAGTAGATGTCCTTGGTTCGATCCCAAGCTAGCCCACTTTATCTTCCTGATAATCTTACGGCGTCTTCTGGGGTTAAGCTTTCATAAATTCTATAAGGTCTATCTTTTCCTGGAATATCACCCTCGGAATATGGTGTTTGGGGAGATAATGTGTGAACAATAGTCAAACCTTCTCGAATATTTCTTTTAACATTAAACACTCTTCTTCCCAGATCTATAGCGCCCCGAACTGCCTCTGTGACTAGATGTGGTGAGTCTCCTGAGATGTCTGGGGTTTCAACAATTTGAAGTGGATTAGAATATTGTCTATTGTTTGATTTTCTATCTTCAGGTGTAAATGGTGTAGGTAGAAATATATCAGGACTTGCCATATTATAATTCTGAGAGGATTTGAGATTCTGAGGCTCTGTCTGGAACGTATTCTAAGTATCTTTCAGTTGTTGAAAGCCTCTTGTGACCTAGGATTTTTGAAAGTAAAACAATTGAAGCCCCATGTTTAAGGTGATGTGCTACGAATGTATGTCTTAAATCATTTACCTTAGCATTTTTGATCTCAGCTAGTCTAAAGTATCTTTCTACTGAAGTTCTAATGTTTCTAATTAAGAAAGGCTTTCCGGATTTAGTGATGAATAAATGATCTTCTGTAACTTTTGGACGAATATCTAGATACCTTTTTAAGGCTTCCTGAGCCCTTTTATTAAGGGGTACTAGGCGTTCTCCATGTTTCTCCATTGCTGGGATGTGAAGTGACTCTTTTTGGATATCTGAGAGACGTAGTGCAGTTAATTCTCCAATTCTAATTCCAGTTTGAAGTAAAAGCTCAATAATAGCTGACATTCTGGCATCATTTCTAGCAGCATCTCTTAAAGCACGATATTCGGTAGGAGTTAAAATTCTAGGAGGAGCAAGCTGATATTTAGGGTGTGCTACTAAAAGGGAAGGGTCGTCTGTTATGAATTCATTGATTTTTAAAAACCTATAAAAAGTTCTCGTAGAATTGATTTTTCTAGAAATTGACTTAGGAGTATAGCCGTCGTTATTCATTTTAGCTAAGAAAGCCTCTATGTCTTCCTTAGAAACATCATGAACATGCTGTCTTTCGAGCTCATTTAAGAACCCAACGAGCTGCTCGATGTCTTTTCCGTATGCTACAATTGTAGAGGTCGAGTGACCTTTATCTTTTAGAAAACTTTTGAACTGCGAACTGGCATCAACGAGTTTTATTTGATTCATAATGGCCTATAATATCACAGTTCTGAGCTCGTAGTCAACTATGAAAAAAATATTTTTCTTCATCGCAATTGTTATCTGTATTCTTATAATTAACACACTTGTACGCTCAATTTATGACTTATGGAGCAAGCAGGATTTAGTTGTAACTGCAGAAAACGATCTAAAAAGGGAAAAAAGGGAAAATGATAAGTTAAAACAGCAATTAGTTCTAGTTCAGGATGAAAATTTCGTAGAAACTGAGGCTAGAAATAAGCTTTTTATGGTTAAGCCAGGGGAGTCTGGAGTGATTGTGCCATCTGAGCTTATTCAGAAAAAGGATAAAAAAGAGGTAGAAAATATTCCAAATTGGCAAAAATGGGTGAATTTATTTAAGAATTAAGACTCTTTTATCTTAATTTCGCTCTCAACTTGAGGTGTATCGAATAATTTTGAAGCAGATCCACCCCGCAAAAATAATTCCATAAATCGGTCCTCGTGTCCTGATGAACCTGGTGCGAAGGCTAATTCTCCTTCGTGAATGTTAAAAGTCCCGTCAGTGTAAGTAGCTACATGTTTTTTAGCATTAATTTCTACAGTTAACATCTGCCCTGGTTTATACTTAGCTTCGGATGAATAAATTGATGTTTTAATATTTCCATATCCGTCAATTGAAGCTATTAATTTTTTCGGTGCGTCAGGAATTATACTTATGCTCTCGGGAATTCCAATAAAGGATTTATCTTTTTTTATCATTTTAGCTACGGGAAATGGATATTTATCTCGTGACCTAAACTGAGATCCTTCATTTTCTACAATTACATGGTGGAATTTATCTATAAATGGTTTTATAAAAGAGAAATTATAACCTGCATTTATTCCTACCAGTTCAAAACCGTTTTTAAGCTTTGCATACATTAGAACTTCTCCTTTATTATTTTTTTGAGCATGCTTCTTGTCTTTTCTTGGAGCAGTGTTAGAAAAAATGTAAGTGTTTTTTAGGTTTGGAGTTAGGGCTACCTGATAAATCCAAAATCCTGTATTAACGGTAGAGAAGGGAGGAGTTGATTGTGTATGAATAAATACGTTTGGAATGAGGTTTCGAAGTCTAATAATGACCTCTGTAAAAGCAGGATCTCCTGTTCCGTAATCTGAAATTAGAATTAAAGTTTTATCCACAGCCGTTAAATATACCAAAAAATAACTAAAAAAGGAAGCCTGAGCTTCCGGACTTTGGTGGCGGCGGCGGGGTTCGAACCTGCGACCATTGCCTTATGAAGACACCGCTCTACCACTGAGCTACGCCGCCAACAGCCTCAAGTATACCAGAAAATGCATCAAAATTAAACTCGTCCTGGTTTGCTCTGAGGCTATAAAGCTGGTATAATACCTAAACGCGCGGGGTAGTGTACAGTGCACGTGAGGCTCATAATCTCACAGGCTAGGCGCAACTCCTAGCCCCGCAACATAGTTTTGGCTCGCAATTGCGAGCCTATTTTATATAATAAGATTATGGACCAGTTTAAAAATAAAAAAATTGCAGTCATCGGAGAAGGAGTTGAGGGAAAATCTTCAGTAGAATTCTTCAAGAGAAATGGCGCAGATGTGGAAATTCGAGATCAAAACCAGGGAGAAAATTATCTAAGTGATTTAGATAAGTTTGATTTAGTGGTTCGTTCCCCGGGTGTTAAGTTGTCAGATCTTGAGGGTAAAGTTTCTAAGAAAAAGATATCCTCGCAAATAAAAATTTTTATGGATCTTTGTCCATCTCCTGTGATTGGAGTTACTGGGACAAAAGGCAAAGGAACTACTTCAAGTCTTATTTATGAAATGCTTAAGGCTGATGGAAGAGATGCATATTTAGGAGGAAACATAGGGATTCCACCATTAGATTTTCTAGAAAAACTTACGCCAAATTCCTGGGTTGTTTTAGAAATGAGTTCATTTCAGCTTGCGGATTTAGAAAAAAGCCCTCATATTGCAGTTATGCTTATGGTTACAAGTGAGCATATGGATTATCACAAAGATCACAGAGAATATATTGACGCAAAAAGAAATATACTTTCACACCAGACTGATAATGATTTTGCGATCGTAAATAGAGATTATCCGCCAAGTAATGAATCTGATATTTTAACAAATGGTAAAGCGTATTATGTTTCCAGGGAGCGCGAAGTGGAGGAGGGATGTTTTGCTTTAGGAAATCAAGTGATTCTTAGAACAAATGGTAACTCAATTCCTATAATTGATACACGGGAACTCTTATTAAGAGGAGAACATAATCAGGAAAATGTCTGCGCAGCGACCATTGCGGCTTACTTAGCTGGAGTTAGAGCTGGTACTATAATTAAGACTCTCCAGTCATTTAAAGGTCTAGAGCATCGACTTGAATTAGTAGGTAGAGTTAATGGAGTAGAGTACTATAATGATTCATTTTCTACGACCCCAGAAACAGCAATTGCTGCGATAAAATCTTTCCAAAATCCTGAAATTTTAATACTTGGGGGGTCAAGTAAAAATAGTAATTTTGAAGAATTAGGAAAAGTAATAGGAGAGTCTGAAAATATAAAAGCAATCATTGGAATTGGAGCTGAGTGGGCAAGAATAAAAACAGAAATAAAAAATGTAAGACCTGAAACTTTAATTATAGAGGGAGCAGATTCTATGGAAAAGATTGTGTTGGCTGCAAGTAAATTAGCAGTTCCAGGAGATGTTGTCTTATTAAGCCCTGCTTGTGCAAGCTTTGATATGTTTAAGAATTATAAAGATCGTGGAAATCAGTTTAAAGATTTGGTAGCTAAACTAAAAGAAAATTCCTCACAATGAAACCTTCATTTAAGATAATTTCAAAGGATAAGTCTGCTCGCGCAGGGGTAATAAAAACTCCACATGGGGATGTTTTGACTCCTGCATTTTTTCCAGTAGGCACAAAGGGGACACTTAAAAGCATGACCGGAGCTCAGATTCGCGAAATCGGGCCTCAAGCAGTTCTTGGAAACACTTATCATCTTATGCTTCAGCCAGGAGAGGAAATGGTCGAAAAAATGGGCGGACTTTCTAAAATGATGGATTGGAATGGCCCTACTTTTACTGATTCGGGAGGATTTCAGGTTTTTTCTCTTGGTGTCGGGCTTGAAAAACCAGGGGTTAAGTTCCTCAAGGAAGAAATTGCTACGAATATTGAAGAATCTAAGCCACGACTGAACAGGATTACGGAGGATGGGGTGGAATTTCAGTCTCACATTGATGGGTCGAAGCACATGCTTTCGCCTGAATCATCTATTAAAATCCAAGAAAAGCTGGGAGCAGATCTAATAGTAGCTTTTGATGATTTAGAGTCGCCAACTTATGATGAGTCTAAAACCTTGAAGTCCTTGGAGCTTACAGAAAGATGGCTTTTAAGGTCTCTGAAGGCGCAGAAACGATCGGATCAGCTTATCTATGGTGTAACTCATGGTGGGCAGTTTGAAAATCTTAGAAAAAAGTCTGCAGAATTTGTAAATTCTCACTTCGATGCGATAGCTTTAGGAGGTGCTCATGCTTCTAAGAAGAATTTGTATGAAGTAGTGGAGTGGACTGTTTCTTGTTTGGACGAAGACAAACCAAGACATTTACTCGGGATTGGAGAGGTAGATGATATTTTTGAAGCAGTTGAGCGGGGAATTGATACCTTTGATTGCGTTATTCAAACAAGACTTGGGAGAATGGGCCACGTTTTTGTTTCGCCTCCAATCGGAAACATCAAGAATCGTTTTAGATTTGATATCACTAAATCTAAGTTTGCTTCTGACTTAAAACCAATCGATGAAAATTGTGATTGTTATGTTTGTAAGACTTATCCCAGAGCATATATAAACCATTTATTTAGAAGTAAGGAATTATTAGCCTACACTTTAGCCTCATATCACAATGTTTACTTCACTGTAAATCTAACAAATAAAATCCGACAATCTATTATCGATGGAAAGTTTGCCTCCCTCAAAAACTCCTGGATTTAATGCTATAATCCTCTTACCGATTAGAATAAATTCTAGCGGCATAAACATGGATAAGAAAAAGGTTTACAGTGGGATTCGTGCGACGGGGCGCCTTCATTTAGGCAATTATTTTGGTGCCGTAAAAGGCATGCTAGAGCTTCAAGATAAGTATGATTGCGTTTTCTCAGTTGTTGATCTGCATGCAATTACTACGCCATATGATCCTAAAAGCTTACAGCAGAATGTAAAAGATGTGGTTTTGGATTATTTAGCAGCAGGACTCGATCCAGAAAAGTGTCTTATTGAAATCCAGAGCAGGGTACCAGAGCATACAGAGCTCGCATATCTTTTAGGTACAATTTATCCAGTTTCTCGTCTTGAAGATTTGCCAACGTATAAAGATAAAAAGGCTCAATATCCTAAATATGTAAATATGGGGCTTTTATATTACCCAGTCTTAATGGCCGCAGACATTCTTCTTTATAAAGCTAATTTAGTGCCAGTTGGAATCGATCAAGAACCGCATCTTGAGGTAGCGCGAGAGATAGCTCGAAAGTTTAATTCAGTTTATGGACAGACTTTTCCAGAGCCGGAAAGATTTAAAACATTTGGGGAATATATACCATCACTTATGGGTGAAGGGAAGATGAGTAAGACCGTTGAAGGCTCATCGATACTTCTAACAGATGACCTAGAAGACATAAAAAGAAAAATAGCTGCAGTTCCAACCGATTCTGGAACAGGTGGTGGAGATGTTCCAAAGAGTGGAGGAGTTGCAACGCTATTTAGTTTTTTAAAATTATTTAATCACATTGAAGCATATACTAAATACGAACAGGATTATAGAGCCGGCGTAATTAGATATTCTGAGATGAAAGCAGATGTTTCCCAGGTAATTTTTGAAGTTTTAGAGCCTATTCAAGAAAAAAGAATAGAAATAGAAAGTGCCTTTAATATTGAGCGCATGATAAACGACCATACCAATATTTGCAGGGAGGTTGCGAGCAGCACCTTAAATGAAGTAAAAGAAAAGATGGGTCTTGTGTAGTTTTAATACAAGCATGATCTGTGTTATAATTTCGACTTAATGGCAGTAAGCAGAAAAACAAAGAAAACGCTTTTCCCCAAGCTTAATAAAAAAGTAAAGAATTGGAAAAATCTTCTTATTTATGGATCTGTTTTTATTTTCCTAGGACTTCTATTTATTGGTGTTAATCAGCCTCAGGGTACTCAAAATGCTGTTCCTTTATCTCAAGCAATCCAAGAAGTTAAAAGAGGAAATGTTAAAGAGATTGAAGTTCATGATAATAAGCTTGTTTTAAAACTTGAAGATAAAAATGTCGAAGCTTTTAAAGAACCAGGATCAAATGTTTATACTCTTTTTAAAGATGCAGGAGTAGATCTAAGTAAAACAAAGGTTAGTATTAATGATAAAACCACTTTAAATAACTGGATCAGTATTTTTGCGTCACTTCTTCCGATTCTTCTAATGGTAGGATTTTTCTATTTTATATTTAGGCAAGCTAGGGGAGCGCAAGATAGTGTTTTTTCTTTTGGTCAGTCAAAGGCTAAGCTTTACAGTAAAGATACACCAAAAATTACCTTTAATGATGTTGCTGGGGTAGATGAGGCTAAAAAAGAGCTTGAAGAAATCGTTGATTTTCTTAAAAACCCAGGTAAATATAAGAGTATTGGTGCCAGAACTCCTAAAGGAGTTTTAATGATTGGCCCTGCTGGAACTGGAAAAACTTTACTTGCGCGTGCTACAGCTGGAGAAGCAAATGTTCCATTTTTCTCAATTGCAGGATCAGAATTTATGGAAATGCTTGTCGGAGTTGGAGCATCTAGGGTTCGTGATCTTTTTGGGACAGCTAAGAAATCTCAGCCAGCGATCATCTTTATAGATGAAATTGATGCAATTGGAAGACAACGAAGCTCTGGATTTATGGGTGGGCATGATGAAAGAGAGCAGACCCTTAACCAAATCTTGGTTGAGATGGATGGATTTTCACCAAATGAACAGTTAGTGGTAATGGCTGCAACTAATAGACCTGATATTTTAGACCCAGCTTTAGTTAGGCCAGGTAGGTTTGATCGTCGTGTCGCACTTGAACTCCCAGATGTTGAGGGTAGAAAAAATATTTTAGGAATTCACGCTAAAAATAAGCCAATGGATGTAAAAGTCGACTGGGATAAAGTAGCAAAAAGAACCGTAGGATTCTCTGGAGCGGATCTTGAGAACATGCTTAATGAGGCTGCTATTAGGGCTGCAAGAAATAACAGAAAAAAAGTTGATATGTCAGATTTGGAAGAAGCTGCTACGAAAGTGAAATTAGGACCTGAAAAGAAAAGACTTCAAACAGATATGGATAGAAAAATGACTGCTTATCATGAAGCTGGACACGCTTTAGTAGGTTGGGAAATGCCTCACATTGACCCAATTCATCGAATTTCTATTGTTAGTCGTGGAATGAGCTTAGGGCATACTATGACAGAGCCAATTGACCGAGTGCATGAGACAAAGTCACATTTAATTGAAGAAATTGCGATGATGCTTGGAGGTCAGGCTGCAGAGAGAATTGTATTTAACGATATTACAACTGGAGCGTCAAATGATATAGAACGCGCGACAAATATAGCTCGGGCTATGGTTATGAGATTTGGAATGAGTAGTCTTGGACCTGTTACTTTAGAAATACAAAAAGAATCACCATATGATACTGATCAGCTTTCCCCTGAGATGCAGGCAAAAGTAGATAATGAAGTGAAAAAGATAATTGATGAAGGGTTAGAGGAGGCGACTAGGGTTCTTAAAAAGCTTAGAAAGAAGCTTGATATATTAGCTGAAGAACTTCTAAAACAGGAGACAATTGAGTCTGAAGGATTTGAAAAATTAATAGGACCTAAGAAAATGCTTCCAGGTCATAAGCCCACAATCCTCCCAATCGAAGCCTAATCCCTCTTGACAATTGAGTAAAAAAGTATAACAATTGCGAGAGTGAAGCAATTCGACAAAATCGGCCTTATCAAACATGCTTGGGAGCTCGTTAAAAAGAACGCTAAGTTCATAGCGATTTTAATGGTGGCGTTCGTAGTCTATCAAATAGTCCAAGGTGTTGTTCAGGGATTTTTCGGAGAAGGATTACTGGCTTCATTAGTTTCCTTAGGGTTTACGGTACTAACACTTTTCTTCCAAATTGGATTCATTAAAATAATTTTGAAGCTTATTGATGGTCATAAAGCTGAGATTAGTGAGCTTTGGGCATATCCACAGTATCTACTTAGAATGATAGGCGCTTCGATTGTATACGGCTTAATAGTAATGGTTGGATTTATTCTTCTAGTAATTCCTGGAATTTATTTAGCACTTAGACTTCAATTTTATAGCTATTATATAGTTGATAAAAATGCAGGAGCTTTAGATTCGCTTCGAATGAGCTGGAAGGCAACTGATAAAAATGTAATTAATATATTCTTATTCATGCTTCTAATCATAGGAATTAATATTCTCGGTGCATTAGCACTATTGGTAGGGCTTTTAATCACGATTCCAGTATCGATTATCGCAGTTACTCTTCTTTACAGAAAACTCTCCGCTTAAGTTTTCCTACAAACTTGATATAATCCTTTCATGAGTAAGCTGGTTCTCGTTGATGGCAATGCCATAGTTCACCGCGCATATCATGCTCTTCCTCCTTTAAATAAAACGGCCGACGGTCAATTAACTAACGCTGTTTATGGATTTTTCTCAATGATCTTAAAAATAGTGGGGGATCTAAATCCAGATCATTTAATAGTTTGTTTTGATCGTGCGGCGCCTACTTTTAGAAAGCAAATGTTCTCAGGTTATCAAGCGACTAGGCCAAAGATGGATGATGGCTTAAGCGGGCAATTTAAAATCATACAGGAAGTGTTGGATAAGGTTAAAATAAACGTTTTTGATTTAGATGGATATGAAGCAGATGATTTGATTGGGACTTTGGCAAAACAGGCTTCAGAAGAAGATCCCGGTAATCAGGTAATAATATTAACCGGCGATCGGGATTTACTTCAGCTGGTAAATTCACAGGTATTAATACTTGCTCCGATTATAGGAGTAACAAAAATGATTTTATTTGATCCAGAGAAAGTAAAAGAAAAATATGGAGTTGAGCCATCGCATTTTGTAGATTATAAAGCGCTTATTGGAGATTCTTCTGATAATTATCCAGGAGTTGGGGGAATTGGACCTAAAACAGCAGTAGATTTAGTGAATAGATTTGGAACACTTGAACAAATCTATGAGAATTTAGGAGAAGTTAGTCCTAGAATTTCTGAAAAACTTGCAACTGATGCTGAGCAGGCAGTTATGGCTAAAAAACTTGCAACAATTGAAGTAAATGCGCCAGTCCATCTTAAATTTAGCGAATGCGAAGTTAAAAGTATAGATCGAGAGGCTTTACTTTCTTCGTTTGAAAAGTTAGATTTTAATAGTCTTATTGCTAGATTTAAGTTAGACCAAAAACCATCCGCCGCCGCCAAGGCTAAGGCGGGCAAGAAAGTTAAAAAAGAGGAAGAAATGAAAGACCAGTTGGGTTTATTATAGGAAAATATGAAAGTAGCGATAGTTCATGATTATATAAAAGAATATGGTGGGGCAGAGAGAGTTCTGGAATCGCTTCATAATGTTTTTCCAAATGCTCCAATTTATACTTCAGTATATTTACCAAAATATTTGGGTCCACACAGAGAACGTTTTGAAAAGTTTGACATTCGTACTTCCTGGGCTCAAAATTTACCGTTTAAAGCGAAACTGATAAGTCCTCTTCGCTTAATTGCTCCTCTAATTTTTGATTCAATGGATTTCTCAAAATTTGATGTAATTATTGTTTCTGCGACTGGAGCATATAACCCTAATTTTATAAATAAAAAGAACGCAAAGATTATTTGTTATTGCCATACGCCACCCCGTTATTTATATGGATATGAAACAGCGAGGAATTGGAAGAAAAACATTATTACTAAGATAATCGGGAATATTTCAATTCATTTTCTTCGCATTATTGATCATAGATCTTCGCAAAATGTTGATCAATTCATAGCTAATTCGAATAATACAAAAGCTAGAATTGAAAAGTTTTACAGAAAAGATTCAGTTGTAATTTATCCACCAGTTGAAGTTTCAAGTGGCACTGTAGAAAAAGGGGATTATTATTTGACAGGAGGTAGAATTGCTCGGGCAAAACATCCAGATTTAATAATGCGCGCTTTCTTAAAAAATGGACTTCCTTTAAAAGTATTTGGGAAAAGTTTTGGGGGATATGAAAAAGAAATTTCAGAACTTTTAAAAGAAAAAAATTCTAATGTTGAGTATTTGGGGGAGATAACAGATGCAGAAAAAGATAAGTTAATGAAAGGGGCAAAAGGCTTCATTTTTGCTTCTCTTGACGAGGATTTTGGGATTATTCCAGTAGAATCCATGATGAATGGGACGCCAGTTATAGCTCATAAATCAGGTGGAGTAACAGAAACTGTAATAGAGGGAAAAACTGGCGTTTTCTTTGATGACCTGACAATAGAAAGCATAAACAGTGCGATTAAAAAATTTGAAAAAATAAAGTTTAATGCAAATGACTTGCAAAAACACTCAGATAAATTTAGTAAAAAAAGATTTGAAAAAGAGATAAAAGATTTTGTTGACAAAGTAGATAGATAAAAGGTATAAAAGCTACTTATGTCAGACGTAGAAAGAGATATACCTAGAGCAACAAAGTGGGTTGAATTGATTGTTGCAAATGGGACCCCGGAGCATAAAATAAGAAGAAGAGTTCAAATGGTGGCTGATTATAGGTTTGAAGGCGCAGTAGTGGAAGCTCTTGATGTTTTTGGGACAATAGCTATGTCGACAGTGAGCATGACTGGAGTTAGACCAGAGAAAACAGGAGTTCTGACACCTAGGGAAGAAAGAATAGAAAGAATAGTTGATGCATTAAAACCAGTTATAGAGGATGTAGAAGATGCCTGAATTACCAGAAGTTGAAACTATTAGACTTGGTCTTCAAAAATATCTAGTAGGTCATAAAATAGCCTCAGTTGAAGTTAGATTAAAAAGAATATTTACGGGTGATCCTCAAAATATCATTGACTCAAAAATTATTAAGATAGAGCGTTTTGGGAAGGGTTTAGTGATTGAATTTGAAAATGAATATGTTTTAGCAATTCACATTAAGATGACTGGTCAGCTAATTTACAATGATTTAGCTTTTATCAAAAATAGAAATATTCACATTTCACCTCAAAAAGTTGGGAAAGTTCCGAATAAATATACTCATGTAATTTTTACGCTAAATAAGGGCGCAATGCTTTATTATAATGATATTCGTCAGTTCGGTTGGTTGAAAATTCTTAAAAAAGATGAAGTTAAGTCGCTCTCTTTTTTTAAAGAACTTGGCCCTGAGCCAATACCTTCGAGTGGGCAAAAAGCTTTAACTTTTCAGCAATTTGAGGCTATTTTATCTAAATCAACTCTCTCCATAAAACCATTAATTATGGATCAGAAAAAGATAGGAGGAATTGGAAATATTTATGCTAATGATGGTTTATTTCTCGCCAAAATTGATCCAAGGAGAAAAGCGAAAGATTTGACTAGTAAAGAAAAGAAAAAACTCTTTGAGTCTTTACTTGAAGTTTTGCATCGTGGACTTAAGTATGGAGGAGCAAGTGAGATGACTTACGTGAATGCATTTGGAGAAGAAGGAACATATCAAAATTATTTTTTGGTATATGGGAGAAAAGGTAAGCCATGTCTTAATTGTAGAGTTGAAATTAAGAAAATATTCTTAGGAGGGCGGGGCACTTTCTTTTGTGGGAATTGTCAAAAATAAGATATACTTAGTCTGTGAAGAGATACAATTTTCCTCTTTTGGTCATAGGAATTCTTTTAATTGGAGCAATACCTAGAGCAATTGAACTTCTTTCAGGAAATTACCTTTTTTTATTTGATCAGGGAGCTTACTACCAGGCCGTAAAGGATATTGTTGTAAATAAACATCCTACTTTAATTGGTATGGAGGTAGGAGGGATTGGGGGATTTTTCCAAGGCCCAGGGTTTTATTATCTTCTAATTATCCCATTTGTTCTTTTTGGTGGAAACCCTTATGGAGGGATGGTTCTCATGTTTATTATGGGCATTCTGACAATCATTCTAGTTCCCGTTTTGTTTAAAAATTCTCTTGGAAAGAGAACAAGCCTATTAATCGCATTATTTATTGCTGCCTCAGTTGGAATAGTTTATCAATCTCGTTTTATTTGGCCTCCTTTTTTTATTGCTCCTGTGACTGTCTTATTTTTATATTTTGTTTTTCTAGCTTATAGAGGGAAAAGCGTTGGTTTGCCTTTGGCTGCATTTACACTGGGCCTAATGTCTCACTTTGAAATAGCAACTGCGGTTACTTTTGGCGCTTCAACCTTTCTGACCCTATTATTAATTAGACCTAAAGGGATTTTCAGACTAAAAACTATTCTCACATCAGTCTTTCTACTTATTGTTACGCAATTACCACTAATTCTTTTTGATTTAAGGCACGATTTTTTGAATTTGAGAGGCATAATTAGGTTTGCTACTTATTCTTCAGGAGACCTTCAGTATTCTTTTACAAATCACCTGGATGTATTTAGAGACGCACTATTATCAGTTTCGGGAGAGCTATGGATAGCTGGGATTATCTCTCTTATTTCTGCCGCAGGATTGATTCAGCTATTCAAGGATAAAAAGACGGAAAGTGAGCTTAAGAAGTTTGTTTTGTTCTTAGTCCTGAACCCACTCATACTTTTTGTCTTAATGCTTCCTCTTAAGTCTATGCTGTGGGCCTGGTGGTTTTTGGAGTTGCCTATTATTTTTAGTTTTATCGCAGGAATATCCTTTGCTTATTTATCAAGGCAACAAAAGCAAAGAATACTAATTGTAGTAGCTTTGCTCTTGTTTTTAGCCATGTTTGCGCGCCAAACTTTAACATGGTATAGAAATGATTTTAATGATCATGGTGGGGGGTCAAAGATAAAAGGTAAAACTGATGCAATAGATTTCGTATATAAGGATGCAAATTCAAGAGACTTCAATGTTTTAGTATTCACTCCTCCTGTTTACACCCACGCATACGATTATTTATTGTGGTGGCACGGGGAGAGAAAATACGGCTATATTCCTGGAAAAGAGAAAAAGGGATCACTTTATCTAATTATTGAACCTGATCCTGAGAAGCCATGGTCTTATGAAGGGTGGTTGGAAACCGTAATAAAAACTGGGGAAATTGAAAAAACTGTTACTCGTCCCAGCGGAACTATTATTCAAAAAAGAATAGTGTATTGACGTTTAGGGGTTCATTGGAATAGAATTAGTGCAATTGAAATACCCTTTAGGGTCTTTTTTTAAGCTTATTTATGGGTTCAAACTATACAGATAAGGTCGTAATTTCAGTCGGAGGATCCCTTATTTATCCCGACGGAGGAATTGACACTAAGTTCCTAGAGAAGCTAAATAAGTTCGTAAGAGAACAGTTGGCGGCAAATCCTAACCGCCAATTTTTTTTGATAACAGGGGGAGGGACAATCGCCCGCCACTATAGAGATGCAGGAGCAGAAGTAATTAAGCATGAGCTTACTCGTGATGATTTAGATTGGCTAGGAATCCACGCCACTAAAATGAACGCCCACTTAGTTAGAACTATTTTTAGAGATATTGCCCACCCATTTGTACTTAAGCATTATGAAATTATTAGAAAGGTAGAGGAGAGAGTAGTTGTCGCATCTGGTTGGAAGCCTGGTTGGTCTACTGATTATTGTTCTGTAATGATTTGTGAAGATTACGGAATTAAGGAGCTTATAAATTTATCAAACATAGATCAAGTTTACAGCGAAGATCCAAGAAAAAATCCTGATGCAAAGCCGCTTGATAAGATTTCATGGGCTGATTTTAGAAAAATGGTAGGAGATGAGTGGATTCCTGGAATGAACAGTCCATTTGATCCAATTGCATCTAAAAAGGCAGATGAATTAGGTGTAAAAGTAGTAGTTCTTAATGGAAATAATATTGAAAATCTTGAAAGTTACTTCAAGGGACAGGACTTCGTTGGCACTGTGATAGAATAGGCACGTGCTATCCCATCTTACTCTTCAAAACTTTCGCAATTATAAGAAATCTTCATTTGATTTTAAAGATAAATCTTTAATAATAATTGGCCCAAATACTGCGGGAAAATCAAATCTAATTGAATCTATTTTTCTTTTATCCACTGGGAAAAGTTTTAGGGCGGAAAAAGATTCTCAAATGGTAAAAATCGGACATGAATTGGGAAAAGTAAAAGCCAGAGTTTCTGATATTGACTTAGAAGTTGGAGTAACGGTGGGGGAAGTGGCAGGTGTAAGAGCGCAATATAAAAGATTTTTTGTAAATGGAGTCGCAAAAAGAAGAGCGGACTTTGTAGGAAATTTTCCCTCAGTTCTTTTTTCCCCTCAGGATTTGGAAATAGTTGTTGGGTCTCCAGGACTTCGCAGAAATTTCTTAGATAATGTTTTAGACCAAACAGACAGAGACTATAGAATCGCGTCTTTGGGTTTTTCTAAAGCTTTAAAACAGAGAAATGCGCTTTTAGAAATCGCAAAAGAAACTGGAGCAAGACACGAAAAAGAATTTGAGTATTGGGATAGTCTGGTAATCCGAAATGGAAACGTAATTACGAGAAAAAGAGAAGAGTTTATAAATTTTTTGAATGAATCAAAGAAAGATATTTTTGATTTTAAAATAGAATACGATAAAAGTTTGATCTCAAAAGAAAGGTTGGAGCAGTATAGAGATGCAGAATCTGCGACTGGAGTTACGTTAGTTGGGCCTCATAGAGACGATTTTAAAATATTGTTTGATTATGGAGTCGGTGAGCTTGTAGAGCTAAAATCTTTTGGATCGCGCGGTCAGCAAAGATTGGGAGTTTTACAGCTAAAATTACTAGAACTCTCTTATGTTCATGACAATATCGACACCAAGCCAATATTTTTACTTGATGATGTTTTCTCGGAATTAGATGAGGGGCATATTAATTTGATCCTAGGAATTATCGATAATCAACAAACAATTGTGACAACTACGCATGAGGAGTTTATTCCTGCGAAAATCCAGCGTACAATGGAGATAATAGAATTAAATAATGCAAAAGTTTGATCCATCAATTTTAAAAGAACTTTATGTACCAGCTTCTTCTTCTCATAAAGGCCAGAATGGAAAAGTGTTGGTAATCGGAGGCTCACATTTATTTCATTCCTCTGCCTTTTGGGCATTAGAAATAGCCTCAAAAATAGTAGATATGGTCTATTTTTCCTCAACCCCGATGAATAATGAAATAGTTAAGAAGCTTAAGGCTAAGTTTATCAACGGCATAATTGTTCCTCGCGAAAAATTAGAGGATTATATAGCTGAAGCTGATTCTATTTTAATCGGTCCAGGTTTGCCGCGTCCTGACGGTGAGGAGTTAGGGGACGATGATACACGAGTTCTAACAGAAAAGTTTTTAATGAAATATCCAAATATAAAGTGGGTAGTAGATGGGGGTTCTTTGCAGGTAATTAGTCCTGAGATTTTACCAAAAACCGCAATAATTACTCCAAATAAAAAAGAATTTAAAATGCTTTTTGGGAAAGATCTGAATCCAGAAAATGTGGAATTACTTTCTAGGAAGTTTGAATTTACAATTTTAGCTAAGGGTGAAAAGGACTATGTTTGCGATTCTAGATCCGCTATTGAAATAACAGGAGGAAATGCTGGGCTTACGAAAGGCGGAACAGGGGATGTTTTGGCTGGGCTTGTAGCTTCATTTTATACTAAGAATAATGCAGTTTTAAGCGCTGCAGCTGCAAGTTATATAAATAAAAAAGCTGGAGAATCACTAGGGGAGAGAGTAGGGCTTTATTATAACGCGAGTGATTTGGTTAACGAAATCCCCCATGTAATGAGAAAGCTAATTTGACAAATCTAAAAAAAGGCCTATAATACTCAATCTCACACTCATATGATAACAATTTTAGGAAGAGGTGCATGGGGAAGTGCCATTGCATCAATTTTAAAAACAAACGGAGCAGAATATATAGTTTGGGATCGAAAATCAGAAATTGATCCTGCTAGTATCGTGGTTTTGGCTATACCAACGCAAGCAATTAGAGAAGTCTTAACAAAAAATAAAGAAAATCTTAAAAATTCAATTATTATTAATACCTCTAAGGGAATTGAAAAAGGGACTCATAAGCTTCCTTTCCAGATCGCAAAAGAAGTATTAGGAGGGAATATAAAATATTTTTCTCTTTTCGGTCCTAGTTTTGCAGTAGAAGTTGAAGAAAAACTCCCGACACTTGTTAATTTAGCCTCAATCGATGGAGACATTATTCTAGCAGAAAAAATTAAAAAACTATTTGAAACAGATTATTTTAAAGTAAAAATTGCGGGCTCCGCAGAGGCTGTTGAATTATCTGGAGCACTTAAGAATATTTATGCTATTTTATGTGGAATTTCTGAAGGATTAGGATTCTTTATTAATACTAGATCACAGCTCATAGGACATGCTTATAAAGAAACTATTACGCTTTGTGAAGGATTTGGCTATAAAGTGGAACCTGAGGCAATTGAATGTATTATGGGGGATCTGGTGCTTACATGTTCAAGTCTTGAGAGTAGAAATTATAGATTTGGAAAATATCTAACGAAATTGAGCGTAGATGACGCACTTCAGCAGGTGGCAAGTACAGTTGAAGGAAGAAATAATATTCTTTCTGTGCCATTTTTATCAGAAAAGGGCGGAGTAGAGATTCCTTTCGCAAAATTTGTTTATGAAACTGTAATTGATGATTCTCCTAAGACAATTGAGGCTAAATTTAAAGAGGTAATAAGTAAATCTTAATAATATGAGTAGATGGAATTTTGAAGGTCAACCAAATACAGGAATTAATCCTGAAGGAACTTTAGAGCCAAGGCTAACTTTTCCGACTCCAAAGCCGAGAGTTAGACGTGGTACGCTTGAAACTAGAGAGAATGGGGAAGTAGTCTTTAGATTGCCTCAGTATTATAGCGGTACGCTTGATATCAGAAACGTAAAAGCAGGAGGCTTAAGAGAGCGAGGCATAAGCTTATTAGGTGATGTTAGTGGTAATTCAAGAAAAAGAATAACTGATGTAGATCGAAAGCCTTAGCTATTTATTTTCGAGTCTTTTAATAATTCTGCTTAATTGATAAGTCACAAAAACCGCTAGAGCAGTTACGATAATCGCATAAATTCCCATTGATACAAGCGCACCACCAACGGATAAATATTTCTTAATGTAACTTGCTACTAATTCTTGAATAAATGCATTCCAAGCTAGAGCCGCAACTAATCCAAAAGCTGCAGTAGATAGCGTAAGCATTTGTTTCGCAAGTTCTACGTGAAATTTTTGATCAGATTCTTTTTTTGTTTCTCGGGAATTACTCGGCATATGGTATGATTATAGCACATTTAGCCACGTAATTATGTTTGAGCCAAAGTTTAACATCACAAACAATATTCTTAAAAGCATAGGGATAATAGAGGCTTGTCGTGAAGTAATTGATCATGCTCCTCTTCTTCCGTATTACGAAAGAGAATTCCAGAAGGATGCGCTTGTGCGCTCTGTTCATTACGGAACCCATATTGAGGGAAATGAACTTAATTTAGATCAAGCTGAAAAAGTAATGGAGGGAAAAGAAGTATTAGCTCGCGATCGGGATATTCAGGAGGTAATGAACTACAGGAAGGTGATGGAATACATTGGTCATTTAAGTTCTAAAGAGAATGTAAAAATTACAGAAGATTTAATAAAGGAACTTCATAAAATTACAACGGATAGAATTTTAACACCAGAAAAAGTGGGGGATTTTAGAAAAACTCAGGTCGTAGTTAAAAATAGCACTACAGGAGAGGTAACTTTTAGGCCGCCTCCCTCTACCGCAATTTATCATCAGATCGAGGAGCTTATGCAATTCATAAATGATAAAGATAGTATGGATATTCATCCTGTTTTGAGATCAGGAATTGTTCATTATGAACTGGTCCGAATTCATCCTTTTGTAGATGGAAATGGTAGGGTAGCACGTGCTTTATCGACTCTTTTATTATTTTTGGAAGGTTATGACATTAGACGCTTTTTTTCTTTAGAAGAATACTTTGATAGTGACGCTTTGGATTATTATAAAGCGCTTCAAAGTGTTGCGAATAATCAGGGAGATCTTTCTGTTTGGCTAGAATATTTTACAAAAGGACTTTCAATTGAACTCTCAAAAATAAAAGATAAGGTTGAGAATATTTCTATCGACGCGCATCTAAAAGAAAAACTTGGAGGAAAACCTGTAATGTTAACAGAGCGTCAAATTAAGATTATTGAATATATTCAGAAGATAGGGTATCTTCAAAACAAAGCTTTTGGTAATTTATTTCCTATGGTCTCTGAAGACACGATTCTAAATGAGCTTAAGGGATTAGTAAAAGATGGAATAATTAAAAAAACAGGAAGTACCAAAGGCGCAAAATACGTAATGGCATAAAGTATAATGCAGTAAATGAAAGAAAATTTTAATAAATTATCAACGTCACTTTTTAATTGGCTATCAGATATTTTAGGTTCACCAGGAATGTTTTTGATTGCAATTCTTTTTGTAATTACTTGGATTTTATCTGGACCTTTTTTTGATTTTTCAGATACATGGGAATTAATAATAAATACATCGACAGCGATAATTACCTTCTTAACGGTTTTCATTATTCAAAATACACAGAATAGAAATGACAGAGCTACGCAGTTAAAGCTAGATGAATTAATTCATTCAAATAAAAATGCAAGAAATGATTTTATAGATCTCGAGGATTTGAGTGAGAAAAAATTAAAAGAATTACGCAAAGAATATAATGAATACAAATCAGTATCTAAAGATGGGGGAGGAAAAAATAAGGAATGAAGTTTTCAGAATTTTCAGAATATTTGGAAAAATTAGAAGCGACAAGTTCTCGTTTATCTCTTATAGAAATACTTTCAGAGCTGTTTAAAAAAACTCCAGATAAAGAAATTGAAGAAATTGTTTATTTAATTCAAGGTAGAATTGCACCTTTTTTCGCTCCACTTGAAATAGGAATGGCCGAAAAAAATGTAGCATCCTCAATTGGTATTGCATACGGAAGCGACAAAGAAAATGTTTTGAAGTTGAACAGTAAGCTAGGGGATATGGGAAAAGCTGCGCAAGAATTATCTAATTCTAAAAGTTCAAATATCACGGTCAGTGAAGTGTTTGAAGTTTTGACAGAGATTTCTAAAATAAGTGGGGAGGGGACAGTCGAGAAAAGACAAACTCTTCTTTCAGGACTGCTCGGAAAAGTTGATGCTTCTTCTGCGAAACATCTAGTAAGAATTCCACTCGGTAATACTAGGTTAGGAATTGGAGATCCTACAGTTTTGGACGCATTAGCAACTGCAAAACTTGGAGATAAATCTAAAAGAAAAGCTTTAGAGGGAGCATATAATCGTACGTCAGATCTTGGTTTGATCGCCAAAACTTTATGGGAAAAAGGTTTGCCAGCTGTTGAAAAATTAGAAGTTAGAGTTGGCTCTCCAATTCGATCAGAGTTGTGTGAGCGTCTTCCAAACCCTGAAAAAGTAATTGAAAAGATGACAGAGGTTGATGTGCAATATAAATATGATGGATTTAGGGTTCAAATTCATAAAGATGGAGATAAAGTGCGTATGTTTAGCAGAAATCTTGAAGAGATGACTCATATGTTCCCAGAGCTTATTAAAGCAACACTCGATCAGATAAAAGCTAAAACTATAATTCTTGATTCAGAGGCGCTAGCTTATAATCCTGATTCGGAAGAGTTTTTACCATTCCAGGAGACAACAAAAAGAAGAAGAAAGCATGGGATAGAGGAGGCTGCGAAAGCACTTCCCTTAAAAGCATTTGTTTTCGATATTCTCTATAAAGATGGAGAGCAGCTTTTAGATAAACCCTTAACTGAAAGAATGGAGATTCTAGATAAAGTTTTACCAATTGACGATGTTTTGATTCGTACCAAAAATCAAACAGTAATAGATTCAACGATTCTTCAGGGATTACTTGATGATGCAATTTCAAAAGGACTTGAGGGATTGGTTATCAAAAAATTGCAAAGTCCATATGAAGCGGGGGGGAGAAATTTTAACTGGGTAAAACTTAAAAGACATTCTGATGGAGAATTAAGCGACACAATTGACTGCGTTTTATTAGGCTACATTACAGGGCGTGGAAAGAGGGTGGAGTTTGGTGCCGGAGCATTACTGGTTGGTGTTTACGATAAGGGTCGCGATGAGTTCGTTAGTATCTCTCGCATTGGAACTGGTTTGTCAGATGATGAATGGCGGGAGATACACGCGCGAGCGGATAAAATTAAAGTTGATCATAAGCCAGCTCGAGTTAATTCTACGATTGAACCTTCAGTCTGGATAAAACCTGAGATAGTAATAGAAGTTTTAGCTGATGAAATAACTAGATCGCCGCTTCATACAGCTGGAAAAACTGAAACAGAAAATGGCTTTGCTCTCCGTTTTCCGCGATTAGTTTCATTCCGAGATAAAGACAAAAAACCAGAAGATGCGACTGATGTTAAAGAAATAAAACGCCTCTTTGAAATTCAGTATAAGAAGAATTAACTTCCCTGAGTTGGAGTTCCTGGTGTAGGTGGGGTAGGTTGCGCTGAAGCTACTGCATCTTTAGCTTTTGCCAATCCCTCAGCTGTTGGAGGAGTCATCCTTGGAGCCCCTGTGTATGTGGCCCCAAATGTTCGCGAAGCTTCATCTAAGACGTTTGCTCTTCCAAGGGTTGGATCTTGGGGAGTTGTTTGATCAGGAGTTGAAGTTCCTTGTAAAGAGGTAGGTGTGACATCATGAGAAGGTCTTCCTCCAAATTTATTTAAAACTCTACTTATAAATCCTTCGCCTTCAGCCATTTGTACATTTAAACATCTTATGTTTAAGTTGTCAAATCTGTATTAATGGCTAAAAGTTATTGTTTTAGTTAATTGAAAAAAAGAAAATTCTTCTATAGAATAAATTTAGAGTGAAAATTGATATTATCGGTTTGTTTGAAAAAGTATACTCCAAATTACCTTCGTTAAGTCCAGAACTTAAAGCTTTTATCGTAAGAATTATTCCTTTCTTCACAATTGTTTTCGGTTTGCTCATAACTATCGCATCAGTTATGGATTTTCTAGGCTCAGCTGTAATAAGCTCATTTACCCTAGGTGGACCTCAAATAATTCAACAGCTTTTAATTAGAAGTGTTTTGGGAATCGCACAGGGAATAATTATGATTTTTGCATACCCGCCGTTGAAGGCTGGTCAACAAAAGGGCTGGAGACTTCTTTTCTGGAGTCAGATTCTTTGGATAATAGCAGCGGCTGTTTCATTTAACCCGTCAGTCATACTAGGATTTCTTATTCTTTACCCGCTTTTCCAGGTCAAAAATCGCTATAGATAACACGTGGTATAATTAGTCATACTTAATGAAATTGATTGTAGGCTTAGGCAATCCAGGCAGCAAATATGAATCCACTCGCCACAATGTAGGCTTTATGGTCTTAGACCATCTTCTCAAAGATTTAGAACCTGTAAATAAATCCAATTGGACTACAGAAAATAAATTAAAAAGCGAGATCTTTATTTTAGATTACCAGCCAAAGCATGGAGAAATGGAAAAAGTGATTCTCGCAAAGCCCTTAACTTACATGAACAATTCAGGCATGGCTGTAGGATTAATTGCTAAATATTACAAGATTAAGCCGATTGATATTTGGGTAGTGCATGATGAATTGGATTTACCTTTAGGGTTTTTAAAAATAAGATTTGGTGGGGGAACTGCGGGGCATCATGGACTCGATTCGATTCTTGAAAATATAAAAAATGATAAATTTTGGAGATTTAGAATGGGAATAGGACTAGCTAAAAATAAAGACGGAATGGATAAACAGCACATAAATGGCCCAGAATATGTTCTTGATGGATTTCGCGGGGGAGAAGCATCAAAGGCGCGCACTATGATAAAAAAAGGCTCCAAAGCTCTTATTACAGCCCTAGAAAAGGGTCTTGAATCCGCCCAAAACCAATTTAATACGAAATGAAGAAGATTGGCTCAATATTAGAGAAATATGATCCTAAAGTTGATAAGCATATCTCGCGTGAATTTCAATCATATGGCATGCATCTGGCTGAAGAATTAGATGATTATAAGCATAGAGGCTTATTTATAAAGCTTGCTAAAACTCATCCCCGTCCACTTCTGGAAAAAGCTTTTACGTTTGCCGTTGATAGTAGCGCAAAGAATAGAGGAGCTTTATTTATGTGGAAGCTAAAGGAACTAAAAGAAGCTGTTAAAAAATCTGATGAAACTCCCAAGGTTTGATATTTTAAAATTAAATCCTCTACAATAATTTTAGTGGCAAAAAATAAAGGTCCCCAACATTTAAAGTTAGATTATCTAATAATGCTTTTAGTGTCTCTAGCTTTAATTGGAGTTTCTTTTTATTTCCGCGATGAGCTTTCTCATTTTTCTTCATTGGGGCTTCTGGGGATTTTTCTAGTAAATATCATAGGCTCAGCAACTCTTTTTCTTCCAGCTCCTGCTATTGCTTCCGTAGTTGCTGGAGGATTTTTATATAATCCTTTTTTTGTCGCAATCGTAGCAGCACTTGGATCCGCAATAGGGGACATGGTGGGTTTTCTGTTGGGGCATTCTGGAAAAGAAATTTTCTTAAAGAAATCATCGTTTTGGTATAAGTTTTTTAAACAAACATTCCACAGGTTTGGAGCGTTATTTATAATCGTATTTTCCTTTATTCCAAATCCATTATTTGATGCTGTAGGAATTTTCGCAGGAATCTTTTCTTATTCTCCAATTAAGTTTTTCACATATGTTTTAATAGGAAGATTTTTGAGAAATCTACTCCTTGCTTACGCTGGTTCGTTTTTCTAGAATAACTTCGATGATTCATGTTTTTATTTCGGGTTCTGTTCAGGGAGTAGGATTTAGGCAGTTTGTTAAATCAAAAGCAAATAAGCTAAATGTGAAAGGTTGGGTAAAAAACTTACCTGACAGAAGAGTAGAGGCAATGTTACTGGGAAGCGCGGAAAATCTTGAATTATTGATAGATTACTGCAGAAAAGGTCCATTTTTAGCTCAGGTTAAAGACCTAGAAATTGAACATATGCCGGATCAAGAATTCGAAACTTTCGAAATAATTAAGTAGACCTTTTTGCAACATAAGAAGCAATAATTGTGGTTATTGGTACTGCCAATATTAATCCAATACTTCCTGCAACTGCTCTAACTATTTCTTCAGCAATCATATCTGTATTTAGCATTACCCATAGGGGAGTATTTGTAGGATTAAATACAAACATTACAAATAACCCAAGTGACGCACCAGCATAAGCTAAGATAAGAGTATTAACGACTGAAGCTATATGTTCTCGGCCAATGTTGTAGCCTTTAGAAAATAGATCAGTAATAGAGAGTTTTTTGTCTAATTTATGAAGCTCAAAAATCGCAGCTGATTGGGCTGTTGTAACATCATCCAGTACTCCCAAAGCTCCAATAATTATTCCTCCAAGGAGAAGTCCTTGTGAGTTTATTTGTAGGTTTCCGATCTGAAGAAAAACATTATTTTCGTCACCAAGTCCTGTGAGGTGGAATCCTTTAACAAATAAAAAGCCTAGAATTCCAGTTATTGTTAGTGAGATGAGAGTAGAGAGTACAGCGCTTGCAGTTTTTTTGCTTACTCCATGGGCTAGGAATATTGTGGTCAGCATAATTACTATACTTCCAATGACACTTATTAGGAGTGGATCGTGACCTTTTAATATTTGCGGAACTATAAAGCCTAAGAGAACTGTAAAGCTGATAATCATGCCCAGAATTGAACCTAAACCTTTAATTCCTGAGAAAATTAAAATTATTGCAAAGAAGCCAATTATTACAAAATAAATATAATTTAGCCTGTATTTGTCCCATACTGAATATGAAACATTGCCTTGATTTGTGACTTTTAAGACTATTATTTTATCTCCTTTTTCTAAAGATTTTTGCTCAGCTGTTTTAATTGAGCCGCTATTTTCTAAAGCAACAACTTTTCCTTTCTCAGGCCCTTCTGTAATTTTTACCTCTACAAATTGAAAGAAGTTTTTATAATTCTGAATATCTCGAGTGCCACTTTTAATTATTTTTGTGACCTCTCCTTTAAAATATTCCTGCTTTGGAGGGACAAATTCGGTGGAAGGGGATTGAGCGGAGGCATGGTTTATAAATATGAAATATAAAATAAATCCAAGTAAAAATATAAGTTTTTTCACCACTTAATTATACCAGAAGACTTTTAATCTATTGACCCAGCCATATCTTGCCGTTCGCCTTACCTACTATTCGTAGCGCGGCTCACGGTGCGATTATTGGCGGGTCTTCGTCGGAGATTTGAAGATCTCCTCCTTGACAAATGCGAATAGCTCGCATATACTTGTTGCAAGTAAGTTGCAATAACTTACAGTGTTGATCTTGAAATTCTACACTTTACACAATCAAGTAACCTCAAAGTACAAGGGGTTATTTGATGTTTATATGAAAGCACAAAAACAATTATTACAAGAATCAGGTTTGAAAAGCACAGAGGCTCGAATTGCTTTACTTAATTTACTTGATAGAGAGAAAAATCCCTTAGACGTTTTTTCTATTGCCGAGAGTTTAAGATCAAGCGGAGTTGAGATGGATCAAGCTACTGTCTATAGAGTTCTTGACGTTTTAACTCAAAAAGGTTTGATTTCGCGCTTGGAGTTTGGCGAAGGGAAGTATAGATATGAGCTGCCTAAAACCCATCATCATCATTTAATTTGCCAAAATTGTGGAAGAATAGAGGATGTTGAGGGGAATTTTGTAGAAAAGATTGAGGAAGGAATTAAAACAAAAAATGGCTTTTTGATTAAATCGCATTCATTAGAATTTTTTGGAGTATGCCGTTCATGTCAAGTTTAATTTATTATAAGTAATATGTCAGGAATAGAATCAATTTTTATATCAGCATTTATTGGAAGTATAGGGGCTCTTGCGGGAGGAGTACTTCTTCTTCTGTGGAATAAATCACTTAAAAATATTTCTCATGTTCTTGTTTCTTTTGCTGCCGGTGCACTTCTAGGAAATGCGTTTTTCGAGCTTCTTCCTGAAGCAATTGAACATGCGGAAGAGGTAAAAGAGCTAAGCGGAGTTGAAATAAATGTCTTCTTATGGACTTTGGCTGGTATATTTTTCTTTTACTTATTAGATAGGGGAATTCATTGGTATTCACATCATCAAAATAAAAAAACGGGAAAGCATGGGACGGTAAATATTCCTTTAGTGATTTTTGGTGATAGCGTTCATAATTTTATTGATGGAGTTGCAATTGCAATTACTTTCTTGATAAATCCTGCATCAGGAATTGCTACGACATTTGCCGTGATCGCGCACGAACTTCCTCAGGAAATAGGTGATTTTGCAATCTTGCTTCATGAAGGGATGACTAAAAAGAAGGTACTTTTCATAAATATTCTAAGCGCACTTCTAGCGGTTGTTGGAGCTGGTTTAGCTCTAATTGTTGGAGAATCAATTGAGGGAATTCTTCCTTATGCGTTATCGATTACCGCAGGATTCTTCATTTACATTGCATTAACAAATTTACTACCTGAGATTCATGGAGAAGAGAAGGAGGGTTATGCATTTAAGGAGTCTATCTTCTTTATTCTTGGAGTCTCAGTTATTTGGTTAACTATTACTTATCTTCCACACGGACACTAATTTATTCTTCGAGGGCTCTTTCAATTTCTGCTTTAAATTCTTCGTAGGGAACTGCACCTGAGATTTTTATTCCATTAATGAATGTCGCTGGAGTTCCATCTACTCCTATTTCATTTCCTGCAGAAATATCTTCTCCTACTTTATCAGCAAATTTATTTGAAGTTACACATTCTAATAATTCTGTTCCATCGATACCGACTGCTACGGCATACTCATTTAGTTTGGAATCAAGCGCTTCTCCTGTTAGCGTTTCCCAATCTGCTTGATATGTAAATAATTGATCGTGATATTCCCAGAATTTTCCCTGTTCATTTGCACATTCTGTAGCTTCAGCTGTTTTTTGAGCATTTGGGTGAATTGAAGTCAGAGGATAGTGGCGATATGCGAATTTAGCTTTCCCAGTATCCACATAATCTTTCTTTATTTGAGCAAGTGATTCATCAAAAAGTGTTTTACAGAATGGGCACTGAAAATCTGAAAATTCTATAATAGTTACTTTTGCATCTTTATTTCCTAGAACTGGAAGATGTCCTTCGCTAACGTCCACTGGTCCTGTAATCTCAACTGGTCCAGTATCGTCAGTTGGTTCTGTAACTGCAGTTCCGCCATTTCCTTCTAGATAAGAAACTTTAGTAATTAAAACTCCAATTAAGAAAGAGGCTACTAGAAGTAGAAATCCAAGTATATATACAATATTAATTTTTAAAATCTTAGAGAGTAGGGAGCTAACAGGATTTGATCTTTTTGCTTCTGAAGTTGTGGATTTCACGCGTCGTGGCATTTGTTCATTCTAATAAAGATTAGCTTAGTGTGTCAAGATGATTTTTAACTATTAAGATATCGTTGACATAAATAATAATCTTCTGTTATTCTTTATAAACCTTTATGGCAGATTTAACTTTTACAGATCAGAATTTTGAAGCAGATGTACTTAAATCCGAATTGCCAGTTGTCGTAGATTTTTGGGCAGAATGGTGTACTCCATGTAAGATCACGACTCCAATCATTGAAGAGCTTGCAGAAGAATACGCTGGACGTGTGAAAATTGGAAAACTTAATGTAGATGAGAATCCTGATGCATCTGGAAATTATCACGTGATGAGTATCCCAACCGTCATGTTATTTAAAAACGGAAAGCCGGTTAATTCTGTAGTAGGGGCACAGTCAAAGGAAAACTTTAAGAAAGCGATTGACGAAGTTCTAGCTTCTTAATCCTCTAATATGTTTGACGTAATAATAATTGGTTCAGGGCCAGCTGGTTTAACAGCTTCAATTTATACAACTCGCGCGAATCTAAAAACTCTTATCATTGCAGGTCCAAAGTGGGGAGGCCAGCTTCAGCTAACGACACTTGTAGAGAATTTTCCAGGTTTTCCGCAAGGAATTCAGGGGCCAGAGCTTATGACTGCGATGAGAAAGCAATCTGAGAAGTTTGGTACAGAAATTGTCGAAAAGGAATTTGTTTCCGGAGATTTTACGACTCCAGGTGGACCTTTTAAGATAAAAGCGGGAGAAGAGGAATTTGAAGGAAAGACTGTAGTGATTGCAACTGGAGCTGACACTAAGTGGCTGGGTGTTCCAGGAGAAATGGAAAAGATTGGACGGGGTGTTTCTACCTGTGCACCATGCGATGGACCTTTTTTCAGGAATAAAAATGTGATTGTAGTTGGAGGCGGAGACTCTGCTATGGAGGAAGCTTTAGTTTTAACAGAGTATGCTGCAAGCGTGACTTTAGTGCATAGAGGAGATAGCTTTAGAGCCAGTGAGATTATGCAAAAAAGAGTAAAAGAAAACCCCAAAATAAAAATAGTTTTAAATACTCAGATTAAAGAAATTTTGGGTGATCAGGTGGTAGAAAAGGTGAGTATGCTTAATAATAAAACAAATGAAATTACAGAAATGCCAATACATGGAGTTTTTGTAGCGATAGGCCACATCCCAAATTCAAAAGTTTTTGAAGGAATAGACAGGGATGAACGCGGTTTTATAAAAGTCTCAGATCATTATAAGACAAATGTAGATGGTGTTTTTGTGGCTGGAGATGTTCATGACGCGAAGTATAAACAGGCAATTACAGCAGCAGGATACGGTGCCGCTGCAGCCTTAGAAGCAGAATGGTGGCTAAGAGATAAAAATAGCAGTTGACTCGAATAAGTTTGATATTGTATATTCCAAATATGTTTAGAAAAACTACCTCAGGCATGTCATGTATGTGTAACCTCTCTACGGAGGTTGGTAGTTTTGTAATGTAAAATCAATTTATAAAACCACTTTAAGCCTCCTCCGGGAGGTTTTTTTGTGGTTTGAAAGGGGGTGATTATGATATGCCGATTATATTTATAAAAGGAGAACCAGTAGCAAGTTTAGCTGATGCAAATGGAGAGCACATGGATTCTCAAGGTAGGATCTGGAATCTGGATGTATCTGGTGTAAATCCAGCTACAAGAGAAAGAACAGTTGTAGTGAGCGGTGAGCTTTTAGCTGGGAAACCCGGGAGGACAACGGAAGCTGGAACTCGAAAATTTCATGTTTCAAATGAAGGTTTTTCCGCTCAGCCTTTACCACAGGGTGAAGGATTTGTCTCCATTCATCTTTTTGAACCATTAGTTCATAAGGGAAGAGGAGAAGACGGAAGACCATCAAGGGGTGTGAATCCATATTGGAGAAGATAGCTATTGATCGAGTGGGGTTTTAGCGGGTTTGAAGAAAGTCCAAAAGAAAATGGCTGTAAAGATTAGTATTCCGCCCGCTATCCAGATTGGAGCATCTGGGTGAAGTGAAGCGGCGATGTAGCCTGAAAGAATTGGGGGAATACTCATAGCTAATGCTGCGACACTTGAGTTAATTCCTAGAACTTCTCCTTGGATTTCCGGGCTTGCACTCTTACTGATAAGAGCAGTTATATTGGCAAAACTTATTCCATTTGAAATAGCCATTAGTGGGACTACTAAGAATAATTGCCATGACTCACGAGGAAGGAAAAAGAGGAGGATTGAGATTCCGGTTCCTATTAGACCTGCCCTGATTAATTGTTTTTCTGAGAATTTAGCTGAAAGTTTTCTAACAATAACTGCTTGGGTGAATGCTACCCAGAGTCCGACGTAAGCAAAAAAGTCACCAATATCGCCTTGAGTGTAGGCAAATTTTGTAATTAAAAATACACTAAAGAAAGTGGTGAAGAATGTGAATCCTCCATTGAATAAAAATACAGTTCCGAAAAGTGTTCTTAGTTTTTTGTCTATCGCTGCATGATAAATATTTAGAACTGACCTGCTCCAATTTATAACGAGCTTAGTGTTTTTAACTTTTAATGTTTCTGGGAAAAAGAAAAGAATTGAGATTACATTTACTAAAGAAAGAACCGCTGCAAACCAGAAGGGAGTAGTTGCTGAAAACCAGGAAACCACACTCGGATCTGATAATTTTCCTCCAAGATAAGGGCCAATTATAAAACCTAATCCGAATGCAGCCCCAATTAATCCGAAGTTTTTCGCTCTGTTTGCAGGTGTTGTTACGTCTGCAATTGCAGCTTGAGCAACAGAAATATTTCCTCCGGTAATTCCATCAAATGCACGAGATATAAATAGTAGGGGAATATTTTTAGTTAAAATTCCTATCGCAAATAATACATATGAAAGGGATGTTCCAAAGAGAGAAATTGCAAGAACTGGTTTTCTACCAAACCGATCGGAAAGCTGTCCTAGGATTGGAGCTGCCAAGAATTGAAATATAGAAAAAGAAGCTGTTAAGAATCCTAAAAGAATGTAGCCCTGGTTTAGGCTCCATCCATTTGGGAGAAGAAAATATTCAGATGCAGGATTTGCCAAAAGTTGGGGAATAACAGGAATTAAAATTCCAAATCCTAATAGATCGACGAAAATTGTGAAGAAAATAACAGGGAGTGGGTTTTTGGCGATGCGGTGCTTTAGCATGAGAATTTAGTATATCAGGAATATTTATGCGTTAACAATAGTTTTTGTGACTAATTTGACATATTTAATATATAGTTTTAGAATCTTTCGCGTATGGCAGGTTCACACGAAGGGCCTACTCCTCCGGGAGTAGGTGATCAAAGAATTCCTTGGCAAATTCCACAGGACTATACAGATACTCAAATACTTGAGCATCTTAAGGCGGTTCCCAGGCCATTTTCTACTGAATTAGCTTTTGTTTATCCTGATCAACTTGTAATTCCGGATGCACTTTTACTGAGGTTTACAAGAGAAGATATGGTTCTAGAATTTAAAGAAATGAGAAGAGAGAAAGGAAGTTCAGCTGCAATGAGAGTAGGAAGACCAAGAGATCTTTTTATAATAGCATCACATTTTGGAGATATTAGCGCTAGATATTCCCGTCCCGTATTGGATAAAGGCGAATTTGTTACTGGACGATTCAATATGAGCATGAAGCCGGATGCAGAAGTGGAAGTTTTTATCGGAGAGAGTTATCGTTTAAGCGATCCTCATATAGATACAGTTGGAGATGAGAGGTCATTGGTTGTTTCCTTAGAATCAAACAGAAGGATAGAGTCTGTTGAGCAAGTACCAGAATACATAAAAGATTACGAAACTTATTTAGCCGAGTTAGCTAAACTTAGATCACCAAAACCCCGTTAATCGTACTCTTGACACATTTGCTAGCCTTGTGGTAAGATCAATTTACAAGTTTAGCTGAGGCTAGACGAGAAATCGTAAAAGATATTTATGTTGAATTACTTACATATTGATGAACCCTGTTGTTAACAGGCGCGATTCTTTGGTAAACAACCTCTTTTAGTTTTCTTGTCTTTTCAGCTTCAATTTGTTTAATAATTTAAGTTTTTCGTTGTGGAATATTCTCTCAGAGGTATAAGGGCCTGAAGTTTAGCAGGTTGAACGCCTCATTTGCAATGAGGAGGTAGGGAGTTCGAGTCTCCTCAGGTCCACTTTTTTTGAATGCTTGTTTTTTTAGACAAGCTTCCTAGTAAGAGGGAGCTTTTTTAAGAGAATAAGTATAAAGTGTTTGGTTCTTGGCTAGAGTTGGAAGTTCTCCACTAGCCAGAAACGAAACACTTTAAATGCGGCCTTTAGATTGAAGTTTGATTTTATTAGGCTCGATCTAATTTCCAAATGATTTGGCTCTTTAACATGTGAAGAGAAGCGTCTTGTATATGGCTCCTTAACTGGAGTTGTTTACAAGACAAACTACATTCATTTATTTGAATGTGGTAAGCGTCTTTAACAATATTCGCAAGAATAAAGTAACAAGAAAAAAACTACTCATAATGCTGATAATGGATGCCTAGGAGATTTTGGCCGAGGAAGGACGCATATAGCGGCGATACTCGTCGGTGAGGTGCTATAAACCTTTGACCCGGCGGTGTCCGAATGGAGTAATCCCACCTTTATGGTGAGCCTTTCGTAAACAAATTGAATTTATTCAGTTAATAGCGAAAAGGCGGGGAACGGCGTGAACTGAAACATCTAAGTAGCGCCAGGAATATAAATCAAATGAGATTCCCTTAGTAGCGGCGAGCGAAAAGGGAGGAGTCTAAACTCTGAATTTATTCAGAGGGTTGCAGGGCAGACGATATTCGATGTGGAAATTGATAGCAGAAGTGCTCGGAATAGCACACCATAGATAGTGAAAGTCTAGTAAGCGAAATCAATTTCTCCGATAGTCTGTTCCTAAGTACCATGGGGTACGGTGAAACCCTGTGGGAATCTGGGGCGGCCACGTTCCAAGACTAAATACCAAAATCTACCGATAGTGAACTAGTACCGCGAGGGAAAGGTGAAAAGCACCCCGGGAGGGGAATGAAATAGAACTGAAATTGTCAGCTAACAAGCAGTGAAAGTGCAGTAATGTATGATCACGTGCCTATTGAAGAATGAACCGGTGAGTTATTCATGGCTCTTCGTCTAAGGAACTAAGTTCCGCAGGCAAAGTGAAAGCGTGCTCTAAATGAGCGTTAATAAGAGCTATGTATAGACCCGAAACCAGGTGAGCTTACCTTGAACAGGTTGAAGGTTGACGAGAGTCAGCCGGAGGACCGCACTCGTATCCGTAGCAATGGGTTGAGACGATTTGAGGTAAGGGGCAATATGCCAAACGAACCTGGAGATAGCTGGTTCTCCCCGAAATATATTTAGGTATAGCGCCTGTTTTACGTTTCCAGGGGTAGAGCACTGAATGAATTTCTAGGTCGCAAGATCTAGACTTCAATCAAACTCCGAATACTGGAAAACAACTAGCAGGTAGTCAGTCCCGTCGGGCTAAGCTGATGGGTCAAAAGGGAAACAACCCAGACTTTCGTCTAAGGCCTCAAAATAAAGGCTAAGTTTTGAACGAAGTCACAATTCATAGACAACCAGGAGGTTGGCTTAGAAGCAGCCATCCTTTAAAGAAAGCGTAACAGCTCACTGGAGGATGATTTGTGGCGCGGAAAATTTATCGAGGATTAAGCCTTTTGCCGAAGACAGAGAATTGAAAGATTGGTAGGGGAGCGTTCTATGCGCAGCGAAGCTGAACTGTAAGGTTTGGTGGAGTACATAGAAGTGAGAATGCCGGTATGAGTAGCGATAGCATGGTAAGAAACCATGCCGCCGAAAATCCAAGGTTTCCTCCGCAATGTAAGTCAGCGGAGGGTTAGTCGGCCCTAAGGGTGTTCCTCGTTAAATGGGGGGTAGCCTGATGGATAAGCAGTTTAAATTCTGCTACAAGATATGAATATGTAAGGGGAGGACGGAAGTGGAAGAGCTGAGCTGCGAGAGCAGTCCAAGTAACAAGATAGTGTCGATTGGCAAATCCATTGACATGTTTAATTGAGTTACTAATGAAAGCTTATTGAGAGATAAGTTATTCGGTAGCTTTCAGTTTCCAGGAAAAATCTCATTATGACTAGTAATAGTCAAAATTCATATTTTACCGTACCGTATACCGACACAGGTGGATAGGTCGAGTAGACTAAGGCGATCGGGAGAAAATTGGTTAAGGAACTCGGCAAAAAATCTAGGCGTAACCTTTGGGAGATGCCTTGCCGCAATTAGTTTTGCGGTTGCAACAAAAGAGTATTTAGCGACTGTTTATCTAAAACACAGGTCCCTGCAAAGCTGAAAAGCGAAGTATAGGGGCTGACACCTGCCCAGTGCTGGTAAGTCAAGTATGGAGAGTGAAGTGGGAGTAATCTTATAAGCTTTTTTTACAAGCTCCAGTAAACGGCAGCAGTAACTATAACTGTTCTATGGTAGCGAAGTTCCTTGTCGGGCGAGTTCCGACCCGCACGAATGGTAGAACGACTAAATAACTGTCTTAATCAATTACCCGGCGAAATTGCGATGGCTGTGAAGACGCGGCCTAGTTGTCCTTGGACAAAAAGACCCCGGGAGCTTTACTGTATCTTGGCATTTATGAGTTTATTTCAATTGTTTAGTATAGGAGGGAGATTCGTCATTAGTGAAATACCTCTCTTTGGAATGAGCAAGTATCACTCTTAAGCCGCATAAAAATCCGGCAAGGGAACAGTGTCAGGTGGGCAGTTTAACTGGGGAGGTTGACTCCTAAATCGTAACGGAGTTGTACAAAGGTTGGCTAATCACGGATGGAAATCGTGATTCATTGTGTAAAGGCATAAGCCAGCTTGACTGCGAGACCCACAAGTCGAGCAGGTACGAAAGTAGGTCTTAATGATCCTGTGATGCGTAGTGGTACGCACACAGCTTAACGGATAAAAGCTACCCCGGGGATAACAGGCTGATCGCACCCAAGCGTCCATAGCGACGGTGCGGTTTGGCACCTTGAACAAAAATCGGGGCGCCTATACTGAGAAGTATATGCCTGGTTATTCTAAATTAAAACGCAGTTAGAGAATGCGTTAGTAATAATAAATCAACTAGTTAATATCGGTGGACACCATTATTATGAACAAATATTGGTCAATACCGAGGGAAGTCCGATTAAATCGGACCCCGTATCGACTTTGTTTGGCCTCGAAAGCCAAACAGGATAGAAGTTTTACTCCGATTAAATCGGAGAATCTATGGCTTCTATAATTAGACTAGCTCTTTTCGTGATTGAAAAGATGAAGGTATAGTCAATGCTCGTGGTAACACGAGAGTGCATTCGTCAGTTGACGAATCGCGATGTCGGCTCATCGCATCCTGGGGGTGGAGAAGCTCCCAAGGGTCTGGCTGTTCGCCAGTTAAAGCGGTACGCGAGCTGGGTTCAGAGCGTCGTAAGACAGCTCGGTCTCTATCCAGGATGACCGTTGATATTTGAGGAGATTCGTCCCTAGTACGAGAGGACTGGGATGAGGGAATCCCTGGTGTGTCAGTTGTTAGCACTGCTAGCATCGCTGAGTAACTAGATTCCCAACGGATAACCGCTGAAAGCATCTAAGTGGGAAGCCGCCTCCAAGATTAGATATCGTTCCGTAAGGATGAAGCCCCTTGTAGACCACGAGGTTGATAGGCGGGCGGTGTAAGCACAGTAATGTGTTGAGCCTACCCGTACTAATGGCTAATAAAGTAGTTTTTTTCAAATTGACGCTTAAGTCTTCTTTTCACATGTTAAGTAGCTAAAAAATAGAGTTTGCGCTTTAGTTTTGGTTTATAATATAATCCAAACAGCAAACATCGCACATTTAACATATACAATATTTTGTACTAAGGATCTCGGTCTTTTGAGCGTTGTGGCACTACCTCTTCCCATTCCGAACAGAGTCGTAAAACACTTCAGCGTTCACGATACTCGGGCTTGACCCAGGGACAATAGATCAAGGCCGGGATCGTTAGTATAAATAAAACAAGTATGAGAAAAAATCTAAATACAGTTAATTATTCATACAGCCTTTCTTAAGGGAGGTTGTATTTTTCATGGCAAACCTCCCGATGGGGAGGTTTTTTTGTGGGAAAAAATTGAAAGGAGGTGATAAATATGACAACGCGAATAGAAATAACAGAATCGGAACAGCATGGAAACGAATTTATTCGTAGCACGAAGACTGTTCTCAGTTTGCCTACTCAATCAGGAGAGCACGATACTCCTTTCGGAAAGGTAACATTGGATACAGGAGGGCTTAATGATTTGCCTAAACCTAGTCTCGTAATTAGTTCGGAGCTTGTTGGTGGATCAGTACAGGTAGGACTTTTTAGGTTCGGATCTATTGGAGAATTTGTTGAACCAAGACCAGGGAGTGATTGGCGACGCGTCGAGGCGCATGTATCCGAAATAGAAGGGGAGTTTACTGGTCGGGACAGCGAGTTTAAGGCCACAGAAGTCTTTCCCAGGGCAAAGCCAAATCCGACTACACCCCGCTGGTCACTAGCTGGTAGAGATGAGTGGTAGAGATAAAAAATTACCAGAAAGGGGTTGATGGGAATGGATAAAAGGAAAAATATTTGCAGGAGATGAATTCTTGAATCTGGCTAGGCAAATATTAATTCTGAAACAGAAAACCGCTGTGACAGGGTGGTTTTTTGTTGACTTTTAGTCTTATAGTGATATAATTCTAGTCATGGAAAGAGATTTATCTATTGAAGCAGCAGGAGATCCAATGGTGTCAGGAGTTATCGCAGGCTCTGAAGTGACCGTAGACCCCGAAACCGAAGCTAGGGTTAATGCTGGTTATCAGAAGTTAGTTGAGAGAGTTGTAACTACTGGCGTGCATTACAGTGAATATTTTCCTGATGGTTTTAGTTTTTCTCCAGATCCAGATCAGCTAGTTCGAGTTCGAACTGTTCTAGATACAGCCCTTGGAACACTTACTGAACGAGAGGTAAGAGTCTTGGTTTTGAGAAATGGATTAAATGGTGATGTTCCTAAATCATTTTCTGAAACTGGTTTGGTTCTGGGTCAAAAACCTGTTACTGGAGAAAGAGCAAGACAGATAGAGACAAAAGCTTTACGGAAATTAAGACATCCAATAAGGGGATTGAATTCAGCTCTTGGGGAAGTATTAGGTAGAGAAGATGTTGTCAGGTTCTAGTTTTTAGACGCTAAAATTACTACAAAATCGGAGAATTGTCTTTTCTTTCCATATCTTTCATTCCAATTATATTTATAGCTTTTAATAATTTTAAATCCATTTGATTCCACAAGTTTGATCAGATCCTTCTTTAGCATTAAGTTGTAGTACCTTTCTTTTCCTTTTGCGATTTCTTCATGGGTTACCTTAGGTTCTTTTCCTTCTTTCCATTCTATAAAAAGAATGCCATTTGGTTTAAGTATTCTTTTTATTTCTGAAAATGCATTTGATAAATCATTTGGTTCAAGGTGGTGAAGGGAGTTTCTGGCCCAAACTCCATCAAAGAAGGTGTCCTCATAGGAAAGTGTATTTCTTAAATCCATTAGTTTTGTTTTAGCCTTTGGAGCTCTCTTTTTGGCAAGTTTTAAAAGTTCTCTTGAACCATCAATTCCGTATGTGTCGTATCCTTTTTCGACAAACACTGCAAGTTCTCGTCCAAATCCGCATCCAAGATCTAGAACTGTTGATTGAGGAGGGAGTAGTTTTACAAACTTTTCTATTTCTTCGTTTGAATTTAGAGTTATATTCTCTTTTTCATAATCCATCGCGATTAAGTTATATGTTTCAAGTGTAGGGTTTGCTTTTTTCATTTCACGATTATAGCAAATGAAGGATTTTTGTTATGTTTTGAAGCTAGTATATCCTGTAAGATTTTACTATTTACCAGTTTGCTTATTTCTAATATAACCTAAAGTAATATTTAGCCTTGATTTAATTACCTTGGGGTATATAATAATCGCCCTATGCGTTTTTCAAAAGAAAGAAGTGGAAATCAACCTCCAAAGCCCCCAGAGCCAATTCCCTTATGGCAGTTAAGAATTCAGCAAGCGCATGGTCATTTAATGTTGGAAGTAGAAAGGCTAAGAGAGGTCGCCCCAGGATCTCAAGAAGAGATTGAGCTTTCGTGGGGTGTCGCTAATCGTGTAGGTAATTTTACTAGAGCAATTTTAACCGCATATGGAATTGGAGCTGGAGCAGATTGGCGAGAGCCTGATGCTATCGGTTTAAGCGGAGACATGCCAGCTTTTATGCCAATAGAGGAGTTAGAGAATGGATCAAGAAGGTTTTATAATCCAATTAGAAATGAAGTTAGTGTTGCATCTGTCCTTAGAAAAGACTTGTTTGGAAGAAAAGTTTTTAATATAGGTGGCAGGGCGATAGCTTCTCCAGAAGAGTGGGGTAAAGATGAAAGGATCAGGGGGAGGGTTTTGAGTAAGATGATGGGACTTTTGCCTGACGACGTAGTAAGTGGGTTAACCGATCAAAACAGAGGCATTAAAAGACGTTAGTGTTCTTGTTTGTTAGGCTCAGGAGTGGTATACTTGAGCATAGACTAATTATGAAAGGAATTTTGAAAATTGGGAAATGCTACATCAATGGCCGAATTAATGGCCAAAACAAAAACTTCTATTCGCTCATTTAAAAAAGGCGAAGTTATAGAGGGAACTATAACAAAACTCACTTCAGCAGAGATTCTTGTAGAAATAGGAGCAAAAACAGAAGCGACTGTTATGGAAAAAGACAGAGGTCTTCTAAAAACTCTCCTTTCAGCTCTTAGCGTTGGAGATACGGTAACTGTTTCAGTTTTAAATCCAGAATCAGACCAGGGAAATCCAGTTGTTTCATTGAGACGTTTTATGGATGAGAAGCACTGGGGAGTCTTAGAAAAATTTCTTAAAGAAAAAACTGTAATGGATGTAAGTGTTAATGATTTGACCAAGGGCGGTTTTTTAGTTAGCACTTCTGATGGATTTTCCGGATTTCTACCAAATTCCCAAACTATATTAAATGATAGCCCAGCGAGTTTTGTGGGAAAGAAAATCAAAGTTGTTGTACTTGAAATAAACAGAGCTCTTCATAAGATTATCTTTTCTCAGAAGGCAGCGCTTGGAGATGAAGACTTTTCAAAAGCGACCTCGGTGGTTAAGCAGGGGGAGATTATTGATGCAGTTGTTTCTAGTACTACACCTTTTGGAATATTTGTATCTGTTAAAAATCTTGAAGGATTCATACATTTATCAGAACTTGCTTGGGATAAAACAGAGTCTGCAGATAATTATTTTAAGGTTGGTGAAAAGATTCAAGCCCAAGTCTTGGGAATTGATAAGGACGCAAAAAGAGTAAACCTTTCTATAAAGAGAATGACTAAGGATCCCTTTGAAGAGGCATCAGCTCAATTTACACCAGATAAAAAAGTTAAAGGAACTGTTACTCAGATAAATTCACTTGGAATGATGCTTGATTTGGGAAATGGAATAGAAGGTTTGATTAAAAAAGATAAAATTCCTCCAACCTCCAAATATTCTACGGGGGACGAGGTAGAAGCAGTAGTGTCAGATGTCGACGCTAAGAGACACAGGGTTATCCTTACACCAGTTCTTAAGGAAAAACCAATGGGTTATCGCTAGAATCTAGAGGATAGCTATTGCGCAAATTTATGAAATCTACCACATCCTATGTTTGTGAAAATTGCGGTTATGACTCCCCAGCTTTTATGGGTAAGTGTCCGGAGTGTGGAAGCTGGAATAGCCTCCGTGAAATCAAGATTCAAAACGTAAATTCTAAGTCGAAAAGTGGCAATTTTCCTAGCAGAGATATTAATACTCTGCCAAAAAAATTACACGAAATTCAGTTCCAGGAGAAGGATCGTTTTACGTCTGGCTTTGTGGAGATGGATGGTGTTTTAGGCGGGGGAATAGTTCCCGGATCAGTAGCATTGCTTGCAGGAGATCCAGGGATTGGAAAGTCGACACTTTTACTACAACTTGCATTGAATATTTCAAAAGAGAAGAAAGATGTCCTATATATATCCGGTGAGGAGTCGGAGCAGCAAATTAAACTTCGCGCTAATCGTTTGACAATGAACAAAAATAATCACTTAAATTTACTCTCAATTTCAAATACTGATGCAATTGTAAATGTAATTGACGAAACTAAACCAAAGCTCGTGATAATTGACTCAATTCAGACAATGGAGTCAGAGAATTTGACAGGTTTGTCTGGAAGTGTTGGACAAGTTAGGTATGCTGCCATGGAGTTTATAAGAGTAGCAAAAAGGCTAAGTATATCCGTTATCATCGTCGGCCATGTAACTAAAGAGGGAATGGTGGCTGGACCAATGGTTCTCTCGCATATGGTAGACACAGTTTTATTCTTAGAAGGAGAAAAATTTACGGGTGTCAGGATTCTTAGAAGTTTGAAAAACCGTTTTGGGCCAGTGGATGAGGTGGGAGTTTTTTCCATGGAAGGAGATGGAATGACTGAGGTTAAAAATCCTGAATCACTCTTCTTAAGTACGAGTCAGGAGCCTGCACCAGGGAGTGTCTTAACGGCAACTTTAGAGGGAAGACGCGCATTTTTGGTTGAAATTCAGGCTCTTGCTATATACTCTAAATTACCTATGCCTAGACGAGTCGCATCGGGAGTAGATTCTAGGCGCTTAGAGCTTTTACTCGCTGTATTACAGAAACATGGCCATTTACCAATCGATACAATGGATATTTATGTGAACGTCGCAGGGGGAATGAAATTGTCAGATCCTGCAGCAGATCTGGGAATTTGTCTTGCGATCTTTTCAAGCCTTAAGGGAATACCAGTTAACAAAACAGTTGGTATCGCAGAAGTTGGACTTTTAGGAGAACTAAGAGCTGTTCCGGATTTAGCAAAAAGAAGTAAGGAAGCGAAGAAATTAGGATACACAAATATCATTGATACTACTAAATTTAAGACTCTAAATCAGGTTTTGGGCAAATTTACCTAGTATTATTGCTAAGTATTTTGATATACTAACGTCGGTTTAATTTAAGAATATGGCTGAAAAAAATAAAAAAATAATTAAGAAAAAAGATATTACTTTTGCACCACGCGAAAATAGGGGAAAGGTTCCTGATTTTCCTGCAAAATTCGTCCAATCTTTAGCTGATGAGGTGGCAAGAACCGTTGCAAGTCGTTTGCCTTCAATGATTCCACATAGAGCACCACGAGTTAAAAAGACAACTAAAATAGAAGGTGCAATCTTTTTAGATACCTCAGCAATAATCGATGGAAGAGTCTTTGATTTGGTAAATCTAGGAGTTCTAATGGGAACATTTATAATTCCGGAAAGTATACTTCTTGAGCTCAAGCATATAGCAGATTCGCAGGATATGGTTAAAAGGGAAAGGGGTAGAAAGGGCCTAGCGCTTCTTGATAAGTTGAAGAAGACCAGAGGGGTAAAAGTTTCTCATGTACCCGATAAAAACGGTCAAGGGAGCCCTAGGGAGGTCGATGATAAGTTGATTGAGATTGCAAAAAGTCAGAAAGGGAGACTTATCACCTGTGACTATAATCTTGAGAAAAAAGCGAGTATTTCAGGTGTTTTAGCTATAAATATTAATACAATCGCAAATCATCTTAAGATTAAGGCTGTTCCCGGAGAGTCGCTACACATCAGAGTTCTTCATGTAGGTAAGGATTTGACACAAGGCGTAGGCTATCTTGATGACGGAACAATGCTTGTGATTGAAAACGCTAGTATGGATGTTGGGAAAGATGTAGATGTAATTGTTTCTAGGGTAATTCAGACTTCAGCCGGTAGAATATTGTTCTCGAAAAAGATTTAAAGCCCCAAATAGATATCTACTTTGTCATCTTTTACTTTTAAAAGCCCGTTATTTATCTTAAATTCTTTTTGTCCCGAATTATCATGAATTATTATCTTGTCTTTCACTAGAGAAATGAAGTTTTCGTGAAGGGGAAGTACATCAAAAAGTCCTACATCGTTAAAAGAGGAGACAGCTGTAACTTGGCCGTCATAAATTATGCTCTCCTTGTTCTTTATGATTACGTGAATTGTAGGTGTCATTTGCTTGTTCTAGCCTCAGAAAGTTCTCCGAGAAACATTAATTTTTCTTCGTCCAAATCATCCGCTTTTCCTTCTAGGATCTGCTTAACGTCTGAAATTGTAGTTTTTATAGGTACGAATTTACCCTTTCTTCCTGTTTGAGCTTCAGCCACAAAAAAGCTTTGAGTCATATAGTTTTTAAGTTTTTTCGCTCTGTCATAAATTACTTTATCCTCAGCTGAAAGCTCAGCCTCTCCGATAAGAGATACGATTCTTTCTAGAGTTACAGATTGCTTGAGTAATGCCTGAGCCTGAAGTGCAGTCTGATAATGATCAAGTCCTATTAAGTCAGGATTTAAGTTCGAAGAACTGGATTCAAGTAAGTCTATAGCAGGTAGTCTTCCTTCCTGGTAAACATTTCTTGAAAGAACAACTGTGGAATCAAGATAAGGGAATATAGACTGAACTCCTTGGTCTAAGATGTCATCATTTGGAATATAAATAGCTTCAATTGTTGTGATTGAAGATTTTTCTGTAGAAATAAGTCTTTCGTGAAAAGATCCCATTTCTGAAGCAAGTGTTGCTTGATAGCCATCTTCAGAGGGAATAGTGTTCATAAGCATTGAAAGTTCATTTCCAGCTAGAGCAAATCTAAAAATGTTATCGATAAAGAATAAAACTTCTCTGTCTGATTGATCTCTGAAATACTCTGCGATTGTGGCTGCTGTAAAAGCTGTTCTAAATCTCATTGCTGGATTGTCTCCCATGGTTCCAAAAATAAGGCTAATTAAGGGTAGTGCTTTTTGAGTTAGCAGAGTTTCATATAATTCTTGTCCCTCGCGAGATCTTTCTCCGATTCCTGCGAAGACAACGCTTCTTTTTGGAGCGAGCGTGACTACGTTATGAATAATTTCTGTGAGTAAAATTGTTTTCCCAACTCCAGCTCCTCCGAAAAGTCCAAGTTTGTCTCCTTTAAGAACTGGAGAGAAGAAGTCCAAGGCTTTTATTCCTGTTTCTAAAAATTCAGTGTGTGTCGCGACATCCTCATATGTTAAGTGTTCAGAATAAATTGGCAGTTTTTTCGCAGTTTTAATTGGTCCTTTTCCGTCAATGGGTTCACCAAAGATATTAATAATTCGGCCTAACACTTCTTCACCAACCGGGATTTGAATAGGGGAATTAGTGTTAATTATTTCAGCACCGCGGTAAAGCTTGTCAGTTATTGAAAAACATAGACAATAAAACTGAGTCTCACTTAGTGAAGAAACGACTTCCATTCGAATTGTCGGATCTTCTTTTAAGGTTAGAATGTCATGTGTGATGGGGACATTTCCAGCCTCAAATTCGACTCTTACAACTTGTCCTTCGATTCCAATTATTTTTCCTGTTGGTTTCATATCTAAACTTTACCCCATAAAGAGCTACTTGCAAATGTCTCTAGCTGTTTTTTGTTTTGCGAGCTATGAGATATTCGGTTTTTCTGATTAGTCATCGATACTAATTGTTTATCGATATTTTCTGAGGCTGTATCTAAGGAAGTTAAGCGTGATGCAATTTTTGCAAGCTGAGATTCCCTAACTGTTTGTTCGAAAATTGAAGCAAAAATCTGTTTTTCAAAAAACTCAAGGATTTTTTCAAGTGAGGGTTCAAAGAAAAATTTAACAGATTCTTTGTTTTTTATTTTTTGATCCAGCGCGTTTCCGGAGATATCAGAAAAAGTGGCATTCTGCTTTATAAAGTTTTGAAATTGTCCATAGAAAACTACTGTTTTTTGATAATTAATTATAAATTTTAGAATTTCATCTAGGTTCTTTTCATCAACATTTTGGTCAGGGAAGTCAAAGTAGAAAAACTTCTGTTTTAGCTTTGATTCGTTCCACAGTGCGAGCCCAAGCTTACCGATAATAGCTATATCATATGTCTCATCTTTTGGTGTTTTTTGGAAAAGTTCGAATGTTCTTTTGATTAGGTTTCCGTAGAGACCTGTATTAGCAGAAATGAATATGTATAAAGTCTTTCCGTTCTTATTTATGAAGGAAAATTTTTCAGAATCTTTGCCTTTTTTTGACTTCATAAGCTCTTCAACCTGTTTCTTATATGAGAAAATAACTTGTTCATAGATGTCATGAATCTCCTCTACAAAAGTTCTATTTCTTAAAACTGAATCTCTGGTTCTTCTAATGCGAGAAGCGGCGATTTCCTCATAGGATTTAACCATGTCATTCAAACCAATTAGGTTTTCAATTTCACTTTCTAAGTTCTTTTTTGTAAGCATAATGTTTGTACTAGATTACCTAGCTAAGGGATAAACGTATTTTAGATTCTTTTTTACTTTCATAATTAAATCATTAAAACTCTCAGATGATTCAATCATGTTATTTATATACATTCTATAATTTAAATTCGATTCATAATGCTTCGTTATCTTATCTTTATGTGCGCTCAGGCTTCTTATGTCAGTTTTTTCAAGATTGCTACCCCATATGAGGGTAAGGAGTATAACTTGGACACTATTCGGAATAATCGCATTAGGATCCTGGTCGAAGAATCCTAAAACCTTGGTACCTGTTTCAGAAGTAATTTTTACCGAGTCTGTTACTTCTGCTCCGAAGTGTGAAAATTTTCTAATCTTTTCATAGAGGGTCAAAAAGCTTAGTAATTCTCTGTTAATGCTTCGTTTTGATGCAGATTGAGTTTGTTTTCCAACACGAGTAACAGAGACGAAAGGGTTAACTGCGGGGCGTCTTCCTTCAGAAAAAAGATTGCTGTCAAAATAAACGTGTCCGTCAGTCATAGACATAATATTTGTTTGAATGTATCCGGAGAAATCTCCTTCGGGGCTTTCAGTTACGGGCATACATGTAATTGCAACTTCCTTGTCTTTTACCAAAAAGTTTCCTGAGCGCTCTAGTAATCTTGAATGAACGTAAAAAATGTCTCCAGGATATGAGTTTCTTCCAGGAAACTTGTTAGCTAAGAGTGAAATTTCTCTATAAAACTTAGAATGAGTTGATAGATCGTCAAGAATTAGAAGAGAATCTTGCCCCATGTCTCTGAAATATTCAGCGATTGTCATTGCAGAGTAGGGAGTGATAAAAATTTGACCTGCTGGATCTTGAGATGTTGAGGCTAAAATTATGACTCTCTCCATAACTTTATTCTTTGTGAAATATTCTTCAATTCTTTTTATGTCTATCTTTTTCTTTCCAATTGCGGCATAAATACAAACGTCTCCAGCTCTTGCAGCAGAAACAATTGACTGAAGCAGGAAGTTAGTTTTGCCAGTTTTTCGATCTCCGATAACGAGCTGCCTTTGGCCTTTTCCTATTGGAACCATAAGATCGACTATTGAAACTCCTGTTTCGAACTGTTTTTTTATTGTTCTTCTGGTCATGATTCCGGGAGGATCAGTCTCAATTGTTCTAAGAGTCTTAGCTTTTTTTATTAATTTATGACTATCTAAGGAATTTCCAAAAGCGTCAATTACTTGACCTAACATCTCTTTTCCCACAGGAATGCTTATCGGTTGTCCTGTTCTAGCAACTTTTTCTCCAACTCTGATTGGTTTTTTGCTAAATGCCATTATTTCTATATTTTCAGGACTAAGTGACATTACTTTTCCGCTGTCTCCGTTTTCAAAAATCACAAGCTCATTAGGTTTTGCAGAAGGAAGACCACTCACGTGAATAATTGTATTTACTACTTTTACAACGTATCCTACTTCGCCTGTTTCATTTAGATAATCGTTAATTGTTTTCATTTAGAGAAGTTTAGAGATTAACTGTTTTTGATTTAAGAAGAGTTCATCGATTCTTTTTAAAAGAGAGAAGTCAGCATAAGATCCTTTATGGTTTACGATAACAGCTCCTCCTAGAATGTTTGGGTCGATTGTAAATTCAAATATCCCTCCATCTATGCTATTTTTATCCACCCAATTCTTAATTGACGTAATCATTTTTTGATCTGGTTCGATAGCTATTGTTAGCTTTAAGACGGTTAAATTTTTAACAGCTTCTAATAAAGAGTTGCAAAACTTTTCAGTCTTTATTTTATTATCAATTATTTTTTGTGCTTGTATGATTTTCATAATCTCATTAGAAAGAAAAGCTTTGTATGGGGAAGGGGGATCGGTTTTATTTTGCTTTTTATATAAACCCTGAGTTAGTTCTTCTATGAGATTTATTACTTCGTTTTGTTCGTCCTTGGTTCTTATTAATTTTAAAAAATTAGAATAATTCATCAGATGATATTTTCCTTCTTAGCTTTATTTAATGCTTCGATAATTAAATCTTCATGATCTTTAGCATCGAGTGATTTTCCTAAGACAGTTTTTGATATGTTAAGGAGTATTTTGTATATGTCATCGTTTACTTTGTTCATCATTTTTTCTCGGTATTCTTTAATCTCAATTTCTAATTTCTCATACTCCTGTTTTATTTTTTCCTTAGCAATGTTTTCGGCTTCGAATGTTTGCTTCTTAATGACATCTTTATACTGAGAATAGTCAGACTCCACATCTGATTCGATACCTTTGTATATGTTTTTCAATAGTAAGATATTGCTATCGTTAACTTGTTTTAGTTGATCTTCAAACTTTTTTGATAATGCAGCAGATGCTTCTTCTAAAACTTTTTTCTGGTCTGCGAGCATAATCTCGACAGATTCTTGAAGTTCGTTTGTAGACTCTTGCTTAATTTCAGAAGCGTGTAGGATTATTTCATTCGCCTGTTTACTAGCGCTCTCAATTATCTTCTGATAATCTTCATGGGCTTTTAGCTCTAAATCATCCCATCTGTTTTCTTCTTTCTCTTCTATCTCTTCAGATTTCTTAGAATTTTTCCTGGCATAAATAATTGATATGAAAAATAGGCTTATTGAAAATATAGAAAGCCAGATTAAAAAGACATTAAGTGAGGTAAGATTAGGCAGGTTAATCATTTCTATAATCATCGCACTTTAGATGATCAAAATCAAATAGGCCAAGGCTACGCCGGCGATTATTATAAGCGCAGTGAGCATTACATTTAAGATTACTGAAAGCTCAATAAATTTTCTCGCAAGCGGATTTCGCCCAACAGCCTCGATTCCTTTTTGGGCAACTTTACCAAAATATGTGAATCCAAGGATAAAGGCCAGAAGCACAATTATTGCAGCAATTACATATCTTAGAGCTTCAAGCGGGGATAGATAGGCTGAGTTTCTCGCATTCTTAAGAACGCTAAATATATTTCTGCTCACTTGTGTGGTTGTTGTGTTGCTAAAATGCGGTTTAATATCAACCAGTATTCTGCCCTCATTGCCTCCTGAGTAGTCTTCAAGCGCAATTCCAAGTACGAATCCATTTTCTGCTGATCTTACTCCTACGCCGGGGGTGGTAGAAGAAGTGATAAGATCGTTTCTCTTAATGATACCATTTGATGTATTAACTCTCACTCTGGTTTTTCCAGTATAAACTACATACCTGAGATTGCCTTTTGGCACATCCTCCATAGTGATAGCAGGCGTGTTGGTAACGACTCCATAAAGGCCACTGTCATATTCTTTATTTGCTAATGTGTATCCGCCACTTGTTGTTGTAATAATTGACCCCTCGCTAATATTAGAGCCCGAGATTGGTAGAGTTACTGAGGTTCCGGAAAAGTTTTCTTCGTTTGCTTGAGCATATCCATTTGTGACAAATAGAAGGGAGGAGATGATAGTAATTCCAATAATAATGATTTTTAATATCCGCATAAGTTCAGCATAGTATTAATAAGTTTTATATGTCAAGCCAAAGCAAGCGATTTTAAATAAAACTTTTTGATCTCTTACGATATGATTAGATATCATATTTTATATTAATATGTTATGCCTAAAAAATGTGAAAAAATCGTTCATAATTCATGAAAATTATCAAAATATCTGTCGTTTTTGAAAGATTTTCATAAAAGAAAAA
>JAGOUW010000003.1 GCA_018061075.1 Candidatus Levyibacteriota bacterium | reverse complement strand
TTTATCAAGGGTCGCTTTATGTTGGAACACGTGAGTTGGCAGGAGCAGAACTATATAGATATGATGGAAATCGTACCTGGACCAGAATAAACAGTGCCGCAGGAACATTTACTTTAGCTACTGCGCCGAATACGTTATACGATGGTGTTACTTCTATGGCTGTTTATAATAATATGCTCGTTCTCGGTATGAAACGTGGTGCGAATGCAGATGTTATTAGATGGGCTCCAATGACTGCGATAAGTACCTTTGGTCGCATGAGTGCAACTTCTACAGGTCAAGTTTGTACAGGTGGTGCAACAAATGTTAATGAAATTACATCTATGAGCGTATATAACGGAGCGCTATACTTTGCAACTGCAGGTAGACCAGGACTTGAACAGGCTGAAATTTGTAGAGTTAATTCAATACCTGATCAGTATACAAACGGACCTTTGGTCAATATAGTTACACGAAGAGTTTCATTTGGAGCAGGACAAATTAGGAATGGTGGAACAAGTGCTATTACAGCAATTAGATCTATGACTGTATATAATGGCAGACTATATATTGGTACAGAAAAACCTAATGCTGGAGAAGTTTATCAGTATATAGAGGGAAATCAATGGTTCCCGATTAATTCTGCAGCTGGAACAATGGCTTCAGGTGGAACAGCAAATATAGATGCTGTTAGTATGTTGATTCAATATAACTCATCACTATTCGTTGGAACTTCAGAAAATAATCCTACCGTTACTACTGCTGCTGAGGTTTATGAATATAAGAATATAACTGATCAGTCATATGCTCTAAAATTCAATGCAAATACTCAAAATGTAGGAATTACTAATAATTTCCGAAATGAAGCGGCAATTTGGTTCATGGCTTCACCATCAGGACAAGTTAATACAGGAAATTCAGCCAATACAGGCTCATTCATGTTCTCACATGGAATGATTACTGGAGCTGGTGCTTATGACGTAGCTGAAGATTATCCAACTCGCGATATTACGCTTGAAGCAGGAGATTTGGTAGCAATAGATCCTAACGAAAAGACTTTTGTAAGAAAATCACAGGGTGCAAGTGACAAGTTCATAGTCGGAGTTTTGTCTACGAATCCTGCTCTTAGACTTTCTCAGCCTGACGCATTTATAGATGGAGCAAATGCAGTTCCAGTGGCACTTGCTGGACGTGTCCCTGTAAAAGTATCTTCGGAAAATGGTGCAATTAAATCTGGAGATTATCTTATTCCATCAAGTATTCCAGGTGTCGCTATGAAAGCGCAAAAAGCAGGCCCAGTTATCGGACAAGCTATGGAAAGTTGGGACGGAGAAGGGGTAGGAAAAGTAGTAATTTATATTAAATCATCATCATACTTAGGAGATGCGTTCGTAAGTCTATTTGAAGAAGATCAGTCAGTTCAGCTTTCATCAGATGATATCTTAGCTAAGATTTTAGCTAATAAAGATAAATTTAAGGGAGATTCAGAGATAACTACAGATAGACTAATTGCAGGGCTAGAAATAATCACTCCTAAATTGACTGCTGATGAGATTCATGTAAAGAGACTTAGAGCGGATCAGATAGAAGGACTAGATATAATCGCTGGCAAGCTTTCACTTCTGGACACTAATGTTGCTTCTATTTCTTCTTCGCTTTCAGATAAAGGAAGAAGGTTGGAGAAGGAAACTGGATTTAGCGCAACTCCAAGTGCTTTCACAACAGGGGACATAGTGCTTGCATCACTTGATGTAGAAGGTGTTGCGACAATTTCTGGAGATGTTAAAGCAAGAGGAAATGTACTAGTAGAAGGAGTTCTAACAGTAATTGAAAGCTTTAGGGCTACAGATATATTAGTAACAGGAATTTCCAACTTCCTTGGAGAAGCTATCTTTAAGGATAATGTTAGATTTGATAGTCAAGTTAAATTTAGTGCAGATACTGCAGGAACTGTAACAGTAAAACAAGGTCAGACTAAAGTTAAAGTTGTCTTTGATAAGCCTTATGAAGAGTCACCAGTGGTAAATGCTAACTTAGTAGCTGAGGGAACAGACGCTCAGAAACAAGCACTTCTTAGCCAAGGATACAGCTTTGCTATAACTGATAGAAGCGTAAACGGATTTACGATTATTCTTAATAAAGCAGCAGTAACAGATATTAAGATGAGCTGGGTGTCCATTCAAACACAGTGATATCTTTAGACTTATTTTAAATAAAACGCTGTTGAATTATTATTAAATATTAATGAAAAAAATAAATTTAAATTTTAAATTCGGGTTCATTTTAAGCATATTGGGCAGAGTTTTAATACCTACGCGAAATCTTTCAAATAAAAATAAAAAGTTTTTTTTACTTATTTCGCTTCTTATAATTTTTGTATTTGTTCCAGTAATAGGCTTTACCCTGACTCACCTTAGGGGAGCAGAAGCTGCTTGGTTTGATTCAAATTGGTCATTTAGAAAATCAATTGGAATTTCAGCTCATACTTCTGCGGAAACAAATGTTTATATAAATCTGACAGGGGGAAATGCTCTAGATACGTCCGATACTTCTAGATTTCAAGCAGATTGCGGAGATTTGAGATTTACTGATGCCAGGGGAAATAATTTACCCTATTATATAGTTTCAGGCTGTGGCAGTAGTACGACAGTGGTGCATGTTTTCTTTGAAAGTTTTCCTGCGGGAGCCCAAACCATATATTATTATTATGGAAACCCTTCAGCTGCAAACGGCTTTAATAGTTCTGATTTTTCAACAGAAGCATCTAGCTACACGATCGGAAGCTTGGGATCAGAAGAGGCAGGAGCAGCGCCAATCGCACACTGGAAATTTGATGATGGCTCAGGAACTACTGTGGTAGATTCAAGCTCAAATAAAACCATAGGAACTCTTAATAGTTTTGATTCTAATCCTTCAACTCGATCTGGCTGGATGAAAGATGACCAATGCATAGCAGGAAAGTGTTTGCTTTTTAATGGATCCTCAAGTTATGTTTCTACAGCAGATCGAGATGCATATAGTCCTTCTGTAAATTCTATTTCAGTCTCTTTCTGGGCAAAAATTCCTACAAATGCGACAGCTACTGGAAATGGTTCGTGTGGTGCGGCTGGAGCTTATATGGTAGCGAAAGGAAATACTAGTAATTGGGAATGGGGATTTGAAAATGATAATAATACGTTATTGTGCCTGGATTTATTCCAAACAGGTGGAAATGCTCATAAATTAATTAGCGTTAGTAGAACCATGAATGATGGTCAGTGGCATCATTATGCTGCCACAATTGAGCCTGGAACATTAGTGACTCTATATGTAGATGGAGTTTTAGTGACTTCATCAAATTCAGGTTTTTCCGGAAGTATGGGAAATGGGACACAGCCTGTTGAAATCGGAAGAAGAGGGGACGGAAATTATGCCGGCGAATATGTAGATGATGTAAAAATATACGCTTATAAAAGATCTGCGGCGCAAGTTAAAGCAGATTATGATTCCAGAGGCGGAACTGCTGCTAATGTTTTTGGGGCAAGCGACGCGAATAAAAATTTAACAAACGCGTTAATTGCTCACTGGAAAATGGATGAAACTGCTTGGGTTAATGACTGCACTACGAATAACGTAGCTGATTCTTCAGGCAATGGGAATAACGGAACTCCATGTCCTATAACCACAGGACCAACTGGGGGAGCTTCAGGTAAATTTGGAAATGCGGGAAGTTTTGATGGGAGTAATGATTATATTTCTATGGGAACATCATCAAATTTAGCTTTAGTGAATACAAGTTATACAATGTCAGCTTGGATAAACTTAACAGATACTAGTGCAACTTACCCAATTTTTACTAGATACAATAATAGTGGATTTGGCGCTGGATATATAATGGGTATTACGGGTACAGGGAATGGGACTGTGGGTAGATTAATCACGCAATACGCAACTGGACCTGTTTCGACTCAATCTATTGCATCTACAACTACTGTTCCAACTGGGACGTGGGCCCATGTAGCTGTTTCTTTTGATAAAACCTCAAATACTATAACAACCTACATTAACGGTGTACCAGCAGGGAGCGGAACTGTTACAGGTTCTCTATCAGATTCGGGTCAGACATTTATGATTGGTGGTGCGCCTGGATGCTGTTTTTATGGATCGCAAGTGTTTAAAGGGAAAATTGATGAGGCTCGTGTTTACACCCGGGCATTATCTCCTAGGGAAATTGAGCAACTTTATAGCTATACACCAGGTCCTGTTTTGTATTTGAACTTTGAAGAAGGGGCAGGGACTACTGTAAAAGATAGATCAGCAAATAATAATACTGGTACCTGGAATGGAACTGCTCCTTATTGGAATACTGGTAAATATGGTAAAGGGGGAGTCTGTGATGGCTCTTCTACTTATGTAAATACGTCATCTGGAGTTTATACGCTAAGTGGTGGTTCCGTGGAGTTGTGGTTTATGCATAGGGGTGTAGGAACAGGATCCTCTATAATAACTGGTTCATATGGTGGGGCCGGAAACCAAAGAGCACCAAGTCTTTATATAGGAGCCAATAATGTTCTTTTTTGGGAGTTTGCGAGCTTAACTACCAGAAGTACCGGCGTTACAATTGAACCTAATAAATGGTACCATGCGGCGTTAACCTACGATAGTAATTTTAATACAATTGTTTATGTAAATGGTATAAGAGTTGATTCTGCTACAGCCACAACTCCAGGTAGTTTTTATTCTCAGGTCTTTTTCTGTCGTTACGGAAACTTCGGAAGTAATTATTTTAATGGAAGAATAGATGAGGCTAAAATTTATAACTATCCTATTTCTCCAGGGCAGATCATATCAGATATGAATGGAAATCATCCTGCTCCTGGTTCTCCTGTAGGCTCTGCTATTGGGCAGTGGAAATTTGACGAAGGATATGGAACTACAGCAAATAACTCAGGAAATGCTGGTGGAAATATTCCCGGAACGCTTACGAATATGGCCTCACCTGCTACTGCTGTTTCAGGTTGGAGTCAGTCAGGAAAATATAATAGAGCAATCAGATTTGATGGGTTAAATGATTTTGTGAGTATCGCAAATAATCCAACTCACTTAAGAATTACAACAGATCTATCTATCTCCGCATGGATAAATTTATCTAATACTTCTTCAGAACATGACATAGTTTCTAAGAAAGGTGCAGCTGGACAGTATGGTTATAGATTAAATACTACTAGTTCGGGAAATGTTCAGTTTGAAATTTCTTCAAATGGTTCAACTGTCCGCGCAGCCACAAGTTCAGCTACGCTTGCAACTAATAAATGGTATCACGTAGTTGGAGTTTATAATCCCGGGAATTCAATAACTGTTTATGTGGACGGTAGGCAGAGCGGACAAGTAACAACGGCTATGCCTGCTTCAATTCATAGTTCAACTGCAAATGTAAATATTGGAGCAGAAAATAACGGCGCCTCTAATTTATTTGCCGGTGCAATTGATGAGCCAAAGATTTACAGCGGAACATTAACTCCGGAGCAGGTTAAGGTGGATTTTAATCGCGGTTCTTCTCAGGTCATGGGTGCAATGTCAGATACGTCAGGTCTTGCTGGAGGATCAGTTGGATCAAGTTCTGCGTCTGCAGAATATTGTATTCCCGGAGACACCGCGGCATGCGGTTCACCTATTGCTAGATGGGATTTTGAAGAAAAACAGGGAAGTATCGTAAATGATAAAAGCGGAAATAATCATACAGCAGCATTTAATGGAGATGTTAGTTGGAGTAGGGGGAAAGTTGGAAGCTCTGCAAATTTTACATCCGGAAGCAATATTACAGTGGCAGATACCATAAGCGGAATTAAAACAGTTCAGTTTTGGATTTACTATGATAATGCAGCTGGCTCAAAAGATTTTTTTCAGCTTGATGGTGTAGGCGCGTCTAGTAGTTTTATATATTCTCAAACAGGAGCAAGTATTGATTTAACAAATGGTTTTACAAACCCAAAAGTTTATGTGGATGGTGTTCTGACTTCCACTCTTAAGCCTGCTAGGACCTGGCAAATGATTACAGTTACTGCAGATTCTATGAATGCGGGTGATGATATTAAAATTGGATATGCATCGGAAGGACCATTTGATGGAAAAGTTGATCAAGTTCGTCTTTATGATTATGTTCGTACACCTGCCCAAGTAGCTTATGACTATAACAGGGGAGCGCCTGTAGGTTGGTGGAAATTTGATGAGTGTCAGGGTTCAACTACATATGATTCTAGTGGGCTAGGACGTAATGGAACTATAACTATTGGTGCAACTGCTCCTCAGTCAGCAATTGGTACATGCACTACTCCTACTGATGGAACTGGGGCGTGGTACAACGGAAGATCGGGCAAATTTAACTCATCTATGAATTTTGGCGGAGCAAATAATGATGATTACGTGACGGTAAGTGGCCTGATGGACACCCCATCAGAATTAACTGTATCTGCATGGGTTAAGATGACCGGCGGACCGGATACAGACGGAAGTGAAGTGGTTTCAATTGGTAATTACGTGGTGTTTAGAGCAGATCAGACTTTTGGAACTCCTGGGGTGGTTGGAATATATTATGGATCTGGTTCAACGTATCGCACTACATCTTCTGGGGTAAATATTGTAGGAACAGGCTGGAGACATTTAGCCTACACTGTGAGTCCTGGGTCACAGAAAGTATATATAGATGGAGTTTTAAGAGGCTCAACAACATATGCAAATACTATTCTTTGGTCAGGATTAGGCACCAATACATTTTTTGGAAAACATGGGAATGGAGACACTAGAGTAGACTTCACGGGTCAGATTGATGACGTAAGAGTATATAATTATCCATTAACAAAACAGCAGATTCAGCAGGTCATGAATCAAGGCTCAGCTGTTAGATTTGGCCCGGCAACTGGAGCTCCATGATATTAATCAAAATGTCTATTGATTTTTTTTAAAAATAAGATTAACTTAAATTAAACCATGAATAAAAAGCTTTTAGCTTTTATTTTGTTTTTAAGCATAGGGGTCAACCTTGCATTAGTTTGTCTTTATTTTACTACTGAAAAACATTTTCAGAAGAATATAGAATTTGAGAAGCTTCAGGAAAAATACCCACTTCTTTCTAAAAGAGTACTTCAGGAATTACCAGTTGATATTCTAATTAATTTTTTAGATCTAAGATCAGAATTAAGAGCTGATGTTGCTCCTTATGGTGATTCATTTGGTTTTTATTTCGAATATTTACCAACTGGAACTAGCTTAGGTGTAAATGAAAAGCAGGAGTTCCATGCTGCATCTCTTTTTAAAGTCCCAGTGATAATGGCTTACTACAAGCAGCGGGAAAGAATGCATATGACAAATGATCCAGAAATGGAAATTAAAGAAGAGCATTTAGATAATGAGTTTGGGACTCTTTATCAGAAGGGAGCGGGACATAAAATCAAAATGTCTGAAGCAATACGTCTTTCGTTAGAGGAATCTGATAATACTGCAGCGAAAATGATAGCTTCAGGTGTACAAGAAGCAGACTTTAATGAAGTTTACAATGGGGTAGATATAGATCTTTTAGCTGATCACAATGGAGCTATTCTCACTCCTAAGAATTATTCATCTATTTTAAAAGCACTATATTTTTCAGCAGTATTAGGGAAAGAAAGTTCTTCAGAGATCTTAAGTTATTTAGCAAATAGTAAATTTAACGATAAATTGGTAGCTGGAATTCCACCAGATATTACAGTAGCGCATAAGATAGGAGATTTTATAGATAAAGAAACTGGTGAGAAAGCATATATGGATTGCGGAATTGTGTATTTACCAAGACGACCTTATGTTCTGTGTATGGTTTCTGAAGGTGATGAAATTATAGCAAGGCAGAGAATGAGCAATTTATCCAAAAAAATCTATGAATATATATCAAAAGTGGAATAGTTTAGTATTTTAACTTGACAGAAAAGCCTTTGAAAAGTTATCCTAGATAGGTGAAAAAAGTTATTAGAACTCTTAAATCACTCCCAAAACCAACCAGAAATAGACGCGTTTTTATAGCATATTTGGTGGTATTAGCTTTATTCGCTATCCCTGTAGTTGCTTACAGTATGAAGCCAGAAGCGCCGAAGGATGTCGCGCAAGCTGAGATAGACAGTATTACTGAAAAAGTAGGACTTCTTATGGATATTCCCGCAGAATCTCCCACTATTGCTAGTATTTCTGACGCTTCCAAATTAAGAGGACAGGCATTTTTCGCAAAAGCTCAGAATGGCGATAAGGTTCTCATCTTTAACGCCGCGCAAAAAGCTGTTTTATATAGACCCGCCACAAATAAAATAATTGAGGTCGCTCTTTATAAGCCACCAATTAATACTCCTCAGGAGGAAGTTGCAGGAACATCTACTAGCATTGCTCCTTCACCGTTTCCAACACAAAGACCATTTTCTCTCCAGGATTTAATAGGGGATAATAAGCAGAGTGTTGCCCCAACATCTTCTCCAACTCAAATCCCTTTTCAGCCTACGTTTGCTCCTCAGTCAGTGACCACATCGCCCACCCCATAAATGTGACATTAAAAGAACTATTAATTAATAGATTGATATTGTTTGAATATGATCTTTGACTCGGAGAATTATACCCTTGTATAGTAGACTGATCTTCCTTTTCCATGACTGAAAATAAGAAGTACTGAAGCGAGTTTTGCAAGATCCCTAGATGCGGTAATTTGAGAAATTTTATATAACTTCTGAAGCTGACGATTAGTAATAGTAGCATCTGGGTTTTCAAGAAGGCTCAGGATGTCTTTCTGCCTTTCATTTAAATCAAGATTAGTATTTAGTACCTCTGATCTTATTTTGTTCTCTGTAATATTTCCTAGTGCCTTCTCGAGGCTTGTTTGTACAGCTCGTGAAAAGAATTCAAGCCAGACTGTTTGAGCACCGGTCTCCGTAGCTTGTTTTAGTAGAAGTTCGTAATCTGTGAAGTTTCTCCTGAAGTATTCATCTAATACCAAAAGCCCCCTGCAATCAAATCCTTCCTTGTATAAAAATAAATAAGATATTAGGCTTGAGAATCTAGTGTTTCTTCCGTTTGAAGGGGAGAGAGCAAAGATTTGGTAATGAATAAGACCCGCTTGAATTACTGGATGTTCATTGCTGTTCTCGAAATACGCCAGACTATTCTTTAACGCATCAGCTTTAATGTTTAGTTTTCCTGTGGAGATAATTTGATTAAGCGCGATAACATCTTTAATTGATGCAGGTTTTTGAGCCCCAAGCCAGCTATGTTTTATGTGGTCTATTGCTTGCTTATATAGTAGTGCATGTTTTTGAAGAGGGGTAACTGTTTTATTAAGGTATGCCTTTTTAAGAACTTCAGCAATTTCAGTTCTTGCGAGTGGATTATCTGAAAGAGAGAGTGACCAGAAAACTCTTTCGATGGTCGCTTGCCATGCAAGTCTGAGCTCATTTTTAGGAGTTAATACAGTTAAAAGTATGTTTTGATGAAGCGCATTTATCTTTCGAAGTGATTCTTCAAGTTGGGAAGATTGAGTATATGAAATATTGATCATATTTGTAATCTTATCGTAATCATATCATCATGTCAATAGGGCAAATATCGTGGCTAAATACTTTAATTTGATAAGATTACGATAAGAATAAATGCCCTTAAAATACCTATTGACAAGGTATATTTGCATATGATTCAATTATGAATAGATAAGAAAGAAAGGAGGTGGGTATTTAATATGTTAAGTGGTATTGGTACAACAGAGATAGTTGTCATTGCATTAGTATTATTGGTGCTATTCGGAGGAAAGAAACTTCCTGAACTCGCAAGAGGAATGGGCGATTCTATAAAAGAATTCCGAAAAGCAGTCAATGAAACTGTTTAATAATCTATGAGGAGAGCTGCCCCAGTTTTAAGTAAATTGATTTTGGCAGTAGTTCTTATAACCCTAGCAGCCTTTGTGTCTATAAACCGCACATGGGCTGCTTCGGGTAATACTCAGATCTGCGCGCCAAGCGAGTCCTGCACAATCGGAGAATTTGTATATACCGATTCTTATACCCCGGAAAATTCTGCAACTTGCACTATTACTTCACGATATCCTGACGGAACTGTTTTGTTAAATGCCCAGGCCATGACTCATGCTTCAGAAAATGATGGTTGGTATTATCATACTTTTACTGCTCCTGCCACCCTCGGTCTTTATAGAACAGAAGTGAAGTGTACTGTTTCAGGAGATCTAATGGCGCTAGATAAAAGTTTTGAAGTTAAAGAGGAGGTAGCAGGATCTGGATCCTCTCCTACGGCGGATGAGATTGCCGAAGCTACATGGAGTTATTCTTCGAGAAGTCTTTCAACTTTCGGAAATCTAGTTGCTGATATTTGGAATTCTGCTACAAGAACTCTTACAGGAGCAGGATTATCAAGTGGTTCAATCGCGACAAAATCAGATGTTCAAAGTTCTACTACAGCTACTACAACTGACAGTGACATTACTACTATTAAAGAAAACGTACGTCAAACAAGACTTCTGGTAGAAAAAATTGCGAATAAGCCAATAATTGAAACAACAGCAGTAGAGGTTCCTGATTTAGGAAAAAAAATTACTGCGACTGAAAAACAGGTAAATGATTTATCTAAGAATACCCAATCTGTGAACAGCAGCATAAGTCTTTTGGTTTTAAGATGGGATAAATTATCTGAAGACGAAATTTTAACTGCGGTTGAAGAGGTAAATAAAAAATTCGGGGGAGAGAATGATAAAGAAACTTCTAAATCTATTTTTGGTTCTGTGAATTATCTTACTAAATCTTGGGATTGGGACAGTGTAAAAACCGTAAATAATCAGGCTAAATCTGCGCGGGATGTTTCATTCTCTCTTCAAAAAGGTCTTGAAACAAGCGGAAAAACTAATGTTTCTTTAAATAAAGCAAAAGCATTAGTAAGACTTTTAGATCAGCTAGAAGATAGTGTGGGAACAAAATCCAGTAAGGAATCTGACCTAACAGTTTTTGGAAAATTTAATGAAACAAAGACTATCGCAAAACTTCTCGATACAAGAACGAAAGACGTAGAAGCAGTTTTGGCAAAATGGAATTCATATAAATATCCAGAAAAACAAAAAAAGATTAGCGCAATTTCTGCAAAAGTTGTCGAAGTAAATAAAATTCCAAGTGTTAGAAAAGCTTTATTATCAAACACGGCATCTACAGACAAAGATCTTAAAAATAAAAGTTATTATGTTTTAGGAATTATTTCATCAAATAAAAAACTTCTTGCTGAGAAGTCTGGAACACCTCTATCAAATACCTGGCTTGAATTGGGAAGTATAGTATTTAAAACACTTGCAACTAATCCGTCGACCTTAATCACACAAGATGTTGAGATTAAATATTATCTGCCTCCTGAGCTTAAAGAAGAAGACATAATTGAAACCGATGAAGGGCTTGAAGCGAAGTATGATACTGAAAAAAATCAGCTTTTTGTAACTGGTACTTATTCACTTGCACCCGGTGAAACAAAAACAGTTTCAGTTAGAACACAGGATATATGGGTTATAAAACAGGCTGAAATTGATAGTTTAAGAAAACAGGCTGAGGAATTATCAAAGCCATTAGAGAAAACTTCATTCTTTGCTCAAGGAGTAACACTAAAAACTGACATAGATGTTTCCTTAGATAAGGTTGAAAATCTAATGGATGAAAATGTAACCCCTGAGACAAAAATCCGTGCATACAGAGAAGCACAAATTGAACTTGATGCAGCACGCGAGAAGATAGATAGACTAAAAGATCTTGCCACTCAGGCAAGTTCAGCGGGAGCATTTTTCGGATTCGTTGGCGGAACTCAGACTCTTGCAGTTTGGGGATTAATCTTAATCGTAATGGTAGGATTTGTGTCTCTCACGGTTTATATGAGAGTTATTACAAAAAAAGCACAAAAGAAAAAAACCGGATCTAATAAGAAAGAAGCTCGAGTGAATGAAGAAGAGCGGGTAAAGACAAAAAAGCCAAGCTCCAAATTAAAATATGTCGTAGGGCTTTCTATGCTTATCGTGTTAATGATTGGAACTGTAGGCGGGGGAATAGGTGGAGTTTTAATTAGTAAAGCCTTCTTGATGCCTCAAGAGGCTCAGGGAGTGGCAATAAAAACTGATGAGGTTAAGGTATTGGGAGAAGCGGTTGAAGTGTCAAATGCCAAGTCACAAACAGAGAAGAAGCCAATTGAAGAGATTGAAGACATAGAGCCTGATGAATCCTTGGAAGAAACCGCTTCCGCTGAAAGCTCCAGCGAGTCAAAGGAAGTTGCAAAAAATACAGTTACTGTCAAAGAAACACCAACTGGATTTTTGAACGTTAGAAAAACTCCTGGAGGATTGGAAATGGGGAAAGTTAACCCTGGCGACACATTCCCTGTGACTGAAGAAAAAAATGGATGGTTCGAGATTACTCTTCCGGACGGAAGTTCGGGTTGGGTTTCCGGAAAATATGTTACCGAGAGTTCCTTAAATTCTACCGACTAAGATATTGAAAAAATAATGAATCGGGACTGCCAATAAAAGCCCCAATAAAGCCATTTCTTTTCTTTTCAGCCCGAATAATAAAATCAGAAGCATGGTCCCGATATGAAGCGGAATCGTTAAGATAAGTCTTATAAGTAGTGTTTCTAATGAACCTATCTGGTAAATATTAAATAAGTACATGACGCTTTCTGAAATTGAAAATAATAATCCTGCAAGAAGCGTGATCTGAATTTTATCTTTAAGCTTTGGGACTGTTTGTACGATAAAAAAGACTAGTATTGCTTTGGCGATTTCCTCGACTAAATAAGGAAAGGGGAGAACAATTTCTACCGGCCAAAGAATAAAAGGGAGAATTGCTCCAGCAAGAACTAAAATCATTTGTGCTTAAATAGTCTGTTAAACAAAAGAGTTGCTTCAAAAAGCGCAATTAAAGGTGCAAAAAGGAAAACCAGTGAAAGAATGTCGGTCGGTGGAAGAAAAGTTGCAAATATAAGAGACGCGGCATAAAAAAAGATTCTTTTTTTTGCGAAGAAATTGCGGTTTACCATCTTAGTTCTAAGTAAAAATGTAATAATTATTGGGAATTGGAAAGCGACACCCAGAAGAATGGATGTCATTAATGTTTGAGAAATAAACGCACTGACATCCAGTAAGTTACCAATATCAAGCTGGACTGATTTTTCGTAGAAGATTGCGACCGTATAGCGCATGATTATTATTCCATAGCTAAAACCTGTTATGAATAGAATTAGACTTAGTGGGAATAAGAATAAAATATTTTTAAATTCTCTTTGACTTAATGCGGGACGGATAAATGCAATTAATTGATAGACAATTATAGGAAAAACAATAATAAAACCGACAATTAAGCTTGATTGGATTGCTAAATTAATGAATTGGAAAGGGGAAGTGAAGACTATATTAACCCCATCTAGATGGAAAACATTAAGAACGAATTTTATTATTTTTTCGTAGAAAATAAAACCTATGACGCATGCAACTGCAAAGATTGAGACCGTAAAAAAGAGGCGGCGGCGAATCTCGAGCAGGAATGGCAGGTATTTAGCTGTATCTGTATCATCAACTACGACAGGTTCTGGCATTATTTGTCTCCTTTGATTCCTTTTCGTAGTTCTTTAATCGATTCTCCAATTCCTCTAAAAAGCTCAGGAAGCTTTCTGCCTCCAAAAAGAAGAAGGATAATAAGGGCTATTATAGCTATTTCAACTGTACTTAATCCAAACATTAATTTACACCCCCTTCCGAACTGCTGATTTTTTTATTTTTAGGTTTTTTTAATTTTTTAACTTCTTCTTTTTCAACTGTCCCCTCGACAACTTCTCCTTCAAAACCTTCTTCTATTTCTTTTTTAACAAGACGCACATCTTTGCTTGCTTTTCCGATTCCTTTTGCCCATTCATGGATGGTTTTTCCGCCAAAAAGCATAACTAATATAAGTACGATTATGAATAATTCAGTACCCCCGATATTTGAGAAAAATGGCATAGAAGTTTTGTCAAATTTATCATAAGAGAGGGGAGGGGAAATGTCAACGCATCATTGTGATTTACGAATTCAAAATTATGATTTATGATATGTGGGTGCGGGATAAGGTAGCGTTTGCAAAATATAAAGAAGCAGGGCAGTATATGCTCCAGAAAAGATTTGATGAGGCTCTTATTATCTATAGAGAGGTGGTAAAAGTAGAGCCGGATTTTTTTGAAGCGTATTCTAATATAGGAGTTTGCTGTAAAAACTTAAATATGCTTAAAGAAGCTAGAGAGGCTTTTGAGTTTGCTCTAAAGCTAAAGCCCAATTCTGCAATCGTAAATAATAATCTTGGGAATGTTTATACGGCAATGGAGAGATTTGATTTAGCAAAAAAACATTATGAAATAGCCATAAAGTTGCGCCCGCGCTATATTGATGCCATGAGAAATTTAGGGTCTGTTCTGTTTTTTACAGGAAAGACTGAGGAAGCCATCGCTCTTCATTTGAAAACAGAAAAATTGATTAAAGGGAAGTGAAGCACGATTCATACTTCATGATTCTATTTCAATGAGGCGAGCGTTGCTCTAGTCTTAGCGTCTTTCAAAGTTTTTCCAGTACTATTTGATGTCACGTGTCCGGTTATAACCTCATCCCAGACTGCATCTGCGATCTCAGAAGCAGAAGCTCCACCAGCCTGAGTTTCGATATAAGTATCAGTACCTAGGTCTTGAGTATGTCCTGAAGTGTTTTTGTTAAATGTATGACCCGATCGTACATGAGTTCTAAGTACATTTGCTCCAACAGAAATACCGTATGCTGAATTTTGATAAACGAGGTTGTTTTCAAAGATATTATCAGCAAGTCCAGTTCCAGAAAGCACTACGCCATTTACATTATCAAATATAATACATTTTGAAATAAATGCTTCGGTGGTAGTGTTTCCAAGTGTGATTCCGTTTCCTGTTCCTGAAGTTCCACAATGTTCAATTACACAGCTGTTAACCTGTGTTTTTGCAGAACCCGAAATACTAATTCCATTTCCTCTGACATCAGTTATCCAGCAATCCTGAATAAAGGCGTTATTTGCTGTAACTGTAATTGCATTTTGTGATCCTGTGGCAGCAGTTTTAATATAAAATCCTGAAACTTCAACATTTGCTGCCCCTATTGTAATAGTAGGGGAGGTGGTTGCAGTCGGAGCAAGCTGGAAAGTGTATCCTGGTCCCATAACTTTTAGATTTGCTTTTGTAATATTTAATGTTTCCGTTACAGTAGTTGTTCCAGCTGTGTTAGACGCGATACAGAAGATCGTATCACCATTTCCCGCGGTTGCTAGAGTTTGAGCCTGTGCAAAAGTGAGAACTGCATTCCCGGGAGTAGTCCCATCATTTGAATCACTTCCCGATGTAGGATTCCAATAGAAATAATTACCCACTGCTCTTTGTTTTCCGCCTCTAAGAGAAGCCAATAAGTATAGTATATGATCATCTGAAGGTGCAGCAGTAATAGTAGCGGAAGAAGATTGAGAGATGATTACCTGAGTATATGCTGTGGCATAAATAGGATTATTATTATAGTCGTTTGTAGCCACTAGGTTTCCGCCGGATACAGTACATGTTACTGTGTCTGGTCCTGGCCGAGCTTCGAAAGCTAGTCTCCAATTGTTAATAAGCTCCAGGGTGATTCCCACCTGAACTCCTCCTCCCAGGCTTTGCTTACCAGATGCATTGGCGATTTGGGCTTCTTCCAGGTTTTGAGGAAGCTGTTCAAAAAGCCTTATGTCATCGTGTAGATCTTGTACGGTAACAGTAGTCTGAGGAGACTCAACTGTAATTATTTTTGTTGCTTTATCAAATACTAGAGCCATAGTTTAATTTAATTTGTCATTTTTGTTAATTATTTCAATCATTTTCTTATCTCTTTCGATTTGTTCTTCTTCGTCTTTTATCGCATCTTCAAATGTTTTTATATTCAACTTTTTTTTAGCAATAAGATTTCTTAGCGCAACTACATCAGGGTGAGCGGGATCGATGGAGGCGATCATGTGTTCATCAAGCGCAATTGCATCATATTCCTTGCTGATGGTATCTCTGAATATATGAATATTGTTTTCTCTTTTATGAGTATCAGCCTCTAGAGAATCAGCATTATACTGAAGCGCTTCTTGTTTGGTAATTGTACTGCCTGCCATACCTTACTTCAATTTATCCCAAAAACTGCCTTTACTGGTTCTTTTCTTTTTTTCCTCAACTTTTTCTTTTAAGTCACTTTTTAAGAACTCTTTTTTAGGTTCTGGCGTTTTTTCTTCTGTTTCAGGTTCTGATACTAATTGTGCTGCTAAGTCTGCTCCTTCAGATTGGGATGTTTCTTTATCTACAATTTCCGCTAGGGGAGATTCAGAATCATTACTACCTAGGGTTTCTTCTTCGTGCGCCTTAACTTCTGGTTCTTTTTTAGGCACCACTTTTACAGCAGGATTATAAGATTTTATTGCTTCTTGAAGTTCCTCAAGACTATTTGCGCGAAGCCTAACTACTCCGTTTGCATCCCGGGCAATATAAACGATTTGCTCTCCATTTAATGATCGTGATATATCGAATCTCATAATTATGTGAATATGGTGTCACTTGTTCTAATAATAGAGTTGCTCATTCCAGTACTGGTAACAGTTGAGTCAGCTTCGTAAGGAATAATACCTCCGCTTGCAGCTACATCAGCATGTCTAGCTCTAACTCTTACTGGAATATCTGCGAGATAAGTAACTAGTGCTGTTTCTGTTCCTGGTGTTCCAGAAGTTCCTGTTGTCTCATAAGTATCGATCATAGGTACATACCAAGTATCTTGAGGTGAGGTAGTAGTTGCGACAGGAAGTACGTTAAGTCTAATTTCATCAGCAGTTGTTTGACCAGTTATAGCAGGGGAGATGGTAACAGTATTAGCATCAGTTACAGCAGTTATATATGAGACTGCATTTCCTCGAGTTACATTTACTACTAAATCTCCGACTTGCGATGAGGCAAATGCGCCTGATTCTACGATCGTAGTTGTATTTGTGCCTGAATCTGCGGAAGCGATAGTTGAGCTAGTTAATGTAAACGTAGCGCTAGCCCAGCTTGAGAATCTGATTCTATATTCTCGGCTTGCTGATGTATCAACCAATCTTACGATTCCCCCCACGGATTTACCAGGCTCATCAGCTGTAATTGAGGAGCCCATAACTGCAGTAGTGGCTAAAGCTGACTGAACTGTAGCATTATATCTGTCCTTGATAATGCTCCCTCCAGCACCAGATAGTCTAAATACTGCAACCTTATCTCCTTCACGAGTATTTCCAACAGAGATTGTAACTTTAGTTGGAGCTTCGACGACGGTACCTTCATCTGTTTTTAGCTGGAAGTTATTTGCCTCAGAAGTGAGATAATCAGTTAAAACTATTCCAGTAGCTACGAAGAATGTTCCTCCAGCAAAAGTTCCAAAAGGCGCAGCTCCAACAGGGGTAACAGCAGATGCCTCAGAATCTATTTCTACTGTTCCGCCAGTCGAGCCGTCAGTAAGGGTGTGAGAGGTAGCATGAGTTGAAAAAGTTCCTCTGGTATTTCGAAGCATGATAATTTTATCCGTGGTGTTATGATTTACTACGATTCCAGTAGCGCCACTTGTTTCTTGTGTTACCGTATTCCCATCTACTATTGTGCCTGTAACTGAACCTGTATATTTAAGTCTATATTCTGTTCCTAGGTAGAATTGTCCCTCAATTGTAAGAGAACCAGAGTCAATATCACCTGTGTTTCCTCGGCGCGTAATGTATTTGGTGTACTCATACGTGTCAGCAAGTGTATTCTGGTTAACATCTATAGTGACTGAATAGTTTTCAGATGTTCCATTTTCGTCAATATCATTTGATCCACCCGTTGAAAGCCCTCCGAATGTTATTGTAGGGGGGGATGCTAAAGCAGCCGGTCCGGCATCAGAAGATGAGCCATTAATATCAGCAGCTTTTCCAGTGGTAGAAGTAAAAGCTTCATTATTTGAAAAATCCGTAATTGGATCTCCTATGAGATAGTAATCAAAAGTTCCGGTTGCAGAAGCTGCTCCAGTTACGGCTGTTACCACAGCTCTGACTGATCCTGAAACTGTAATAACATCTCCTACGGCTATTGTTCCCGAGCCTCCATCAAATGCAACTGTTTTATATCCGGTCTGATTATCCAAATCATTTCCTGTTTGAAGCGGGATAGGGTTACGTCCACCAGCTGTTAAATCCACAGTGTAGTATGAGTAAGTTTTGGAATATTGTCGTGCAAATACTTTAATATATCCTTCATCTGTTTCAGTTCCAAGCTCTTTTACATTTACTAAAATATCGATATGACCATCACTCCACCAGTCTGTTGAAGCTTTATAGGCAGTTAAGTTGAGTGAATTTTGTTGAATATATAAATGAGTATTTGATTCAATAGTACCAATAGAGTAAATGTTTGCCCAAAGAGATTCTCCAGCCGAAACTGGTGCGCTTGCTTGAGTAACAGATCCGGTAGCGCCGATAAATCCTTGGTCGTAAATAGGATTAGTGGAATATGCTCCTGTAACTAAAGCTCTTATGTAGTAAAGAGTTTGTGATCCGTTTAATGAAGTTGCTGCCCAGTCAGTTGGAGCTGTAAAAGTAAGAGTTTGACCGTCAGCGACAGATGCAGTAAAACCGGTAGTTCCATCAGACACACCAGCGAGTGATTCCCATGAGTCTCCATCCCAATACTGCCATGTAACTGTTCCACCAACTCCTGCTGTTCCGTTTGCATTATCAAAAATTACTTTTTTAAATTTCTGACTATAACCAATTGCTACATAGTCTGAAGTATCTTCAGTTGTAGGGAAAATAGCCCAGTCGGCATTTCCTGTACTATTTGCATCTGCGGATTCATCAACGAACGTAGTATTATCTACTTGCCAAACTTGGCTAATTGAATCATTTTGCACAGTCATTGTGCCTGAGCCAGTGTCAAAATTATTTCCTGCAGCAAAAGAATCAGGTCTTATCCACACATATTTGGTGGAACCAGTAGTGTTGAAGTCTAAGATTGTGCCGCGGTCACTGTCACCGGTATGGAGGATGTCACGGCCGATGTCTGTAGTGTCAAAATCTGTTCCTGTGGTATATGCAACTCTTACTATCCCAGTATTAGAAGTTGCAACTCTATCCCATGAAGCTGTTTTTAAAGCTCCTCCTGTTAAATACTCTACGGAGGTTCTGTCAACAAACCAAGGATCTTTGTCTCCTGCGTCAATAATTCCAATTGTGTATTCGGTAGGGGTCTGAGCGGACATGGGGACTCCGTCATCCATTTGACCTAGTTCGTCAAAATGGTTCTGCAAAGCAGAGTATAAAGCATTAACTGAATCGGTAGTTGTGGGAGATACTGAGGTGTCACGCCATATTCTTTTTTGACGATTTTCAGACTCGTAATAAACCACCCACCTACCGCTTAGAATTGTATCGGCCATAGTATTGGTACAACAGAGATAATACTATATTACTATTATATGCTTGGATGTTGTCAATGGGTAAAAAGAAATAGCCAGTGCAAGCCTCAGGTGTCTTCTTAAATTGAGATTGATGCACTTTGTGATGCTTATAGGCATAAAGAATAGATTATATATGCAAAGTAAATTAGGGGAGTCTGATGATTTTCTCTATTTTTAATACACCATTTTTTAAGTATTTAAGAGTTTTGGTGTCAATTTCCCATCCGTTAATTATCGAATATTGTTTTGTAGAATTTGCAGAAATCGGAATGTCATATTTCATATATTTTGGTTCATCAAATAAATCTTGGAGAAATGAATAAAAATCGTTTAGCGAATATTTATTTTTAGTTCCATTCGGATTATGAATAATTAATTTCTTTTTTGGATAAATTTTAAAATCTTTATCAATCATAATTAGGTAGATATAGTATCCGGCTGTTGTCCTACATAGACACTTACTCCTGCAGCATTTACTGTAGCTTGAGTTTCTAAAGGCACATATTTAGGTGCTGCGCTAGATTTTCTTACGCGAATTGTGATTCCAAAATCAGAGACATATTCGACTCCGGTAATTGTGACGGTAGAGCCAGATGCAGTTCCTGATCCTAGAAGTGTAAGGTCAGATGTTTTATAAACATAATATCTGCTTCCCGCAACTACGTTTGTGAGAATGATGTCTACGGTAGTTCCCGGATAATCACCTGGCCCGACAGTATTAGTAAAAATTTCAAGACCATCAATGTAGCTATTAAAGGATGGAAATGTTGCAAACTGTGTGTTTGTTACTACGTTAGTCGCGCGTGTCTGGCTGTCAGAATCTCTAACGATATTTTCAGTAGCGATAAATGTTCCGCTAACGCTAGAGAGAATGATGGTTCCCGTGGTTGTAGTTAGTTGATAAAGTTCGTCAACAACAGCTGTCACACCACTAAGTGCTCCCCGGATTGTTTCTCCGACTACGAAAGCATTTGTTTGGGTTGAAAACATCATTCCGGGGCGAGCAGTAAGGCGAAGTTTAAGTAAAAATCCGGTAGTAGTAGAAACTGTTTCTGAGGCCAAATTTGCAGGTGTTGCGGTTTGATAAGCACTATAACCGGACCCCGTGTCTATGGAATATTCCAGCAGTACGGAAAAAGCTGCATCGAGACTTGATGTATGGCCGAGGTCAAGACTGCTGAATTTAGGCAGTATATCTCTGAATCCTGATACGGTATAAATTCTATGTGGCCAAGTGAACTCTATTGAATCTCCAGCTGTTCTTAAATATAGACGTCCTGTGTTTGAGAAAGCCGGAGACCCAGAAACAACAGTATATGGAGGTGTGTCTTCGGCGCTTGCATTGAAACGCATTTGCAAAGCTCCTCTTGTGGGGGAATAGTACATTTCGTGGAACATGGTGTCGTAAACAGCAGTGAATGAAATACCAATTCCGTCAACTGCAGATCCGAGTGCGTAAGTAGTAGCTGTGGTAATAGCATCAGCATTTCCTCCAGAGACACCTTTCATGATGACTCCTAGGGCTGAATTGGTAGCAGATGTGTAGTAAGGGATGTCGTAATGATTAAAATGGATGTTTTGAAGAATAACTCCTGATGCGTTATTTAAAAGTGTAAATGGTGTAACTGCTGAAATATAATTTCTCCAGTTATTAATAGTGAAATCATCAAAAACATTATTGTTTGAAAGCGCAGTGCTGCTTAGTACCATGGAAGTGTTAGCTGCATAATTAAAGTTAGCCGTAAAATCCTGAAAATTGTTACTTGAGGAACCAACAAGAGTAATTAGGGCTCCTGAGATCCCGCCGTTACCAACCTGACTGAAGTTGGTAATTCTGTTATCTGAAGCATTTGAAAGACTGATTGGAGCATGAGATCCCGGCTGAGTAACAAATCCTACACGATTATAATCTGACGGAGTGAAGCTACTGGCAGTTCCCAGATATATTTCTGAAAACATAGCATTAGCTGGGGCTGTTGCAAGAGTCAATTCAATTCCTTGATTTGTGTCATTACCTCCAAGCGAACGTGACCAAGCAGCTACTAGGGTTAATTCTTGCGCAGCAGCCGCAAGTACGGAACCGGTTATAAACCCAGTCGAAATGGGTCCTTCGGCGACTAGAGGTTGTGCCGGAGTAATTGTAAGAATTGTCGCAGCAACGGTAGCTAGAAGATAAGTCCCGTCATTTGAAGTAGTTCCTGAAACTATAATACTGTCGCCGGCGACAAATCCATCTGTTGTAAATGAGCCGCTTGAAGCTGTAATTGTGTGCACTGTTCCAGCAGAGGCAAAAGTGAGTGTTCTTCCTCCCGCTCCAGCAGCTTTTTTAAGAGTAGTATTGGTAATCGGAGCAAGAGCCGAAGAACCAGGTACGAGATTTGCTGTAGCTACATAGAGATAAGAACCTTCTTTATTAATTTGAATTGTAAATGTATGGGAAGTTCCTGTTGCTGTAAAATTTGTCGAGATTCTTTGCCATTCTCCCGTAGCTGTGAAAGCCTGAGTAGTAGGGGAGGTGGTATTTATAGAAATTTCACCAGCTACTGATGAGATTTGGGCAGTTGGGTCTGTCATGACATAGACAGAAAAATTATAGTCAGAGCCAGTTTCCAGATCAGCTACGGTTTGGACTACGCGTCCATTAGGTCCATTTGAGGTGATTCTATCTCCAACTCCAGTTATGCTTGCAGCTACTGCATATGGTACTTGAGAAGGTGCCACTCTTTGATCAGCAACAACCGTAGCATTGGTTTTTACCCATGCTGCATTTGAAAAATCATCAGCATATGTTAGGAAGTTAAATGATGGAGTAGTCATGCCATTTACATAAACCTCAAATTCTGCGCTTTCACTCCCGTACATGAAAGTAATAGTTTGTCCCGTAAAGGTAGCCAGAAATGGTGTATCAACTGTAATTTGAGTTGCAGAATCCACGGAGACTACTTTAGTAGGCCATGCAATTCCCGGTCCATAAATATACATATCAGCAGCTGCACCCTTACTTAATGTTTGTCCTGAAAATGTGGAGGTATTTACAACACTTAGGGTAATTTGCCAAGCGGTATCGATTGAAACAATCGTTGCGCTTGCACCAACTCCTCCTCCTGAGATTTGCATGCCGACCATTACATTTGCTGCAAGGAAATTGGTGGTTGATCCGATAGGAATACGCACCTTATTTGAGTTAATAATTCCCTCACAATTTATGATTGTTCCAAGTCCTGTATTGAAGCTTCCGGAAGGAATTGTGAGAGTAGTCCCAGCAGCTGTTCCTGCAGCATTTGTAATACCTGCATTTGCTGCTTCATATTTTTGAAGACGATAATAATAAGTGCTTCCATTATCGGGTACTTGACCATTTATTGCACCAGTTGATATGGGACCTTCATTGACGAGATTAGTGTGGTTTGTGGTTAGTGTTATGACTGTAGCTGTGAGCGAGAGAATCATGTAGGTGCCGTTATTTGAAGTTGTGCCGGTTACAACTACATTTGCACCTGCTAGAAACCCATCAGTTATAAAGGATCCACTTGAAGCAGTTATAGTTCTACCGGCAGCAGCGAATGTGAGCGTTCTTCCTCCAGAGCCTGTGGCTTGGGCCACATAACCGTTTGTATAAGTTACTACCGTACTAGTCGGTGAATAAAACAGTCTGGAGGCTGAATTTCTGGTAAAACCGGGAGATGTGCCGCGGAAAATAGTATAAGAAACTGTGGCTGAAGTTGGCTCGCGTCTGACCCAGGTAAGTGTAACAGCTCTCGGACCGCTATTATATGCTGAAAAAGACTGAGGATGATATTTATATCCTAAATAAGGAGTTGCAGAATAAACACGACTTTCTGTGTATGAAGCTGAAGATCTATCAGTCCAGTCTTTGAAGGTACGGATCTTTAGATAGTATTTAGTGTCATCTAGGAGATGTGCTCCGGCAATTGGATCAATTCCGATTCTAGCTGCAGTTGTGAAATTTCTATATCCATTAAACATATCCTCAGAATAAGTAATGTTTGTGATTGTGTTTTCATTTGAAACACCTAGGAAAAAAGGCGAGAGGGCATAAGATTCAAGATTCGTAATGGTGTTATTATTAAAAAGTGAGGTAAGGCTGAGTGCTGCCTGAAAATTTCTAACGACTAAAATTCCAAAAAAGCGGATATTTGTCCAGGTAGAGTTTTCAGTATTCGTAACATAGAGCGCTGCGTTAGGAGCGGAGACAGTACCGGCTCCAGATGAGAGGACATAGGCAAAAGGTTGGCCGATGGCCATATTCAGATCATTAATTGTTGCATCGTTGATGTAGTTCCAGGCATTTGTAGATCCTGCGCCGCCTCTAGAATCCCTACTAAACCATCCATTTGCGCCCACGGTAGCTGAAAATTGGTAGTACCTTCTTACGGGTTCCAGTGCAAATCCTACGCTATTTAAATTTACTCCGTAGCACTCTTGAAGCAGGGGAGGAAGTGAGAATCCGACATTTGTAAGCGATACAGACTCTGCCTGGAGAAATGAGTTGTATGATTCATCAAAAAGACAGATAGAGGCTGTAAGTGCACCTCCATTGCTCATGACCATATTTGCTCCTACTAGTCGTGAAGAGGTTTGTATGTTTGCGGGAGTGTCTGCAGTAAACATGATATTTGGACATCTTACTTTTGCACCAGTTGGTACTTTATTACCATTTATGTTATCTCCAAATTCCACGGTATTTGTTAACTGAGAGACATACGGATTAAAGCAAGTAAGCGAAACATCCATCGGAGTTCCTGTCTGAAGTGTCCAATTGGCTCCGGAATCTGTAGAGGTCATAGCTGCGCTTCTTAAGTTTGAAGAGCTTGAAACAGCTACTAATGTGGAGCCATTTGCGCAGATGGCCCACCAGTTATTTGCATTTGCAGCTGCCATAGTGGTGTTAGTTACTGCAGTGCTTCCGTCAGGTGTTCGAGATGTATTTACAGAGTTGGTGGTTGAGACTATGACAAAATTTGTTCCATCCCAAGCGACACCTCTGCTTGTAGTGTTTGCAAGCACTGCGCCAGTAGTCCAAGCTACAGCGTTAGTTGAATACATTGATACAGTGCTTGAACCGGATACTGCATAAAACCGTGTACCGTTCCAAGCAATACTTAAATAATTAGCTGAAGTCATTGCGCCTCCATTTGTCCATGTGCCTGTTCCATCTGCGTCCCAGTTAGAAAGTGTAGTAGAGGAGACAGCCACATATCTATTTGCAGCACCTGCTCCGTAAGTGACTGAGCGCCAGATTGCGGAAGTCATGGTGGAGGCTGTCCAGGTAATTCCGTCTGCTGAGTATGCGCCAATAGTAGTAGCAGCATCAGCCGCAGTACTTCCGACAGCGACATAACTTGTTCCGTTTGTTGCTACTGAAGTCCAGCTTTGTACGGCAGGCATTGCTCGCTGAGTCCAGGTAATTCCATCAGTTGAAGTAGCGCAATATCCTGTCCCGTAAACACCGTGTGCAGCAACTGCCACAAATAGTCCGCTGGTAGATCCATAAGTGATTGATGTCCAGTCAGCTACAAAAGGAAGCGTTCTTTTTGTCCAGGTTGCTCCATCAGAGGAGGTGGCCGCTATATTTGAATATCCTTTTGAAATGGCGACATAAGTGCTATTTCCATATGCGACACCTGACCAGTCTGGCGAAATTTCCGTAGTTGTCTGATTATTAATTTCAATTTGGGTAGAAGAAACTACACGATTAACTACTGTGTTTACCGGAATTCCGGAAACACTTAAAACTGATGCTCCAGCAAAAAGCCCAGTTGTTGAGGTAACGGTTAGGAGTCTTTGGGCGCGACTTCCATCTGTGCAATTAATGATAGTAGGACCGTATGGCGCAGATGCTTCCTGTTGAACAAAAAAATTACCCCTTTCATCTTTACTGACTGCTGCAAGGCCATTTTTAACCATCGGAGGCGTGTCGCCGTATGCGCTCGTAATATTTAACCAAACTTTATATACTCCAGACCCCGATGCTGTTTCTACCCAAAGACAAGGAATGTAGTCAGTAAATGGGGCAGTCATGGTTTGATTTGAACTTCCGTCACCCGTACCTAGCTCTATCCAATTTCCGGTTATTTCTATATCTCCAATTCCTGATCCAGGCGTGATGGCCGCTTGTGCAGCACCAGTAACGCGTCCCATGGTAAAGCGGATTCCTGTACTGGTTGAGTTATTAGTGATGTGAAGTTTTCCGTTTGTAAGAGTTATCGCATTCCAGAATTTCTTCTGGTCAGTATTTACAGTTACTGTTGCGTTATTAGTGATAACGAGTGTGTCGTTTGAATTCCACGTGGTAGGAGTGTAGGCGATACAGGAGACAGCCTGTGAAAGCTGAGCAATAGCATCCCAATTGAATCCATCAGGACTTGTAGCTGCATTGGTTGAGGAAGTCGAGACAGCGGTAAAAAGATTATTACCAAAAGCAACTCCCACCCAGGCGGCAGTTGCTGGTAGGGTTCTTGGAGTCCAGGTAATTCCATCAGGGGATGATGCAGCGATAGTTCCTGAAGTATTGCTTACAGCTACAAAAGTACCGTTTCCATAGGTAATTGATCGCCAGTTGGTGGAAGAGGGCATAGTCATTTCATTCCAGCTGACACCTCCGTCTGTGGAATATGCACCCTTATCCGTGCCTGATGCTATAGCCACAAACGTACTTTCACCATAAACCATGTCGGTCCAGTTCCTCGCTGCGGGAAGTGCTCCTCCTGCAGTCCAGGTTGTGCCATTCGTAGAATATGCAGAGTCAGTGCTTCCATATGAAACAGTTACAAAGCGTGATCCTCCAAATTCTAAAGCTCTCCAGTCGCCACTTACTGGCAGTGCTCCAGTGGATGTCCATTTAGCACCGTCCGGAGAATATGCTCCTTCAGTTGAGCCTCCTCCTGCAGTGGCTACAAATTTATCGAGGCCATATTTGACTGCGTACCACGAGGCTGTCGCAGGCATGGTTCTAAGAGTCCATGTAGTAGTGGCTCCTGCGGGAGAAGAAGCAGCAATTGTGCCTGAAGTAGAGCTTACAGCCACCACTAGATTATTTCCATAACAAACAGCCTGCCATGCAGAGGACTGAACAATTGTGGCAGTTACCCAGGTAGTGATTCCAGTTGCTTGGGTTTGATAAGTTGCTGATCCTGATGGAAGAGCAACGAAGGCAATTCCTGCTGACATTGCAAAGGCATCGTCAGCATTTATGCTTCTGTCGACTGTTATGCTGGCCATTTAGATGAGATCCTCCAGGGAATTGCCGAGATTTTTAACACTAAATAGATAGGGGATCTTAATACCCTGGTATGAAGACATATTATATCTAATTTATCCTTTTAGAGTCATAAAAGTCAATGATATTTAAGGGTAAAAACGGTATATTTCCCTAGCATGATAAATAATATACAAAGCGCTGTTAATCTTGAACATGTCTTAAATTTAGTCTATTATGGCCGTAAGTTTTATGCAAAGATTTAAATCTTTTCAAAAGTTAAAGAATGAAATTCTAGACATCCGAATTAAGCTAGGATTATTAATATTAATAATAATTATCCCTTCTATAATTATTATTTCCTTAAATATAATTAACCAATACAAATCCGCGAAGGACGGTTCATTGAATCATCTAAGGCAAGTCACAAATACTTTTTCTGCTGAACAAAGTCAAACTGTTGAGGGAGCAAGACAGCTTTTAATTAGTCTTTCTTCTACAGCTCCGATTAAGAATCTGGACGCAAGTTCATGTAATACATATTTAAGCGAGCTAATTTTAAATTATAAAAGATATGCAAATTTTGGAGTCGCTGATATAAATGGAAATGTTATATGTAGTTCGGTAACAAGCGCTGAAATTGTAAATGTAAAGAATAGGGAATTTTTTAAGAAAGCATATTCAGGGAAAAAATTTGCCGTAGGGGAGTTTCAAATAGGCCAGATTTCTAAAAAACCGGTGCTAAATTTTGGTCATCCCATAACTAATTCTGATGGTTTGATAACGGGAGTAGTTTTTTCTTCATTGGATTTATCCTGGGTAAATGAGTTTATTTCAAGCAGTAGTCTGGAAAAGGGAAGTATATTTTCACTTCTTGATAGAAATGGAACAATTCTTGCTAGAAGTAGTGAATCTGAAAAATGGGTAGGCAGAAGATTTCCTGATGAGTCATTAATAGCTTTAAGCGAAGATGCCACCACAGCTGACGTTAGAGGAGTTGATGGCGTGAGAAGATTGTATGCCCTGAATCGATTGGCAGAAGCTGAAGAGTTAAATGCCAATGTGATAGTTGGTATTCCATATGATTTAATTTTTCAGGATGCAAACAAAGCACTGGTGTTAAGTTTAGTTTTTTTACTCATTACATCGGGACTTGTTATTTTAATTTCATGGAAGATAGGCAATCTCTTTTTAGTAAAGGAGGTTGAGGTTTTGCGGAATCTGGATATACAGAAAACAGAATTCGTATCCACTGCTTCGCATCAATTGCGTACTCCGTTGTCAGGTATGAAAATGTTTTTGGAGCTGATGTTAGATGAAAGTTTTGGAAAATTAAACAAAAAACAAACTGAAATCGTAAAGAATATTAACGAATCAAACGAAAGAATGATTGGGCTTGTGAATGCATTATTGGATGTTTCAAAAATCGAACTAGGGAAGCTAAATATGAATCCTCAAATTATCGATTTGGATGAAATTTTAACTCATGTAATTGAGGATCTAAAGCCCAAAATTAATTCTAAAAAGATTAAATTGACATACTCAAACACATTTAAAGGTAAAGTTTATTTAGACCCTAAATTTATTTCTCAAGCTTTTTTAAATCTAATAGATAATGCTGTTAAATATTCTCCAGTAGACGGAAAATTGAATGTAAATATCACAAATAAAGAGGTTTTTGTAATTATAAAAGTGATTGATTTTGGATATGGGATTTCTGTAAATGAAAAAAAAAGAGTGTTCCAGAAGTTCTATCGAGGAAATAATATTGAGAGTAGGGACATAGAGGGGAATGGGTTAGGACTTTATATTACAAAAAGTATAGTGAAGGAATGCGGGGGCTTTATTAGTTTTACAAGCCAAAAGAATAAAGGTACTACTTTTAAAATTAGTCTGCCAATTTTTAAGTCCTAGATCTATTTAAAAAATTATGGTAATTTTATGTATATGACCTCAAGATCAATCCGTGTTTTGGCTGTTGAAGATGATAAATTTATTTCCAGAGCATATCAAGCCAAATTTGAGAGTGAGGGATTTAAGGTAAAATTTGCTCATGATGGCGTAGAGGCTATAGATTTACTTAAAAAATATACTCCAGATGTTATTATTCTTGATATCCTGATGCCTAGAAGCGATGGATTCAGTGTTCTAAAAAAAATTCAAAAAAACAAAAAATGGGCTGATATTCCAGTGATTATGGCCACAAATCTTGAAGGAGAGAATAATATCCTAAAAGCCCGTGATTTAAATGTTGACGAATATGTAGTTAAAAGTAGGCTTTCATTAAAGGATTTAGTAAATAGAATTCACGAAATAAAAAACGAACTCTAATTTCTCTTTTATGAGTACTTCAAAGATATCTGTATTGGTAGTTGAGGATGATAAATTCATTTCAGGCGCTTATCAAGCAAAGTTTGAAAGCGAAGGATTTATCTGTAAATTTGCATTTAATGGGGAAGAAGCGCTTGAAATTCTAAAAACTTTTATTCCAGATGTAATTATTTTGGATTTGGTAATGCCTGTTAAGAATGGCTTCGAGGTGCTAAAAGAGCTTAAAAAAGACAAGAAATTATCAAAAATACATGTATTCGTAGCTACAAATTTAGGTCAAGAGCAGTATATTGTAAAAGCTAAAGAAATGGGAGCAAATGATTATATTTTAAAAAGTGAGCTATCTCTTAGTGATTTAGTAAAAAAAATAAGATCTGCGGTTGAGAAGAATTAAATATATTATGCAATGATATCTTCTATCTGAGAAATATAAGCACTTGCAGAAAGATTATCTATAATAGCTCCGGTTTCAATAGGCAGGTATTTGACAGGTGTCGCGCTAACATTTCCTCCAGTACCTGATCCTGAGACTGAAACGGTATATGTGGATGAGGAGGGAACAGAGGCTATAGTATAGATTCCGTCTTGCCCCATTCCATCTCCTGATGTGAATTCGAGATCCACGGGCTCGCCGACATATCGGCCATGTGAAGCAAAAGTGACCTCAACTACACTTGCAGACCATGTGTATGTGGACGCCTGAGTAGTATCTATGGATTTTCTAATTCGAATGCGAAGGTTGTCGCCATTCGAAGCGGATGCAGTAATGGTAGCAGTACTGGCAGCAGCAATTGCGTTCGTGATAGTTGTGGAAGACGAAGTGTTGTAGATTTCATATCTTGAGCCGGGTATTAAGTTAGTTAAGGTAATAGTCGCTGTATCAAGCGTATAGAGATTATCAGCTTGTGCACTTGAGCTTGAAATCGTATCGAATCTAAGATAGGTAATAGCTGTCGCATTAGTTGAGGTAGTAGTTATTCTAACTTTCATTTTGAATCCAGATGGACTTATGGATTCGGCAGATAGGTTTGCGCCTGTAGCTGTAGCCCATGAACCGCTGAATCCAGAGCCCGAATCAATTTGGTACTCAACTGTGTAGTTTCCGATTGTTCCGCCGGACATTGTTGGTGTTACATTTGCAAATCCAGTATGGCCTAATCGAAAAACACTGTCCTCCCAAATAGCTTGATCGCCAATTACGCCCATGAGTATTCCACCAGCGGAGTTGAATTTTTCTGTACCACTTACCATCGTGAAGTAATTTTCTGTTTCTGAGGTTGATTCGTTCATCGCAAGGACCAATCTTCCCGAGGTATCTCCCAAGAATAGATCCCTGAAATGTGTTCCGTAGACAGATGATTGTCCGGTAACTGTATTTGCTCCAGCTCCAAAGCCTTTCATATTTGAATTAAGACCTGCGTCGATTTGAAGATAGGTTGCCATTGCGCTATATACGTATCTAGTTCCCATGACAGATTCATAGGTCATATTCTTATCTGAGTTAATTGTAGTAATTACTCCCGTTCTGTTTTTATCTAAGTAAACTCTCTGAAGTTTTATGTTGTTGTTATTTCCGCCGGATACAAATACAACAGCCATGCCATATAGATTTGGTCTCCACGACCCTCCGCTTATTCTATTCGAATGTGAGCCCACATTTCTTATGACTATATCCGAGGAGGCTGAGCATACAAGTACACCAGCAGCTGAGTGTACATTTGGGATTAAACCTTCGTATCCGTAGGTAATGCCATCGACTACGATGTCATCGCTCATCGCAGTAATATTTATAGAATAATATGCAGAAGTAACATTTGTATATCCAATGTTTCTATCCACTATATCGAGGTCATTAACTCTAATTCCAAAAGAGGATATGACAGGAAAATCACTTGTAAAAATTCGACAGTTATTAAATGTCAGATTTAGACTTGAGGTCATAGTTATGGATTTACCTGAGCCTCTTGCATATTGAATAATGGCAGCTTCAATAAAGCTGAATGTAATGTTAGCGCAGAATGAAATGCTTATGCAGTGATCATTACTGCCGGGAGTATTACCTCTTTTGAACTTTGAGTTTTTTATATTTCCACCTGCAAAATTTGAAGTTAATGTTAGGGTAACTGCATCAAGTCCACCATGCATGCTTGAGTTAAAATTATTTATGTCAAGCGCTGATGCACACTCTGTGATGATTAAAGAATCTAGGTAAGCACCGTTATGAAGCTTTACTGAGAACGCTTGGGCGTAGTTGTGATACCAGGTGGAGTAAGCATATTCTAAGTCAAGTGCACCTGCTGTTGTAGTGGCCCATTCAGCGCGTGATGCAATTGTTGCATGGACATTGTTTGATGCTCTAGCTGCAGTAGTGCATCCTCTCAGGAAAACATTTGGAATTCTAGTTCGTAGTCCTGAAGCAGGAATATTCCCAATGGTTTGTTTAACTGTTACATTTCCGGAGTCGGCAGAAGCCCCATTATTTGCTACGACATGAAAAGTATTTGCATCGGGTATTGCAACGATAGTATAAATACCATCAACTCCGGCGCCTGTTGTAAAATCTAGGTAGACTCGGTTTCCTAAAGCAAGTGCATGTGCCGTAAAAGAAATAGCATACCTTGAGTAAACTGAAACGTTTGCGCTTGTTTGTGCTGTGGTTAGCGGAGCTTCTATAAGATATGCATTGGCGCTTGTCACAGCATAAATTGTATATTCGCCATCCACTCCGCCGCCGGTTGTAAAATCACAGTAAACGGTGTCTCCAACTCCTAGCGCGTGGGCCGTAAATGTTATGGTATATCCAGGTCTTGCAGTGACATTTCCACCCGTGCCACTTCCAGCAAGGGGAACAGTGTAAGTGTATGCATCGATGACAGTAATAGTATAATTGCCGTCTGCTGTTGCGTCTCCCGAGGTAAAATCAAGACCTACCTGCTGGCCTGTTGTGAGAAGGTGTCCGGTTGTATATGTAACGGTAACTATGTCATCTGCCCAGGTATAAGTAGATGTGTGATTTATTGAAACATATGTTCCTGATTGTGCTGCAACATTAGCATATGTAGCAGATAAATCTGAAGCCTCGCCAATCTGAATTTGACCTGATCCTATACTTTTTACAAAATTTTGCCTGACATCAGTGCTGGTGTAAGGGCCGCCTATGTGTTGTCTTGCCCAGCCATTAGTTGCGCCATTTAATGAAGGCCAATATTCAAATGACGTTATAGTGCAGTTACCGCTAGTTCCTGATCCAGTTAATGCAAAAGTAAATTCATTTGCTGAAGCTACAGTTGTTATTTCATATGCGCCGTTTGGTGTGCCTGCACCGGAAGTGAAATCAATTTCGATGGTTTGTCCGACTTTGTATCCATGGGATGTTAATGTAACTGTAACTATATTTACTGACCATGTGTAAGTAGCAGCGTTTGGAGTGCTGTTTTCAATCCATAGACCTGGACAATAAGTATTTGCACCACCCCCGTTTGTAGGAATTTGGATTACTTGACCTACAGTACCATCAGTATCATCGAGATAAAACCAATCACCTCGAATAGTATGGCTTCCTAAGCGGGGGAGAGTGATAGTAGTTGCATCATCCGCAACTATTTCTATCCAACCCGTAACATCGGGTCCTGTGGCGCTTGCGCCTATTCCAGTTAATGCGCCAGTTGTAAAAGATCCATCAACTTCTCTGAATTTAATAAATCCGCTTGCAGGCATTGCATTGCCAACTGCAGTGGGTGCCGAGGTATAATTTGCGTATACTCCTAAAAGATAACTTGATGTTACCCCTCCCTGAGTAATATCTGTGCCAATTGCAGGAACGTTTCCGGAGCCTGTGTCAAAAGGGAGCCACCTAATATTCCTGCCGTCATAGATGATTTCTCCTTCATTGCATGTTTGAGCGCCAAGAGTTCCGGTCATAGAGGCTGGTGCATTTGCGTGCCATCTAGTATCAGTTCTTATTGTGAATATCGCGCCTGAGTTTATGGTCCATGCTTCGCCTGCGGATCTAGCAACGCCTCCGTCAAGATATGTGTCTGTTGTTATTGTTGCCATTTAGACTAGTATAAATTTAATTTGGGATTCACTCAAGTGTTGTAAGTTTAATTATGGAGTTTTTTAGGCTTTTTGTTAATTCGCAGGGGAATTGTCTCTTCCTTTAAGCTAGGGTCAATTTTGTATGCAATATTAAGTTGTTTTAATGCTAGGGTAGGCTTATTCATTTCGCGGTAAATGACTGCCAGGGTATAGTGCAGGTGAGCTAAATCAGGATTTATTTTTATAGCTTTTTTTAAAGTTTGCGCTGATTTAGCTAAATTTCCCTGTTCTTTGTAAATTATTGCAAGATTTGTGAGGACACGTGCGTCATTTGGAGTCAACTCAAGCACGGTTTTATAATATATTTCAGCCCTAGCAAAATCTTTATTTCTCATAGAAAGTGAGGCGATTTCTTGTCTTATTTCTGTGTTTGTAGGATTAAGCAAAAGTACTTTTTCATATGCTTTTATGGAAGTTGCGACTTTTCCTAGAGAGGAGGATATCTGTGCTAAACCCATATATGCATCTGTATGTGAGGGATAAAGTTTGATTACAAGTTTAAAATACTCAAAAGATTCCTTCAGTCTATCTAAGCTTTGAAATAAAACCGCCAGATCATAAGCTGCGTCCGAAAACGTAGGATCGATTGAGAGTGCCTTTTTATATGATGTTATTGCTTCATCCCACTTCTCAAGCCTCGAAAAAGCTGTGCCAAGTCCTGCGTAGATATTTGGGTTTTTGGGTGTGAGTTTGGCAGCTTCTAGATAAACCTTGATTGACTTTTCCGGAAATCCATTTACGTTAAGTTTGCTTGCTTTAGTGAGGAGTTTGTTCGCTTCTTCATAACGATTGCTCATAATTTATTTTACACATTTTTTAACTTTTTTCGAGAATGAGTGAACTTATCTGGGGGAGCGTTTGCTTATAATCCTCCTGATTCATAACATATTCTTTGTATTCAGATGCATTTGAAAAGTTTTTTAAGATGTCATTTTTAACACAGAAGCCATCTTTTTCTCCTAAATATTGGGGGAATGAAGAGAATGGGAAACTTGGTAGGAACCTTATTAAACCTTTTATAAATGGGTCTAAGTGAATGTGACGTGATACTCCGGATAGATCTGTCTGGTTGATTTCCCGGGCCTTGAAAGGTCCTTTAAAAAGAGTTCCCACTCTTTTTTGGCGTGAGTTGTAGTATTTCGTATAACTGTTTGCGACTTTACTCATGAAAGAATTAACACCGTTGTCCATCGTTTGTTTTAGGAGTAAATGAAAATGGTTTGGCATGAGACAAAATGCAACTATTTCTACCATTGGTTCCAGTTTGTCTTGCGAATCTCTAGCAATTGGTCTATTTCTGAATGCAAATCTAGCAGGTGGATTTTTCGCTTTATAATATTCTAGAAGTGCTAGAAAGCGGTCAATGTCTTTTTTGTCATTAAAAATAATCTTATTATCAATCCCAAAATTAACTGTGTGATAAAAATTATTGTTTTGGAAAACGGGGTTGTGGTCTGCCATCAGTTGAAATTATCATGATAAATAGGGAGGTGTCAATACGTTAATAAGCAAATCTCAGATGATAAATAAGCAAATTAATGCATTAATAATTTAATCATTTAAATATTTATTTGAACTTAATTATTTGCTTATTTGCATATTATTTGATTGAATAGGGTTATGGCACAAATAACAGAAGTTTCCACAAAAATAAAAGTTCCCATAAACGAAGTATATTCATTTGTGAATCATATGGAGAATATGGTTTACTTTTGGGACAGAGTAAAAAGTGTTGAAAAAGATCCTGAAAATCCTGATGCAGTAGGACCCGGAGCAAAATATAATATTATTTTTAAAACTGTTTTGGGTGGGAAAAAAAGCATTGAGCTTGAGATAACAGGCTCTATGGCGCATCAAAGTTTTGAATACAGGGATAATTCAAATTCACTTCATGTTTTAACTGGATATTATTTTAGCGAGGAAGCAGACGGTACTTCAGTTAAATTATATAGAAAAACAGAGCTCGGGCCGATCGCAAATCTTTTGTCTTTAAACGCAGTAGCTTCTAGAGATACTAAAAAAGAGCTTGAAAAAACATTATTAAGGCTTAAAAATTTTCTGGAAGCAGAACCTGCTGATGTAGAGGTTGAGGTATAGATTACTCCTTTTTTTCTTCTTTAGGTTTCACGATATAGTCGTCAGATTCTTCTCCATTCATAGCAACATTTGTTTTCTCAATTACCCCAATTAGGATATAGATTAAAGCTGGTATCAAAAGAAAAAGTCCGCCAAGTGCAAATGAAATGGCCCATTCAGGAGGAATTGAACCTGTTCCTGTGGCAATATCTTGGAGAGCATAAAGCTGAAGTACGCCTGAAACGATAAAAATCGTAATTCCTTTGACTAGTTTTGCCCATCCGGCAAATGAAAGAAGGAAAATTGGTGTTATTAGAATTGCTACGGCTTTAATTATAATTGAAGCTGTAGTTAGTGGAAAAACAGCGAAGATTTCAGGATTTAAAAAGTGATAGGGGGTAGGAAGAACACCTGTTTGGAGAGGGCTTACAATGGAATCCACAACGAAAGCAAAGATGAAAAGTCCTACAACTAAACCTAACCAATATTCCTGTTTCATAAAATTATTATAGCATTTAAATTTAGGCTGTAAAGTTAATGCGTGTTGACAAAAGAAGGATAAAAGTGTGTATATTATAAGAGGCTAAATGTACAATCATCTTTTGTATTTATCTTTCTGGGCTACGAATACTTTAATTCTTATTATCGCAAGTGCTGTTGCCCCTGAACATTTGACTCTAGGAAATAACCGATTTAACAATATCGAATCAGGAATTTATGCAGGATTTTGGATAACATTTATCATCTGGGCATTTTGGGATTTTTCAATGGGCAGAAGATATAATCTTGCAAAAAAATATCGTTCGTTCATTTTCTTTTTCCTAGTAAACTTCTTTGCTTTTTGGGGTGTTTCTAATTTTGATAACTGGGTTGGATTTTCTCAGCAGGACTTGATGTGGATAGTAATTATTGCGATAGTTGCTACTATTCTTCAGAGGTTTATAAAAAAATCTATGACAAAGAGAAGTGTAAATTCCGCCTGGTTTTAGAAAATTACATCGTAGTAATCGTAGGAAAGTGCAGCTCGTCCAGTCCAATTTGTAGAAAAATCACTTGTACCTTTCGCATATCTATAATTACCACTTGAATCTTCTTTCATGATAAACCATGCTCCGCCTTTTTCTGTGAATCCATAATAGGCAGGGCTGGAATCGTCAAGCTGATTTATTCTGTATCCGTCAGTTGGATGTTTGATCGCAGGATCAACCTGTGCTCCGGTTGTATCTTTTAAGGCTACTGTGCCGGGACCGGGGACGCTTCCAAAGAAAGCAGCATGTGATTTTTTAGTAAAAAGTGCAAGCATTAGAACGGAAATTCCAGCTGAACCGATAAGCTTTAGGAACATTCTTCTGTCAAGTTCAAAACCCCTTCCGAATTTGTCTGTTGGATATTCGTCTTTTATTCTTTTCAATTCTTCAGGCTCATCATTTTTAGAGATCTCTGTACCGGGAATTATGGAAAGCATTCCGTGTTTGATTGGAAGTTTTTTTCTTTTTTTTGGCATAACTTGTAACCAGAAATAAATCGTGATGGGAACAAAAAGAAAAGCACTAGCGAATTGAGGAGGGGAGGAGGCGCTGGCAAACCCCGCAATGTTCATTACTGTTACAAGAATAAAGCTGTAATAAAGTGAGATTTTCTTACCGCGTTTAACTTTAAAGGTGTTGCCTAGAAAATATGCGATTACAGGAAGTGATAAGGCTGGAAGAATCAGATTATCATTTGATACCCCGAATACAGCGGAACCTAAGAAAATAACAATGGTCAGTGCTACGGAATAAACAAGAAGCGTAAATCTGATGATTTTTTGGACAGATTTCATCTTTAATATTCTACTTCTTTTACAAACTGACTATTTATGAATCCTTCCATAGTGTCAGTTTTATTTGTAAATAGAATCAAATACCACTCTCCTGATTTATCAAGAAAAGTGTAGGTTTTACCGAACTCGGCTTGTCCTACGATTTCTGATGTTGAATTCTTTTCTTTATATACATTTACATTAGAATAATCTTTGCTTTTTATAGTTACGCCGTTCATTTTTGCTTCACTTACGCCCAATAGCTTGCTTTTGTCTATAGAGCTTAATGCTTCCTCAGTCGAATCCTCATCTTCAGTGGAGCTGGTTTTTTTAAGGTCTTCAAGCTCATCAAGAATTTTTTCAGTTGATTCTTCTTTTTCATCGCTTAATCCCTCAACCTGTTGTTCGATAAGACTAAGCCTGCTTGAAACAGAAGAAGGAGCTTCCGTTATGGGTGCAAGAAGTTTGGTATTTATGAATGAAAAGGCGAACATACTGCTAGTGCTGATTAGAATTGTAAAAAGTATAACGAGTGAAAGTCTTGCAAGCTGTGCTTCGCTTTTTGCTTCTTTAGGGTATTCTACTGCCTTGATTTTTGATTTTCCAAGTACAATAATCCAAAAGTAAACCCCGATAGGAATCATTAAAAGTGCAATTAAGAATCCAAAAGGTTTTGGTCCTAGAAAAATAGACCAGAAAAATAATCCACCGGATACGAGTAGGGTATAGTAGGCGAGAACTAACTGAAACTTCCTCATGAAATAAATCTTATTATATTTAGGAGATTTCAGCAAATAACCTAATCCCAATTTGTATTTAATTGAATTTGGCTTGACAGAAAAGTACTTAAAAAGCTATTCTAAATGGGTGAAAAAAGTTATTAGAACTCTTAAATCGCTCCCAAAACCCACCAGAAATAGACGTGTTTTTATAGCATATGTGGTGGTAATTGCTTTGTTTGCGATTCCTGTAGCAGCTTACAGCATGAAGCCGGAAACGCCTAAGGATGTCGCGCAAGCTGAGATTGATAGTATTACTGAAAAAGTAGCACTTCTTATGGATATTCCCACGGAATCTCCTACTATCGCTAGTATTTCTGATGCTTCCAAATTAAGGGGACAGGCATTTTTCGCAAAGGCTCAGAATGGTGATAAGGTTCTTATTTTTAACGCAGCACAAAAAGCAGTTTTATATAGACCCACTACAAATAAAATAATTGAGGTAGCGCTTTATAAACCACCAGTTGTAAATCAGCCTCAAGAAGAAGTGGCGGGAGCATCTACTACTGTAGTTCCCACACCGTTACCAACCTCAAAGCCTTTTTCCCTCCAGGATTTAATAGGGGATAATAAGCCTTCGACTGCTCCAACTCAACCTCCATTTCAACCTACAATTGCTCCTCAGGCAGTAACTGTTACCCCAACTCCTGCGATATAGTAAATTGATAGTTTTAGATACTATTTATAGCGTTGACACTAGCTCTGTTTGAAGCTATTCTTGAGGTTGTAAAAGCTTAACCACTAGCCGTGGTTTTTTTGTAGAAAAGCTTTAACTGCCTAAATGAAAAAGAATTTATCTTTTTTTAAGCACAAATTGCTTAAAGTATATCGACCTATAGAGAAACCACTAAAACGGAGTTTAAAAATTCTCTTTTTTCCAGTTGTCGCCACTCATAACTATTTAGTTTCCTGGCTTCCTGAAAATAAAAGACATAAAATTCGTCATTTCGAGCATAAAGTTTATAAAAGTAGAGGTGTACGGCGTGCATTTGTAATTGGCGTAGTCATGTTAATTATTCCTCTTATTCTTTATCAACTTCGTCCTCCAAGTTATCTTCCTTACGCCGAAGAAGTTGCTGATGGAGCTTGGATTTTAAGAAATCGAGATCCACAGAGTCATGTTTTTGCCAGCACTCCCACAAAAGGACCAGATTTAAAAGAAAATAAAACTGGAGATTATAAATGGAGTGTAAATCTTAAATCCGGAACTGTTTTTTCTTTTGGAGAACAAGTAGAGGGCGGACTACTTCCTTCAGTAAAAATCACAAGTAAAGATGGATATTTCGTGAGATATGTACCAAGTGGATCAACCGGTTTTGTAAAACCTAAAGTAAATGGAAATAAAATAGAGTGGGAAATCGCACCGGGAATTATCGCTCGTTATGAAATGCTAAGTGATCGTGTAAAAGCTGATTATGTCGTAGCTAATAGAGAGGCAGTTAGAGCTAATAAGCTGGAGTTTAGCTTTGTTTCAGGAAATGAAAAGGATGCGAGTCAAAACTTAACAGGGGAATTATTTCCAGATGGAGAAATTGCCTGGAGTATGGAAGAGGGCGGACAAGCAGCAACGAAGTTTGCTATCCCAGAGCCTGTTACAAGAGACACTAAAAATAATGATATTGGAAGCAGTTACCGTCTTTCAAAGAACCAAGCGGGGGGTTATTTGCTTTCAATAAATCTTTCCGAAGGAGATCTAAATAATGCATCATATCCAGTTACCGTAGATCCAGTCGTAATTGATTCTGCAGCTTCAACTACAGGAACTGCTTATGGAAATTCTAGGAAAATAATTAGAGACACATGGGGGAATTTAATAACAGTATTTGATGGTGGAACTGGAGATGATAACGTTTATTACAAGAATTATAATTCTGGAAGCTGGACTGATGCAGCGATTAATTTAGATGGTGGCGCTGGAACATCAAATGGAATTGCGGCAGATATTGATGGATCAAGTAATATTCATGTAGCTTTGGTTAATAGCACAGATTCTGATCTTGAATACTCCAAACTTACTATTACTAGGAATAGTAATAATTTAATTACCGCGGTAGCCCAAGGAACTGTAGAAAATATAGATACTTCAGATTTGACTTCAAGACCTTCAGTAATTGTTGCTAATAAAGGTGCTGGACTTGGTAAAGAAAAGATTGTTATTTCGTATAACATGAATGGAACAAATAGAGGAGAAATTAGAACTTTAACGCGTGATGTAGTTAATGGTCAGACATATTTTAATACAGTAGACAGTACTTCAGGATTAGTCGGATATTGGAGACTTGGAGAGCCAAGCGGAACAAATGCAAACGACGAATCTTCTACGAATAATGATGGAACTTATACGAATACTCCTACGTTAGCTGCAACAGGAGGACTGGCAAGTGACAGTGACACTGCTACATCATTTAATGTTTCGCAAAGTGAATATGTAACGATTCCTGATAATGACGCTTATTCAATCACAACAACAGGTGAGTTGACGATAGAAGCTTGGACTTTGGGAACTAGTCTTGAAGGAGGAAGCATTATCGCAAAAGGAACAGGTTCTAACTATGAATGGCAATTATTTCAATGGCAGTGGGGCGGGGGAGGTGGGAACGGAATTTTTTATCAATCAGCAGTGCATACTTCAGGGGGTTCAGGGAGAGCCACAGCAGGCAATGAAACGCCAGCAGAAGAGACCTGGCATCATGTTGTAACTACCATGAATGATACAACTGACACATTGATTCTTTATGTGGATGGAGTTGAGGTGGGAAGAGATACGAGCTGGACAAGCACATCTACGAATAACGGTTCACCTGTAGATATAGGCAGAAGACCCGATAATTCCGCATATTTTAATAGCTCGATTGACGAAGTTGCGATATACAACAGAGCGTTAACTGAAGATGAGATTGAAAGTCATTGGGATTTAGGAAGCACATGGAAAAATGCGAGCGAAGAGAAATATTCACAAGGCACAATTAGCGATACGGAAAAAAATGGAGGAGTCGGGCTTCCAACGTCTTCTACTCTTAAAGGAACCACAGATGCTTCATTGGTGGTTTCAGCAACTACGACTCATCAGAATACTCTAAATCAATTACCCGGAAAACCTAGGAGAAGTCCAACTAGTATAAAAAAAGATTCAAATGGAGTTTTTACAGATTTATCGAGCGCAATTGATAATTCAGCAACTACATCTGATGATGTCAGTGCTTTAACTACAACTGATTATATTTATATTGGTGACAGTAAGCCATTTTCTAAAGCTACATTTGATTTTAATGATGTCAATAATGCTAATGCTGCAACTTTATCTACACTTGAATATTGGGATGGCACTACATGGACAAGTCTTTCAAATACAACGGATAATACATATAACGGGACCTATACTTTTTTTAATGACGGTTCAGTTCTTTTTGATCAGCCTAGTACTTGGGCTACAACTACAGTTGATAGTACAAGTGGATTATATTGGATTAGATTAAGGCCAAGCGCCGCTCTGCCTACACCAGTTAGTATAAAAGAAGTTTACGTAAATGACAGAAATTCAAATGCTCTTATAATTTCTGGGGGAGTAGATAGTACTAATGATTTAGGAATTTCATACGTACCATGGGACGATATAACAGACAGCAGATGGGAAAATAATATGGCTTCGGTTGGAGCATCTTTCCGAAACGGCATAACAGCATTAGATGATTTAGGTGGTAATTGGACCGGATATACTAATTTTCCTTTGAGCAGCACGGTAGATTATTCAAATAATAGATTATTCATAGGATATGTAGAGGATACAACAACAGATGTTTTGCATGTTAAAAATGTGGCGAATAATAAAGATCCTTCTGTATCTACGAACTGGACTGACACTGGATTTCCTACGGTCACTGAAGCTTCGGATTTAGTACTAAATCTTTCTTCTGATGAGTCAGATGTATATCTAATATATGTGCTTGATCCTGGTACAAATAACCTAGTTCTTAGAAGATGTTCGGGGATCGCCGTAGCTTCAAACGGAGTTTGTGATAATGCGAATGACTGGGGAAGTGAAGTAAATATTTATAATGATACGACTGTTAGTCATCCTTCAGCCGTAGTTACAAAAGCTACATCTGATGTGGTTGGTATAGATTTCTTGTTAACAGATACTACTGATTCTGATGTTTTATATGAGCGTCATTTCGCTGATTTAACAGATAAAAAGATAGCTGTAGCTGCATCTGCTGATGATGCAGAGCATAGCGATTGTACAAATGCTTCAGAGGAAGATCAGGTGATAGTAGGTACCTTGAATGCTATAGGAGTTATTTCAGGAGGTGGAGGAAATTGCGCTTCCGGGGTAGTGGATTATAATTTTGGGTTACGTTTCCCAAGTGTTACTGTCGCTCCAGGAGCGAAAATATCATCAGCGTATGTCGACTTAAGAGTTACTGAGAGAACTGGATCTACCCCGATATCGTTTACTATTTATGCGGAAGATGTAGATTCTGCAGCTTCGTTTAATGCTTATACGAACAGTTGTCCTTCGGCTGGATTAAGCACAAGTTGTGTAGGCGATAGAACAAGAACTGCAAACAGTGCTTCATATACAATTGATTTTAATGGATCGGGTAGCACTGGGACTTCGTATAGATTAGATGTTACAGATTTAATTCAGGAAGTTATATGTAGGGGAGTAGCTGATTCTCAGCCTTGTATTGGAGATTATAATGGATCTGGAACTTGGGCATCGGGAAATAATATAGCTCTTCTTTTAGTTTCAAATGTTGACTCAGGTTCAACAAATTACGTTCAGTTTGTTACATATGATGATGCAAATGCCGTTATGCTTGACCCTACGCTTCAGATAAATTGTGAAGGATCGTGTTCTACTTCTGCTGTTACTTCTAATCCTCCTTCTTCTGTCTGGTGTAATATGGGTAGCACTGCAAACGGCGCTTCGGATTGTAATGGAAATTGGAAATCCAGGAAAAAAGTTACATTTGATAATAGAGCATCAGCGGAAAACTTAACTAATTTCCCAGTTCTAGTAAGACTTGATTCAAGTACTATTGATTATTCTAAGGTAAAAAATGCAGCTGAAGATTTGCGTTTTATAGATTCAGATGGATTAACTCTTCTTGATTATGAAATTGAAAAATGGGATGAAGGGGGAGAGTCCATAGTATGGGTGGAAGTACCATCGATTACTACAGCAGTGGCCACAGATTATGTTTGGATGTATTATAACAACTCTCAAGCCTCAGCCGGATCTGATGATGCTGGTACATGGAACTCTAATTTTGATGCTGTTTGGCATCTTAAAGAAAACCCCGCAATTATCTGCTCAGGTGCTTCCGAAATTTGTGATTCTACATTAAATAATGCAGATTTAGATATGTTTGGAGCCATGACAATTAGTAATCAAGTAGATGGGCAAATAGATGGTAGTATGGATTTTGATGGAGTAGATGACGAGTTCTATAAAGTCGGCGCAGATGCAGGTTTTCCGCTTGGAAATGCCGCAAGAACTTTAGAGGCTTGGGTTAAAACCACTAGCACGTGTGGAAATTGTGCAATTTTTGGATATGGTACTCAAATTGATCCACAAGACTACGCTTTAATTTTGGTTAATGGGCAGTTAAACCTTCAAATCCGGGCCAATTTCTTTTCATTTGGATCTACGGGAACTGTTAATGATGGAAAATGGCATCATGTGGCAATTACTTATGATGGAACAAATGCTGAAGGATATGTCGATGGCGTTGAAGTGGGCTCTGATCAGAACCCTGGGACTAATCCAAATACAGTATCTGGTGCGGTTGACATGGGTCAATGGTCGAACATACTCGCAGGAAAAATTGACGAAGTTAGGGTAACCGATAATGATCAATCTGCTGACTGGATTGAGGCTACTTATCTTAATACTAAATCAGATTCTACTTTTGTAAGTATCGGCGCTGAGCAGGCGCAGATAGAGCAGCAAAATCAGCTAACACCATATTCCACAGAAATCATGGGCACTCCTGGGTTGGTGGGTTATTGGAGGCTGGGGGAGACAAGTGGTACTAATGCCAATGATTTGTCTATTACTAATAACGATGGAACATACACAAATACACCTACATTTGGAGGGCAGGGAGCGATAGTTGGAGACACTAACACTTCGACTTCATTTGCTGCGGCCAGCTTAGAATATGTGAATGTTCCGGATCACGCAGCGTATGACTTTGGAACAGGTGACTTTAGCCTAGAGGTTTGGGTTAATAGAGCTGCAGCTCCAGGAGCAGCGCAATTTATATTAGGTCATAGCGGAGATAATAATGCAAGTGATTGGGAGCTTTTCTGGCGAGGGGGTATAGATGGATTTTCTTCAAGAATAAGCAATACAACTTGCCAATCAGGGACTTCAGATATTAGCGATAGTAATTGGCATCATGTTGTTGTAACTATGGATAGAGACGGTCTCTGTACATGGTATGTTGATGGACAGGTTTCCGGGACTCCAGTTGATATTTCAGCAGAGAGCGCAACTGACTTAACTAACACAAGTCCTCTTTATATTGGCCGAAGGCTTGCTTCAAGCTATTATGATGGTCCAATTGATGAAGTGGCAGTTTACAAGGGAGTTGTACTTAGTTCTACCCAAGTTCAGAGGCATTATAATATTTCTAGAGCTACTCCAAGTGTTGGAACAAAAAATTATTCAAAAGGGTTCACTTATACAACTGGTTCAGGAAGTTATTTTGATCTGGATCATCCACTTTCTTCAGCTGAATATGTAGGAGTTGAGGGTAATGACAATAATTATGCTGTAGTCTCAGGAGACTTAAATGTAAATGCTTCAACATCAGCTACTCCAACATTCTTATTTAAAGTTAATAATCCTAATAATCTAAATACGAATAGTATTAATGCTACGGCTGTGGTTAAGTCATCTGTGGCTACTAGTACGCGGCCTGTTTCTCTTCAGGTGTATAGGGGAGGCAGTACAAATAACTGGGTAACTTTAGTTTCCAATAGTTCATCTTCGCCAGACACTGACTTGACGCTTACTGCCTCAGTAACTACTAATTTAACAGAGCATTACTTTAATGAGTCTCCGGGAATTGGAACCAGATACGCCGCGTGTACCAATAACACCGCTAACTGCTGGGTTTATCTTAGAGTTATTCAGGATGCTCCCGCAACGTCGGGAAACGAAACTCTTAGCTTAGATATGTTTGATGCTCAGTTTACTAATACATCCCAGCCTGCTATGAGAGGTGGAACAAGACTTAGAGGTGGTACTAGATTAAGATAAAAGTTCACTCCTAGATAAGATTTAAGAGATATCCTCGAGCTTACTGCGTAGTCTCAGACAGTAAAATTCCCATAAGTGATACTAATAATGCTTTTGGATTTTGATGTATCGGATATTGAATCGTAGAGGGTTTAGAAATAGGGTATAACCGACAATGGTTAGAGGAAAATAAAAGTTGAAAAGTCAAAAGAAATTTGTCTACTAGTAAAGAGATACGAGCACCTGCCCAATGCCCGTATCCCTATACCAATAAGCAAAAATCAAATTAAAAATAGATGAATTATCCAATTGTGACAATGTAAATCACATTTTCTGGCCTCATCGATTTTTCTTGACAAGGGTTCTATTCTTTGATAAAAATTTACTTGGCATTTAGTTTTATTCCTGCCTGAAGAACTAAATGTTATTTTGAAGAGCATTGCTTTTCGTACCTTGTATTTATCATCCTGAGTAACGAAAGCGATGCTCTTTTTTTGTCAAAAAAGAGTAAAACCTCAACTTATAAAAGTACTACTGGTAATTCAATTCCCTTATCTGTCAATTTTCTAAATTGTTCTCTTCCAAGTCTAATTAAAGCTTCTTCTCTAGAGTTAGTAGATTTTGAGTTTTTTCTTCTTAAAAGTGAAAAGAATTGATTAACCATAACTCTCTGAATTTTAACACACCCTGTCAATAGTGTCAAACCTATAGCAAAAAGAAGTAGTAAAATCTCTAGACCCGTAGTAAAAAAGATATGATTTAGATTGGTTTGGCGGGATAAATTTTATTTGAAAAAATATGTGGATAACTTTGGGATAAGATTTTGATTACAATTTACTACTTAATATTTACAAACAAAATAATAATTTTAATACTTAAAATTGATTGGGAATTGATGAGAAAACTGAGGATGAAGTGTAATTAACCTTGTCTGAGGATAGGGGAGAAGAGTGTTTTTAGTGAAGGCTTGTATTCGTAATTTGTTGTGGAGTCAAACAGGATTTTTATGAATGAAAGCTTCTTCTCTAAATTAATTAGCTGCTTATTTTCCTTGCTGAGTTGACGTGCGTTTAATAGATGGTCTTTAATATTTGCAAGTTCTTTGTAGACCCCAATCTTCATGAATACATCTACATACATAAAAGGGTAGTGAGTATTCTTTTTAAACTTAAGAATGTCTTTAGGAAGTCTTGTTTTATCCACCATAGCCGTTTCAAACTTCATAGAAGCCCCAGCCACTAACTGTCTGTAGATATCGTCGTGAATTTGGGGGAATTCTGTTTTGGAAAGCTTTTTATTATCTTCATCTAATAGTATAGCCCCAGAGCCTACAGCTGCGATTTTAGGGTTTTCTATGAGGAACTTAACTTGTTTACTTATTCTGGTTTTTAAAGCGACACCCTGAGAATCCATGAAGGCTATATAATCACCTTTAGATAGTTTAACTAAACGATTTAGAGTAGAGGCTAAGCCATATCTCTGAAGGTTAGAGTAGACGCGAAGTCTTTTGTCGATCTTTTTATAGCGTTTTAATATTTTAAGGCTTTCATCTCCAAGATAATCAACAACCGCGATAATCTCAATGTTCTTATAGCTTTGAGAGGAGAGGCTTTCTAAGCAGCTCTCAAGATACTTCTCTGATTTATATACTGGTAATACAATTGAAACTAATGGATTTTTATTCATATTCTTTTTGGGAGAAAAACTTATTGGGACCCTTTACAGGGCGAGCAGAAGTGTTATGTTGTTATTTAAATAAATTATATCCTTCTGAGTTTGTAAAGTCAAATAAATTGTGCGTGTAATTTAATAAAATCATAGGCATTCAAACTACTAAATAACTATTCAGAAGATATCAGTTAAACTTTTTTTCTGATGTAGAATCCTGCTAATCCTAGAGGTAAAAGAGATAGTAAAGCTAAAGCAGAAGGTCCCGTTGCAGGAGTTTGAGTCATTCCCTTTGGCGCTGGCATAACTGGGAATCCGCCTTTAGTATTAGGTTGATTTGGTTGAGTCTGTGAAGCTGGTCCTTCTACGCATACACTTTTCTCAAGACAAAATCTAGAGTTATCATCAGCTTTTAGATTTCCACTTCTTACTGATGCATAATTAACTACGCAGGTTGATTTACCAACGTTATTAACGGTTCCTACAATCATGAAATTTCTGGATTCATTTGGTTTTAAATTATTAAATCTGAAGCTAAGAGTTCTTGTTTTTGCATCAAAATTACCTGGTCCCGAGGTGTAAATAATATATGCAGGTAGTTTATCGATTGCTGTAACTTCTTTTAAAGTTTCTTTACCTTTATTAGTAATGGTTAATTGGAAGGCGATAGTGTCTCCAGCTTTATATTTAGCTTGAGCTTGAGTTAAGTTGTCAACGAATTTATCAGAGTTAGGTACTTTAACCTTTTTATCTACGGAAATTTTATCCTGGGGAAGACAGCTTTCGCCACCACCATAAATAGGTTTGCAGTTTTCTACTACTCCAGCAGCATTAACATTAATAGGCGCCAAAAGCGCAAAAACTATTGCTAATACTATAATCACAAGCTTTTTCATACTAAGGAGCGCATTTTAACAAAACTCTGGGCCTATGTCAAACCAGTTAGCTACTAACATATAGCAACTAGCTACTAACTCTTGAGCAATTAATTTTAAGATTTTGTTAGCAGTTATTATCTAGAAGCTAGAAGTTGTTCAGGTTTTGTTAACTATTGACAATATCCGGGCATTATGATGTATAATACGTTTACTTCTAAAGAGCCCGCGGTGGGAAAGGAAATCTCAAATCTCAATCGTAAATTTCCATGTGTGAAAATTATTGAAGTAAAGACTGCCAAATAAACAAATTCCAATATGCCAGTAAAGAAAAAAGTACATATTGAATCTACTGATGTAAATCAGGATGATCCAATTCTAGAGACAGGTGATTCTAAAGAGTCAACATCTGTCGATTCTTTAGTGGGCGAGCCCCAAGAAGCTCCATCTGAGCCTGAAATCGCATCTTCGGAGCCTAATACTCAAGTAAATGATGCGGATAATACCTCCTTTGATCCAGTCAGCCCATCACAAGATCAGCCTCAACATTCGAATGATAACTCAATTCAAAGACCAGTAAATAATAATTACTCGTCATATCAAGCGCCTCGTCAGGAACAAGCCTATGAAGTTTCAGGCTACTTAGATATTCAGCCAGAAGGACATGGATTTTTACGTCCTAAATTTATTCCATCAGCTAGAGATATCTATATTTCTCAATCTCAAATAAGAAGATTTATGCTTCGCTCCGGAGACCTAGTAGAGGGTCTTGGAAGACCACCAAAGGATACAGAGAGATACTTTGGACTTCTTAAGGTAGAAAAGGTCAATGAGCTTCCAGCGGAAGAATCTATGAGACGTGAATACTTCGATGACTTAACGCCAATTTATCCTGCAAAACAGGTAATTCTCACAACTGGTAAAACTCCACTCTCAACAAGAATGATTGATTTGATGGCGCCAATTGGTTTTGGGCAGCGCGCAATGGTAGTTTCTCCTCCAAAAGCTGGAAAAACAACAATCCTAAAAGAAATCGCAGCTGGAATTTCTCAGAATTTTCCAAAGGCTCATCTTATGGCAGCTTTAATTGGAGAGCGCCCTGAAGAGGTGACCGACATTTCCAGTTCAGTTAAAGGAGACGTTATCGCATCTAATTTCGATGAACCGCCTGAGAATCAGACACGTGTCGCTGAAATTACACTTGAAAGAGCAAAGAGACTTGTCGAAATGGGAATAGACGTAGTTATTCTTCTTGATTCTATTACTAGACTCGCTCGCGCATATAATTTAGCAGTTGCGCCTTCAGGAAGAACTCTTTCAGGAGGATTTGACCCGGCAGCTTTGTGGCCAGCAAAAAGATTTTTCGGAGCAGCAAGAAATTGTAAAGAAGGCGGATCACTAACAATTATTGGAACAGCGTTAGTTGACACTGGTTCACGCATGGATGATCTTATTTATGAAGAATTTAAAGGAACAGGAAATTCTGAAATTCATCTTGATCGAAGATTGGCTGAGAAGAGAATTTTCCCAGCAATTGATATTGAGAGATCTGGAACAAGACAAGAAGAATTGATTCTTTCTCCGGAACAGCTAAAAAAGACCGTTACTCTTAGACGCATGCTTTCTATGCTTGGAGATGGAGAGGGAACAGCGACTATGATTGAGAGACTTCCTTCTACTGAAACAAACGATGAATTCCTCGACAGCCTCGGAAAAAGTTAGACTTGTTTGACTTTAGACCCTATTTTTTGTTAAACTTTTGGTTGCTTCATGCTTAAAAAACACCCATTTTTGGCAAAGAATCCGATTGATAGATTTATCATTCAGTTCACACAATTTACTGAATTTTTTTCAAAGTACCTTAAGAAAAAGGTAGTTAAGTCTTCTGTCTATTTTGAGAAGAATAAGAATATACTCGTTAAGTTCTTTATGATGAAGAGAGGCCGTTACAACCGGCCCTTTTTGCATATTTCAGCTATGGCAGTTTTAGGAATTGGTATGGCTTTTTCTCCAATCATTGCTGGAACATATCCGGTTTTTTCTCAGGAAACTCAAAATCCTGAAACACAAGAGCCTCAAAAACAATCAATTATCGTCGGAGATAATGTTTTTTCTACGGATATTTCGAGAAAGCCCAGAGACAAGGTTATAACTTATACAGTTCAAAAAGGAGATACGCTTTCAACTATTGCAAGTAAATTTGGAGTGTCCGTTGAGACGATCCAATGGGAAAATGATCTGGCAGGTGAGGGGATTGCGGTAGGAGACGAGTTACAAATTCTGCCTGTAACAGGACTTTCATATAAAGTTACTCAGGGAGAAACTATCTATACAATTGCTAAAAAGTTAGATACTGAGCCTCAGAAGATCGTAGATTTTCCTTTTAATGATTTCGCAAACCCAGAAACATTTTCACTTGTCGCTGGCCAAACCCTTATAGTTCCGGATGGAGTTAAGCCTGAAGAGCAGTCTACTTATGTTAGACCACGTCAAGCTATTTTTGCTCAAAGTCCTTCATCTGTTTCCTCAGCAGGTTTTGCATGGCCAGTAAGAGGCGGAGTTTCTCAGTATCCAGCTTGGTATCATATGGCGCTTGATATCACTGCTGATGTGGGAACTCCAATTGTCGCAGCAAACACAGGAACAGTAAGCAATGTAATCGCTGGAACCTGGGACGGAGGATATGGGAATAATGTTTACATTGACTCAGGGAATGGTTATAGAAGTCACTATGCTCACATGTCAGCCATTTATGTAAGTCCAGGCCAGTCAGTTGTAGCAGGAAAGACTGTGATCGGAACAGTGGGACTTACAGGAAGAACAACCGGACCGCATTTACATTTCGAAGTTATCCAGAATGGAGTGCTCGTGAATCCTCTCGGATTCCTTCAATAGATCGTAAAAATGGTATCGCGGGCCGGTGGCTCAACGGTAGAGCACCTCCATGGCATGGAGGGGGTTGAGAGTTCAAATCTCTTCCGGTCCACTTAATACTTAGCCTCAAAAATTGAACACAATTTGCTATTTTCTTGTGGTTTATAATATAATCCATTTAGTAGCCCATGGAAACTAAATAAGTTCTCTGGGAAAATAGATGAACATATCCCAGAGGAGAGCCTCAAAACATATAATTTTTTCCAATCATGACTTTTCTTTGATTCGTTTTTTGACGGACTAAAGAAGGTAAGAGGAGGTGAAAAAAATTAACTACTAACAACTTACGACTAACAGCTAACAAAAAAGTTAGAAGTTATAAGTCAGAAGTAAGTAGTACGTAAACATATGGCATTTCAAGATCAAAATTTAACATGTCGCGATTGTGGAAATCAATTCGTTTGGACTGCATCAGAACAAGAGTTCTATCAGTCTAAAGGGTTCCAAAACGCACCTGTCAGATGCCCTTCATGCAGACAAGCTAAAAAAGCTAGAATGGAAGGCGGACGAGGTGGAAACGGTGGTGGACCAAGAGAGATGTTCGAAATAACCTGTTCAAATTGCGGTAGAAAAGACTCAGTTCCTTTCCAACCGAGAGGCGACAGACCAGTTCTTTGCGGAGATTGTTTTAGAAAACAAAGAGATAATGGGGGGGACGGTCGTTCTTCTCGTGACTCTAGATCTTCTAGAGACGAAGCTCCAAGAGACGAGCAACCACAAGAGTAATTACTCTTCCAAAAAATTAACGAGAGCGTCTTAGCTGGCGTATTTTTTGGTGCTATAAAATAGCATATTTGAATATCTGAAGTTTTATTTTGTTCTTAATTAGCGCTTGTTGGAGCTGGAGAAGTTCTTGGACTTGGTGTTGGACTATTTGATGGTCGTGGTGCAGGAATCTGAACAGGTGGATCTTGTTCTGGTAATTGAGCTTGTGGTTGACTAATTCCAATCTGAGAATCTCCTGATTGAGCAACTGGAGTTGAGCTTATCTTAGCTTCTAATGCTGCGATTTCATTATTGATAACGTCTTGGCTTGCTTTGTCCTCAGCTACTAAGTTTCTTACTGTTTGGTATTGAACTAATGCATTCTGAAGATCTCCTTTTTGTTCTAGAGCATGTCCCAAGTTGTAGTATGCGTTAGCATAGTCTGGTTTTAGCTGAGCTGCGATTTGGAATTGTCTGATAGCTTCATCCCATTGTCCAAGTTGATAGAAAATTCCACCATAGTTAATGTATTCCTGAGGATTGTTTGGATCAAGCAATATTGCTTGTTGGTTAGCAAATACTGCGAACTGATCTGCATTTTGTCCAAATCCGATAAGACTTCTGTAGATTGATGAAAGATTCTGCCAATTTATAGCTGTTTGAGGAGAGATGGTAGTCGCATTTCTTCCGCTATTTATTGATTGTTGGATCAGTTGATAGATTGTTTGCTGGGTTTCTGCGCTTACTGTTTGGCCTTGTGGGATACTCAAAGCTAGATTGTTAGCAAGGGTTAAGTTAATCTGAGAGAAGATTCTGTGGAATCCATCGCGTTGTGGGAACATGTTTATAGCTCTGGTTTGAAGGGTGTATGTTTTTTGAGCGTCATTTGCTGCAGCTGCTACGAATGATTGCTGAAATAGGTAGTCTGATACGAAGAACTTAACTGTAACGAATCCAACTAATCCTACGAATATTAATGTTCCAACGAATACTCCAATTGGAAGTAGATTCTCATGTTCTGAATTATTTCTTGCGTTTGGATCAGTTAAAGCGAACACACCTTTTTTAAGTGTAACTAACTTGAGCTCTACGTCAAAGAATCTGTGTTTTTGTCTCTCAGAGAATCCTTGTTGTGCGCTGTAAAGACCTAACATTACGAACATTAATACTAAGCTTGAGAAAGAGAAAGGAAGTATGAAAGCTGCACCAACGATTAATATTAAAGGAACGAAGAGGGGTCTGCTTCTGAATATTCTGTAAACTAAGAATAAGAAAGATAGAATTCCAAGTAATCCAGTTGTTGCGATTAACTCCAATGCAAAACTTGAGGATCTAAGAAATGAAAGACTCCAGAGTGTTTCATTTAAATTAATAGTAGCTGGTTTAAATCTAGTAAAGTCTGTTAAATATGTGCCGAGACCTGATCCCATTAAGAATCCTTGAATAACTCTTCCTGTGTCTTGTGAAATTGCTGCAAAAGCTGTCTGGAATCCGATTTGGTAAGGAAGGATCGTTGGTCTTTGGAGTGTAACTACGCCTAGAATTGTTACGGCAACTCCAATAAGTATGAATAGTGATCCTGCTACAAATATGATTCTATTTTTTTCTACCGTTCTTCTTTTAAGTGCAGGCCATGCCATTAATAGACACATGCTAAGAATTACTATTAGATATATTGCTTGATCGAAAAGACTTCCGAGTGGAGTAAATGCCTGATTTTTAGCGAATAAGAATGGTAGGGGATAGATTTTTACATATGAAAGAACAGTTATTGCGGAGACTGCGATTGCTCCTGAGATTAGGGCACCAGTTAGGAATACTAAATCTTTTTGTCTTCGAGCACTGTTAGTTATTAAGAAGAATAATAGTATAGCGAATAAGAATGGAACAAATGAAATTAATGAATCAAATCTGTTAACTGCAAATATAGCTGAAAGGAATAGCGCTGTTCCAAAAAGAGCGAGTGGCAGGTCGAAGGGAGTTCTTCTCAATCTAACTGCTCTATTTATGAGTCCTTTTGCGCCAATTAAAAGAATTCCAGCTAATACCACGATAGAGAGAAGTGCTTGTTTTGGAACTACATATGCGTCAGTTGTGAGGCTTACTATTATAATAGGGAATAAAAAGAGGAAGCCTCCTATTAGTAAGATTGATAAATTCTCTATTCTGGCAGATAATAGCGATCTATTTTCCATTTATTAACCTACTTTATTCCAGTAAAAGTATAATGTCAAGAATAAAAATTGGACAAAACTAGATCAATTTATGATTATCCAGTTGAAAGGCACTTTTTTGTTGATAGGATTTGAAATTCCTACGGTAAATGATTTGCCCGGCACTTGTCTTAATAAATAAACACTCTCACTTTGCGTAGATGTCTTTGTAGTGATGTATATAAGAGAATCCTCAGTGACTAATGCATTTCTAACTGTTAATTCTTCTCTGTTTGGCTGAATCTCAGCAGTTCCAGCAGATCCAGTTGCAATAACTTCAGTAGGAGAGATAGCTAAAGCTTTATTTACAATATTAAGGTTCAATTTATTAAACGTTCCTGCGCCTGAAGCGTTCAGATCTCCTTGATTGTTAACTGAGAGAAGAGCAGAAGCGCTTGAGTTTCTGATAATAAATGATGAGTTGTGATTTTCACTTTCCGAATCGCCATCTCTTTTACCTAACTCCAAAACAAAATCTCTTCCAGGAAGAGGGGAGACAAAGCTTGCTAATAGCTTTCCTTTAATGTCTACGTCTTTTGCGAAATAAGCATTGCCATCAACTCTTAAATTTCCATCGACATCAATTTCTACTTGTCCGCCAACTAATGAAACTCCGCCTTGTCTTAGCGGTTGTAGTTCTAGATTACCGCCTAGCACATTAATACTTGTGTCTGCTAATGAAAGTTTGGAGCCAACAAATAATCTATCAGCGACTGATGCTTCATAGAAGCTTGCTGGTCCAAATGCCATTAGTCCTTGTTCAAATGTAGCCCTCATAGCCACGAGATTATCAAAGCTTGCGCTTCCAGTTGCATGGTAAGTTTGGCCCGAAGGTGTCGCTTCTTGGTAATAGTTATTAGTAATATAATTAGCGGATACACTCGAAGCTTGAATATTTAATCCCTCGATTTGATCTGCAATTATCTTTGTTGCTCTAAGTGTGCCTGAGATGGATGCATTATTTGTGACTATGCTATCTGATTTAAGTTCACCGGATAGGGAAGCGTTACCCAATGCGTCAATTGCAGCAACGGTTGTGCCTGATAGGTTTTGAATCTGAAAAGTAGAAGATGAATCATCTGATCCAAGCTTGATGGTTAGGTTCTTACCAGTCTTTGGAGTGATTATATCCGTAGCTAAAATAGGAGCTACTATTATAGTATCTTCTTCTTGAGCGCCTACTACATCCTCGACAATTGAGGCTATGTATTCTCTAAGGCTTTGTCCTGCGATAGTGATATTCTCGCTGCCAATTACGATTGAATCTGTGCTAAGCTGTGAAAAATTTCCTATTGTTGAAGCTAAAGTTTCAGTACTGAGATTTTTCACGGAGGCTGAACCAGTTACTAAGAGTTTTCCTGTTTCAAAATATCCTGATTTAATTTTTGCTGTTATTATTTCTGAGAAAGCACCGATTCTTTGGACTGTTTCGCCGCTTTGTCTTTTTACTTCAAAGTTATCATCGATTGTTGGCGTTAGCGTTAAGTATCCTGAGTCTGCTAATTGAACATCGGGGTCATAATTATGATTATTAACATAAACCATTACTTGACCAATTCCATCTCCTGAAAATGAATCAATTGCCATTCCTACTACTTTTCCTGCATTTGTTGCTTTCATACCAACACCAGGAATAGAGGAGGAGGTAATCATGTCTCCGGGTTTTATGACTCCATTTTCTGATGTAACTTTAACTGGTACTCTTCCATTTAGTGCAAGAGGTTTTGGATTCTGACCTTGCTTTAGAACATTTTCTCCAATGATTTCGTGAGGATTTGTTGAAATAATTCCAATTATTCCAGTCTGATATGGAGAGGTTGACTTTTTTACTTTGGAAATTGTGTAATCTTTATTTATACCTGTTTTGACACCTGTTTTAGTGTCTAAAAGATCTTCATTGTAAGTGATTGAATCTTGAGAAATAGTTACAATATCAGCAGCTTCTTCTGCTCCAGTTGTTTCGTACCATTCTGCATAATCACTTGGGGCTGCGCTACAATCACCTAGGGCTCTCATTTCGCTATTGCCTGAGGTGATCTCAGTTGAGTAACAAACACCTCTAGCAGCAAGATCATCATCTAATAAAACTTCCAATTGAGTATTAGCAGAGTCATTTCTTAAATAAACCAGACCGCTAGTTGTGTTATCGATATAAAAATTATCGCCATCTGTTCTAAACTGATAATCATCCTCTCCGCTATCTGTATTGATAAGTGAAATTACAGGGCTTGCTCCCGTAATGTCTACGTCAGCGTTTCTTCCAATCGTAAACACGGCTGTTCCTGAAGCTGAGGCTGTAAATATATCTTGATTTTCGATTTGATTAAGGTTCAGTAAAGCTTTTCCTGTAGCTCCGAAAGAAAGCGGTCTTGTGATTTCGAAGTGTGATGCAAGTGTATCGTTTTCAGTTCCAAATCCAACCTTTCCAGTATTATCGAATCTCATTCTAGTAACACTCGAGCCTGTGGTTGTGCCGGACAATAGCCTAAAATTATTACTAAATACGTCAGCAAACCATGCAGTCGAGCCTGAGGAGCCTGGATTTAATTGTAATTGACCGCCCTCTGTAGTCGTAAGTCCTCCGAGCATAAGTTTGGTTTCAGTAGGAATAGCAGTAGAAACATCGCCAATAGCCAAGCTTCCGTTTTCATTTAGGTTCATTCTTTCTGTTGCTAAAGTATTATTTGATGTAGTTGTCCAAAAGCTTATTTGAGATGCAGAAGCAGCGCTTTCTAGTCTTATTTCAGCATGTGCCTGAGCAGTATCGACAAATGTGCCTGATTGAATATCACGATTCACACTGAAAATTGCATTATCAGTAAAAGTGCCTAAAAATCCTGCCATATTATCTTGTGAGTAGATAGCCAAATTATTTGTATTAGATGAGCCGTTACCTATTTGGAGAGGATAATTTGGACTGCTGGTTTGAATACCGACATTTCCTGAATTTTTAATCACAAATCTAGGTGTTCCGGACGAGGAAGCTGTAAAGATATCCTGATTTTCGATTTGATCGAATATCGCTAGAGCTTTTCCAGTAGCTCCGAAAGTAAGTGGGCGAGTGACATAAAGTTGTGAGGTGGGCGCTGTGGTCCCGAGACCTAAAAGATTAGTAGCGCTTAGGATCATACTAGCTGTAGAGTTTGTTCCGAATTGAATATCTTGAGCCTCTCTAAGTCCGATTAAAAATGAATTTGTGTCTAGATTTGAAAACGCTATTCCTGATGGGTCAGTATTTGCAGCCTGAATAGTTCCGATAATTGCTCCTCCAGTAGTAGTTGCTCCATCATCATTAAATAAGACATATGCGCCACCTGGTTCAGCTCCATTGTCACTTGTGTCAGAGAATAGATGAAGTCCTGCTCTTCCTTGACTTCTAACTGTAATAACTTCATCGATCCCTGTTCCTAAATTTGCTCCAACTTCAAGTCTTGATCGTGGCATAGAATTTCCAATTCCTACATTTCCGTTTCTATCGATTACAAAGTGAGTTTTCCCAGACTTAGAAGCTGTAAATATATCTCCTGAAGCAAATGAATTATCTACAACTAATCCTGCGAATGATGTAGAACCTGACACAGAAGCTGATGCAGATGTAAGGTTAGCTCCAATTCTCATCTTTTCCACTGAGGGACCACCAGCCATGAAGATAATTGGCTTTGAAGCATTAGCGTCTGATAGAACAACTGCTCCACCTGAAACTGAACCATCATACCCAAATCTTCCTCTGGACTGGAATGTTACGAATGCACTTTCATTAATTGCTCCTGTTCCTCCAATTAATCTAATTAAGTCTCCGGAATTTCCTCCAACTGCTAGTGAATTAGTAGAGGTAGTATTTGTAGTGCCAATTCCTACTCTGAGTCCTGAGCTTGAATCAGAATTAATGAATACATCTCCAGTGGTGCTATTTACTGTAGAGTTACCTAAGAATAATGCCTGTCTACTTGTTGTTCCTAACTGTCCTGTGCCTGACAAGTATGTAGCTCCAGACCCTGAATTAGCAGAGATAGAAGCTATTGGAGTTCCACCCGCTACATTAAGGAAAGCAAATTTAGAAGAAGCTGTAGCAACTCCACCGAATAGAATATCTGCAGTATTGTTGTTTGGTCTTAATACTCCAGTCGTGGTATTTAGAGTCCAGTTGCTTGATCCTGATGAAGATCCGCATGAACCCCATGTTGCAGCTCCACTTCCTCCGGATTTAAGACATTCACCGGCAGATCCATTACTACCATTTAGATTAAATGGACCTTTTATATAGAGAGTATTCCATGAGCTTGACGAGCTTCCAAGTGTATAAGAGTTATCTGCTGATGGAACGAAATCTCCTGTTATAGAAATATCTCCAGAGAGTGCCTCTCCAATATCCAGGTTTGCTGTTCCATTTGTTATATCTCCGCCGAATGCAGAAATATCTCCACTGTTATTAATTACAAATCTTGTAGTTCCTGAGGCTGATCCTGTGAAGATATCACCACTTCCAAGGTTGTCAAATACTACGAGAGCTGAGCTTTCAGTATTTTGAACCAGTAGTTTGTCGGCAATTTTAAGGAAACCAGAATTATTAGCTGTGTCATTTACTAAGGAATCTTCAATTACTACATTTCCGGTTCCGCTTCCAATTACAACTTGACCAGAAGATGCTTCAAGGTGAGCATCGGTTCCATCATGATAAAGATTCAATGAATTTGCACTTGTTGAATTAAAGATTTTTAGAGTTGGAGTACCAGAATTAACATTTATAAATGCGAATTTAGAAGAAGCAGTAGCTGTCCCGCCAATCAATAAATCAAGCGTGCTATTAATGGGGGAGATAGCTCCACTATTTAGCTTCCAATAACTTGCCGCAGCAGAGCTCCCGCAGGATCCCCAGGAAGGAGCGCCACCCCCACCAGAAATAAAACATTCTCCCAAGCTGCCGGCAGGGGTTTGAGCAAGGACTCCGGATCCATTTGTGAATAGAACACCTCCGTTAGTTGTTAGATTTGTAAATTGTAGGGATCCGCTTCCGTTAAGAGGAGAAAGAATGATATTCCCAGTAGTATTACCTCCAATAGTTATATTTTGATTTTGGGTTGATTGAATTTGAGCAGTTCCTGATCTAAAAGATAATTGACCTCCTATTGAAGCGGTGCCTGCGACATCGAGCTTTGCTGTAGTTGTATTTGTTCCGATACCCACATTACTTCCATTTGGCTGAAGAACGAGATCAAACGTTCCGGAATATCCGCTTGCTTGAATCTGGCCTTTATAGGTGGTGCCAGAGAAAGCACTTGGAACATTAAAATATAAAGCGCCTCCATAAGATTCATAATCAGAAGCGGTTAAAATCATTCCATTGGTTGTGAGAGTATCTCCTTTGCTTCTAACTGCCAGTGAAAAACCACCTGTTGGTAAAAGATTAAATGGACCATTTCCAATTTCTCCGACTGTTAATTGAGAAAGGGGATTGGTAGTCCCAATTCCTACGTTTCCATCATTTTTTATAACAAACTTAGTTGCTCCAGAAGCTGAAGCTGTAAATATATCTTGATTCTCAATTTGATCGAAGATAGCTAGAGCTTTACCTGTAACACCTGATGTCAGTGGTCTAGTTACATAGAGCTGGGAATTTGGAGCTGATGTACCAAGACCAAATAATCCAGTAGATGTTATTGTTCCTCTAAGAGTAGAGTTTGTAGATAAATCAATTCCCCTTGCTCCCAATGTGCCTAAGAATAGATTGCCCGGGAGAGCACCTGGAACAAGGTTACCCTCAGGATCAGATCCGGATCCATCAACAATTCCCACATAAGCAGTTTCTGAATCTGAACCATTATTTCTAAATTTAACGAATGGCCCTTTTCCTTCAAATCCGCTAGCTGTATCGGCATCGATGAATATTCCAGCATCTTGAATACCCTCAACTTCTAGTTTATATGTAGGAGTACTTGTACCAATTCCTACGTATCCGCCATTTGGATTAAGAGATAGTGATTGATTTAGTGTTGTCTGAATTGTAGCTGTACTTGAATCAAGAATAATTCCTCCTGAGAGTGAAGCGGTTTGATTTCCTCGCGTATCATTTACATTTAAGATAGCGAATTTAGCACTATCACTTGATGCTCCTCCAATTAAAAAGTCTAATGTTGAGGCTAATTTGGGATAAATTGCTCCGTCGGTAATATTCCAATTAGTTCCGCCAGAGCCTACACAAGAGCCCCAAGTTGGAGCGCCACCGCCATTAGAGATAAAACATTCTCCTAAGCTTCCAGCGCTTGTTTGAGCTAAAACTCCACTTCCGTTTGTGTATAGAATACCTCCGTTATTAGTAAATGAAACTAGAGTTGTACTTTGACCTGATGGAACAGTTAGCCCTCCATTAAATGTTGCTAATCCTGAAACTCCAAGAGTTCCAGTAATAGTTGTGTTATCTAAAAGACTTATAATGCCAGATCCAGAATCAATGTTTATAAATCCAGTATTGCTTCCTCCGAGTGAAAGCGTTTGTCCGTTTGTTGTTTCAATACTTGCAGAAGAAGTGTCTAGAACTATATTTCCAGAAAGACTTGCTGTTTGGGATCCGCGTGATCCAGCTATGTTTATAATTGCGAATTTTGCTGAGTCAGTTGATTGGCCTCCGATAAGTAAATCAACCGTTGAGTTGTTGGGAAAAACTGCGCCTGCAGATTGATTCCAGTATCCTGATCCGCCACTTGCAGTAAGACATGACACCCAGGATGGAGTAGTGCCATTTGAAGTTAAACAGGTACCATTAGAACCAATATTTAGTTTTGAAATTACGGTGGAGTCACTTGCGTAAAGCATGTCTCCAGTGGAGTAGGAAGTCTGTCCTGTTCCGCCATATGGTGCGCCAATTGCTGTTCCTTGCCAAGTTCCAGAAGTAACAGTTCCGGAGCTGACTCCTAGTCCATTAAGGCTTCCGGCTGCTATCAAATTTCCACCATTATCGATTCTGAGTTTAGTGCTACCAGAAACTGAAGCTAAAATAAGATCCCCGGTGGATCCTTGGGAAAGATTAAGTACAGCTTGGCCTGAAGAAGTTGCTACGACTGAAAATATATCTTCAACTGTCACAGATCCTGGTACTAGTGCGCTAGTGTTTGATGTATTTTGTATCGATTTTTGTATATCGATTATGCCTGTTCCATTTGGAGCAAGCGTAATATTTCCATTATTTGAAGTTGTAAGAACTAAAGTTCTACCAGAAACAGTAAATGTTCCGCCAGTTGCTTGAAAAATAGGATTTGCAGTGCCTCCTATTGTTAGGTTTCCAGATGAGTTAAGTGCTAGGACTACATTTGAAGTTGCAGTGGTATTGGTAATAGGCGGGAGGCCTTGAAGTGTTTCGGCATTTGCTGCGAAAGCGACAGTTGCGATTTGCTGACGGGGTTTTAGTTCACTAGTTCTTTCAACTGTAACTCCGAGCCAAAGTCCTGAGTTTTGCGCAAAGAGACTTTGAGGTATTGGATTATTGTTACCTAATAGAATAGAAAAGATTCCTTCTTCGTCTGGAGTAGGGCTAACAATTTCCTGCCAGAGAAGTGCAGATCCAGTTGCTGACTGATTGTTGTAAATCGCCATTCTGAGTGTTGTGCCTTTTGTAATCGGATTATCGTTCGCGTCAGTTAATCTTCCCTGGAAAGAGAGAATTCTTGGCGGAGCACTTGGAAGGGCTGCGAAAATAGGAGTTTGCTTTTTTGTATTAAAATCGTTGAATACCATATATCCCATCGCAGAGATAAAGAGCATTAATATAGAAAAATGCAGATAAGATGCGAATGCATATGAATGATATGCTTTATACCATTTAGGTCTTGAATGTCTGGCGTGATGTAGTGCTTTCCTGTGGAGAGGGAAGCTAGCTGTTGAAATCAGAGCAGGCGCATAAAAAGACTTAGGCACATTATTTATTTTCTTAGGATCTATCATCTTGAAGCTAGGAATTTTAAAACTAGCTTTGATTTTATCTTTAAAAACTGGGCGACCTTTTAAATTCCAAATGACTTCATCGGACTTTTCTAATGCATCAGCCAGGGGAGCTGTCAGAGCCGTATCGAAAGCTGCGATTGCGCTTTCTTTGGTTTTTTGAGCTACTCGGAGAGGAGGGAAGGCTGAATAAGCTTGAGCTTTCCCAATCTCGCTTAAAGCTTCAGTTGCTACAGCAGTTGTGGCTAAGACTGCAGAGGAATGAGTTTTGAATCCAAAGTCGTTTGGCTGGAGATTTATCACCTCTGCCTGATCTTTGATTAATCCCTCTTCGGTAGCCCATGAAATAAATCTTCTGATCGAGGAGAGTTTTCTGTTTACTGAGACAGGGGAGAGGTGAGCTTCATTTAGAAGTCTTGTTTTATATTCTTCTATCAGTCCAGATGTGATCTTGCTAAAGTTGTTTGCCTTATTTATTTCCCAAGCTTCATCCGTTTTCACGACCTCATCTGCCCATGTTAAGAACTGTTTTACGTCAATGACATAGTTCTTTATAGTAAGATGTGATGCACCAAAAACATACAAATGATTCTTGAACTCTTTAATCCTCCATGGATCAGGAGCTTCGGTCTTAACCGTCGATACTTCAAAAGGGGTTTGAGATATTTTCCCCTCTAGCTTCAAGAAATAGAAAAATTTACGAAGTGACGAGAGTGATCGCTCTACTGAGCTTGCGGAATATGTACTAAGACTCTCTTCTTTAAATTTATCTATGAGGTTTTGGTTTACATCTGAAGGATTAAATTCATATCCGAGTTTAGCTTCAATCCAGCGTATAAATTTATTTATATCCGAAATATAATTTTTTACGGTTACAAGAGAGGGTGGGTTGCTCTGTGAGATTAAATATTCTTTAAACTGGGCAGATAAATTCATAAAATTAATTACCTAAAGTCTTTTTAGGTTTCAAGGGGTTCAGCCACGAGATTATACGGATTATACGCATTATCTGAACTGTGAAAAGATTTTTACCCATACAATTAGAATATGTGAGTATATACTATGCTGTCAAGGACCTAGAGTCTTAAAAAATGAAGCTATATTTTATAGTTTGATACAGTTAATGGGCGTATGTGTTTTTCTGTGAAAACTTAAGAACGGGGTGTTTTATGGATGTTTTAACAGATATTTAGTTTTCACTGGTTTTTTAAATAAAAAATCGAAGATTTAGCAATCATGAATATTAAGTGATAGGATTTTGCGTTTGTTCATCAAGTCCTTTTCTGATATAAATTTATTAATGAGGAAGCATATTTTTTTAATCTGCTTACTAGCTTTCATATTCCCTAGAGATATAAGCGCACAATCGACTAATGTTTCGGCTTCAGTTGGTAAGTATTATGTTGCTTTTTCTGGTTATGTTTCTCCATTTGCTTCGGTTGTTATGAGTCAGGACTCAATTTTTATGGCTTCGACTGTGGCTGACCCGAAAGGTTACTTTACTCTAAATAATGTTTTTGTAAACGAAGGCTTTACTGATTTTTGCATGGAAGCTATAGATGTTAAAAGAGTAGGAGATTCCTATACGTGTTTGAAGATTGATCCCGTATTTGAAGATACAAGCAAGGGGGAGATATTTTTACCTCCGACGGTTGGGCTTTCAGGTCAGAAGATAAATCCCGGGTCTTCAGTGTTTGCATCAGGCTACTCTATGCCTAACGCAAAAGTAATAATAAATATATCAAAAGATATAAGAATAGAAGTATTGGGAGATCAGAATGGTTATTATAAATATGAAATAAAAGATATTCCAGCAGGGAAATATAGTCTTTTTGCGACTGCCAGATATGAAGAAAAAGACTCAGAGAAACCTACGAGAACTAAAGATCTAGAGGCATTGTCCCTAGGGGGTTTATTGCAGCAAAATCTTCTGTTAATTCTACTTATCGTTTTGCTTGTCATAGTAGGCATTATCCTACTTCTTATACTGCTTTCTAAGAGACTCAGAGATAAACTTAAAAGCATCATCCTAAGAAAGCCAATGCCTAAGAAAAAAATTGCTCCGCCCAAGCATCACAGCTGGTTCTTAGGTTACTAATTTAAGAAGTTCTTGATCTCGCTCTCTTAATCATTCCTATGATTATGAGGATGACGATTAGAAGGCCACCAATAAGTTCAAAGGGGAATGCAAAGAAAGTAATTGAATCTTTATAGATTGGGCCTTCTTCAGATAGGGCTAGGGTTAGTTCGGCTCTATATATTCCTAGCAGGAATTTTTCATCCCAGATTATCTTTGGAATGTTTGGGTCTTCATTGTTCTCGGACGCAATGAGTCTACTTGAGCCTGAGAGAATGTTTGCAGGCGTGAGATTTATGTTCCCAACGGCCTGTCCAAATACATTTTTTATCAGAACATTACCAGTTGTGTTAACATAATGCGCGCTTTCATTTTTTACTTTGAGGCTAAATTCAGTAGGGCCTCGTGTGAGGAATTTTTTACCTGTAAATTCCTGAATATGGCCTTTTGTAGGAGATTTTGGTCCAATTGAGAGTAAAACATTGGTTCCTATTCCTGCCCGCGCACCAACAAAGCTTTCTTTGTTTGCTTCGCCTATTGCTTCTGATATGAATACGACAGAGAAGTAATAGTCCTTAGGAGGTTCACCTTCATTAACTCTGATCGAAAGCGTAAGGTCTTTCTTTTGCTTAGGGGCAAGGCTAATTTGAGTTAGTGTTCCATTTTCATCAGATATTTTAATTCTCCCAAAAATATCTTTATAGCTATCTAATAAATCTCTTTCAAATTCCGGCTGTCCATTTGCTAAATCACTGGCCTTGAAAGGCACCAAAAAGATGCTATAAGTTACATTTTGATCTGATTTGTTTTCAATGCTAATTGGGCTTTTTACGAGGGATGGCCCCGTAGCCTCGATTTGAAGTATTGAGGGATCAATTCCAACTGAAATTTCCTGCGCATTAGCTTTATTCGTAGAAAAAAGGATTAAGAGAAATGTAAATATTAAAACTTTTATTTTCATATCAGAAATTTGGTGTAGCCACATATGTCACTGCATTTGTGTAGTTTCCGGTAGCTTGAGAAGAGGGGATATTAACCTTATAAGTAACTGTAGCTTTTTGAGATCTACCCATGCCGCCTTTTACTACCACCTGTGAGTTTTCTTTCTTTGATGCATCTGCGAATTGTTTAAAATAACTTTTATTTGATGAGAAAGAGGAATCTCCAGTTACGCATGATGGACTCGATCCTCCATTTGACGCGATCGAAACTGCATCACACCTGTAGCCAAAGCCATAAGTTAAGGTGTTTGACCACTCTCCAGCTCTTGTTTGATTGCAATTTCCACCATCACAAGTCGTGTCGGGGATTATGGCTCCTGTCTTATTTACGATCAATTGATGATTTTCTGAAGCTGTCACTTGATATGAAGATGCTTTAGTGTTTGAAATAGTTAAAGTTGTAGTTCTGGTTACTGGATTTGTAGGCGATAGAACTCCAAAATCTATAAGAGTATTTGAGAGTGATAACGAAAAAGGTGCGCCTCTCGGGATATATTGAAAACCCGCTCTTACTTTATAATTTGTTCCGCTATAAAGACCGGAGGCAGTTTCACCAGAGGTTATGCTTAAGTTATAGTTTGATCCACTTGATTCACCGGCAATTGAATTCAGGTTTCCCATCTCAATCCTAAAGCTCCCATTAGACATTACTTGAGCGAAAGTTTGAGTAGTAAATAAGCCTAAGAAGACTACAAAAAGTAGTAGCACTGAGGCTAGAGCAGTTTTCATAATTATTTCTTTTCTTCTCTTAAGTCTTTAGTTTCATCCAGTATTTCCTTAAGTTTTCCAAGTTCCTTAGGATTAAGCTTGCTTTTTCCGCTTTCAATTACTTCCTTTACATCCGAGGATATTTCATCAGCCGAAGACGAGGCTCTTTCTTTTGTTTTTAATATTTCATCCGCTGCCTTGTCATTTTTCTTAAATTGAATTCCGAAGAAGTAGGCTAGGGGAGAAAGAATTGAGATAGAAGCTACTTTAATTATATTTGCACCTACATCTCCTTGAAATATTTGTGACCAGAAAATAATTATTAGCCCGATTGGAATTATAAATACGCTTCTTGGATCCATAATGAATGCAGCCGCGAAAAGGAGAAAATATATCAGAAAGAATAGGTTTGATTCTATTCCGCCAGTAGAAAATATAAAAAGTAGAAGTATTGTGTTAAGAATAAAGAAATTTACGGGTCCGCCTAGGTTAAGATTTTGTTTTCTTTTAAATGAGATAAGCAGGAACAAAAAGACCAGAAATCCAACAAAGGGAATCGAGTATTGCGCGAGTTGACTATTTTGCCAAACAAAAACAAGTATAAATGAGCCCAAGACAATTAGCGCATCTGTATAAAACTTCATAATCCCATGGTAGGAAAATAAATGCTAAATTACAAGTGTGCTATACTTGTTTTGAGCCTGATTAAAAGACTAACTATTAATGGACGCAAAGAAAAAATACAATCATAAAGAGATTCAGGATAAGTGGAATAAGAAATGGACTGAGTCAAAAATCTATCACCCGGACATGGAGGGCGCTAAAAATCCGTATTATAACCTCATGATGTTCCCATATCCTTCAGCTGAAGGACTTCACGTAGGAAATATGTATGCTTTTACTGGTGCTGATGTTTACGGGAGATTTATGAGGCTAAAGGGGCATGAGGTTTTTGAGCCAATTGGCCTTGATGGATTTGGAATTCATTCGGAGAACTATGCATTAAAAATAGGAGTAAATCCATCAGATCAGGCTAAAATTTCTGAAAAAAGATTTTACGAGCAGTTAAGGATGATTGGAAATAGCTTTGATTGGGATAGAACAGTTGAAACTTACAAGCCTGATTATTATAAATGGACTCAGTGGTTATTTATTCAATTATTTAAAGCTGGACTTGCGGAAAAGAAGAAAGCTGAGGTTAACTGGTGCCCATCTTGTAAGACAGTTCTGGCTGATGAGCAGGTTTTAAGTGGATTGTGCGAGAGATGTAATTCTAAGGTTGAGCAAAAACAGCTTGAGCAATGGTTCTTTAAGATCACAAAATATTCAGATTGTTTGCTTGAGGGTTTGGATCGCATTGACTGGACTGAAAAAGTAAAAATCGCGCAGAGGAATTGGATAGGAAAGAGTGAGGGAGCTCTAATAACATTTAAAACTGAAAACTCAGAAGAGATAAAAGTCTTTACAACTAGACCTGATACTTTATTTGGAGCCACATTTTTGGTTCTTTCTCCAGAGCATCAATTTGTTAAGTCTAGTATAGATAAACTAGATCAAAATGTTAAAAAATATATCACTGAGGCTTTAGAAAAAGGGGAGGTTGACCTAGAGAAGGAAAAAACAGGAGTTTTTTCTGGCTTTTATGCTATAAATCCAGCCACAAAAGAAAAAATTCCAGTCTGGATTGGTGATTATGTTTTGATGGGTTATGGCACCGGAGCGATAATGGCTGTGCCTGCGCATGACGAAAGAGATTTTGAATTTGCAAAAAAATACGAACTTCCGATTAAATACGTTTTAGCCACGCCTGAAGGAGCAGAGAGAGAGGCTGAGTGCTATACCCATCGAGGCCAAATTAAAGATTCTGGGGATTGGACAGGGTGGGATAGTGCCTTTGATTTTCACAAGATTATTTCATGGCTAGAAGATAAAGAAATAGGTACAAAGGAGACACATTATCATTTGAGAGACTGGCTTATATCTCGTCAAAGATATTGGGGAGCTCCAATTCCTATGATCCATTGCGATAAGTGTGGCTGGCAGCCTGTTCCTGAAGCTGATTTGCCTGTAATTCTCCCATACATAAAAGACTTTAAGCCTTTAGGGACGGGGGTTGCACCACTAGCCGGGGATTCGGATTTTGTGAATGTAAAATGTCCTAATTGTAGCGGGCCTGCCAAGCGTGAGACTGATGTTTGTGATACATTTCTAGATAGTTCGTGGTACTTTTTAAGATATCCATCTACCGAAGTTGAAGATAAGCCTTTTGATGATTCAAGAACTAAGAAGTGGCTTCCGGTAAATATGTATATAGGTGGAGCTGAGCATTCAGTTTTGCATCTTCTTTACTCTCGTTTTGTGACTAAAGTTCTTTTTGATCAGAAGCTTCTAGATTTTGATGAGCCATTTTCTAAATTTAGAGCTCACGGACTCTTGATTAAAGACGGAGGGAAGATGAGTAAAAGTAAAGGGAACGTCGTTAATCCTGATGAATATATAAATAAGTACGGAGCTGATACGTTAAGAAGCTATTTGATGTTTTTAGGACCATATGATCAGGGGGGAGATTTCAGAGACTCAGGCATAGAAGGCATGGAAAGATTCCTGAAAAGAGTTAGAAGATTTGTGGAATCACATATAGCCTCAGAAAATCAGTCAAAAACAGTGAGTGCTAATATTTTGGACGATTCTAAAATTGAAAAGAGTTTTAGTAAAACTATAAAGGGTGTGGGAAATGATGTGGAAAATCTGCGTTACAACACAGCTTTGGCAAAAATAATGGAACTGATAAATGATCTAAATGCATCAAAGTCTAGCATAAGCTCAGATCACCTTAAAAAGCTGGTAATTATGCTTTCCCCATTCGCGCCATATTTGACCGAAGAGCTTTGGGAGGCGCTTGGAGGAAAAGAATCTGTGCATTCTCAGTCATGGCCAGAATTTAGCGAATCAGCTTTAGCTGAGGAAGAATTTAAGATAGCTGTTCAAATTAGCGGAAAGCTCAGGGGTTTGATCTTGGTAGCTTCAAGTGATGCTGATGACCAGGCAAGGATAGAAGAGTTAGCTAAGAACGACGAGAAGATTTCCGGATATCTTGAGGGGCTGAAAATAATAAAAGTCATTTACGTTCGAGGTAAGATCCTTAATTTTGTAGTAACATAAAATGGACAGGATCAAAGAAAATTTACTACCCTTTGCCCTAGGAGGGATTGGCCTCATTCTTGTTGTTGTTGGGGTTTTTCAATATATTTTTCAAAAGCCAGATGAGCCTGCATTGATAGTTGAGCAGGCTAAATCGCCTGAGCAAAAAATTCTTGTAGATATAGAGGGTGCTGTGATTAATCCTGGCGTTTATCAGCTCTCCCAAGGATCACGCATTGTAGACGCACTAGCAGCAGCAGGAGGGATGAGTGAGCAAGCAGATAGGCAATGGATCGAAAAGAACATAAATCTCGCTAAAAAGGTCTCAGACGGTCTTAAGATCTATATCCCTAGAACCGGAGAGGAGATACTTACGGAAGAAGTCGCAGGGGAAGCTAGCGGATCAGTAATGAATGTAAATACAGCTTCTGCTACAGATCTGGAATCTTTACCAGGAATCGGTGCAGTTACCGCGGCTAGTATAATTGAATCTAGGCCATTTGGACAGATCGATGAGCTTTTATCAAGGAAGATTGTTGGCGAAGCAACATTTGAAAAAATAAAAGATAAGATATCTGCAAATTAATGAATTCGAAGCTAATTTTTCTTGTCCTAGCCTCTTTATCACTCATACTGCTTTTGCGCTTAGCCTTCTTCTTTGCTAATTTTAAACCTTATCCTGAAGGACAAATGATTAGCTTCGAAACCAAAGTTAGTTCTCAGCCTAAAGTATCTAGTAGGGGTCAACGGGTTACGTTAACTCTTCCAAATTCTCAGCGAGTTTCAGTCAGTTTAGCTTTAATTCCTGAAGTTGGATATGGAGACCAGCTAAAAATTGAGGGTAGAGTAAAGTATTTTGAGGCCGAAAACGGAAATAAGATTGCTATAATAAGTTATCCTGAATTTGAGCTGACTGAGGTAGGAAGTGACACAAATTTGATATTAAAAGTTAGAGAAGATATCATTTCTCTTTTTAATTCAAGTCTTAATCCTAAATTTTCCTCTTTAGTTTTAGGTATAACCTTCGGTATAAAACAGGAGATGCCTAAGGATTTTCATGACAAGCTTGAAAAAACAGGGCTTCTTCATGTTATAGCTGCATCAGGCATGAATATTACGATGGTGGGAGGATTTTTGATGACTTTGTTTGCGATCTTTCTGAAAAGACAAATTGCCTTGATTTTCACAATTCTAGGCATAGTTTTTTATGCTTTCATGGCTGGATTAGAGCCTTCTATAGTCAGAGCATCCATAATGGGAATATTGGTATTCTCAGCTCAACTAACTGGAAGACAAAGTAGTGCTTTTCTCGGACTATTTATAGCAGCTTTTCTTATGCTTTTCAAAAATCCTAGCCTCATACATGACATTGGTTTTCAGCTTTCATTTATGGCTACTCTGGGTTTGATTTACCTAAGACCTTTGTTTTTTCTTAAGCTTAAGATTAAGAAGAGCCTTGAAAAATCATTTATTGGTGAGGATTTAGCTACGACTATTTCTGCGCAGATTTTTACGCTACCTATTCTTTTAATTAATTTTGGATCTTATTCTATAGTTTCAATTTTAGTAAATGCGTTAGTGCTTTGGACTGTGCCTATTATTATGATTATTGGGGGAATATCTGCAGTTTTGGGGTTAATTTATGATCCATTAGGATATATATTGTCGTATTTAAGTATTCCTTTCTTGCTTTATTTTGAAAAAATCGTTGATTTATTTTCAGGATTTGGTTCAAGTCTAAGTATTGAAAGAATTCCTTTCATTGTAATAGTTGGTTACTATTTGATTCTTGCTTCCATAACAACTTATCTTAAGAGCAAAGAATGAAAAAGATTCTTTTTATATTTTTCATAGCCTTGATTTTTATGGGTTTTCTTATTTTTTTCGCCTTTTTTAAATACAAAGATGATAAGCTTCATCTCGTTTTCTGTGATGTGGGGCAGGGGGATGCGATTTTTATACGAACGTCCAGGCAGGTTGACATATTGATTGACGGAGGTCCAGATGATAAGGTATTGGAATGCCTGAGTAGGCACATGCCATTCTGGGATAGGAGTCTTGATCTTGTGATTATGACTCATCCCGACGCAGATCATTCCACTGGCCTCATTTCCGTGGTTGAGCGGTACGAGGTTGACAGTTTTTACACGGAAGCTGTTCCAGGGAAGACAGATGTCTATAAACGTCTTGAGGCTAATTTAGCAAAGAAAAAGCTGAGTGCTAAGTATTTACACTCGGGAGATAAAATTTATGACAAATATGGTTTTTCGATGTCAACTTTATGGCCGAGCCTGAGAGCAATTTCTGAAATAGATCAAAAGAGAGCAAACCTGCGCTTGAATGAAGTTTCAGTTATACAGCTTATTTCTTACGGTAAATTTTCAGCTCTTTTAACGGGAGATGCCGATTATAAGGTAATGAATCAGATTGCAGATCCGGCCCGTTCGATAAATATTCTGAAAGTTCCCCATCATGGATCAAAAACAGGAATGAGCGACAGCTTTCTTTCTCTAACTAATCCTGAGCTCGCTGTTATTTCTTCTGGGGAGGATAATAACTATGGTCATCCTGCGAAAGAAAGCTTGAGCTTGCTTGAAGCACACGACGTGAAAGTGCTCCGGACTGATCAAATGGCAGATATAGAGATAATAAGTGATGGAAAGATATATTTTTTAAAAACAAAAAATTAAGATCTTTTAAGAATTAATAGGAAGCTTAAGTGTGGTGGTTGTTCCTTTTCCGACCGCTGATTCAATTCCAATCGTTCCTCCGTGAGCGTCTATTATACCTTTAGTTATATAAAGTCCTAGTCCGCTACTGGCTTTTTGAGATTCTTTGCTTGCATTTGAATTAAACTGCCCGAATTTAGTAAATAGCATGTTTTGTTTTTCAGGGAGAATACCTATTCCGTTATCTGCGACAGTGATAATTAAAAATCCCTCGGATTTTGTTCTCTCATATTCTTCATCAGTGTCAACTGTAATTTTTATAATACCATTTTCATTTGTGTATTTGAGGCTATTGGAGATGATGTTTGTTATAGCCTGAGCTATTCTGATGCTATCAAATGAGACAACTGGAAGATTATTGCCGACTTCAGCTACTAAGGTGATATTTTTCTTTTTAGCTTCAGGGAGAAATAGCGCTACCTCATCTTGAACTACTTTTCCAATGTCGCCTGGAGCTTTTGTTAGAATAAGTTTTCCGCCTTCTACTTTAGCTGCATCAAGAATTGTAGAAATCTGCGTGAGCATTTTTTTAGCCTGGTCATGAATCAGGTTTAGCATCTTTTTCTCATCCTCTTCACTTAGTCCGTCCGCAATCATTAAAGATGCGCTGTCTTTTATGGCTGTAACTGGTGCTCGAAGTTCATGGACTACTGAGTGAGAAAACTCTTCTTTGGTTTTTTCGACAGATTTTTCTGCCGTAATATCTTGAAGCAGAACTGAAACCCCACTAATTGGGACATTATTTTTACCTCCGATTGGATTTATGAAAACTTGAAATGTTTTACCTGTGATAATAACCTCATGAAGAGTTGTGACTCGATCAAATTGCATGACTTCTCTAATTTTTTCCTGGATATTCATTTCACTTGCGAACGAAAGAGAGATATCTTCAAAAGTTGGGGATTCTTTAGTTATTCCTAGGAATGATCTGGCTGAATCGTTAATTGCCCAAGGATTTAGTTTGTCATCTAAAACTATAACACCATCATTTAGGCTGCTTATGATACTTAGGAGCTTATTTTTTTCCTCATCTGAAACATCTTTAACCTTAGAGCTGTCAGATCTGGATTTGAATAATACTAGGAGTGAGATGCCCACTGAGATTGCAGTTATTATTAAGAAGAGGGCAGTGGCAGTAATCATAGACTTAGAGAGGTTGTTCTCTGTCTGGTTGAGTTTGAGCCGCTTTTGTTAAGTCTCTTATTTTCACATCCAAATCATCAGGCTCAATAAGGTATTTGAGGATATAATCCGCAGCCCCTGTGTTAATAGCTTTTTGAATAAGTTCATTCTGACCAAAGTTAGAAAGCATAGCCACCGGGATCATTTTTGTAGCTAAATCATCCTTTAGGGTTTTTAAAACTTCATTTCCTTGAATATCGGGGAGAACTTGATCTAGAAATATGAAGTCCGGCTTTTCGTTTTTTGCTTTTTCTAGTCCTTGTTGACCATTGGGAGCAGTTATGACTTCATAACCATGCTTTTTTAGAGTGGTAGCGAAAACTGTTAATAACGCCTCATCGTCATCAACCATTAAAATTTTCATTATTAACTATATGGTAGTACTAGAAAATCAAAAAAGCAATAGCTTTGAGCCTATCTAATTGAAGCTAAATTCAAAACATGGGTTTTATTGCGTCTTGTTTTTATACTTTTTAGATTTTTTATGTATATCGGTAAAATTAATATGATCAAAAAGATGTAAGAATACGATTTGAATTTTCTATGCTACAATTCAATTATGGAAGTACGAGGCGAGTTGATTAAAGAGATTCAGAAAATTACGGCTGAATTGAGTGATAAAAGCGTTGAAATAAAAGTTGATGTGCCTACAGATTTAACGAAGGGCGACTTTTCTACGAATATAGCCATGAGATTGGGTGGAAACCCCATTGAAATCGCAGAAAAAATAAAACAAGCTTTAGAAAAAAGCGAAATAGCTGCTAAATTTAATAAAATCGAGATTGCTAAGCCAGGATTTATTAATTTTTATTTGTTTGATTCGGAGATCATAAATCAAAGTCTAAGTTTGTTTGCAAAAAATAAAACGAAAAGTGGAGATGAGTTAATCTTAGAGTTTGGTGATTTAAATCCATTTAAGGAGCCTCATTTGGGCCATGTTAGAAATTTAGTTTTAGGCGAATCTCTGGCGCGTTTAAAGGAGTCTGAGGGAAATGATGTTATTCGAGCTAATTATGAAGGTGACGTAGGCATGCACGTAGCAAAATGCATCTGGGGGATTATTAATTCTAAAGATTTTGATGAATTTAAAAATAGAAGCTTAGAGGAAAGAGCAAAATATCTAGGAAGATGTTATTCAAGTGGTGCAAAAGCATTTGAAGAAGACGAAAATGCTAAAAAAGAAATAACCGATATTAATATAAAAATATATCAAAAGGACTCGCAAGTGATCGAAATTTGGGAAAAGGGAAGAGAATGGTCGTTAGAATATTTCGAAGAGCTTTATAAGATTTTAGGAGTTAAATATAAGAAATATTATTTTGAAAGTGAAACAGCTCCTGTCGGAAAAATGATAGTTGAAGAAAATGTTGGAAAAGTTTTTAAAACCGATGACGGCGCAATTATTTTTAGAGGAGAAGACCACGGACTTCATACTAGAGTTTTTGTAACAAAAGAAAAAAATGTTACATATGAAGGAAAAGATTTAGCACTTGCTGTTATGAAAAATGAAGATTTTCCAAACGCCAAATCTATCATAATGACAGCGAATGAACAGACAGAATATTTTAAAGTTTTACTAAAAGCATTAGGGTTGACTGACGAAAAAATTGCTACCAAAACTTCACATCTTTCATATGGTTTTATAAACCTTAAAGAGGGAAAGATGTCCTCGAGAACAGGAAATATAGTATCAGCATTTTGGTTAATCGAAGAAGTTAGTAAAAGGCTAAAAGAAGGGTTCAGGGAGGTCCCAGCGGAGGTTTTAGAGGGTCTAACTGTGGCATCTGTGAAATGGGCCATGTTAAAGTTTTCACGAGAATCAAATATTTCATTTTCTATAGACGAATCAATACAAATTGAGGGTAATTCTGGGCCTTATATGCTTTATGCATATGCAAGAACACAGAGTTTATTGGAAAAAGCATCGAATGCCGATTTTGAGGCTAAACTTCGTGAAAAAATACAGCCAGAATTGGTAGCACTACTTAGAATTGTCTGCCAATTTGAAATTGTTATAAATGAGTCGTCGAGGAATTTTTCACCAAATATTTTAACCAATTATCTATATATTTTGGCCCAAAATTTTAATCAATTTTATGAAAAAGAAAAAGTGGTTGGGAGTGCTAATGAAGACGAAAAAATGGCAGTAATTAACATAGTTGGGAAGACTTTAAAAAACGGACTTTATCTTTTAGGAATTGAAGCGCCTAAGAAAATTTGATATGATCCAACATTAGAAACTACTAGATTTTCCTGTCCCAAACAAATAATGAAATATAATAAAAAAACTCTTTCAAATGGACTCCGGGTAATAACAGTTCCAATGCCTTCTTTTGAATCAGCAACAGCTCTTGTTATGGTGGGCGCTGGTTCCCGTTATGAAAATAAAAAGAATAATGGTATTTCTCATTTCCTGGAACACATGGCATTTAAGGGAACAAGAACTCGCCCGACCTTTATGGATATTGCAGGACTAATTGATGGAATTGGTGGAGAGTTTAATGCTTTTACTAATAAAGAGTATACAGGTTACTATATCAAAGCAGCTAAGAACAATATCGAAATATGTCTAGATTTGTTATCAGACATGATTCAAAATTCACTTCTTGATCCAGGGGAAATCGAAAAAGAGAAGGGTGTAATCATAGAAGAAATCAATATGTACGAAGATACTCCAATGAGAAAAATTGGAGATATTTACGAAAGACTTCTTTATGGAGATACGCCGCTTGGTTGGGATATTGCAGGGGAGAAAGAGATTATTAGAAGTATAACTCGAGAAGATTTCATGAGCTATCTTCAAAAATATTACAGTCCATCAAACATGACCGTGGTTTTAGCGGGTGGAATTGAGCCTAAGAAATCAGAGGAATTGGTTCATAAATACTTTTCTAACATGAGACCGTTTAAAACGGGAAAATTCTTAAAGATTAAAGAGGCTCAGAAGAAACCGCAAATGCTTTTAAGAAATAAAAAGACTGAGCAAGCTCATCTAGCTTTAGGTTTTAGAACAGTTCCAATTGATTCACCTGAAAAATATCCGCTTTGGGTACTCGCAAATATTCTTGGTGGAGGAATGTCTTCAAGGCTTTTCTCAGAAGTTAGGGAAAAAAGAGGATTAGCTTATTATGTTAGAGCAAATTCAGAGCAGTACATTGATGCTGGTTCACTAACTGTTAACTCAGGGGTCGATCCAAAAAGAGCACATGAAGCGATAGAGGTTATAGTTTCTGAGCTTAAAGATCTTAGGGATGGAAAAAAGCCAATAACTAAGGATGAACTTAATAAAGCCAAAGAAAATATTAAAGGTCACGTGGTTTTGGAATTAGAAGATAGTAGATCAGCCTCAATCTTTTATTCCACACAGGATATTCTAGAAGAAGCTATCTTAAATCCTGATGAGGTTCTTAAGAAGATTGATAAGGTAACAGAAGCTGAAGTAATGAAAGTCGCTAAGAAATATATAACTGAAAAGACTTTAAATCTCGCTTTAATTGGAGATTTTACGAGTAAGGTAAAGTTTGAAAAGCTTCTTTCGCTTTAGAACTTCTTGTTATATAATTAGAATATGGAACAATCAGTCGTAATAGTAAAACCAGATGGAGTCCAAAGAGGATTAATTGGTGAAGTAATTCACAGATTTGAACGTAAAGGACTTAAGTTGGTAGGAATAAAAATGATTTCGCTTCAGGACTCACTTCTCGAAGAATGGTATGTTCATCACAAGGATAAGCCATTTTTTCCAGGACTTCGTGACTATATGAAGTCATATCCAGTTGTAGCAATGCTTTGGGAAGGATATGAGGCAATTGAGACTATTAGAAAAATGACAGGAGTCACTAAATCCCGTGCAGCAGAACCTGGAACTATCCGAGGGGATTTTGGAATGAGTCAGCAGTACAATCTTATTCATGCTTCAGAAAATAAGGAAGCAGCAGATAAAGAAAAAGGATTAATGTTTAAGCCAGATGAAATATTTGATTGGGTAAAAACAGAACACGGCCACATTTATCTCCCAGACGAAAGCTAAGTTTTCTTCTAAAAAAAGTAATCTAAGATTTAAAGTAGAATATTATTGAAGGGGTTTTACTGTAGGTTTAGCGCCTGAGTTTTTAAGTTCTTCATCGATTAATTTCTTAAATTCATCATAGGTTGAGGCTGAGAATTGCTTATTTCCTATAAAAAAGCTTGGTGTGGAATTAAGTCCGAGGCCAATTGCTTCTTTTTCTCCATCTTCAACTGCTTTTTTAGCTTCTTCACTATTCATGATGGTTCTAAATTCTTCGACATCCAGTCCAATTGAGCTCGCATAGCCTTCGAAAATCTCTTTTGGATCTCCTAGATTCTCCCAGTCAGCCTGATTTGCATACAAGAGATCTTTCATTTCTGAGAAATTACCTAATTTATGCGCAGCATATCCTGCTTGACCTGAAATTAAAGCATTTTTATGAATTCCTCTGAGGGGAAAGAATCTGTAAATTACTTTTACGTCTGGGTTTTCTTCAACTATTCTATTTAATGTAGGATTGTAGCTTGCACAAGCTGGACATTGAAAATCTGCATATTCAGTAATCGTAACTTTTGCATTTCTTTCTCCTACGACAATATCATTTTCTGTCATCTTAGGAAGATTTGCGTTTTCAATCGGTGTCTCAGTAGTAGAGGTGCTTTTATCTGCAATTAATACGAGTCCAGCAAGTCCTAGAATAGAGACTCCGAGTATTGCACCCCACATCATGATTTTCTTAAGCATGTCTGCTCTTTCCTGTTTTTTTAATTCATTTTGCCAATTAGAGGAGGTTTCAGAGGGATTATGATTCTTTTTCTGCATTTTTATATTTTAAGTTTGAAATGAGGAAATTGCAATAGGAAATTATATAGTTCCTGGTAAGGTTGGAGATGCTGAAGTGGTTGGTGGTGGGGGTAATTCAGTTGTAGGAGTTGCTGGAAGAGATTCAGTTGGTGGTGTTGGAGCAGTAGCTTCTGTGTTTTGTGCCTCTGGCTCGGATCCTTGTCCACTAGCGAACATTCCTGCAAGATCATTAAAAGCACCACTGTCAACAGCTTTTGCAAATGCAGCCATCATTTTGTCTCTGCCTTCTGGAGTAAATTCATAGCTAATAAGATCCCCGTCTACTACTTTTCTGAACATAGGTGGCTCTGGTGTTGCTTCTTCGGATGCAACAGCGCTGGTATCTTCTGGAGTAGTTGCTCCTGTAGTTGGTTCAACTGATGGCGTAGAGGACGTTCTCATATCAGGATCTACAACTATGCTATCTGTTCCAGAATCAGTAGGGTTTTGTTCCCAAACTGGAGAGGCTACTACTGTAGGTTCTGGTATAGGAATTACGGGCGCTGGTTCTACGGGAGCTGGGGCAACTGGTTCTGTTGTTGCTTTCGGTGCGAAAGGATCGCTTGGTAGGGTTGGTGCAATCGGAGCAGGTTCAACGGTTGGAGAAGTTAAAGGATCAGGGGTAACAGTTGGCTCTGGTGCTGCAGTAGCGATAGGTTCTGGAATAGTTATTGGTGCTCGTTCTATTGTAGCTTTCGGTGCGAAAGGATCTTCTGGTAAGGTAGGAACAACCGCAGCAGGTTCAGCCACAGGTGCAGCTCCAAATGTTGGTTCTGCAATACTTGCTAAAGATGGAGGTACGGCAGCGGCTGCGGCGTCTGGATTTGCCCATGGACTAGGTACTACTGCAGCGGGAGTAGTGTCGGGTCTTGGTTGAAGTCCAGGTGTTGCAGGTGCTATTTCTCCTGGTGGATTAGTAACCATGACTTGTGATGATGCGTCAGGTCCGCCACCTGCAAAAAAACCTCCGACTGCTCCTTTTACTCTCGCAATCGGTCCACGAGCTGGAGTTGCAGGTTGAGCGTCAGGTTGGGCAATTGGCGGGACAGGTTCCATAGCGTTCATCGTATCGATTATTCACTAATGTGTCAAGATATACTGAATATATCAATTCAGATCCACAAGCTTATTGTGCTAAAATACATGTATGTTCCCGTAGCTCAACTGGATAGAGCAGTCCCGTCCTAAGGGAAAGATTGGAGGTTCAACTCCTCTCGGGGACGCACTTTAGCGCCCAAAAATGAACAAACAAGATATCAGATTTTTAATTCTTCGAACATTCGGGAATTTTCTATTCCTTTTTGCTATTTTTGGTGTAATTGCTACTTTTGGACCTGCCGGATATTACGAAGCTCAGTATAGGGTGATTCAGGCCAGAGGTGTTTCGTTTGAGGTATCTGAAACATCGGCGAGTGCACCTAAGCAGACAGCATCATTTGCGGATCTTTTAACTGGGGCAAAAGAACAAGAATTGAGCCCTATTGATACAGAGTTTAGCATTTTGATACCTAAAATAGGAGCCACTTCTAAGATTATTGCTAACGTAGATCCATCAGATGAGGGTAAATTTGGTCCAGCATTGCAACAGGGAGTAGCGCATGCCCAAGGATCTGTTTTCCCAGGTCTTCAAGGAAATGTTTATTTATTTGCTCATTCTGCCGATAACTTCTGGGATGCAGGACGTTATAATGCAATTTTTTACCTTTTGAAAGATTTAAAAGAAGGGGATGAGATCGTGATTTTCTATAAGGGAGAAAGACATAATTACTTCGTAACTGGTACTAAAATAGTTGATCCAACTGACGTTTCGTTTATTACTCATGCTCAAGAGGGGGGAGAGCAGTTAATTCTTCAAACCTGCTGGCCTCCAGGAACCGCATTTAAAAGGCTACTAGTATTTGCTCGTCCAAGAAAAACTGATACAATCTTTAAACAATAAATGTCACCTGAGCCGATATCAAGAGAGCCTTCCAGAACGGTAGATGTAATAAGAAAGCCAAATTATGATCTTCTTGTTAACTTAGCTTCTCCTCATCAGCCACAAATTCAAGATGTCTTGGGAATTTTGGATAGAAGGAGTATTCGAGATTGGCCTATTTATTTTCCCCCGGAAGAGACGGGAGGTGTGTTTAGGGTTGATGATATAGTATCCCCAAAATTTTTCGTAAAAGAACGTTATGGCTCATTCCCATTGGATATTAGTGATAGGCTTTCTGATTCACGAGAAGCCGTAAGAGAGGCTGCTGAAGCTTTAGAGAGAAATGAAGACACAGATATGGAAGATGAAAGTCTAAGAATAAAGAACGAGAAAGTATTTCAACTTAGACAAGATATGGCTTGGTCAAGTATAGCAAATGAAATTTCTACAGCTCCAATAGTAGAGAGAGTTCTTAGGGGCGATGAGGCGCAGGAATTGGTGGCAGAAGCTGGCTTTAGTGGTATTCAATTTGTTGAACCACTTGTTGGTGTAATTGATAGACAGGGTAAAACACTTATTTATCAATTTACGGATGGTAGGAAAATGGATGAATTATCATTAACCGAACAACAAGGTGTTAGGCATTTATCAGGAGGTCTAGTTGATCTATTGTTAGCTTCGGGATTAGTACCAGCTGATTTAAATCCATCACAGTTTCTTATTGGTCAGAATGGAAATGTATTCCTTTTAGATTCGGAGCTTTATTTTAAAAACAGTTAGTCTTTTTATTTGAGGCTGATTGTATAGAGATTAGGCGTAATATTTAAATTCCCAAGATTTGTTAAAATTACAATTCTTGTAGCATCCGGCCAAGGGAAGACATGGTTTTGAATAAAAGGTCCTGCAAAAACCACAGTATCATTTAATCCGTCATATTCGATCATATGAAGCTCATTATTCTTAACATAAATTAGATGTTTTGAGTCTGTAAACCAGCTAAAAGCACCTTTAAAATTATCAGAATTAATCTTGTAATTATGGTCTTCCTTTATGTCATAAACATAGTAGGCATCTGCTTCCAAATTTCTATTTTCAGCCGTAGTATTTACTCCAATTAGTCTTGGTTTTATGATAATTGGAAGATTGCCTGATCTTGAAGCTTTATAAAGGATTTTGTTTTGGTCTGGTGAATATGAAATTACATTAAAATGACTTCTGACAACTGCCTTGACGCCGCGAGGAAGAGAATCAAATACCGCTTTGTCTTTATTTGATTTAATTTTTGCCCAGGTAGTAGTCACGTTTGAGAGTGTTTCCGTAATGTCATTTGGAGGATTATTTGCTCTATCTGTGTCTAGAAGATAGGTAGTAGGAGTAACTCTTCCAGCAGAAATCGTAGCCATTAAATCTTTTCCATCTGCAGACCATGAAATTTCCGCTTCAGAAAAAGTATCAATTGAGTCATCTACTATTTGAGTAGAAGAGCTTTGAAGAGTTAAGAGCTGATTTGATTTCATATCAAAAACATAAATTCCGTTTCTTGTGGCTGATTGGGAAGAAACTATAAATGCGATCTTAGTTAGCGTAGGATCAATTATCGGGCTTTTTGCACCTATATCTGTAATGCTTTCGAGTTTTGGTGCTGTAGGAATTAGAAGCGCTTCAGCTTTTGTTACTACTTCAGTCTGGATTTTTACTCTTTTACTCCAATTAAAATAGCCTTCTTTAGTAATTTTAACTTCATATTCTCCAGGTGCAATATTAATAGTGTTGTCTGTGGCGGTCCTAAGCTTTCCATCTACAAACACTTGAGCTCCATCAGGAATGCTCTTTGCGACAAGAAGTCCAGTGCCATTAAATTCAATTTTTCCAGCACCTAAGCCAAACCTGTAGCCCTTTCCATATAAAACTACTAAAACTGTAGCTAAAACGAGACCCAAAAATATGACTATGGAAAACACCAGCTGTTTATTTACCTTTGGAAGATTAGATTTTTTCAAAGAAATTCACCTACTAACTGAGATTATACGATTTACTTAATATATCTTGCAAGTTAAGTCATGGGTGTTATAATGGTTTTTAGCTCAAAGCTAAATTTGATCTACTAAGTTACTATTAAGACGTAGTAAACTCTTTCTAAACGCTATAATTTTGAGCTTACTACAACTTTTTAAAAATCAAAATTTTAAATGTTGATATATTAAGATGATGTTATCAAAAAGAATCGCCATAGACCTCGGAACTGCAAACACCCTTGTTTATTTAGGCGGAGAAGGAATCGTTATAAATGAGCCTACGGTAGTAGCTGTTACAGCTGAAGAAAATAAAGTGGTCGCTGTAGGAAAAGAAGCTAAGGAGATGCTTGGACGTACTCCGGGAAATATAGTTGCTATGAGGCCACTTCGAGACGGAGTTATAGCAGATTACACTATAACCGAGGCTATGCTTTCATATTTCATAGATAAAGCTTGCGGCTCTTCACGTTTTTTTAAACCCGAAGTAATGGTCTGCATTCCTTCTGGCGTAACTCAGGTAGAGAGGCGCGCCGTTCTAGATGCGACCATGTCTGCTGGAGCAAAGGTTGCTTATTTAATTGACGAACCTCTTGCTGCTGCAATTGGTGCTAAGATTCCAATTGCTCAGCCTGCAGGGCATATGGTTGTAGATATGGGTGGAGGTTCAACTGAAATCGCAGTTATTTCTTTGGGGGGAGTAGTTGTTCATGATTCTGTAAGAATGGGCGGAAACAAAATTGATGAGGCTATCTCAAACTACACTAAAAAGAAATTTAATCTTTTAGTTGGAGAGAGAACAGCTGAGGAGATAAAAATCGAGCTGGGAACAGCCCTGGTTGAGGACAGAAAAGAAGCCTCAGAGAAGAAAAAAGAGATTAGAGGAAGGGATAGTATAACTGGGCTTCCAAAGACTATTGAGTTAACTCAGGATCAGGTAAATGAGGCTATAATGCCAGTTTTGAATGATATAATTCACGGAGTTAAGGGAGTTTTAGAAAAAACACCTCCGGAGCTTGCAAGTGATATTATAGATAAGGGAATAGTTATGACTGGTGGAACATCTTTATTAAATAACTTTGATAAGTTCATGACAAAGCAAACTGGAGTACCATGTCACGTAGCTGAAGATGCACTTTTATGCGTAGTTAGGGGAACAGGCGTGGCTATAGAAAATATAGAACTTTATAAGCGTAGTATATCGAGAAAATAGACTAAGATCCTAGAGTATTTAGTCTTTTTATGGAATTACTTACAAAACCAATAAAAAGGGACATTTTTTTCACAACTAAAACTAGATATAGTTTTTTAGATTCGCCTTTATCTTCACTTAGCATTAAATTAGCCTCAGTGCTTGAAATTCAAAGCCAAAACTTGAGTAAGTACTATACCCATAAGACATTATTAATTGAGTTTGGACTTTAACTTTTCAGTCTCATAGTAGTTTAAATTAATTATGAAAATAAAAGACATTGTTTTTAGAATTGAAGATCTAGGTTTTAAAGAAGCCCTAGAGTATATTGTTGAAAAATCACAAAAAAAGGATGAAAAGACTTTTGTGATAACAGTTAACCCTGAAATTATCATGCTCGCGAGAAGTGATGCGGAATATGAAAAGGTATTGATGTCAGCTGATTTAGCCTTGGCCGATGGGGTTGGGGTGTTATGGGCGGGTAAAATGTTTGGTAAAAGCTTTAAAGGGAGGTCCCATGGTGTAGATTTGGTAGATGGCCTAGTAAAGGGGGTAGCAGAAAAGCCTATAACGGTAGGCTTTTTAGGTGGAGAGGAAAACGTGGCACAAAGTACGGCAGACTGCTTAAAGAAAAAATATCCTGAGCTTAAGGTTTCATTTGCTTTGAAGGAGTGGCCTGATAATGATAAAGGTTTGAGTTGCGATATTCTCTTTGTAGCTTTTGGCTCGCCAAAACAAGAAGAATGGATATTTGATCATATGAAAGAAATTGATTCTAAAGTTTTTATAGGAGTGGGTGGAGCCTTTGATTTTATCTCTGGAAAGGTGATGCGAGCTCCAATATTTATACGCCGATTGGGATTAGAATGGTTGTTTAGATTGATGATTCAGCCTTGGCGAATTAAGAGGCAATTTGCTCTCGTTAGATTTGTTTTAAATACACTACAGGAGAAGCTAAAATAGTATAAAATATGTTATAATTCCTGTCCTATGAAAATTCTTTACCTTTATATGTTTCCTCTGTGGGGAAATGGAAGCGGAGCCTTTTTAAGGGAGCTTACTGCCGAGATGTCTAAGAGAGGGCATGAGGTCGCAATTGTATCTCCGGATAAAAGAAAGCTCCCAGGTGTGAAGCATTATGTTGTAAATTCGCCTCAAGATGGAGTATTTGTGAGTCATCCCGAATGGCCAAAAGGAAGAAAGTTTTTTGATATGAATGGTCAGGAGCTTGGTAGCATCTACAATGCATATTTAAAAACGAGCATTGAGGCTACAGCGGATTTTAATCCTGAAATAATCCACGTTTTCCATACCGCTTTTCTTCCTGGAATTGCCCGCGTACTCAAGGTTTTATTTGGAATTAAGTATATTATTACTACTCATGGGAGCGATCTTGAATATCTAAATCAGGATAAAAGATTTATAGGACTTATTAATGATGCGAATGCTATCGCTAGATACATAACAGCTGTTAGTGAGCATACTAGGGGGGATTATTTAAAAATGTTTGGTGCAAGCCTTAAGCCTAAAACTAAAGTAATAATGGGGGGTGTAAAGATATCAAACTATGAAGCAAATGCTAAATATATATCAGAAATTGATAAAAAATATGGGCTTAAAGACAAGAAGGTTGTTCTCTTTACTGGAAGACTTACTATTAACAAAGGAGTTAAGTATTTAATAAATGCAGCGAAAAAAATAAATGGCACCGTTGTGATAGTAGGAGGCGGAGTAGATAAGGAAAATCTTGAGAAACAGATTAAGGATTTGGGCTTAAAGAATGTGATTATGGTGGGTTACGTTAGCCCTGCGAAGTCTGCGCTTTTCCATGCTTTTTATGAAAGAGCAGATGTTTATGTTTCTCCTAGTGTTTGGGATGAACCATTTGGTCTCACGATTCTAGAAGCTATGGCTGCAAAGACACCAGTGGTGGCTACTAGAAAAGGCGGTATGCTCTCAGTTATAAAAGATGGTGAGAATGGATTTTTTGTACGCGCAAGGAATAGCAAGGAAATTGCAGATAAAGTTAATTTGCTTTTGTCAGACGATGCTCTTAGAGAAAAAGCTGCTCGAAATGCAAGAAAGACAGTAGATGATAAATTCACTTGGGAGAAAATAGCTTCACAATTTGAGGAAATTTATAAAAAGTTTACATACTCCACCTCTGAATATATGGCCGTTGTTAAGGGTGCAGGGAAGAACGAAAATCGCGGAATAAAACTTCCTATGTTGCGAAGACCTTAAAATAACTATATCATTTAGTTAATGGCTGATATTATGCCTCCACAGGATGTCCGGCCGCAAGTAGAAATTCCTACCGTTGAATCTCCAGTTAGAAAGATTGAAGCAGTTGGGCCGCCTCAACCAAAAGATCTCTTAATCGTATTTGGTCAAGGTCCAGTGAAGCCACTTTTTAGGAGAGAAGACTTTGATCCTAAAGTAGAAGCTGATAAAAAAAGACTTGATCAATGGGAGGAGTTTAAAAAAGACCCGCTTCATGCGGCTGAGCCTGATTTTAGGATTTTAGGAACAGAAAGTCATTTGTCATCAGATGATCCGCCCGTAGAGCTTAATCCATTTTTGAAAAACACACAAGGTAAAAGCTCTGCTGAGATTGATACTCAAATGATTGAATGGCAAAATCAAGGTAGACTTGGCCTCAATAGATGGGGAAGACAGAACGCAATTATTTCAGGTTTTGCACTTCTTTCAGGCCACTCAGAGAGAGTTCTTCTAAGTGGTGGGAAAACAATTCCAGCTTGGGCAAAAGATGTATTATCTCCTGCAAGACAAGAAGCATGGCCTTCAGAAGCTGCTTTGATGCGAGATATCATAATAAGAAGGTTTGGCAGGCTTTATCAGGAGAAGTATGGAAAACCAATTACCGATGCAATTTTAACTGAAGATAGATCTACAAATACACTGGAAAATTTTGCTCTTACTGTAAATCTTAATCCTGACGTATTAGAAAAAGGAGTCGCATCAGGACTAGCCGCAGGATTCCATGCTCCTAGAACTGAAAGAATTGGATTTTTGTTTACAGGAGAAGAGGGTTTTCAGAGTGAATCAGTGCAAAAACTTCAGCAGCAAAGATTGGATGCATCAAATCAAAAGCGAGAAGGAGTTGATGTTGCGGATAAGAAAACCGGTGAGGTAAAGCCTGTTGGTAATAAGGTAATGTATCAAGAGATTTTAGATTGGATGAATGATCCATCGAACGCTGATTTGAGTAAAAGAACTTCAAATGAGAAAGAGTTTGATGGTGCACTTCAAGATCCAGAGCTTTTAACTTATTGGCTTGGATATATCGGGATTGTTGAGGATCCAAGTATTTTACAAAAAACTGTACAAAGACTTTCTGCAGATCCTAAGTTTTCGGAAGCTGCAGTTGCTGCTTTTAATACAGCAGGCTTAGATTTTTCTCAAGTTTCAAGCATGGATTTTGTGAGTATGCCAAAGCAAGAATTTGATGATATTAGAGAAAAATTGAGAATTCTTATGAGGAAAGAGTATAGGGCAATGCCGGGAGATCATAAGATGATGGATAGTGTGAAGAAATGAAGATTTTACTTGCCTCAGTTTTAAAAAGAAGAGTTGCGGAAGATGTATCGGCTTCTAGATCTAGAATTATCTATCAGCTAGCTTCAGGGCTGGTTAAGAAAGGACATGAGGTTTCACTTCTTGGAACTGGGGACAGTGAGATAGAGGGAGTCGAAATAATTCCTATTATTCCCAATTCGTTCGTCGATTTGCCAAAAGCCGAGAACCCATTTTACGCAGAAACCTCGCATTTGGTTAGAATGTCTCGAAAAATTGAAGAAATCGGAAACGATTTTGACATAATTCATAACCATACTTACCCTGAATTTATAAATCTTATGGCGATATCGGGCACAAAAACTCCAATGGTGACTACTGTACATGCCCAGGCGACACCTGAGTTAGATGATGTTTTGTCAGCTTTCCCTGAAGCTAAATTAATTTCTATTTCAAAAGCTCATATGTCCGAGTTTAAAAAAGCTAAATTTATAAAATGCGTTTATAACGGAGTAGACACAAATACTTATGCATATCATGAGGGAAGCGAAGATTATATGCTCTGGCTTGGACGTCTTTCTAAGGCCAAAAAAGATGACGGATCATTTTTAGATCCTAAAGGGGTAGGTTGGGCTATAAAATTAGCCAAAGCGACAGGACAGAAGCTTTTAATTTCAGGAAGTGTTGAGGATAAGGAGTTTTATGATAAAGAGATAAAGCCAAATTTAGGAGAAAATATTAGATGGTATGGACCTGTTTCCCCAGAGCAATCACTAGAGAGATCTGAAGTCATAAAGATTATGCAAAGAGCAAAAGTATTTTTGATGACAATAAATTGGAATGAGCCTTTCGGGCTTGTTATGGCTGAGGCGATGAGCTCGGGTACGCCAGTAATTGGATTTAACCGCGGAGCAGTTTCCGAAGTTATAAAAGAAGGAATAACTGGCTTTGTGGTCGATCCCGAAAAAGGTGTGGATGGTTTGACTGAAGCATTAAATAAGCTGGATTCTATCAAGCCCGCAGATTGTCGTCAGCACATTCTGGATAATTTCTCAATTGAAAATATGGTTAATAATTACGAGGCTGTTTATAAAGAGGTAACTAATTTATGAGAATTGGTTTACTTCTCCCCTCAGTTTATATGGGCAGCAAATACAAGGATAAAATTTTTGCGCCTAAAGAACTCTTTATTCATCTTGCTGATGGCTTGGTAGATAGGGGACATGAGGTTTATGTTTATGCATCAGAAAATACTAAAACAAAAGCCCATCTTATTCCCGGGGATACTCATTATATAGATAAAGATTTTATTAGTCCTAAATTTAGAGGACTTGATCGAATAACTAAGCTTAAAAATGCCCACGTAGCTACAAGAACTGAGTATGAGATCGATTTATCTGTAAAAGCATATGAACATGCTGCAAAAAAGAAAGTTCAGATAATGCATTCATATCACGATTTTATGGCGCATTATATGAATAAATTGGTGCCTATAAAAACTGTTTATACTCTTCATGATCCGCGTCCTCTTAGAGAGCATTTAGAATACAGAAGACTTCAATCGTTTAAAAAAGATAATTATATTTATATTAGTAGTAATCAGCTGGAAACATTTAAAGGACTCGTAAAAAGTGTAGGTGTAATCAGGCATGGGGTAGATATTAATAAGTTTACGTTTGGCAAAAATGGCGGAGATTATTTGGCTTTTCTTGGAAGATACATAAAAGAAAAAGGAGTAACTCAGGCTATTTTGGCTGCAGAAAAAACCGGAAAAACATTAAAAATGGTGGGAGATGATGCCTATAGAGCGCTGCCTTATTACCAAAAAAATATTTTGCCAAAACTTAGAAGAGGAGTGATCGAAGATAAGTCTTTCGGAGAAGCAGAAAGAGATGAGTTTTTAAGAGAAGCTAGAGCGCTTTTATTTCCAATTCTCTGGAATGAACCTTTTGGAATGGTAATGATTGAGGCAATGAGCTCAGGGACGCCAGTTATAGCTTTTAATAAAGGAAGTGTCTCTGAAGTTATTAAAGATGGAGTAACGGGGTTTATAATCGAGCATGATCGGGGAAGATCGAGTAAATGGATTATTAAAAAGACAGGAGTTGAAGGTCTGGCTGAAGCAATTGAGCGGATTTACTCTATGAACGAAGCGGATTATAGAAAGATGAGAGAAGAAGCCAGGAAGCATGTTGAAGAAAATTTTACAATTGATAGAATGGTAGAAGAACACGAAAAAGTCTATAAAAAAATTATAGATCAATAACATGCCCGATTTTAGATTCATTCAAGATCCTGACACAGGGGGATGGGTTATTTCTGCTCCAAAGCGCGCTAAGAGGCCTGATCAAAGCCGTGGAGTTCTTCCTCCATGTCCATTTGAGCCTGGTCATGAAAATCCAATTTTTACTCTCAATCAAGTAAGAGTAGTTCCAAATAAATATCCGTTTGCTCCAATTCATGAGATTATAATTCATTCAGATGATCATCATAAGAATTTTGATGAGCTACCAGTTCATATGTCAGAAGATATTTTTAATGTCTATAGAAAGCGTTTTGAGGAGCATAAGGACAAAGGGCAGGTGTACATATTCCATAATCAGGGAAAAAGTGCTGGGGAGAGTCTTCCGCACCCTCACACACAGCTTACAGTTATACCGCGAGAAGTGAAATTAAAAATTCCAGAGCTTCATTTGGGAAGTGAGGAGAAGAAGGATCTTAAGCATCTTTATATTTTTTGTCCCGGGAATTCAGATTGGCCAGATGAGGTTTGGGTAGCGCCTCATAAGTCTGGAGCAAGTTTTGGTAATGCAACAAGCGAAGAGGTAAATGAGCTTGCATTCGCAGTAGGACGGCTTCTTCAGATTTTTGATTTAAGGCATGGTCATGATTTTCCCTTTAACTTTTATATTCATCCAGGGAAGAATTGGTATCTGAGATTTATTCCGAGACTAAAAACTTTAGGTGGATTTGAAGTGGGGACAGGGGTTTCCGTAAATACTCAGGCACCGTTTGAAACTTTTCAGTTCATAAAAGAACACTTTGATAATCCTGATATTGAGAAAATAAAAAGTCAGCATCTAGCCGACTATTGGAAGAGTGTTTAATCTTCTTTAACTTGGATTCCTAAGAGGTAAAGTATAGCTTCTTTTCTGTATCTTCGATCACCTCGGGAATTAATTCTAATTGCGGGAAGTTTTCCTCTTTTGCCCCATCTTTTTAAAGTTAAAGGGGAGACTCTAAGAACTTGGGCGGCTTCTCTTACAGTTAAAAGATCGGGTAGGTTAGATATTGATATGCTTTGATCAGCCATAGCCTTGTAAGTGTATTGATGATAATCAATGTATCATCTTGTTATATACAAAATAACAAACTAGCACATTACTGTCAATACCCCAAAAGCCTTAAAAATGGTAGTTTTGATTGATTTGTAGACCAAAACGCGTAGGGAGTTTGAAGAAGAATAATTTCCCATAAAAAAACCGAAGCGAAATGCTTCGGTTTTTAGATTTAGGATTTATGAATATCGATTTATGACTAAATCGCCATAAATCATAAACCTAAATCCTACTTGAGTTCAACAGTAGCACCTGCTGCTGTTAATTTCTCTTTTGCTTCATCAGCGGTTTTCTTATTAACTGCTGTCATTACTTCTTTTGGAGCTCCGTCAACTAAATCCTTAGCTTCTTTAAGTCCAAGGGTAGGGACTAACTCACGAACTGCTTTGATAACAGAAATTTTATTTGCACCACCTGATGCGATTACAACGTTAAATACTGTCTGTTCTTCTCCTGCTTCTGCTGCTGGAGCTGCGCCTGCTGCTGGAGCTTGGCTTACCATAGCTGATGCACTAACTCCGAATTTTTCTTCTAGAGCTTTTACTAATTCTGAGAGTTCGAGAACTGACATTTCTTCAACTGCTGTTAATAAATCATCTTTATTTATTTTTGCCATTAATTCTCACCCCCTTCACTTTTTTCATCTGTTTTGTCGGTATTTTCTTCTGCTGGTGTTTCTGCTTGAGCTTCAGTTGCTTCTTCAGCTGCACGAGCTTCTTCTGGATCAGTTGCTGTTTCTGTTGGTGTAGCTTCTGCTGGAGTTTCACTTGGTGTTTCTGCGACTGGAGCATCATTAGCTGGAGCTGCTGGCTTGTTCTGAGCGATTGCTCCAAGTGTCATTACAAATTTTTGAATTGTTCCATTTAGAGTTACAACTAATCCTTGAATAGGAGAGTTAAGAGTGCCTACTAACTGAGTAAGTAAGGTTTCTCTGTTTGGAAGTGAAGCTATTTTTAGCACTCCTGATTCATCTAGAGCTTGACCTTCTAAAATGCCAAACTTTATTTTTGGAAGTCCGAAATCTTTAAGTGCTTTTTGAAGTAACTTAAGAGGCTCTACATAATCTCCCTGCATAAAAAGAGTAGCAGTTGGGAGATTTAGATTGTCATTATCCTTAAAATCTGCATATTTTTTTGATTGACCAAGAGAAATTTTAAGAAGGCTATTCTTTGCAATAATGATTGTCGCATCATTTTTCTTTAATTCTTTTTTAAGAGACTCAAGTTGAACGTGAGTAAGACCTTGATAGTCAGTAAAAACCAAAGCTTTGGAATTGTCGATTTTTGTGACCAACTCAGCAACGATTTCTTCTTTTCTCCCTCTTCCTGTATGTTTGATAGCTTGTTTTACGATTCCCATAAAAAAACACCTTCCTAAGGTGTTGATAGGCTCATTTGAGCTTATTACATCCTCGGCAGGACTTATTGTTTGCCCGCTGTCTTAGGTAAGAAACATAATATCAGCTTGAGCCTGATCTGTCAATATATATCCTGTAGTTAATCCATTCTTCGGGAATTAATTAGATCTATAGTAATTATTGGAGATTATTCGTAAAAACTCCAGAAGTATTACCTCCTAGATTAATCGTAGAGCCATTAAATTTGAAGTCATTGCCTGTTATGGTGTATCCAGTTGTTTGAGCTGTGAGTGTTAGTCCTGCCCCAGTATTATTAGTTACAATGTTATCTAATATTTTTGCATTCTTTGCATTATTCATTTTAACTCCTACGGGATTGTTTTTAACTGTATTATTTCTGACTGTTATATAATTTGTGCCATAAGGAGGTGGATTACTTGCGAGTTCTGGAAATATGTATGAATCTAAGTCACCAATCAAAATTCCACCCGCTCTATTATTTGTAATCGTATTGTTTTCAATATAGGCATAGCTTGTATTATTTATTCTTATTCCAGAATAACAACCAGTAATTGTATTATGATGAATCCAGTTATTGTCTCCAGAGAAATCATGATGGCCAGCGTCTCCGGGTGGAAAACTTGTAGTGGTGGGAACTTCGCCAACTCCAAATCCTGATCCATAAGTAGTAGCTCCTGTGTATGGATCAGTTGAAAGACAGCCTGAAATAGTATTATTCCTGAATTCATTGCTGTATTCACCTTCTCCATGCATATCGAAAGCGTCATGAGTGGTGCCTGAGATGGTATTTTCTTCAAAAAGATTATGATTTGCATCGAACTGAACTAGTAACCCATTCCTAATAACTGGTCCAACCGTGTTTCCCTTTATCCAGTTGTTTTTAGATTTGTCCATACTAATTTGAAGTCCATATCCTTCGCCGCCAACGCCAAGGGAAGTTGCGTTTTTCATAGTATTATTATGGACATATATAAATTCGCTGTTTTCTATAGCTATTCCAAATCTTCTATAGTTTTCGAGTGTTAAATTTTCTATTCTAATCTTAGAAACTGTTTTCCATTCTGAATTATCAGTATTCCAAGTTCC
>JAGOUW010000013.1 GCA_018061075.1 Candidatus Levyibacteriota bacterium | reverse complement strand
TTTTAGGCTCAAAATTAAGGTATAATCAATTTCTTGCCGTGTTCGTCTAGTGGCCTAGGACACCTGGTTTTCAGCCAGGGAATCAGGGGTTCGACTCCCCTACACGGTACTAGTCCTATAGTTATTATCCCCATATTTTGATATAATCCCCTCTTATGCCAAGAATAGAATTCGAAACAAATGATTTTTTTAAATTGTTTGCAAAAAGTCCTGGTAATGCTGGAAGAGATGAAGCTCAGCGAGTTACCGGTGTTGAATTTGTCGGATCAGGAAACGAATCAGTAGTGATTGCTAATCCAACTCGTCTTAATGAAGTAATTGCTGTCCCCTTAGGTACATTAAGTCCTAGAGAAGCTAAAATTCAATTTTACCTACAAAGAGCAATGAGTACTCTTTTTCCAAATAATTTCCCTCATTTTTCTTTTGCCAGAGGTGGTTATGGTGTTTTTTCAGGAAATCCAGAAAAGAAGGTATTGGCGGGAACTGTAAGAACAAGAGTTGAAGAGCTTAATTCGAAACCAATTTATCCTTTTAGAGAAACTGTAGTTCCCCCATGTCGTCAGATGGGGATTCCAATTGAAAGAGCAGATATTGATTCGTTTAATTTAATGGTTGGTTCTGATGGTGGCGAATACTATGTAGATAATCTTGGGATGTTGTCATACTCTATGAAAGAAGTTGATCCTGAGAATGAGTATTGGAAAATCGGACGTATCACTTCCCATATGCAAAGAGGTGGATATTCTTTAAGTGACCAATATGTTGTTACTTCTAGTATTCAAAGAGCATTTCTACTTTCAAATGCACCAAGAAGCGGCGCTATGTCAGACTCCGAAGCTATAAGAAGAGCTTCTATGTAACTATCAATTTTATCTTTCTTTTTGTAAAATCTAGTTAATGCTTAGCATTAGGAATTTATTAGTCTTTCTTCTTTACGCTTCTTTTTTTGTTATTTTTTCTGCGATTTCCATAAATAGATATTTTTCTGTGCAGATTTTTCAGTACGACTTTGGAATATTTGCCTCAACTATTTACCAGTTAAGTCATTTTAAAATGGCATACATAAATCACATTAGCCTAGGTACAATTCCCTTTTTGGGAGACCATTTTCAGCCTAGCTTAGCACTCCTCTCCCCTTTGTTCTGGATTACATCTGACATAAAGATATTATTATTTGAACAAGCCTTGGCAATTGTACTAACGGCGTTTGTTATTCAAAAAATTGCTTTAAAAAAGGGACTTTCTTTTCTTTCTAGTCTTGCCATTTCAGTAATTTTTCTTCTGTATGCTGGCATAGAAAACCCACTTGTGACTGATTGGCATCCAGAACCTACTGCAGGACTTTTCTTAGTTTTATTTATTTACTTTTTTCTTTATGGCAAAAACAAATTTATAACTCCCGTCTTAGCCATAATTTTTTTAGGATTTAAAGAAAGTAACGCCATTACTCTTTCTTTTTTCTTAATCTCATCTTTTTTTATGTTCCCTAAAAGAAGAAAAGAAATAGCGAGTTATTTAATTGCTTCAGTTGCTTGGTTCTTTACGACTATCAAAATTTTAATTCCTCATTTCTCAGGACGAGAATATTTTTATTCTCCAGACCTACCTAAAAGCGCACTTGACCTTAAATTATCTCTAGAAAAAACTGCGAAGTATGAATTTGTTTGGAAATCTATTGTATCTTTTGGATTTTTACCTCTTTTAGCTAGATTTAGTCTAATTCCAGTGTTTGGAGAAATATTTATTAGAATATTCCCTCTTCATTCATTCTTTGAAAGCTTCACTTTAGGAATGCATTACAACTTTTACTTAGGAATTTTCTTAGCACTTGCTAGTATTGAAGGTCTTTTGTTTGTTTTTAATAAATTCAAACTTAAGAATAAATCCGCAATCATCTCAATTATATTTATTTTATTTGCACTTTTATTTGCTAAAAAAGTTACACACTCCCCAGTTATACTTGCTACCAATCCTACTTTTTGGCGTGAACTTCATCCAAGACAAGACATTTTTGATGCGCTTAAGTTTGTACCTAGTAAAGGGTCGGTTGCTTCACAAAACAATCTGCTTTCTTATTTGGTTCTTCGAGAAGAAGGAGTTTATTCGCTTGCCAAAGGTTACATGAATTATGATCCGGATATAATAGTAGCGGACCTAAGCTATGGGCAAAATCCTAATAATTTTTACCCTTCAGGACTTGTGTTTATGACTAAAGAAATGAAGCTACTTGATAAAACCAAAAAGTATAAAAGAATTGACACTGGAAACAAGAATTTTTATATATTTCAGAGGGTAAATTAAACTTCTACGTCTTTATTTTCTTCTTCGCCTTGAGGCTCTGGTGGAAGAAACTCTTCTCCGCCGCTATCATTTGACTCTTCTGGTTTTTTATATTCTGTTTTAAGCCATTCTACATAGGTACATCCTGTAGCTTTTCTTTCTTCTCTGTCCCATCCTGCAGTAGAACACTTTTTCATTCTTTTTCCTGCATTTGTAGTAAATAGAACTAAAGGTTTTCCGCATTCAGGACAAGCTTCATCAAGTTTTTCAGTAGTTCCATTAATCCATTCCACATAATCGCAACCTTCAGATTGTTTTGTGTCTTTATTCCAAACATTCGTAGAGCATTTCTTCATTTTTTTACCAAAACGGGTAGTCTGCATGATTAGAGGATTTCCGCACTTTGGACATTTTTCGTCCAGTGTTTCAGGGGGAGTTTCAAGCCATTTTACATAGTCACAGCCTTCATTCTGGCGGGTTTCTTTATTCCAGCTTCCAGTTGAACATCGCTGTAATTGCTTGCCTGTGGAGGTAGTACTTACTTCAGCGAGTGGACTTCCGCATTTTGGACACATTTCTTGAGCCATAAGATACTAGGATAGCGCATTTTTTTACAATACTCAATATAGCATAAATTTGATATTGGGGCTCATATGTAGTTTAAGCACGTAATATTTAGCCTCAAAAGTGTGACACCGCTATAAGGATAATTTGGTTCCAGACCGATTACTCCGACTTGATTTTCTAGATTTTAGTGCTATTATCTTAGTTATGTCACCAGAGCTCGTTGTGCAACATGATCATTATCCAAGCGTTCCAGATAGTGTTCCTGCTGATTCCTGGACATTACCTGAGCAAGCAATAAAAGAATTAGAAAGAGCGGTTTCAACTGGAAGCAATGCAACTTTGATGACCGAAAGCGTTGGTTTTACAGGTTTTGGAACATCTCCAATGCAAAGAGTTCGTACGATAAGGCTAGGAGTTATCACAGGATTTGAAGCAGGTAAAGTTACAATGAATGTGAAGTCGGGATTTAAAGCAAACACAGTTGAAGGAACACCATTTAAAGTTGACGTACTTTCAGGGGACGAAATCGGAGATGCAATAATACCAGTTTTAAGTGAAACTCGTTTTTGGGGAGAAGCAACAGAAAACGACGATCCTGTTACGAGTACGGAATATATTTCTTCTATTGATGTCGAGGGGGGTCATCCACTCGATTTTTATCCACCACCTGCACAACTAAGATTTCCTTAGATTGCTAAACTGCTATAATGACGAAACGGGTCTGACCAACATGCTCAACTAGAGCGATCACCCACAATAATTTAAGGCGCAAAATAGTACCTACGCGTAGGTACTATTTTTAGACAATTCTGAAGCTAATTTTCATAAAAGTACAGACTCTTTATACTTATATAAATATAAGGGGATGTAAAAAATGAATAATTGACGAAAATAAAACAACAAGATGTATAATAAAAATATGAAGAAAACAAAATTCAATATTAAAAGAAAAGAAATACAAAAAAGAATTAAACAAAATATTAACGTAGATAAAAAAGACTTCCTAGAACTAGTTAAACGGGCTTCACAACCAAAACACGATTAAGCAGCACTTCAAACATACTATTCTCTAAATTCCTGTAATTGTATCTGAAAGCATATTCGTTAACGTAATCTTGCAAATATTCTCTTGAAACGTGTCTATAAACTCCGGTAATCCCTCTTTTTAATTGTGACCATACGCCTTCAATGGTGTTGTTGTGAACTAATCCCCTGCCATACTCACCAGAAGAATGATTTACGCTGTGGTGATTGTAAAAACCATATTCATAAAGATGTTTGTAAGCTGGAAGTTCGTCACTCATTACGTGAGCTGTAGTACTTATGTTATCTTTTATTTGTTTAATTAAAGTATATTTTCCTGTATTGGGAATGTGTTTTAAAACTGCATTTCCCTTTCTTTCAACTGCACCCCATACTGCTTCTTTTTTGACATCTGCTCTCCACTCCCTAGCTCTATTCTTTCCCTTACCGCCCACAAATGTTTCATCTATTTCAACAATTCCGTCTAACATACCGCCGTCCTGCTCCATAAGTTTTCTAATCATTTTGAACATTCGGTGAGCTGTCTTGTATGAAACGCCTAATTCTCTTTCTAATTGCTTTGCTGATATTCCGCTTCTTGTCTTAACCATTAAAAACATGGCATAAAACCAAAGTCTTAAGGAAACGGCGGAGTGTTCAAAGATTGTATCGGTTAGAGGACTTATCTGAGTACCGCAGAAACCACAGGAAAAAGTAGTTCTACCTTTTAGCGGATAATACTTTCTGAGGAGATTACATTTGCTACACATTACGCCCTTTGGGTATCTCATTTTGTATATTTCTTCCAAACATTTTTCATCACTAGAAAATCGTTTTAAGAAATCTTTGAGGGTAAATTTGCTATTCATAAGTTAATTATGCACGCTTTATTACGTGCTGTCAATACCTAATGCTGTAAAATTTAATTGAGGTTAATCTAGCCGTGCACTACGTGCTGAAAGTACATATATGCCGATATTGGTCTAGTGTGATGTCTTTTGTCTTATTGTATGGGTCATGATTCAGTAGTATTATTATTTTTACCTCAAATACGCAAGTATTGAAAGGCAGGATCTTTAGCAATAAAGAAACCCCGAAAAGACTCCAGCAATGGAGTTTTTTTGTACCTTAAATTCGAGTCCTATAGTTTGACTTTCGAAGCTAAAAGATGTAGAATTTCCTCTCTGTTAGTATTGACATACATTACTGGTAGCAAATAAAATTAATCTTTATGGCATTTGAAACTTTAAAAAGAAAACTTACTGATCAACAGCTCAAAGAAGCTGAAGATAAAAGATTGAGAGACGCTGCTATCGCAACAAGATCTGCTTTAAGATTTGCAGCATACGAAGCTAATCCTAGAGCTGTAAAAAGCGCATTTAGGGTTGAAAAAACTACTCCTCGTGGACTTGTAACTATAACAGTTAATCCCGAAAACCCTGTAATCGCCTCATGGATTCAAAAAGATATTTCGCGGGATTACATCGAGACTAAAAGATACAAGCTTTCAATAGGAGTGGACGGAGAAATGACTGCCTCAACCCAAACTCATAAGAGAATAATGAATGAAGTACCAATTAGTCAGCCGTTGGTCGTAAGATTTGGACCAATTTATTATGCAACCAGAGAGTATCCATCAGTGGATACTCATGCATTTGATAAGCTTGAAAAAGGACTGCATGATTTTAGCCATGAGCCTCAATCATTTACTCCCTCAGTAGGCTTTTTAGATGGATTAAGACGAGATATTCTAAGAGATCCAATTCACAGAGTAGTACCAGCAAAGCCTGTTGTTATATCAGGAGATTTAACACCGCACCAGGTTATAGCATTTCCCCACACTCCCCTCTCTCGCGTCGGTTAATTCCGTGTATTTGACTAACAATTGACGTTAGCTTATAATCCCGGATTATTGCCATTCCAGATAGACAAATCGCAAGCTTAAGACGAGCAGTTGATGAGCTAAGAGATGATGCAGATAGCTCAAGAAAAATGACAGATCTATATAAAGATCCGATAAGATTAGCGAGAAAAACATTTAAAGAACAGGGGCTCGAAATCGACGGATCGCTAGCATTAACACCAGAGGTTGCTTTCACAATGCCTTCCCCGGTGGGGCATCGGTATGGACTTTTTCTTGAAAGAGGAAGCACAGATGAAGGAATTGATAGATACTTAGTGCAGGCTAGTGTTCCAGGTCTTGGAAACGTAACTATGTTTACTATGACTGGTTGGGATGTTAAAAGAGGGATAGATCCAGAAGTTAGAGATTGGCGAGGCAGACCTGCTACTGAAGCTAGTCTTGGGCTAGCATCTGCAATAATTAGACACATAAATGACACCTTAACTCCTCAATAATTCAATAGTGACTTTATTTGAGCTATAATATAAGCTCATGAAAAAGATCTTTATACTTTTATTCTTATTCCTCTTTTTGTTTACTGGGAATGCTAATGCTATCTATGATCCCGCTTCTGTGCCAAACAATAAAGTTGGAGTCCATATACTCTTCCCTACTGAGCTTGATAAAGCTAAAGAGTTGGTAAATTCGAATGGCGGAGACTGGGGCTATGTAACTATTCCTATTCAATCAGGCGATAAGGATCTACGGAAATGGCAGGAGTTTATGGATAACTGTAAAAAACTTCATCTGATTCCGCTAGTTAGACTTGCAACGCACGGAGATTATTTTGAGACAACTACTTGGAAAAAACCGCAAGACGATGACATAGTAGATTTCGCTAACTTCCTAAATTCTCTGGACTGGCCTACAAAAAACCGTTACATAATTGTCTATAACGAAGTTAATCGTGCAGACGAGTGGCAAGGACAAGCAAATCCCTCTGAATATGCACGAATACTCTCTTATGCAGTTACGGTTTTTAAATCTAAAAATCAGGATTTTTTTATAATATCATCAGGCATGGATAACGCTTCAGTAACAGCCAACGGAACATATAATCAGTTTGACTTCTTTTCATTTATGAATGGTGAAGTTCCAGGAATTTTTAATCAAATTGACGGAATATCATCTCATTCGTATCCAAATCCTGGCTTTTCTCAACCTCCAGATGTTTTAACTCCAAGGAGTATTTCAAGCTATCAGTACGAATTGGCAGAAATAGCTAATTATTCAAACAAAGAATTACCGGTTTTTATTACAGAAACAGGATGGAGTCAAGACGCGGTATCTAAAGAATTAGCTGGCAAATATCTCATTCAAGCATTTAATGAAGTGTGGAATGATCCTCAAGTCGTAGCTGTAACACCATTTTTATTAACTGCTGGTGGCGGACCCTTTGAACAATTCTCATTAACAACTCCTAGTCATGAGAAAAACGAAGTTTTTAAGGAGCTAGAAGCACTTCCTAAAACATTGGGCGCACCAAAACTATCTCCTGTCAGAAAAGTTCTTGGACAAGAAAAGGACGGAATATTTCCTGTAAAAAATTTCTCCCATCACGCTGTTAATCAAATTGGAGAAGGAGCAAAAGCGATAGTAAAGCTTCTCTTTCTAGGATTTTAGTGTGCTATAATTTGTGAGACACTAGATGGATAGCGACAAAGATAACATAAAGTTTGAGAGCCTTACCCACGGACAACTATCCCCTGACGAAGTTCTTCAAATGATCAAAGATTTCTTAGAGGAAAATCCGAAAAGCGAGTATAGTCTTGTGATAGGAACTGATTCTCATGAAATAACTGGTTCAAATTTAAAAAGCAGAAAAATTAATTTAGTTACTGCGGTTGTAGTTCATAGACGAGGTTTCGGAGGCAAATATTTCTGGAATAGGAAATCTGTTGAAAACATCCACTCTCTAAGAGAAAAGATTTACGCTGAGACAATGACTTCTTTAGATTTTGCTTCAACTTTTGTGCCTCTTTTAAAAAAGAAATTAAACGGTCAGTCTCCAAATTACAACTTAGAGATTCATATTGATGTTGGTGAGCATGGTGATACGCGTGAGATGATTAAAGAAGTTGTAGGAATGGTAACTGGAAGCGGATTTGTCGCAAAGACAAAGCCTTATGCATATGGAGCTTCTTATGTCGCTGACAAACACACTTAATTATGAGAAAAAAATCTAACACAAAACTTGAATGGGAAGAAGCAACGGATGTAAAGCGTGATTTAAAAAAAATCATTCACACTCTAGAATTTGACCACATTCAAAT
>JAGOUW010000002.1 GCA_018061075.1 Candidatus Levyibacteriota bacterium | reverse complement strand
AAACATCTCAAAATACTTGTCTTTATGCTTTTCTCTGATAATTTCTGAAAAGGTCGAGTTTGAAGTCTCTCCGTCAAGTACGACTAGGGAAGGGTGGGAGGACAACAGAGAGGGTAAAGTTTCACCATAAGATCTTCTGGTAGCTATTAAATCTCCTATACTATATTCTGCGACGCGAGAAGTATATCTTGGAGAGGGGTTATTTTCATGATTTAATTTATCTGGCTTTGCAATTTTTCCTCGTAATGATTTATCTATTTCACCCAGGTCTTTTGCATGCTCCCCTATTTCAGCGTAGGGGAGAGCCTTTCCGTGAAAACCATCTTTATTTTCAACCTTTTTTATTCCTTTCCCCTTCATGGTTTTAGCTATTATCATTACTGGCTGATCATGCGAATTCTGCGCCTGAGAAAAAGCGTGTGAAATTTCTGATAAATCATGACCATCTACTACTATCGCCTCCCAGCCAAACGCTTGAAGCTTTTTCTGATAATTCTTTAGATCCCAACCATACATAGTTTCAGTACTTTGACCAAGCCTATTGACATCAATTATTCCTATCAAATTATTTAGCTTATAATGGCTTGCGATTTCAATCGCCTCCCAAACCTGTCCTTCAGAAGTTTCACTGTCGCCCATCAAAACATATGTTTTATGTAATAACTTATCCATTTTCGCAGCTAATGCGATTCCTACTCCTACTGACAAACCCTGACCAAGTGAACCAGTGGGCGCTTCTGTATACTTAAATTCCATCGTAGGATGTCCCTCAAGCGGACTCCCAAATTTTCGATAGGTTAATAATTCATTTTCACTAATCTCTCCAGCAGCTACCCATAAAGAATAAAATAATGGAGATGCATGGCCTTTTGAAAAAATAACCCGATCATTTTCTGGATAATCCGGATTCTTACTATCAAACTTTAAAAACCCTCCGAAGTAAAGTGTGGTCATGAGCTCAACTGAAGACAGTGATGATGTTAAGTGCCCAGAACCTGCTGTGGAAGTTGAAAGCAAACAGTAATATCTGATGAGTCTAGCTAATTTTTCTAAATCTTCCATACACTTAGAATACAGGATCTTTTAATTTATTGGAAGCAATTCTCTGTTATAATTTTTTTGATGGATTTAATTCAAACTCTAATTCTTTCATTTGTCGAAGGTATAACGGAATTTTTACCAATATCCTCAACTGGACATCTGATTCTCACGTCTCAAATACTCGGAATAGAACAAACAGAATTTGTTAAAAGTTTTGAAATTATTATTCAATTAGGCGCTATTCTTTCAATTGTTTTCCTATATTACAAAACACTTCTCAACACAAAAATCTGGCCTAAAATATTTGTAGCATTTCTACCTAGCGCAGTCGTGGGCCTTCTTTTTTATAAAATTATTAAAGAATTTTTAATTGGAAACAGCCTAATTACTGTAATTGCCCTACTCTTAGGAGGAATTGCATTTATTTTAGTTGAATATTTAAATAAAGAAAAACAAACAAATCAGATTTCAAAAATAGAACAAATTACATTTAAAAATGCACTAATAATTGGTCTTTTCCAGTCAATTTCAGTTATTCCAGGTGTTTCTCGAGCTGGAGCAACAATTCTAGGAGCACTTTTACTTAAAACTAACAGAAAAACAGCAGCAGAATTCTCTTTCATCTTGGCTGTGCCGACCATGGCCGCTGCGACCGGATTAGATATATTCCAGACAAAGCTAAATTTTTCATCAAATGAGCTTGTTTTACTAGCGATTGGCTTCGTCAGTTCGTTTATTTTTGCAGCTATTTCAGTAAAACTACTCATAAAATATTTGGCAAATCATAACTTTATTTCTTTTGGAATCTATAGAATTGCGCTTGCTATAGTTTTTTGGTTAATATACTTACGATGAATACATTCGATAAAGTTTATAGAGCAGTTCAGAAAATCCCGAGAGGAAAAGTGAGTACTTATGGAGAAATAGCTAAACACGTAGGCATACCTAATCCTCGCGTGGTGGGATTTGCGCTCCATGCCAATCCAGATCCAGACAATACACCTTGTCACAGAGTTGTTAATAAAAAAGGTGAATTAGCACCTGGATATGCTTTTGGAGGATTAGACGTTCAAAGACAGCTTTTAGAACAAGAGGGCGTTAAATTTGAAGATTCAAGGGTAAAACTCGATATTTCAGGCTTTTCTTTTACCTAGCTAAATGGATTCTTGGAAATTCAATTTTACTTCCAGTAGAAGTCCTTTTTATAGCTACGATTCCGCTATAAATAAAAGCTGCAATTAGCAGAAAGAATGCGGCTGTGACACAAAGGAAAAACCAAGCAAAAGCTGTAAAAACTCCAGTTAAACTTTTCATAGGCATAGAATTATACTAAAAAATTGCCAAAAAGTCAATGCTATAGGACATAAATCGATAAAACTCTAGGCATAAAAGACATTGCAAAATGGCCTATAATATGTTATACTTCCCTTCTTATGAACATTGATCTGAAAAATCAAAAATTGCTCATCGTTTCACCTCATCCTGATGACGAAATTTTAGGCTGCGGTGGTCTTATAAAAAGGATCAAAGATCAAGGAGGAGAGGTTTATATTCTCTTTTTGACTGTAGGAGATACTCAGGAATATTCCGCAAAAGGAGTTTCAAATGGAAATGAAAGAGTATCAGAAATCGCAAGAGTTGCTAAGTTCCTTAAATATGATAATTATCAGATTCTTTTTGAAGGAAATACATTCCATTTAAGACTAGACAGTGTGCCTCAAATCGACCTTGTAAGTAAAATAGAAGAATCACTGAATAGAATTAAGCCTACGATTGTAGCTATGCCTCCACGCCAAGACTATAACCAGGATCATAGAGCCGCAGCTCAAGCTCTAATCAGTGCTACAAGACCTGCTCCTTCAGACTTTAAACCTTTTCAAAAAATGGTTTTAACTTACGAATCAGTTCCTGTTGCAAACTGGGCTTATCCACAAATAGAAGCTCCAAATTTCTATGTTCCGCTAACTGAAAATGAACTAAAAGCTAAATTAAAGGCTCTATCTATGTATAAATCTCAAGTAAGAAAAGGAGCGCATCCAAGATCTATCAGATCTATGAAAAATCTAGCTAAATTCAGAGGCATGCAAATTGGTCAAGAATACGCAGAAGCTTATATTTGCCACAGAAATGTTATTTAAACTATATGAGAGTGTCAATTTACCAACCGAGATATTTTCCTCAATTGCATTACTTTAACAGAGCACTAACCTCTGATGTTTTTGTTATTTTGGATTGCGCCCAGTACACAAAAGCTCTCGTTCATAGCGTAAATGGAGAAAAAGAAAGACATAAGTCTTTTCAATCTGACACAGTTATCAAATTTCCAGAAGGCTCACATTTCCTAACAGTTTCTGTAAAGCATGATGGCTTACTTCCAATTAGCCAAACGAGGCTAGATTATTCTTCAGATTGGGCAAGAAAACACTCAGCGACTATTTCAACTGCTTATAGAAAATCTTTATCTTACGATAAAATTTTCCCACAAATCGAAAAACTTCTTAAAAACGAATATGAAACACTTGGCGAGTTAAATGTAAAAACATTCCTTTGGGGACTTGGGTGCATAATGGGACTTAACTTAAGCCCCGAGGAACTAAATGTTCAGACAATTAATAAACATCTCGAAAGCTCCCCTTTTAGACTTAAGAAAATAATTCTAGGTTCAGAATTAGGTGTCCAAAGACCTGAAGGATTTCAAAAAGGAACAGAATGGACAGTCGAAATTTGTAAAAAGTTAGGAGCAACTGAATATGTTCATGGAGAAACAGCGCAAAATGGATATATGGACGAAGAATATTACAAAAATAACAACATTAACTTAGTTACACAAAATTGGAATTGTAAGGAATATGATCAACAATTTAGCGATAGAGTAGGATTTAGCCCCAATCTATCAATCATCGATTTACTTTTAAATGTAGACCGTGAAAAAGCGTTGGAGATTATTACAAATTAATATGAATAGATTAACTTTTTTTATCGTTTTGATTCTAATTTTTAGTGTATTATTTACATTTATAAATCTAATGCAAAAACCACTTAAAACAATTGGCTGGATTCCCTACTGGGATCAGGATGTAGCTGCACAGAGCTTTAAAACTAACGTTGATAAGGTAGATTATGTATCTCTCTTCTGGTACAAAATTGATGAAAATGGAAATCTGGGAGCCTACAAAGGAGCTGTTGAAGACAAATCAATAATTGAATTTGCACACAATAATAATGTAAAAGTTTTAGCTCTTGTCGCAAATTTAAGTGAATCTGGAGATGGAACATGGGATCACAAAAGAGTAGACAACGTCATAGCTACTAAAGAGGCACGCGAAAAACACATAAACGATTTGGTTGATTTAGTTGAAAAAAATAATTTTGACGGAATTGACATTGATTATGAGGCTTTAAAAAGTTATCAAAAAGATGACTTTTCTCTTTTCATAGAAGAACTTTCAAAAGAACTCCACAAAAAAGATAAAATCTTAGGAGTTGCGATTCATCCTAAAACCTCTGAAGACAACCCGCTTGAAGATAATGGTTCACATGCTCAAGACTTAAGAAGTATTGGAAAACACGCTGATCAGCTTTATTTTATGACTTATCTTGAACACGGAGCTTTCAGTGAACCAGGTCCAATCGGATCACTTTCATGGATGGAGCAAGTTTTAAAATATGGAACATATAAAGTTCCTCGCCAGAAAGTTTACCTTGGAATTGGACTCATGGGTGCACAGTGGACAAAAAATCCAGATGGCACACATACAGCAACTGAAAGCGAGATGTCATTTTTAGACGTTTTGTCTAAGGCAAATATTTATAAATTGACTCCGATTTGGGATGAAACATCTAAAACTCCTTATCTCACATTTAGTGAAAATGGCGCAGAAAATGTTATCTGGTTTGAGAATGCTGAAAGCATAAGACTCAGAATAGACCTAGCTAAAAAATATAACGCAGGCGGAGTAGCATTTTGGAGATTTGGCGGAGAAGATGAAAGAATTTGGGAATATTTAAAATAATATGAATATTATAAAACATAACAAACCATTACTTGGGAAAGATGAACTTAATGCTGTTGACGAAGTTATAAGAAGTGAATGGATTATTGCTGACTCTCAAGTGAAAAAATTCGAAAAATCTATTGCAAGTATGAATAAATTTAAATATGCAGTCGCGCTAAATAGTGGTACTGCTGCAATTCATTTAGCTCTTCTTTCGCTTGGGGTAAAAAAATCTGATGAAGTTATTCTTTCAGCTTTTACCGTTGCCGACCCATTAAATGCGATAAATTACACTGGCGCAAAAACAGTTCTAGTTGATGTAGAAAAAAATTCTTGTGATATTGACGTAGAACAAATAAAAAGAAAAATAACAAATAAAACTAAAGCGATAATAGTGCCTCATATGCTAGGTTCATTTGCGAAGATTGAAGAATTAGAAAATCTTGGAATTCCAATTATCAATGACTGCGCACAATCAATTGGAGGAATTTACAAAGGAAAACCAATTGGATCTTATGGAGACCTAACCATATTTTCTTTTTATGCCACAAAATTAATTACAACAGGTCAGGGTGGAATGGTGTTAACTAATAATAAAAGACGCGCTAAATTTATGAGAGATACAATCGATTATAATGGGCGAACAAATTATAAGGTTAGATTTAACTATCCGATGACTGATCTTTCAGCCGCGGTTGGAAATGTTCAATTAAAAAAACTGGATAGTTTTATAAAAAGAAGAAGAGAGATTGGTTTAAGATACCAGAATACAATTAAAGACAAAAATATATCTTTCTTTCCAAACTCTAAAGACGATTATTCAAATTATTATCGTTTTGTTCTTAAATTTACTAGCAGAAAAAAAAGAGATGATGCAAAAAAATTATTTATAAAAAATAGAATAACTGCAATTATCCCTATTAAGGAATATGAACTTTTATACAACTGCGTTTCGGAAAATAAAAAAGATTATCCTAATTCTTTAGAGATGGCGAACACTTGTCTTTCAATTCCAATTTATCCCGCATTAAAAGAAGAGGAAATCAAAAGAATTGTGGAAGTTTTAGAATCTCTTTAACCTCTCTTTGGACTTGTCCATGTCCCATCAGATTTCTTAAAAAGCGCCTCTGGAATAGATATAAAAAATATAATTGAGTCAATAAATCTTAGAAAAACAAATCCAAGCCCTAGTATTAGCATTATCGGTTTTCGCTCTGAAATTGCCACAACTACGGTCATTAAGTAATCAATTAAGAACACTCCAATAAAAATATCAATCAGCCTAAATGTTCTGCCGATAACAGGCACTGCTACTGGATCTGGAGAATTTAAAATTAATAATGTAAATATCAAAGGAATTGTTAGAAAAAAGACACTATAAAAAATTAATTCGATTAAAAACGCCCCCATGGTAAGCCATAAAAAACTAGGCCAAATTCCATGTCTGAAAATTGTCTGCCAATATCCAACATTCCAGCGTCTTAATTGCTTTATGTAGTCATCTAATCTGTAAGGATCCTGATGAGTTGCTTTTATTTCCGGGGCATAAATTATTTTCCCTAGCTTCTTTTTCTGAACCTCAAAAGTCATATTAAAATCTTCAATAACAAGCCCAGGTGCATCAATTTCTAAATGTTCTAAAACTCTAGTTCTGTAAATACTAAAAGCCCCTGGAATGATATAACTCGCATTAGCAAATTTCCAGGTCTGACCAAATCTAAGCCCCCACTGCATTATTTTCCATAGCTTTGCTCTATATGAAATTAAGAAAAGCTCTGATAATTTAGTTCTTCCCCATCTAGTTTGCCCATGCGGACTTACAGCTGCTACATTTTCATCTCTGAAATATTGAAGCGCTAAGTGTAAATAGTTTGGGTCGATTATGCAGTCGGCATCATTAATAAGAATTGCCTTGTATGCCTTAAGTAGACCATATTCATTCATTATGTAAACTAAGGCCTTTGCTTTGCCCTTATTTGGCCTTAAATCAAGGCTCCTGACGCCCATAGAACGAATTATTTCAATAGTTTTATCTGTAGAGAAGTCACTCACTACATAGATGTTTTTTGGGGGTAAAACCTCAAGAAGTGCGGAAATTGTTTTCCTTATACTTTCTTCTTCATTGTGAGCAGGAACTATTGCAGCAACTTCGGAAAAATTTATCGGGAGAGGTTCTAATTTTTTCTCAAGATTTCTCTTACGAGACCAAAGCTTTTCATAAATTAAACGAAGAAGACCTACTATTACCCAGAAAGTAAAGTTAAATCCAAGAGTAAAAAAAGCTAGAAACCATACCACTGCGCAGTCCTCCTAATTCCTTCTTCCAAATTAACCTTAGGAGTCCATCCAAGTTTTTTCATTTTTGAAAGATTCGGAAGCCTTCTGTCATGGTCATGACTTGGTCGTTCGATAAATTTAATTTTAAGATTCTTGTTTGTTATTTTTATAACCATTTTAGCTAAATCAATTATTTTTGTTTCATTATCATTTCCTAAGTTATAAACTTCTCCCTTTTTTCCTTTTTGAGCAACCATAATCAACCCTGCTACTAAATCGTCTACATAACAAAGTGTTCTTGTTTGAGTTCCTTTGCCTTCTACGGTCAAATTTTCTCCCTTCATGCACTGATTCATGAATCTTGGCATGACTCTTGCGTCACTTCTGCTCATTCCTGGCCCATATGTATTAAATACTCTAATGACCCTCGCGTCAACTCCAAATGCTCTAAAGTAAAACATTACAACACTTTCCCCAAACCTTTTCCCCTCTTCATATGTACTTCTGTAGCCTGTAGGACTGACTTTTCCTTCATAATCTTCTGTTTGAGGAAAAACCTCAGGGTTTCCATAAGCTTCAGATGAAGAAGTAAAAACTACCTTTGATTTTGTCTTTCTTGCTAACTCCATTACGTTTTTTGTACCAATTGCTGAGGTAAAAAGCATTTCTCCTCCAAGCCTTAAAAGATTATCAACTCCTGTTGGACAAGCTAGGTGAAAAATGACATCAATTTTCTTGTTTTCTAAGGATTTTGGAAGTTTTTTAGTAATATCGTGCTTAATAAAAGAGAAGTTTCTGTTCTTTTTTAACTCATTTACAGCTTTTGAATTTGAGGTTATAAAATTATCGATTGCGATAACCTTAATATCTTTTGAGAGAAGAGTACGGCAAAGATTTTGACCTATAAAGCCAGCTCCTCCAGTGACTAAAACAAGTTTCATAGTGAGAATACGTGGGAATTATGGTCTGAAATCTTAACTTTTCTAGTGTCGAGTATTGGTTTATTAAAGCTGGAAAGCCATTCATAATCAACACTACTATGGTTAGTTGTAATCACTAAAAGATCGCTTCCGTCAATTGTTTTTTCGTTAAGCTCAACTGAATTTTCTCCCATGAATTCTGGAATATATGGATCATGATATGAAACTTCATATCCACTTTTTTGAAAAAGTTCCCAAATTCTATGCGCTGGAGATTCTCTGTGATCATCAATATCTGGTTTGTAAGCAACTCCAATTAAAAGAACTTTTTTCTTATTATTAGAATCTTTTAAGTGAACCCCGTCGATGAGCCTTGAAAAAACAGAATGAATTCCGTTCTGTGGATTTGTTTTCTTTACGCTTGCAGAAATTATCTCCGCAGCTCTTTTAACAACTTTTTGAGGCTGATTTTCATTAATTCTTCCAGCTTCTTTAACTAAAGTTAAGTCAATTCCTAAATTCTTAGCGTCTTCTATTAAATAATATGGGTCCACCGGAATACAGTGTCCTCCGATTCCAGGTCCTGGATAATGAGCTAAGAACCCAAAAGGCTTTGTAGCGGCAGCATCTATTACCTCCCACATATCCACATCAATTGCTTTTGCATACTGATGAACTTGGTTTACAAGACTAATATTGATAAGTCTAAATGTATTTTCGAAGATTTTAGTAAGTTCCGCTGTCTCCAGAGAACTAACAGGAACTACCTTATCGATAATTTTTTCATAAAAAGATACTACTGCCTCAAATGAATTCTCTTCAAGTCCAGATACTACTTTTGGAATTTCATTTAATTTAAATTTAGAATTTCCTGGGTCAACTCTTTCAGGTGAAAATGCTAAGAAGAATTCTGTCCCAGCTTTTAACCCTGTTTTTTCTAGTATTGGAAGAGCAATTTTTCTTGTAGTTCCTGGAGCAATTGAACTCTCAATTACTACTAATTGACCAGCTCTTAGATGCTCTGATACTTCCGTACAAGCTCCTTTTAAAGCTCTAAGGTCAGGCATTTTATTCTTAAATACTGGGGTTTGAACACAAACGAGAACTACATCAGCTTCAGACATCTTGGTTTTATCAATAGTAGAAGTTAAATTTTTTATTTTTAGATCATTAATTTTTGTAGCTTTTTGAGGGTTTCTTACAAATCCCACAGTTTTAAAACCAGCACCAGAAGAAAGTTCGGCCAAAGGCATCCCAACGTATCCCATTCCAACGATTCCAACCTTGGCAGACTTATCATTAATCTTTTTAACTAATTCAGATTTATAATTCATTGTATAAAAACAAAAAAACCCTATTCAGGGTTAGTAGGCTAATCTACCCTTATTTAAATTAGAGGCAGAATTGCAAAATGTATTATAATATAGGCTTATCAGAATGTCAAGCAGTTATTTCATTCTCACACGTTTCTCACTCTATTCTCATTATAAATTATTGCTATAGGATTAAAAATATAGTATAATACAGCCTGAATATGGCAGCTCAACGAGAACAAGAAACTATCGGAATTGAAAATGGTTTAAGACCGGATTCTCACATCACAACTACTGAAAGAACCAATAAAGAAAAAAGGGAAGAAGTTTTGGTGGCTTTTAATCGTCAATTTGAAGCATTTAGGGATGCTCCAGAAACAGAGTTGGAAGATTGGGAAGCAGCAGAAAGAGGCGAAATGGCTGAGCTACTTGATACTGCAAGAATTGATTTCACAAAAGGAATTGACTCGTTCAGGGAAAACGGACGCGTTAGAAGACTCCCCTTCCAAGCTTTTATGAACTTCGTTGCTCTTAGAGCTGACGGAGATGAGCAAGTAGAAGACGACAGGAGAGTTCTTGAGAAACATAGCCGTTCTCCCATTTCTACCATCCGAGGAAATGATAGAGTCAGCAGACTAACACACAGACAGTTAGCTGATGAGGCAGCACAAGCGACCCAAGACAGAAGAAGCGCTATAAGAAGAGCTCAAACAGGTGTGAGATGGTTCTATCCGCCTAGCAATGTAGAAACAAACGGCACTACTGGCGAGACCCCGCAACCACAAGATTTATCAGATGCTATGCGAGTGTTTGAAGAAGCACTTCGTAAATATAGACACGCAGACAATCCTATTGAAAAAAGAGCAGCAAAAAAAAGTCTTGATACCGTTACAAAACAAATGGGTGAGTTAACTGGGGATCAGGCTGCAGTAAAAGAATTCTTAGAGGCAAGAAGAGAAGAAGCACGAAAATCAGGAAAAGCGGATCGAGGAACGGCATCCAAACTGGAAATACGAGCATCAAAGCTAAGAATAGAAAGAGCAGCGGACAGATTATATGAATTGGAAGATTTAAGAAATAATGAACCGATTGTTCTGGGGAATTCACTAAGTTCAGGTACATCAGATCGCAGCTCTGACCTTCCAAGTGATTCTGCTGAAGAAATTATAACCTCACCCTGGCTTACTTCGATGATTGAGGGAGCAGAAAGAGATAATCCACCGCTAAGACAAGATGAAGCACCGTGGGGAAAACCTGATATAGATCCGGAAGTACAGGTTATTACTAGCTCAGGTGAGTTTTTAACAAAATGGGAAAAACCTAAAGAAAATTCGATAAAAAAAACGCAGGAAAATTTACATACTCTTTATGTAGAAGCATGGAGGAATGCAGAAAGTAGAAGAATTGCTCGAGATGAAGATAGCCCATCACCAAGATATTTCATTCCTGAAATAAAAGCAGCTGTATCCAAACCTACACCAACCGAGACACCAGCTGAAAAATCTGACGGCGCTGAACCAGCTCAGGTAAAAAGCTATACTCCTCCCCCTCCCTATAAAAGAGTTGACTGGGCAGCTGAAGAAGCAAAAAGAGATAAGTGGGATAAAGACTTTCAGGATACAAATGATGCTACCAGAACACCAAATCCAGTAGGCACTGCTGAGGACTATACTGCTCCACCTCCGCATATACCCGTTGATTGGTCTCAGGCAGAAAACGAGAGACTAAACTGGGAATTCGACTTTCAATTATTAAATGGCATTGCTAGCTGGGATCCAGGAGATACAGGAAGCGGAGATAGTGAACTCCCACCTTTTGAACCCGTTCCTTCAGAACCAGAGAAAGAAAGTGTAAAGTTTAATATTTTATTTACTTCACTTGACCCAGCATATGATCAAGAAGCTGAAAAATGGGCAGAACAAAGACTTCAACAAGAACTAGCTCCAAGCGAAGGTAGACTAGGGAAACTTAGAAGCATGAGAAGAATCGTATCTACTAGAATTACTGAAGAAGGAAAAAGACAAGAATATACAAGAAGATTTAAAAAAGCTCTTATAGAAGCTGGAAACCCTTATGCTGAGATAAATATTCAGTCTGGAAAAGTTACTCAGGCAGAAACCGATCGAGACAAATTTGAAACCGCAATCCAGTCAACACTAAAAGGATTAGATATTGCACCCGAACAGTTTGCCGCCCGAAAAGCTGAAGTTGATAAAAAATTACAAGAAAAAATCAGCTTCGAACTTTTAGGATATATCGCTGGAAGACTAACTCCTTCAGAGATTGAGGAAAGATTTGCAAGATTTACTAAAGCTAACTCTCTGGATTTAAAAAAACACTTCGGAAAAGATTTTGATTCTAGTGATTTTATGGCCGGATTTAGCTCAAATATGGTACAGAAGGTTGGAGAAATTAGAGAGGCAATAGATTATGGAATAATAACTCTTGATCAAGTTGATTTCAATGTAGGATTCGCAATTCCACGCTGGGGTACTGAAACTCAAGCAGAGCTTACTAGAAGAGATAAATTGATAAAAGGTGCACAGAAAAGAAGAAAAACTGGAGTCTTAGCAAATCCACTAGTTTTGGGCGCTGGAGCATCAATAGGAACTAACTTAGCGCTTGGAGCTACAAGCTGGGGAGTTAGATCAGTGGCTCCAGTCGTAGGTATTTTACCTGGAGCAATTATCGGAGGATGGAATGCAAAAGCAAGAAGAAGCTATGACCTTAAAAGAGACAGGGCTACATTAGAAAAAGATCAAGCATCAGGAATTAAAACCACATCTAATCAACCAAGAAGATTAGCATTAGATAGTTTTTCCAGAAGAAAAACATCAGTTGATAAGTTATTTGCCGGTGCAGGAAATTTAATAAGTCGGGATTTATCAGACAGCACTTTTTTCACTGATAAAGATAGGGAGCAAAATAAAAAAGCATTAAATGCCTTGATAAGTAGAATCGCAGAAATTGATGTCAGAAGAAGATTTGGAATAAAGGAACAAACAGATCACGTAATGTATTCTTCAGATAGATTAATTCAACAAGAAAAGCTTGCCTTAGAAGAACTAAGACTAAAAGCTATTGATGCTGTTAGGTTTTCTGGAATAAGTCATGCAGAATATCAAAGAATTTTAAGTGAAAGAACACAAAAATGGGAAGAATTTTTAACAAGAACCAACAAAGAGCAAGATAAAAAATTTGATAAATACAGAACAAGGGAATCTAGGAAAGCATTCGTAGAAGGTGCTGCTAAAGGAGCACTGGGAGCAGGCGTAGTCGCTATAGGAACAGCTGGAATTAGAATGGCATCTGACGCATTAGGAATCGATGTAGTTGGAGGCGTAAGAGATCTAATTGACGATAGGATTAAAGACATAAGAGGAGAGTTAGATAAAATTTCATTCAAACAACCTTCGGCTCCAATCGATCAAACAACTAGATTAGCTATAAATGATCATATTTCAGCTGAACACAGTGTTCCTAGCACAATAAAACCAATAGATTCAGCAATAACTCCAGAGGTGGAAGTTGCGGTTTTCGCACAAGAAGCTCCAACTAATTTTTATGAAGCTGAATTAAATGGAAAACCAATTAGCATTCCTGAACACACAAGACTTGTGATAGATAGAGCTAATGGTGGATATGATTTAGTTTCGAGTAAAGATGGCACAACAGTTCTACTTGATGATCTTAAATGGGTTGACGGAAAACTTGTAGCAGATCCAAAAAGCCTATGGATAGATAAAATTCAAACAGCTACTTCCTCCGAGCCTGACATAAGAAGAGTTTTAGGAAAAAATGGAGTCTGGAGAGAAATGGCCACCGATCTTAAAAGTGTAACTTGGGATGCGAATGGAACTCCTGGAAAATATGACCGCGATGAACTTGGAATATTTAATAGACGCGACGGAAATGCTGTTGTACTTAGGATTCCAAATTCTTCAAATGGAGTATTTTTAAACATAAATGGTAATAGAGTTTGGCTCCCAGAAACCAAAGACGGAGTTGTAAGACTTGATCCAGATTCTAAAAAATTAATTCCAGGGCGTCGTGACGGAATGACTTACGGAGACGTAGCAAGAATTGCAATTGATCAGGACGAACTTAGAAATTATCATGGAAGTCTCCAGACCGAAGTTCATACAGAAAGAAGAGAAATATTTAGAGTTGATACTATTGAAGCTGGAACATTGAGAGATGGAAAGGCAACAATTCATGCAACTATTCAAGGATGTGGAGAAACTCCAAAAGAAATTAGAATGGGAACAGTTACAAATTCTGTAACAAAAATATTACCAGGCGAGCTACCTGAACCTATTGACCCAGTTGACCCAACACCAAGGCCCACACCTATTCCAACACCAGAACCTACACCAGAGCCAACACCTGAATTAACACCAACTCCAGAAACTAAGCCAAGCTCTAGCCCAGAACCAATTATTCCAACTGGAGGTGGTTTTACATTTGAATGGCCAGATTTAAGTAACTTTCAATTTCCACCAACCATAGCCACACCTATGGCAGCTAGATATCCATTAGAAAGGGCTTATACTACGGCTCCTACACCAATTTATACAGCACCTTTGCAACACACTGCTCCCTCTGCACCAACACCTCATGCAAGCCCAGGCTTCCTTGCTAGAAAATATGGTGATCCAGCAAGTCATGGAATAATTACAGATGAAATAAGAGGAAAAGTAATGTTTTATGCCGATCAAAATTTATCTGACGATGCTATTGCAAGATCCTTAAATTTAACAAAGGAACAAGTTCAAGAAATTAGATACGGAAGAAGTTAATCATTTTTTAAATTTGATTCTCGTCAATAAAATTAACACCAAGTCTATTGCTATCGGAAAAAATAAAACCCATATCCCCTTCTTCACTATCTCTATAAATTGCGCAGAATTTAAATAAGTCATAAACCAATCCGGCAATCTTACGCCCAGGAAATAGCAAATTATTATTCCCACAGAAATAGCTGTTAAAAGCGCGGCTGATCCTTCTAAATCCTTTGAGCTGGAAAACATGGTGTTACCAATCTGGAAAACAGCAAAGAAAACTAATAAGTAATTCCAAGGAAAATCTATAATCGATCTTTCAGAAAGAAAATAGAAAACAAAAAAAGAAATAATTAGGATTCCTACGAATACTGGAGCGAAACCTATTATCGCTCTTCTAATAGGATCTGTTTCCTGAATAGCGACACTTCCCATAACGACTCTGTCCCCATCTGGCTCTGGAGTAAAACTAAGTCCGCTTGTTCTTACAAGCATCGATTCTGCAACTATTAAATGTGCTAATTCATGAACTATAACTCCAGGAAGAAGGAATAAATGAAATAGTCTAATTGCTAAACTTTCTCTTCTGGCAACTTTTAGGAAAAGTGTGGAAATTGATCTAATTAATAATTTAGAGAGAAAAAATAAAAAAATGAACTCTAGAATAAAGATTAAGAGGTAGAACACTTATTTATTTTAACGTATTTTTGATGTCATTGTCAGGAATCTTAAAATATATCACTAAAGCAATTGGCAGAACTATAAGAATTACTTTTGGATGGTATTCATAGATGGGTGAAATTAGTAAACTTACAAAAGTTACTAAATAAATATATTCATCTTTCCCCTTCTCTTTAGCATATAAAAATATAGAAAGAATTATTGGAATATAAATAGGAAATGTATATCTAAAAACAGAAACAAAAATATGAAAATAATTATCGCTTGGTAGGAATAAAAATATTATAAAATTTGAAATTCCAATTAAAATTAGTTTTGTAATTTTATTTAATTTCTTTTTTCTATAGCTTTTATACAAAACGAATATTGAAATAAAAATTGAAAAAAACCATAGACTATATTCACTAAAACCTGCGTTGATAAAACTCTTTATTCCACTTATTGATGTAAAAGACACCTCCCAAACTTGAGTTCTTAAAATTTCAAAATTTGATTTTGGGAAAAATAAAAAAGACTCCGGATAAAATGGATTTCCTGTATGGAACATATTTCTTAAATACCAAACTAAACCAAACAAACTAAAAGGGATTAAAAATAAAACAAATAATTTTAAATTAAGATTCCTTAATATTTTATTAAAATAAAATATAAGTAAAACTAAAAAATATAATGGTCCACTAAATTTGCTTCCAATCAGAAAACCCACTGAAGTGCCAATCGCTAAATAGTGGCTATTTTTCTTTTTTAGGGCGTCTAGCAGAAGGAGCGATAGAGTGAAAAAAACCGCAAGCCAGATATCTATTATCTGCATGTTAATCCATCTAAGCATAACTGGAAGCGATGCAATGACAATTGCAAAAACAATTGACAGATCATTTTTTAAACCCATTCTTTTACCAAGAAAAAGGCAGACTAAAAATAAAAATATTACTCCAAGGACATTAAAAAGCTGAATTGGAATATTTAGTATTATTAACACAGCAAGAATACCTTCAGAAACACCAGGAGAATATTTCATAAAAGGAATACCATCAATTTTTTCAGGATTTAATATATTTCCATTCAGATATGAGCCTGCAATTGGAATATGATAGTTAAGACTATCTCCGTCTGGGGTAGGATTCGTAAAAGCGAAAAAAGTAAAATATGTGATTAGATATACAAAAAAAATTAAAATTATTTTTGTAAATTTGTTCATTAATTATTATTTCCAATTTTTAGGTAAAAGTGGACTATCAATTTCAACAGTATCAAATTTTGGCTTTTTATATCCCTCACTCTGAACCCATACCCAAGTTTTGGTCAAGCCTTTTTCCAAAGTTGTTTTATCTCTATAATTCAAATATTTTTTACTTAGCTTGTGATCACTAATTGCAATCTTAACTTCCTGAGGTCTTTCTGGAAGATTGATAGGTTTTAAACCTGACTTCGTGATTTTTAAAATTGAATCAGATAACTCTTTAACTGAAAAATCATTATCTGAACCAATATTGAAAGTCATATCGTTTATTTTTTTAGATCCACATTTCACTAGCGCTTCAACTACATCATCGATGTACGAGAAACATCTTCTCTGATCTCCTTTTCCATAAATATAAAAAGGCTTATTTTGTAAAATTGAATTCATAAAAATCGTAACTACGTTTCTATATGGATCTTGCATGTTTTGTCTTGGTCCATAAACATTATGTGGGCGAGCTATTACATATTTAAATTTATGCACTTTGCTTAAAATCTTTAGTGAATCCTCAAACGCTAGCTTAGAAATTCCATATAAATCCTCGGGCTCCGCTTTATCTTTTTCTTTAAATGGTGTTTGAAGAGATCCATACACAGCAATACTCGAAGTAAATACAAATTTCTTTACTCCACTTCTAATAGAAGCTGTTAAAACTTTTATACTCCCGTCAAAATTCCTAGATGTAATATCGACTGGAGAAAATTGAGCTTTATTTTCAGCTGCATTTGCTGCAAGATGATAAACGATTTCTGGTTTGAAAGAAGAAATAGCGTTCTCTGTTTTTTTAAAATCTCTAATATCTATTTTAAAAACCTTAGCTTTCTTATTACAGTTCTTAATACTCCCACCAGAGAAATCATCAATTATTGCAACTTTATATTTTTTTTCAATTAATTTATCTACCAAATGACTTCCAATAAAACCTGCCCCACCTGTCACTAATATTTTCTTCATATTAATTTACGAATCTATAGGAAAGAATGATTTTAAACATTTGTATTCCGACAATTACAGATTTTTTTAACGATCCTGTAATTTTTGACTCTCCTACCCTTTCTCTATAATGAACTGGGATTTCTTTAACCGATAACCTGTTTTTCAAAGACAAAACAGTAAACTCAGAAAGAAAAAATGAACCACCAACGCTAAATTTAGGATATATCAATTTTAAAGATTTTTTATTAATTACCCTGAAAGTGCATCCGCAATCCGTTAATGACACGAATGGTCTATAAATCACCTGCATAATTTTCGCGAGCAATACATTTCCTAATCTTAATGCTCCTTTCATGTTGGCATTTTTTCCAACATACTGTTTGTTTGTTCTCGTGCCCATTACAAGATCATATTTTTCTGTGTACCTTAAAAGCCTTAGCAAATCTTTTGCTAAAAAGGTTCCGTCCGGTTCACAAAGAACTATCAAGTCTCCTTTCGCCTCTCTTAAACCTTTTCTTAGTGCATATCCATATCCTTGTTTTGTCTCTTTTATGACTTTTGCCTTTTTTGATTTAGCAATCTTATTTGTTTTATCTTTAGAATTATTATCAATTACTAATATTTCATCGATAATTTTTAATTTTCTAAAATCTAGAATTGCAGCCGCAATGTTTTCTTCTTCATTATATGCAGGAAAAACTACTGAAATTTTCTTATTTTTATACATTCATTACCAAACGGCTACGAGAACTGATTGGAAAATCAGAACCTGTGTTGCTTGCAGCAAAAGGAGCAGGATAAATTGCTGACTTGTAAATTTTAATTTATTTGTGACAAAATTTGCAACAACAATTATTAGGAGTGGTACAAATGGCAGCCATATTCGACCCGTCTCGGCCCTCACAGTACCGCTAAAATTAACTGCAAGGAGCATGATAATAAATGATAAGAAAACATAGTCAATCTTTTTTAAACTTTTTGTTTTTCTAAATGTTTTTACAGAATCAAACATTAGATATGCAAACATTATTCCAACTGGAATTCCTGCAAAAAGAATAAAGTCATAAAGATTATAAAAATACCAAGTTAGATGCTCTCTACCCGCTTGAGCAGCTTCATGATAAATCATAATTGTTCTTACTGTGTCTATAAAATTAAATCCTGAAAAAAATAAAAGAAATGGAATCAATAAAAAACCAGATGAAAAAGAAATAAAATTTCCTATAACTGTTTTCAAATCCTCTTTATCTTGAATAAACTTGATAAGGAACAACAATGAAAAGAAAAACAGAAGGGGTATAAAGGTTAAGGTAAAAAATGCGCCAAGAAATAGTATTAAACCTGCAAAAAAGTAATATAAATAATTCTTTGTTTGATTTCCTTTTAGATATAAATACAAAGATGTACATGTAAATAAAGGCATAAAGACATCAATAAGAGGCGTAAACAAAAGAAGACTCGGAACAAAAATAAACAACACGCTGCTTCTAATTGCTGCTTTTTCTCCGTATAAGATTCTCGACGATAAATATATTGGGATTATTGATAAACTCGCTATAAACGCTACGACAAATCCAGATACCAGAGCATTAAATTTTTGATACATCTCTAAACTATTCCATAAAAGAGCAACATCAGAATGAGTGGGATTAACGGACAATATATTAGCGAATAAATGAGAAAAAGGTTTTAAAATAAATTCTAGTAAATAATAAAACAAAACTCCGCCGGGTGGATGAAATCTTGCATACATCGGATAATCATAAAGACTTTGATTATAATTTCTTAGAAAGCTGCCTAAATCAAAGATCTGATTAGAAACCGAGAAATATCCACTTATCATAGGGTTTATAGTCCTATGAACCAATACTTCAACGCCTGACCTACTATAATAAAGAAGACTTATTTGAAGCAAGAAAGAGAGAATTACAAACACTAACATAGTTTTGTAATTCCTAGATTTTAAATTTTTATTCTCCTTTTTTTTGAATATTAAGATAATTAACGCAATTACACCTAAAGGAGCCCAAATTCGAGAAAGAGTATTTATGGGCTCATAGGGCCATCTCCAGTCAGGTGGGTAAGGAGCGGGTCCTCTTAAATACGGTGAGAAGTCAAATGCAATTAGAGCAAAAAAAATGATTGAGATTAAGGCAGTAATTATTAAAAATGAAGGCCTCTTAAACACAGATACTATATGATAACAAATTTCAGAAAAATTTAACGAAGACTTTATTTCTTTTTATTTATGAGGAATAAAAGAGTTATTAAAAGTGCAAAACCGCTAACTGCGAGAAGCATAAACAGATTGAAATTTCCAGAATTAAAAATTGCCTCTTTATACTCTTTAAAAAGTAAAAGAAGTGAAAAAGCTAATACCAAAACTAAAAATGATACGAATCCATTAAGCGCAGTAATATTTTTTTCGTGATGTGGAGATTTTTTCTTAGCCATTTTGTGCTGGTAGATTATCGAGAGATTGAGATTGTCTCTCCGTTTTCAGCACCAGGAGCTGCAACTGTAACTCTGTTGTTTGCATCCTTCACTACTGTATAATTTGTGCTGTAAGTTGTGCAACTTGTTATGTCTCCGCCTGGTGTCTGTGGATCTCTTGGAAGAGCTGGGATGTATGTTGTTAAGATATCAGCACAGATATTTGCTTGACCAACACCGTCTCCAATTACTTGTGGTGTTGTTAATGGAATATTTGCTGGTAATACACCTTTGTTGTCTGCTGAAAATGCTCCGATAGCATTAAGGATCTGAGTTACATCACTTCTTCTTTTTGTGTTGTTTGCTTGTCCGAATTGTCTTGCTGGGTTAATAGCGATAAGAACGATTGAAAGGAGGATAGCCAAAATTCCGATTACAACTAAAAGCTCGATTAATGTAAATCCGGAATTTTTCTTTAAAAACTTTGGGCAGTTAATAGTCATATTATTTACCTTGAGATTGAGATTGTCTCTCCGTTTTCAGCACCAGGAGCTGCAACTGTAACTCTGTTGTTTGCATCCTTCACTACTGTATAATTTGTGCTGTAAGTTGTGCAACTTGTTATGTCTCCGCCTGGTGTCTGTGGATCTCTTGGAAGAGCTGGGATGTATGTTGTTAAGATATCAGCACAGATATTTGCTTGACCAACACCGTCTCCAATTACTTGTGGTGTTGTTAATGGAATATTTGCTGGTAATACACCTTTGTTGTCTGCTGAAAATGCTCCGATAGCATTAAGGATCTGAGTTACATCACTTCTTCTTTTTGTGTTGTTTGCTTGTCCGAATTGTCTTGCTGGGTTAATAGCGATAAGAACGATTGAAAGGAGGATAGCCAAAATTCCGATTACAACTAAAAGCTCGATTAATGTAAATCCGGAATTTTTCTTTAAAAACTTTGGGCAGTTAATAGTCATATATCTAATATGAATAAAAAAATAAGACTTGTCAATAGGGTATTTTTTGACCTCAATTAGCTTCAGTTAAATTTTGATTAGTTGCACTTTCTGTTGAAATGTTTGATTGAGAATTTATTTGAGCAGGTGTTATCGAAGACGATTTAAAAACAGTTGGGACAGGCGCTGTCGTTGTTGTTGTCGGAACAACAGCTGGTGGTTTTGGTGGAGTTAGAACAAACTTATAAATTACAAAAAACAAAATCAAAAAGAGGACTGCTAAAATTCCTATCATCCCGTAAAGCTTCTTGCTATCTTTTGTATCTTTTTTCTTTTGCGCTTCTTCTGAGATGATTACTTCAGATGTTAAGCTAAATCCTCTCAACTCAGGCGCCTTATTTAAGATCAGAGCTAAATCAAGATTTGTTTTAAGCTGGGGGATGGTCTCCAGACAAAAAGAGAGTGGAATTATAGCGCTTACTGCAAATCCCATATTTACAAATGAATCTTTAAGCGCATCCGTTAAGTCTCTGTTCGCTGCAACTAACTTAGTTTTTCCTGGAAATTTTGATTGCCTACTAATATATTCTTGGAATGGAACAAGATCTAAAAACTCTTGTATATTTTTGTCCATCTGGACAGTTCCAAGGGGAAAGTCTTTATCAAAAGTTACATTTGGAGATAACAAAATAATTATACTTTTCGGAACCACCTTATAAGCTCCAACAAATGCCTGGATGGCAATTTCAAGCTTCTTCTTACTTACAACTTCTAGATCGCTAATAATATCTGGGGGAAATTCAACTGCTACAGGGGAAGGCAGAGTTTGGTCATAGAAAAAACCACGATTTGATTCAAGATAAAAAATGCCCGCAGGTTTTTTTGGAATGTCTTTTTTTAATTTATCTCTTTCCATGATGTAACACTAATTTGATTGTTGATATTTGTTGTCTCCACTTGAATTTTTCTTACTGCTCTAGATATAGTAGCGGTACTAATAATAGTACCATTATTGACTTGGATTACAACAGAACCACCATCTATATTTAACGTTTCTCCCGCATAATTCGGGTTCCTAACTAATCTAAGGAGTGCATTCTCAGCGCCGGTTTCAGCAGCATAATATGCAATTGTCCCCTGCTCAGCTTCACTTGTTGCGGACGCATTATTTAAAACTACTATCGTGACACCTGTAACAATAGTAAGAGAAATAACCATAAAAAAAAGTAAAGTAATTAATGCGTGACCTTTTTGACTTCCAATCATCTTAAACCTCCTGTTGTCTGAAAACTCCTAACTTCTTTACCTTTTCTCTGGGTTACCTCAGAAGTTAGAGTAAACGACATTTGAATTAAATCTTTTCCCGCGCTCCCTTCAAGTCTCGTAAATGAGAGATCAGAAGCGGTAGTTTCTGCACTATTAAGCTGATCTGTTGTTCCAGTGGAAGCATTATTTAGATTAATATCTCCGTCACTCAGTGAATACGTTAAGCTCTGATTATTCACTACTATTGTTAACGAAGAATTATTCGCGCCAAGAGCGACAGGCAAAGTAATCGACGAAGCTCTATTCACATCATAGTTAAATCTATTAACAATAAATTTTCCATCGACATCTACCGAAGAAACAGCTTGAGATTCTAATTGAAATTCGAAAACAGAACCAAACATTTGAAGAGTCACCGTCAAAAGAATACTAAAAATTCCCATATATAATAGCAATTCGACTAACGTAAACCCTTTTTTGTTTTTAAAAATTCTCATGGGGAATAGTTAACTCCAAAATCAAAAACCGTAGGCGTTTGGAGCTGATCGCTGGATGTCATATAAACCTTATACCTCATACATCTTCCAGCATTTTCAAATCCTGACCCATCAGAATTCTTAGGCAGCTCTGCGGACGAAGTAAAGAATGTTCCATCGGTACCATCTGGGCCCACATATACATAATTAGCATTAGTGCAGCTTCCGCTAACAGAGTCTGCTACTGCAACCTGGAAATTAAGAGTAGTTTGCGAAGGAACATTGGTGGTTGTAAAAAATCTATTAAACATGGATTCTGATGCAGCATCAAATGGTGCAGAAGTATATGATCCAGTTGAAACAAAAACTGCGTCATCAGGTCCACCCTCAATAATCTTAAGTTCATTTAATGTAGTATTTGCAACCATATATACGAAGTTATCACTGTCCGCTTCTGAAACAGAAGTCAAATCATTAAATCCTTGATCGAAATTTATACCTGCACAATAATTAGGAGATGCTTCCGTTGAACTATCTAACACCTGATACTCCTCAGAATTATTTGAGTCCGCGGTCCCATCACTTCCCACTAAAACCACCCTTTCCCCATTCAAAACAGTAAGAGACCTCCTTGGATAAAGCTGCGCATTTGCCCCAGTCCCATAATAAAACCCGCTTGTTGGTCCATACGATGGGGTACCAGAAGTTCCTGACAAAAATACAGGAGCAGTTTTCGTAGAAGTATTAATAATATAAAATTGCTTACTATCAGGAACACCATTATCGTTTCCATCAATACCTCCGTTTGAAGAAATATACGCACGCGTTCCATCAGCTTTAGCAAATACAGAATTAGCAGCCTCCTCAGTCCCTGATTGTGAATTAAAATCAAGACCGCTTATTGTTTTCCAGGATGAATTACCACCAGAAAGTCTACCGCAAGTATTACTGCTTATCGCCGGAGTACTTGTTGTGGTTGGGATACTAGTAGCATCAACTATTTCAAATTCACGATCTGTAACTCCCCCCACTGCCACATAGACATATGTATTAGAACCTACTTTTACTGGGAAAATATCATTCGTCGCATTTAGCTCTATATTTCCTCCGTCAGAACAATCAGGATGAATCGGTGAAGTAGTGCTCCAATTGGATCCAGTAGCACCAGATCCATATTTTGCAGCCGTACTCGGACTACATTCGTAACCACTAAGCTCAATTCTGCATCCTAACATATCTAATCCGCTCCCAGAAGATTTACTATCGATATTACTTAAATCAAAACTGTATAAATATCCTCCTGAAGCCATATAGCCTCTGTCTTCAAGAACCGCAATTGTAGTTGCCCCATACCCAAATGGTGATTGATCAAAGTTGTTATTTGTGTAACTTACTCTTACTGCTGCCCAATCAAGAGAAAAATCACGATTTATATCGGAAGCAATATTTATAACTCTTAGTCTAAAGTTAGAATTTGTAAAATCAGTATCAGTCCAGCTTCTATCCCAGGTATCTGCAGCTCCACCAAGAGTATACGTTGCTTCACTTGTAGTTAAGTTATTTGTAGTCTTTGCAGTGGTCCATGTAGTCCCTCCATCCCACGAAATCTGGGCGCACATACGTGGGGCGCCTGCAGCATTATCCACTCTTGCGTCGAGCCTAACCTCTATTCCGTCTATGTTTGCTCCAGGAGGAACATCAATGTCATAGTTATAAAATCTATGCTTGTCCTTATCTGCTCCGGTACAATCTACCCCAGTTCCATTTCCGCTGTTTGTATCCACTGCGAAAGAATTGTTATCCGTATATGCTCTTGTAGGATTCGATGCAAACCCATCCCCGTCCCCACCAACTTCAGTTGCATTTGAGGCTGGTGTAAGCAATCCAGTATTAGCACTTGCTGCATAATTAGCATGAATTTTAGTATTAAAAAAAGTTTTATATTTATAAATATTATTAACTGGATCTTCAAATTCCCCAGCCGACGTCTCATCATTTGCTGGATTATCATCGTTTACTAAAACCGCAATTACTTCTTTATTTGGTAAATTTGTTCCAAGAAGTGCATATGTATTATTTCCTGAAGATTTATAATATTTTACGTCTGTTGTCTTAAAATTATTATCAAGCCCTGTCCCTCCTGATGGCGAATATCCTGGGGAAAACTCAGACGAATTAACGGTGAATTTCCCGCGAAGTGTTGCAGTAGGTACTGCCGTATCAGCCGTAACGTTTATGTAAGCCATTTTTATAGAGTTAGATGTTGTAGGTGCAGTTGCAACATATACGTCGTTGGGGACGCTTGTCGTTGAGTTCGCAGTAGCAGCCACAGCTACCGGTGGGCCGTCAGGGAGATCAATAGTTGCTGTAGAAAATGCCGGAGAACACCATTTCGCTTTATTGTTATTAATTAATTTTAATTCTCCTCCTGTCACATTGGTCGCTTGCATATTATCAAAAGTTCCCACGCTAAACTGCGACTGCGTTGTTTCGTTATATACTTGATTCTTATGACGAGTGTAATAAGAAGTTGTACTCACTGTTGAAACAAATGGTGTATTCCAGGAAACATTCGTAATTACTTTTTTCGTCGAGGAATCAATCGTTCCCCCACTTGAAGTAATTGCACCAGCGCCATCTCTATAAGTGTCACCTACCACTATACTAATTGAATATCCATCAATTGATTGAGCACCATTTGCTAATACAAACTGCCCTCCAGATACAACAGAATGATATATTCCGTTTGTCTCAATATTTGACCAACCCCTCTGTGCGATACTTCTTACAGCTTCCTGAGTTTGTTTTAAATAAGCTGAAGCCTCAAGTCTTTGCTCCTGCTGGGCTCTTCCCCCTCTTCCAGCGGAAAGTCCTGTTAGTAGCGCCGGAAGAATAAGAGTTGCGAGTCCAATTGCAATTAGAAGCTCTACTAAAGATTGACCATTTTGAGACCTAAAGCTTTTAAAAATATTTAAAAATAAAAACTTCATATTAATTCATTCCCGTTATTACTCCATATCTATTTAGAGTAATGACTGTTTGTTCATTAGTTGAAATCGATCTAAAAATAATACTGTTAGAGGTATCTGTGTAACCTACTATTTCCCCGCTTAAAACAGAAAAAAGAAGTGTATTGCTTGGAAGAGTCGTACTAACAATCTCTACATCATCAGGAAGTTCAATCGGAAAATTAGTTTGTTCTACCTCACTATAGGAATCTCCATTAAATAAGATATATCTATCTGATAAAAAATACACTCCGTAATTACTCGAAGAAGCCCTACCCTCAGTTGAACCTGTCATTGCTTTTGTCTGCTGCGCTCTTACATCAGAAACTAAATTATCTAAATTAGATTGTTCAGAGCTAGATCCTTGCGCACGAAGTAAATTAAAAGTGATAATACTAAATAAAATAGCCATTATAGAAGTAGTAATCATTACCTCTAAAAAACTGTATCCTTTTTGTGATTTTAAATTTCCGCTTTTTAAAAATTTGAGCACATTACATTCCTCCCACCTGTCCGATTAGTCCATACATTGGGGCTATAATTGAAAGCATAACTCCACCAACAAGTAATCCCACAAAAACTAACATAACAGGCTCAATTAGAGTAGTGACTGTCTTTAGGCTATTGTCAACACGGTAATCCTGTTGTATCGAAATATCCTGCATGGATTTGTCTAATGTTCCTGTTTTTTCACCTGCTTCTATTATTTTAATAATAATTGACGAAAAAACTTTTCTTTGATCCTTAAATCCTTGAGATAAATTTTTACCACCAAGCACCATTTCCCTGGCATATTTTATTGCTGAAGCGATATCCCTTCGAGCTACTACCTCTTCTGACAGCTCTAAAGCATTAGTTATTGTTATACCTGAAGTTAACAACAGATACATACTCCTTGAAAAACGCGCCAAATCAATTTCTTTAACCAAGGTTGAAATTACGGGAAACTTATAAATAACCGACATTATTATTCTTCTTTGAGTTTTGAATAAAAATATCACCATGCCAACTAAGATAATAGTTCCAATTGCAACTATAATCGTATGATTCATCAAAGCGTTAGATGCAAATATCAAAACCTTAGTTGGCAATGGTAAGGGAACTTTCAAGCTAATAAATATCGTCGAAATCTTAGGAATAACAACAACGAGTATGAGAAGTAATACTCCCATGAATACAATTAGAATAATAACAGGATAAGCCAGTGCTCCCTTGATCTTATCGTTAAACTCCATTTCCTTTTGTATTTGAGTTTTTAAATCCTTAAGAGCCGCATCAAGAGTTCCGGCTTCCTCGGATGCTTTTAAAACATTAACTGTTACTTTATCGAAAACTTCTGGAAATTTTGAGAAAGATGAATAAATGTGTTGTCCTTGTACCATATCTTCTCTCATAACAGCAAGAATTCTCTTAGTATTCCCTTTTGAATCCTCAAGAAGCGAATCCACAGTCTCAAGAATTGGAATTCCAGCAGTTATCATCGTGGACAAATTTCCAAGAAGCCCTAATTTATCATTATTTTTTATTCTTAACTTTTCATTTTTTGTCATATTTATCCTGACTCTACTTTTGTAACTCTTAGAACTTCTTTAATTGTCGTCATTCCTTTACCCACTTTTTGCATTCCATCATCAAGCATTGTCGTCATTCCTTCCTCGACTGCCTGTTTTGCAATTTCGTCTGAATCACTTTTCTGAGTTATTAATTCTCTAATTTTTTCTGACATATCTATTACTTCAAAAATTCCAATTCTTCCAGTGTAACCTGTGGCATGACAAATCCTACATCCTTTACCTTCATAAACTTTTATTTGATCCTGCGGACCAAAGTGTTTGGAAATTACATTATCGGGAATGTCCTTAAGAGCATCTTTTCGACTTAAAACAACCGGAGATTTACATGAATCGCAAATCTTTCTAACTAGTCTCTGCGCGATAATTACGTTTACGGTAGAGGCAACCAGGAATGGCTCAATTTTCATATCAATAAGTCTGGGGAGAGTTGTGGCAGCATCATTTGTGTGAACAGTTGATAAAACCAAATGCCCGGTAAGCGCGGCGTTGACAGCAATTCCAGCAGTCTCTGAATCTCTAATTTCTCCCACGAAAATAACATTAGGATCCTGTCTAAGAATAGAACGTAGCCCGTTTGCGAAAGTTAAATTAGTTTTAGGATTTACCTGAATTTGATTAACCCCTTTAATTCTGTATTCAACTGGTTCTTCAATGGTAGTAATATTTTTTTCCCTGGTATTAACAATTTTTAGGATTGCATAGACTGATGTAGTTTTTCCAGATCCGGTAGGCCCGGTCGAGAGAATCATTCCGTAAGATTTATTAATAGCGTTAGTTACTTTTATAAGATCCTTTTCATTCATTCCCAAATCCTGAAGAGAAAATTGTCTAAACTTAGATGATAAAAGTCTCATAACTACTTTTTCTCCTTCTGTAACTGGAATCATAGAAACACGAATATCCAGATTCTCCTCGTCCACTTCTATTCTCATTTTTCCATCCTGAGCACTTAAATGCTCATCAGTTCGAAGACGGGACAAAACTTTTATTCTAGTCGTAATTCTGTCATGAAGTTTTTTGTCTACATATAAAACATCATGTAAAATTCCATCGATTCTAAACCTAACTAAAGAATTTTTCTCTTCTGGCTCTATATGAACATCTGAAGCTTTATCGCGATAAGCGTATGTAATTAAAAGATCAACAATCTTCGCAATCGGAGCGTCATCCATACTAGTTGCTGTTCTAGTGATTTCTGCTTGAAGCATTTGGTCAAAAGTCTGCTGAAGATCTTTTCTATAAAGCTGAAGGACATTATCAATATCTTTTTCAGTCGCCATGTAAACTGTAACTTTCTGTCCTGTTTTTTTCTGAACTATTTCTGCAAGTTTCGTATTTACCGGGTCAGCTGCAGCCAGCTTTACACCCTCTCCATCTTTTCCGAAAACTATTGCCTTATGTTTTCTAGCTAGTCTTTCAGGGATTATTCGATAAACTCCTTCTGGAATTGTAATATTTTCAAGATCTACGAAAGGATACTTAATGTGAGCTGCAATTAACTCACCTAATTTATCATCAGGAATTACATCCTTTTCCATGAGGGCCTGCTGAAGAGGAACTCTAGCATTGGCAGCAAACACCAATACATCTCTCATGGTTTTGGTATCCACCAAACCTGATTGGAGCATTAGCTGCTGGATCTCTATATCGGGCAGTAACATAGGTTATAACACCAATAAAGGCGCTAAATAGATCGTAACACAGAAAAGGATAAAGTTGAAGAGAAAAACTAATTAGGATAGTGGCATTTTTTGTATTTTTTTCCACTTCCGCACCAACAAGGATCATTTCTTCCAATTTTTTTCTTGTCTACAGTAGAAGCGGAGCTAGTTTGGGGCAAACTATTCCCGATCAAACTTGGAGTTACCAAACCTGTACTTGGTAAAACCGGTGACTTCTTATTTGAAAGTTTTTCCTTTTTCTTAGAACTTTTATTTTCTGAAACTTCATCTACTCCTAATTCTCCACCGGCTGGAGACTCATGAATGTGCGTATGAGGATGATCTGGAGTCGCGACATGAACTTTAAAAATTCTATGAGAAATCTCGTCATCAATCCCATTCATTAAAGTCTCAAACATTTTAAATGCTTCATTTTTATATTCGACTAGAGGATCTTTTTGTCCATAAGCTCTTAATCTTATTCCTTCACGCAAATTATTAACTACGTCCAAATGATCCATCCATAAATTATCGATTACTGAAAGTATTACGAAATTCTCTACCTGGCGCATTGTTTTTTCTCCCACCTGTTTTTCCCGACTCACATACATTTTTTCTGCTATCTCGATTAAAAATTCTTCTCTTTTACTAATTTCCGGTTTATCATCCAGTTGTTTTTCAAGTTCGCTTCTTGATGCTTCATCGAAAGGAATAATTGTAGAAAAATCTTCAATAATTTTCTTTGAAGCACTTCCGCCTACTACTACAAGCTCACCTGAAGAGACAATCTGAGATATGCTTCCTCGTAAATTATCAAGAACGACATCTTTAGAGCTCTTAGATGGATCTCCTGCATTTTCTAAAACCTCACGACGCCTGTCGTAAATAATTTGTCTTTGCTTGTTAAGAACGTCGTCATACTCCACAAGCTGCTTTCTGTTATCAAAATTAAATCCTTCTACTTTTACCTGAGCTTGTTCAATAGCGCGGCTTACGATTGGGTGTTCAAGAGGGACATCTTCAGGCATATTAAATCTTGTCATGATTCCTGCAATACTATCCCCTCCGAAGATGCGCATAATGTCATCATCAAGCGCTACATAGAATCTGGATTTTCCAGGATCTCCCTGACGTCCAGATCTTCCCCTTAGTTGATTATCAATTCTTCTAGACTCATGTCTCTCAGTTCCTATTACATAAAGACCTCCAAGCGACAGGACCTCATCGTGAGCTTTCTGCCACTTCTCCCATTCCGGAGTTCCCCTTAAGTCTTTTCCATCTTCAGCAACTGGTGCCTCTCCTCCAAGAATAATATCGACTCCGCGTCCCGCCATGTTGGTCGCTACAGTTACAGCTCCTTTTTCTCCAGCCTTTGAAATAATCTCAGCTTCTCTTTCGTGATTCTTCGCATTAAGAAGCTCATGCTTAATTTTTTTTCTTCTTAAAAGCTCAGATAAAATTTCGTTTTTATCAATAGAAGTTGTTCCAACTAAAACGGGTTGGCCAGTCTTATGAACTTCTTCTATTTCTCGCACTACTGCGCTGAATTTTGCTCTGGTTGTTTTATAAATTGCATCTGAAAAATCTTTTCTTTGGGTAGTTTTATTTGTAGGAATTACTAGTACATCAAGTCCATAAATTTTATGAAACTCCTGTGCTTCTGTTACGGCAGTTCCTGTCATTCCAGCAAGCCTTTCGTACATTCTGAAATAATTCTGAAGTGAAACAGTTGCTAGTGTTTTTGACTCTCTTTGAATTGCTACTTCTTCTTTCGCTTCTATAGCTTGATGAAGTCCTTCTGAAAGACGGCGACCAACCATAAGGCGTCCCGTAAACTCATCAACCAAAATTACTTCTCCGTCTTTAACGATATAATCTTTCTCTTTTTTGAATAACGTTCTGGCTTTTAATGCGGCCTCTATGTGATAAACCGTATCAAAATCTTTTTCGTATATATTTTGTATTCCAAAAAGCTTCTCTATCTTGTTAAGCCCATGATCTGTTAGGTGAGCTGTATGCAATTTTTCATCAATTTTATAATCTGTATCCGCACTTAGCTTGTCAACCAACTTCGCAAACTCATAATATTTAGTGGTGGGAGTTTCATCAGGGGCTGAAATAATATGTGGAGTTCTTGCTTCATCAATAAGAACTGAATCAACTTCGTCAACGACCGCAAAGTAATATCCCCTTTGCGTTACGCTCTCAATACTTTGCACCATATTATCTCTAAGATAATCAAATCCAAATTCTGAATTTATTCCATAAACAACATCCGCTTTGTATGCTTCCTTACGACTTGTTGGCTTAAGATGAATAAGTCTAAAATCACGAGCATCCTGATTTTTATATTCATGATCATAAATATATGATTGCTCTGAAATAATTGAAGAAACAGTCATTCCTAAAAGTTTAAAAACAGGCCCCATCCAACCAGCGTCCCTTCGCGCAAGATAATCATTAACTGTAACTAAATGAACGCTTTTTCCAGTTAGAGCATGTACATATAACGCCGGCACAGCAGAAAGAGTTTTTCCTTCTCCTGTTTTTTGCTCTGAAATTTTTCCCATTGAAAGAGCTGCTGCTGCCATAAGTTGAACATCATAGTGGCGCTGTCCTATTGATCTGCGCGCTGCTTCTCTAACCAATGCAAACGCCTCTGGTAAAACTGCTTCTACAGACTCACCTTTTGCGACTCGATCTTTTAGTTCTTTTGTTTTCTTTGGGAAGTCTGAAATCTTAAGCTTTTTCATTTTCTCGTCTAGAGAATTAATTTCAGAAATAAGAGGCTGGAGTTTCTTTATCTCCTTTTCGTTGGAATCAAATATTTTTCCGAGGGCTCCTAGCATGGGTTTAATTATAGCAGGGGCGAGGCTAAATTGCTAGTTTATTTCTTCTCAATTTTAGTAATTCCACCCATATATTTCTGTAAAACTTGTGGAATTAAAACTGATCCATCCGCTTGTTGATGATTCTCTAATATTGCAATTAAAGTTCGTCCTACCGCAAACGCTGTTCCATTTAGAATATAAGCAAATTTCTTTTCACCATTTTCTTGATACTTTATATTTAATCTTCTTGATTGGAAATCCGTAATTGTTGATACGCTCGTTACCTCTCTATATTTATCCTGTCCAGGCATCCATGCTTCTATGTCAAATTTTCTCGCTGCTGGAAAACCCAAATCTCCTGTACACATTTTTATAACTTGGTATGGAATTTCTAACGCTTGAAATAATTTTTCCTCAATTGAAAGAAGTAGGTCTTGTTCTTTATCATCTTCCCCTTCTTTGACATATGAAACCATCTCGATTTTATCAAACTGATGAACTCTTAAAATTCCCTTTGTATCTTTTCCATAACTCCCAGCCTCTCTTCTAAAAGCTGTAGAAAAACCAACATAACGACGAGGCAAATCACTCTCTGAGAAAACTTCATCTGAATGCATTGGAACAATTGAATGCTCTGCAGTTCCTACCAACGTAAATCCGTCCTTTTCGAGATGAAACATATCCTCATCTCCGCCATTTTCCATATATCCAAGCCCACGCATTACATCTGTTTTAATTAAAACTGGAGGAACAATCGGCCTAAAACCATCTTTCATTAAAGTCTCCATGGCAAACTGAACTAATGCGAATTCTAGAAGCGCTCCTTCATTTTTTAAATACGCAAATCTTGCTCCGCTTACTTTTGCAGCTCTTTGAACATCGATAATATCTAACGCCTCTCCTATATCTAAATGATCTTTAGGGGCAAAATCAAACTTTGTTGGCTCCCCAACTTTCTTAACCACATCATTTTCAGTATCATTTTTTCCCACTTTTACATCCGCTTTTGATGGGTTTGGAATTTTTAATAGAAGCTCTTTTAACTCTTGGTCTAGAGCACTTAAAGCACTTTCTTTTCCTTCAAGCTCTTCTTTAATTTTCTTACCCGTTTCAATTTGCTCAGGAGTCGGCTTTCCCTTAATAGTAGACGAGTGAGCATTTCTTTTTTCCCGAAGCACTTGAACTTCCGAATCAAGCTCTCTTTTCTTAGAATCAATTTCTAGAATACTTGAAACACTAACTTGAACTTTTTTAGCTAAAGCTGCCTTCTCGACCTCATCGCTATTTTCTCTTAAATATTTGATATCTATCATACGCGTATTATACTACTTAAGCTTGATTTAGAAAATCACTAAGCTTATTTAATGCAATTGAACGATGAGATATAGAATTTTTTAACTTTGGGTCCATTTCTGCATAGGTCTTGTCATATCCATCTGGAATAAAAACCCTGTCCCAGCCAAATCCATTATCTCCTCTTATTTCTTTAGCGATTTTTCCTTTTGCCTCACCAAAAAATAATCGCGGTTTTTTCCCATCATGAAATCCTATCGCAAGACTTGCGACTGCTTCTCTATTTTTTTCTCCCTCAAGCATTTTTAATAGCAGCGAAGGACCATTTCCAGCTTGAAGAATCCATTTTATTAATGGCCCAGGAAATCCATTCCATGCATTTACTGAAAAAGAAACATCGTCGATAATCACAGGTTTTTTAACAATTTCAAATGCTTGATTCAATTTATGCATAGCAACTTTTTCAAGATTAATCTCCTGAATCTCATCAATTTCGATTGGTGAAATCTCAATATCAAATTTTAAAATTTCCTGAGTTTCTTTAACCTTTACCTTATTTCCAGTAGCGAAAACGATTTTCATAGTTCGATCACACTCACTATGATCCTGAGCAAAGTCGAATGGATCATTTCGAGGCCTCTTCAAATCTATTTTTAACAAATATTGGGTCAAGAGAAAGAATTAATGCAGCAAGTTTGGGTCCATGATTTTTTCCTAGCAATGAATTGTAAAAAGCAGCAAACGCTTCACCAGAAGTTAATTCCAAACTTTTACTTAAATCATAAATTCTTGTTTGAAGTTCAGTTGAATCTTTTATCTCGGATACAAACTCTGCAGTTTTTCCCAAAAGTTCTTTTTGTTTTTGGCTTAATTCAATATTTTCTGGAAGTTCTTTTTGAACTGTAAATTTATATTCTTCTGGAGCAAATTTTTCTATCCAAATTTTTGCATACTTTGCCCATTCCCCTAAGCCCTGCTTTTCAATTTCTTCTTCCATATTTGGCATTTGCACCCAGGATGTTAAAACCAAGAATCGAACAGTGGGTGGTTTTTTAGGTTCTCCAATCTGCGAATATTCAAATGCCCGAGCTAAATCATCATTGGATTTTTTAAAATATAAATCCGCTGCCTTTTGATATTCATCAAATAAAACTGGAATTGCGATACTATCCATAGGATCAAATTCAACTTGTTTTTTATATTCTGTTTTTAGGAATAAAAATCGGCCAAGCTCTAGAGGCAACATATCTGCAAGATCACGAGCTTTAAGACCTAGCCCTTTTGATGATGACATTTTTTTACCCCCGATTAACATAAATTCGTATGGAAGATTATATGGATTTGGAATATTAAAAACTTCGCGGCAAAGCACTTTTGCGATATCTCTAGATCCACCAGCAGATGAATGATCTTTTCCAGCGCCTTCAATCGTTACTCCTAAAACTTTCCAGTGTGCGGGCCAATCAACTTTCCAAGGAAGCTTTCCGTTACCATCAAAAGGACTAATTCTAGCCTTATGTCCACAGCCCTTAGCCCATTTCACCATTTCTGGTTCACAGGTGTATTCAACAGTTTCTCCATCCCAATTTGTAACTCTCGTAGTTCCTAGCTTTCCACAGCTTTCGCAAATAACCTGAAGAGGAAGCCATCCAGATTCTCGTTTTTTGCTTCCACTTACTTTCTCGTAAATATCTTGAATTTTTTCTGCATTATCTAATGCAGTTTTTATTACATCGTTAAATTTCCCTTCGTGATACATGTCCCAAGAAGATAAAAATTCTGATTCAACACCTAAATCTCTTAGAACTTCTTGATATTGTTTAGCAAAATAATCTCCAAAATTTTCATAACCAGGCTCTGGTGATGGAGCTGATCTAACAGGGTAACCCATGTATTTGCTATGTGATTCTTCTAATTCCGCAGGAAGACCATCAATCGGGTCAAAATCATTTGTAATATAAGTCCATTTTACGGATTCACCTTTTCCTTTCAAGGCTTTATAAACTACATCATGAACTAAAGGTCCGCGTAAAGAGCCCACATGGGGATGCCCCGACGGGGTAAACATATCGTCCACCCGGTAAGGTTTATAATTTCCTGAATCGATAATCTCTTTTGCAACTTTATCAGCCCAAAACATAATCGTATTTTACCCTAAAAGAAAATAAATATAAACGAAGAGCATTAGGCTCTTAAAAAACCAGGACCTCTACGCACAGTTGAAGCACTAGGAATCACACGGTCAGTTGAAACAATAACTCGTTTTTCTAACAAAGATGGCCTAACTTGCACACCTCGATCAAAAACAACTTCCGCCTTTTTTTTATTAAACCTCAACTCCGGAAGCTTGCGCTCCAGTAACTCATCCCTTTTTCCAGCACTTACTGTTAAATCAGGGTTATGGCCTTGAACAGAACTAGATGCCCCTAATACTTCGCCAACTAAATCTCTTTTTATTAATTCTATCAACATTAATTCACCCCCTTAACTATTTAAAATTTTAGATTCTCCTTGCCTGAAATAATACAAATTCAGGATTGTAAATTACACCTCTTCTAATTACGAGTCCCTCTACAGACGCCTGGGATTCTAATCCCTCATGAATAACTGCATAAACATTCCTGATTCTAGGCTCAATTCTGTATCCAAATCCTGGCTCAGATCCTCCACCTTCAAATATTACCCTAGCTAACTCTGCAACTCCAAAATTAACTCGAGTCAATTCATTAGGATTCAAATTTGAAAAATCTCCAATTGCTCTTAAAGTCACGTTTGAATTCCCGGGTAATTTCTCCGGAAGACTCCATGCCCCTAATTCTTCTGTTACTCCCATCGCTTCAATTGCTAATGCCATAAATAATCACCTCCGTTTTTCCCACTAAAAAACCCCTCCATTGAGGGGTTGTCGGGTCTCTAAGTTTCTATGTTTAGGCCAAGACAAATCCCCTCGCTAAGAGGCTCTTGTCCTTCTTTGAAACAAATATTCTAAACATGTAAAAAGATTATATAGCTAAATGAGGCTAGATTCAACCAGTAAATTTACTTAATATATCGTATATTTTTTCTTTTACTTTTTCCGTAACTTCTACTTCCACGAGACCCTCATCAGGTTGACCATAATAAATTTGAAATCCCAGAGGTGAAGCAATTATCACCGGCAAAACTGCTAAGTCTTCTTCTCCGTCAACTAAAATTATCTGTCTTTTCTTAGATTTGATCGCATCAATAATAGCTTTAAATAAATCTGAAGAAATAGTACCAGCTGGATTTTTTATTTTAATTGCTTTTATTTCTTTAAAGCCTAAATCAGAAATGCCATCAAACTTCTTTTGTCTTTTAACTTGAAAATCTATAATTGACAAAAATTGATTAATATTTTTTTCATTAAATTTTTTAGTAGTAATATCTCCAATCGTAATAATATTACTATCAATTTCTCTTGGCACGTCTGATAATATTTTTCCCAATGGCTTATGTAAGGATGAGCGAAGAATTTCTGGAAGCTGAAGATCGCGACTTAACCATCTCTTGTTAACATAAAGCCTACCCTCTCTATTTATTTCGCCATTTCTTATACGGGTACTTGAAATAAATCCTCCATCATCTGCTGCGTCCATCTCAATAACTTCAATTGATAACTTTGACAAACCCATCTCTAATCTTTTTTCATTAATCCCAATTGCTGTTCTATTCGTTTGAGGCGTTACTGCCATAGCTCCTGCTTTAAATTTTTTACTAAGCACTGGGCCGTAAATATCATTTATTTCTACGATCTCAATTTTATTAGGAGCGCTAAGTGTTTTTAAGTATTCATAAACATTTCTCTCTCTTGTTTTGAAGTCCTCATAATTATTTATTTTAAAGCTTGAGACATATGAGTCACTAGTAACGCCAACAATTACTTTATCAGCAAGTTTTACAACTTGGTTTAGAAAACTTTTATGGCCTTTATGGAGAAGATCGAATGTTCCACCACTTGCAATCAGATCATATTTCATAATAATAATTATTTCAAAACCAGAAGCTCTATCACAATTATTAGGAGATGTTAAGTTTTTTTCGAAGATTCTCAAGCATCTCTTGAGTCATTTCCGGCAGTTTAAACTTAGGCTCCCAACCCCAGTCGCTTTTCGCCTGTGAATCGTCAATTGATTTTGGCCAGGAATCTGCAATAGCCTGAGTATGATTAGGTTCATATGTAGCGCTAAAGTTAGGCATTAATTTTTTAATCTCTTCCACTAACTCATCTGGAGAAAAAGAGATACCTGCGAAATTATAACTTGTTCTTACTGTTAATTTGGCTGGATCAGCTTCCATCAACTGAATAGTTCCTAAAATAGCGTCATTCATATACATCATCGGTAGATACGTTCCTGGTTTAAGCGGTGAAACATATTTTCCTTCCTTTAATGCTGCATAAAAAATATGAATAGCATATTCCGTAGTTCCATCTCCAGGATCTGCTTTCCAACCATTAATACCTGGATAGCGCAAACTTCTAACATCAATACCGAATTTATTGAAATAATATTGACATAGAAGTTCTCCGGAAACTTTCGCAACACCATAAATAGTAGTTGGTTCTAAAACTGTATGCTGGGGGGTATTTTCTTTTGGAGTAGTTGGCCCAAATGCAGCAATTGAACTTGGCCAAAAAATCTTTAACTTTTCTTCGACTGCAACATCGAGAACATTTTTTAATCCATCTAAGTTCACTTCCCAAGCAAGACCAGGATTTTTTTCACTTCCTACCGATAGAATTCCTGCAAGATGATAAACAGTACCAATATCATGCTTTTTTACTAGACCAACTAGTTCGTCTTTTTTGGTAACGTCAGCTTTTTCTAAAATACCATCAAAATTATCTGGAACCTTAGAATGCGCAGCTGCGATGACATTTTCCTTGCCATATTTTTCCTGTAATGCCGCTACGAGCTCTGTTCCTATTAATCCAAAGGCTCCAGTTACTAAAATTTTCTTCATAATCCTAACTCCCCTTTAACCCTCCTAAATGCATCAATGCCTTTATCAAGATCTTCCCTGGAATGAGCCGCTGATGGGATAACTCTAATTCTAGCTTTCCCTTTTCCGACCATCGGAAAAACAATTGGAGTTGCAAAAACATCTAATTCAAATAATTTAACTGAAAATTCCTTAGCCTTATCTTCATCCCCTATCATAACTGGGGTAATCGGGGTTTCTGTTCTTCCTGTATCAAACCCTAATTTTTTAAATTCAGCGCGAATATAATTTACATTTTCCCAAAGCTTATCAACTAAATCTCCGGAATTTTGAAGAATTCTTATTCCTTCTAATGCTGCTGCTGTATCTGGAATTGAAAGTGCGATTGAAAAAAGTCTTTGACGAGCCTTTAATTTATAAAACCCTATTAGTGTTTTATTTCCTGCTATAAATCCACCCAGCGAAGAAAATGCCTTGGAAAGACTTCCAACTTCTATGTCAATTTGTCCGACTAGTCCGAAATGGTCAACCACTCCGCGTCCTCCTTTTCCCATTACTCCCTCTCCATGTGCATCGTCTACCATAGTTAATGCGTCATACTCTTTTGCTAAGCGGACTATTTCAGGAAGAGGCGCTAAGTCTCCATCCATTGAAAAAACTCCATCTGTGATAATTAAAATTAAAGGAGATTTTCCGTCACTTCTTGGAGTTTTCCTAAGCGCATCCGCTTCTTTAAGTTTTTCTTCTAAATCCTTAGTATCTGCATGCTTATAAATAAATTTATTTTTTGCGCCAGAAAGCCTAACTGCATCAATTATTGAAGCATGATTTAGTTCATCTGAAATTACGATATCTTCTTTTCCTATAATTGTTTGAACTGCTGCCGCATTTGCTAAATAGGCACTAGAAAAAGTTAAAGCTCCTTCTGTTCCCTTGAATTTCGCTATCGCATCTTCAAGTTCTAAATGTAAAACATGAGTTCCTGCGAGTGTTCTATAACCAGTTCCAATTCCATATTTCTTAACAGCCTCAACTACCGCATCCTTAACTCTTGGATCCTGTGCAAGACCAAGATAATGGCTTGAGCAAAAATTTAATTTTTCCACTCCGTCGATCGTGAGATATGCACCTTGTCCTGATTCAATAATTCTAGGAGTGGCACCAATTTTTAAAACCTCATCTAATTCTTTATAAAAATTATCCATAATTAAACAACTGAAACAATTTTCTTAAGAGTATTTTTTTGAAGATTTGGAGTGAGGGCTTGATTTATATAAACAACTGCTGCTTTGTTTTCTTTAAGAACTGCAAGCATCAGGTCAATAACCATAAATTTAATTAATAGCTTCTATCGTATAAATAATTTTTCCAGCCGGTGCCTCTACTTCTACTTTTTCTCCAACTTTTTTACCAATCAGAGCTTTTCCCAAAGGAGATTCATGGGAAATTTTACTCTCCTTAGGATCAGCTTCCCATTCTCCAACAACTGTAAAGGTCTCTTTTCCTGACTCTGTATTTACTTTCACGGTAGATCCTAATTTTATAGTACTTGAGTGATTATTACTAATAATCACAACTTGCTTTAAAAGCTCTTCAAGCTCTTCAATTCTTCCATCAATAAATGACAATTCTTCTCGCGCTACGGTATATTCTGCATTTTCTGAAAGATCTCCCATATTTCTAGCTTGAGAAACTCTATTCAAAACCTCTGGTCTTTTAACCTTAACGAGCTCTTCAAGTTCTCTTTTTAACTCTTCAAGGCCTTCTTTTGTTAAGTAAATTTTTTTAGTATCCATAATAAAAATCCCTCCAAATTAGCTCCAAACTAGCTATTGGGGGAAATAAGTTCTGGAAGATGATAAATCAAATTAGAACCTTTGTCAATGTCCTAGAGTTCTAGGAAACGTAAATCAATATTATTCTTTAACTGTGGGTTGGGGAGCAAAACTCGAGAGAACTTGAAGGTAGCCTTCGATTAATTTATCTGAAGCAGATTCAGAATTAGAGTTATCTAAAATTCCATTCACCACATCTCTTAAAATTATGTTTGAATTATCATTTAAACCACTGTCTGATGTGCCATCGATAAATGGAGATGAGTCCGCTGTTTTTGATTGATCAGCAAAAATAAAACTTTCAGTATCTTGAAGCTCACTCGCTAAGTCCTTAATTCCATTTGGCTGACCAAGACCTCTCGATTTAAGCTGCTCCTGATAAATTTTCCCTTGCGCTTCCTCGCTTGCTAAAAACTGAATAAACTTAAGTGCTTCTTTTTGATTTTTACTTTGAGAGGATACCCCATCTGCCCAATAACTAGTGATATTTTTTCGGCTATCTGCGAGGAGCTGAGGCACTGGATAAACTTTAAATTCCATATTAGGATTTTGAGCTTTTATTTCAAAATAGTCCCAATAATATCCAAAATACATCGCAAGCTTTCCCTGGGAAAATGCGCTAAGAGACGGATCTAATGTTGAATTCCAAACAGCATTTTCAGTTAATGCGAAAGTTGTATAGAATTCTAAAGCGTCTGATATTTTCTCAGAAAACTCAGAAATATTGTTAAAATCTACCCCATTCTGAGCAAATAGAAGTGAGATAATATCTGGTGCATGATTTACGTTATCATATGTTCCGATTGCAGCTCCTGATACTGTAATTCTTCCTGATTCATCTCTTTTCGTAAGTTTTTCAGAAGCATCTATAAAATCCTGCCAAGTTGCCGGAGGCGTTGCGCTTGCTTCAGAAAACAAAGAGGTATTTACATAAAGAGCTAATGTGTCTGTTTCTGTGGGAATTCCATAAATTGCTCCATTCTTTATTAAGTCTTTCTGGGCAACATCATAAAACTTTTCATTAAATTTATTTCTATCAATTGTTTCTTTGGGAAGTGGTAATAAATCCTCCCTAATCATTGGATACCAAGTATTATGATATTTAAAAATATCAGGTCCATTTCCAGACTTTATTCTTGTTGAAAGTTTCTCGCGATAATCATTAACATCCTGCCTGGAATATTCAATATTTATATTTGGATTTTGGGTCTCGAAGTCCTTAATAATTGGCTCAAGAATTGCAGCTTCTTCCTTAACACCCCAATAAATTAATGTTACATTTTTTTCTTTAGAACTCAGCCGGGGTAAAACTAAAGACAAAACAACAAAAATTATTGTCAATATTATGAAGATAAAAATACCAATCTTTATAATTTTTTTCGGGTGAAATCCCGATGGCTTTTCTTCTTTTTTAGAATTATCTGGATTTACATAAGTAACCTGAGTTGCTTGGGGAGATTCTGGAATGTTTTGGGTAGCAGGCACTCCCTCCTGATAAATCGTTCCTTCTGGCATAGATATATAGTATAATATCAGGACCCTTCACACAATGAAATCTTCTTTAATAAAGATCAAAAAAATAGAAAAAAAACATATAAAAAGAGCCAGTAGAATTACTTTTTGGTTTTCGGCTGGAGCAGTAATAGCACTATTTTTAATTTCAAGTTTTTCCTATATCGCTTTTCAGCATTACTATAAAGATAAAATTTATCCTGGAGTTAGAATTGATGGGGTAAATTTTAGTAATAAAAAAGAAAGTGATGTAAAAAATTATTTCATTCAGAAAAATAATGAGGCCAAGGACGCTTCTTTTGTATTTAGCTATAAGGATAAATCAGCTACTGTTTCAGCACAAGAAATTGAATTTGGATATGATGAAAATCTTTTAACAGCACAAGCTTTAACAATCGGAAGATCTAAAGATCCAATTACAAATTTAAGTCTTATTTTTCAAGCTTACACTATGGGCGTTGACCTTTCCTCCTCATATAAATTTTCTAACGATAAACTTTACGCTAAATTAAATCCGCTAATTGAGGAGATTAATGAGAAACCAGTAGAGGCTGTTTTTAATTTTGAGAATGGAAGAGTAACAGAATTTAAACCCTCGAGCGACGGGCAGGAAGTTAATAAAGAGGAATTAGATAAACAAATTATTTCAAAATCAAAAATGATCTCTAGCTATAGTTCTCAAAAAGTAGTTGCTATTCCAATTCCCGTAAAAACATTAAAACCCAATCTTACAACTGACAAAGTAAATGAAATGGGAATAAGAGAACTTATCGGAAGCGGGACTTCTACCTTTAAAGGCTCTATTGAAAATAGAATTTATAATTTAAATCTTGCTGCAACTCGCCTTAATGGGGTTTTAATTCCACCTGGCGAGGTCTTCTCTTTTAACAATACCATTGGCGATGTTTCTTCACTTACCGGATACAAACAGGCTTACGTTATTCAAAATGGAAGAACTGTTCTCGGAGATGGAGGAGGAGTATGCCAGGTCTCTACCACATTCTTTAGAGCGCTTTTAAATGCTGGTGTTCCAATTACTGAAAGAAATCAGCACGCATATAGGGTAAGTTATTATGAACAAGATTCCGCGCCTGGAATTGATGCTGCAATTTATACACCAAATATTGACTTGAAGTTTAAGAATGATACCGGACACCACATACTTGTTCAGACAGTAATTGATAACGCTGAGCAGCGACTAACGTTTATGCTTTATGGCACAAATGACGGAAGGATTTCAGAAATTTCTACTCCTGTGATTCTTTCCCAGTCCCCGGCACCTGAACCAAAGTATGAAGACGATCCAAATCTTCCAAAAGGGACTGTCAAACAGGTTGATTTTGCTGCAGCAGGAGCAAGAACCACATTTACAAGAACTGTAACAAAAAATGGAAAGGTGATATCAAATGATACTTTTAACTCTAACTACAGACCTTGGCAAGCAGTATATCTAAGAGGAACTAAAGAATAATGGCGGGAAAAATTATAGAACTTAATGATATTTCTGAAACTGTCCTCAGATTAAAAGAGGAAAATAAAAAAATTGTTTTAGTTGGCGGATGCTTTGACATTATCCATCCAGGACATATTTTATTTCTAGAAGCTGCAAAAAGAGAAGGTGACGCATTAATCCTACTCCTAGAAAGCGACGAGAGCATTAAGAAAAGAAAAGGCAATGGACGACCTATAAATTCTCAAAAAAATAGACAGATAGTAGTTTCTGCAATTAGCGATGTTGATTATATAATTCCACTTGTAGGCGTGACAACTGATGAAGAATATGATAGAATAATGATTCAAATTAGGCCTGAAGTTATAGCTATAACAGAAGGCGATTCGCAGACGGATAAGAGAAAAAAACAATGCGAATCAATTGGATCAGAGCTTAAAGTAGTTATTAAAAAAATAGATAATAGATCTACAACAGCTCTAATAAACGAAATAAGAGGTTAATATGAATTTATTTGGATTTATAAAAGAAAACATAAGACTTTTAATTGGAGCGGCAGTTGTCCTATTCATAGGACTTTTAATCATAACTTTTGTTATGAGCAAAAAAGCTACACAAGTAACAGTTAACGATAAAACATTTAATGTAAGCATCGCAAAAACTGAAAAAGAAAGACAGACTGGTCTTTCAAACACTGAAAAACTTTCAGAAAATCAAGGAATGCTTTTCATATTTGATAAACCAGACTTTTATTCATTCTGGATGAAAAATATGGATTATCCAATTGATATCATTTATATAAATGGAGATAAAGTTACAACTGTAATTGAAAATGCAAAACCTGGAACAAGTGAAACGAATCTTGAAATATACCAGCCAGATTCAGAATCAGATAAAGTCCTAGAAATAAACAGCGGACTTGCGAAAAAATATAACATTAAAAAAGGCACAATAATTAAAACTGGCTCCCTCTAAAATATGCTCATTTTAGGCATCGAAACCAGCTGTGATGAAACAAGCGCAGCAATCATAAAGGCCACGAAAAACTCTAAAAAAGTAACTCTACTTTCAAACGTTATTTCCTCATCTCTTCCTATGCATTCTGAAACTGGAGGAATAATTCCTGAAACCGCAGCTCGTGAGCAAGTAAAATTTATTATTCCTGTTATTAAAAAAGCGCTAATGGACGCAGATGTAAAATTTAACGAAATAGATAAAATTGCTGTAACCTATGGGCCAGGACTCATCGGATCTCTTTTGATAGGTGTTGAAAGCGTAAAAGCAATTTCATATGCAAACGATATTCCATTAATTCCGACAAATCATTTAATTGGCCACATCTATGCAAATTTCATTGATACGGACCAAGACGATATAGAATTTCCCGCTCTCTCCTTAGTCGTATCTGGTGGTCACACAGACCTAGTTCTATTAAAAAAACATGGAGACATTAAATGGCTTGGAGGAACTAGGGATGATGCAGCTGGAGAATGTTTTGATAAATGTGCACGTCTTCTTGGTTTTCCCTATCCGGGAGGGCCAAAAATCGCAGAACTTGCAGAAAAAGGAAATCCGAAGACATTTCAATTTCCAAGACCAATGATTGGAAGTCGTGATTTTGAATTTTCTTTTTCAGGACTTAAGGCAGCTTTTTTAAGAGAAACACAGCTACACTTCCCTATTCTTAGAACTAGCAATGCTCAAATTAGCTGGGAACAAATTACTAAAGATAAAGCATTTAGTGAATCTGATAAGCAAAAATTAAATGATCTTTGTGCTTCTCTTGAAGAAGCAATTGTTTCCGTTTTAGTCTCTAAAACCATGAAGGCTACTAAGAAATATAAAGTAAAATCAATCCTGGTAGGCGGTGGCGTTGCTGCAAACCAAAAACTTCGCGACAGGCTTCAGTCTTCAATAAATAAAGACCAATCCCTAATCAAACTTTTTGTTCCTCCGAGAAATCTATGCACTGATAACGGGGCCATGATAGCCTCAGCTGCTTTCTTTACCGGTAAGCAAATTTCGTGGCAAAAAGTAAATGCAGACCCATCTCTTTACTTTTAGTGGTAAAATATCACCTATGTCCCAAGAACTGCTCATAATTCTGGTCGCAATCATTTCTGGTTTTTCAATCCTTTACTATCTCCTTTCCAAAAAGAGTCAATCGCCAACTTCTGACAAAACATTGACCGAATGGCTTAAGAGCATGCAAGGATCAATTGATGAAACAAACAAAACTCTAAATCAATCGATGAGAAATACTTCCCTAGAAATGACACAGACCCTTCAGGAAAATAATAAGCAAATTAACGATAGACTAACAAAAGCCGCCGAAGTAATTAGAGACGTGAGTCGTGAGGTTGGACAAATGTCAGAAATCGGACGCTCAATGAAAGAGCTCCAGGAATTTTTAAAAAGCCCAAAGCTTAGAGGAAATATTGGAGAAGAAGTTTTAAAAGATTTAATTTCTCAGACATTTCCAAAAAATAGTTTTAATCTTCAATACCAATTTAGAAGCGGAGAAAAAGTAGATGCCGCCATAAAAACAGATGCGGGAATTCTGCCAATTGATTCTAAATTCCCAATGGAAAATTTTCAGAAAATGACAAAGGCAGAAAACGCTACGGAGAAAGATTCATATAAAAGGGAGTTCATTAGAGATGTTAAAAAACATATTGACTCAATTTCTAAAAAATATATTTTACCTGAAGAAGGAACTATGGATTTTTGTTTAATGTATATTCCAAGTGAACCCGTATATTATGAAATCGCAAACGACGCAAGCCTTTTAGATTATGCAAGAAGAATGCGAGTTTACGCAGTTTCTCCTACGACTCTATACGCGCATCTTCAGGTAATTTTACTTTCTTTTGAGGGAAAGAAAATTGAATCAAAAAGCAGAGAAGTTTTTGCAATGCTAAGAGCTCTTAAGGTGGACTATGAAAAGGTGGATGAAAACTTAGGAGTATTAGGAAGACACATTGGAAATTCCTCTACTCAGTTTAATAATGTGATCTCATCCTTTCAAAAAATTGGGAAAAAACTTGAGACAACAAGACAATTAGATTTCGAGGTCGAGAAAAAATTAACTGATTAATATCCAGGAAAATTTTCCTTAAACATATTCTCCTCTTTGATTTTCATCTTCGTTAATAAATTAATCATTGAATATTCGAATGATTCAGATCCTACAATAAAATATTTTGTATTTTTTAAATCTTTGGAATATTTCTTTATTAAACTTTCATTAATATGTCCTTTTTCAAATCCTTCAATTTTTTTATCTTCATTTGTTAATGTATAAATTATTTTTATATTTTTATTTCTAGATTCAATTTCTTTTAAATCTTCATAAAAAATAATTTCTGAAAACTTTGGAAAAGAAACAATTAAAAGTATTTTTGTTTTTTCTTTTTTAGCGTCAACAAGTCTTAAGATAGAATGCGCAGGAGTCATTCCGATTCCTCCAGCTAAAAAAACTTGCTCTCTGTTATCTTTTATATCGAAATCGAAATATCCAATTGGACCAAACGCTCTAACCCTGTCTCCTGGATTTAAACTATTTAGTTTTAATTTAAACGAGCTTTTTATAACCCTAGTAGTGATAGTTAAAAAATCTTTGTCAGTTGGACTTGAGGAAATCGTAAAATATCTTGATGACCCCCTTTCATCTGGATTTTCTATATCTAAAAAAAGTTTTAAATATTGACCAGGTGAAAAATTAAATCTATGTTTTTTTCTGTTGAAATAAAATGAATATGCGTCCTTAGAAACTATTTCTTTTTTAATAAATTCTAATTCAAATTTTTGTGCTTTATTCATCCTAATTTACGTTGATTATACCAGTAAGTTATGTTAGAGTTAATAACACTTCCGACGCTTATGGCAGACAAAAAACTCAACAAAGAACAAATTGAAGCGATAAAACATGGGAAAGGACCACTTCTAATAATTGCTGGTGCAGGGACCGGAAAAACGACAGTTGTAACTGAAAGAATCAAACATCTAATTACAAATGAAAAAATCCTTCCTTCTTCAATTCTTGCATTAACTTTTACTGAAAAGGCTGCATATGAGATGCAGGAGAGAGTAGACAAGCTTTTACCATATGGCTACACAAATCTTTGGATTAATACTTTTCATTCTTTCTGCGATCGAATACTTAGAGATGAAGCACATCACATCGGACTTGACCCAAACTACAAATTAATTTCTGAATCGGAAGCAATTCTTCTTATGCAGAAAAATATTTTTGATTTAGGATTAGAACTATTTCGTCCCCTGGGAAATCCAACAAAATTTCTTGATGGACTGTTAACACATTTTTCAAGACTTAAAGATGAGGACATAACTCCCGCTGATTATATTAAATGGGCAAAATCAAATAAAAACGTGGATGAAAAAAATCAATACCTAGAACTTGCAAATGCATATAAAAATTATGAAGATTTAAAAGTGAAAAATTCTTTTATGGATTTTTCAGATCTTATTTCAAATTCTCTTAAATTATTTAGAGAAAGAAATAATGTTTTAAAAAGATATCAAGACCAATTTAAATTTATAATGGTTGATGAATTTCAAGACACTAACTATGCACAAAATGAATTAGCAATTCTCTTAGCAGGGGACGACAAAAACATAACAGTTGTTGCAGATGATGATCAGTCAATCTATAGATTTAGAGGGGCTGCTGTATCAAACGTTTTGCAATTTAAAAAGAGCTTTCCGAATGCGCAGATAATAACTCTTATAAAAAATTACAGGTCTACACAAACAATTCTTGATTCAAGCTATGGACTAATTCAAAAAAATAATCCAAATAGACTAGAAATTGTAGAAAGCATAGATAAAAAATTAATTTCTCAGTCTAGTGTTAAAGATCAAAAAATAGAACTTATCTATGAACAAAGATCAGAAGACGAAGCCGATGAAATTGCAAAAAAAATAACAGAGCTAACGAAAAAATATGAATATAAAGATATTGCTATTTTAGTTAGAGCAAATAACCACGCACAACTTATTACCTCTGCTTTAGGAAGACACAAAATTCCTTATCAATTTTTAGGTCCTGGATATTTATTTCAGCAAGAAGAAATAAAAGACTTAATCGCATATCTTATTTTTCTAACAAATCTTTCTGATTCAATTTCACTATTTAGAGTTTTATCAATGGATATTTTTCAAATTCCATATGTGGAGTTAAATTATTTATTAAATTTTGCAAAAAAGAAAAATTTAACACTTTTTGAAACACTAGAAATTCTTGATCAAAGTTTTCTGAAAGATGAAACCAGGGAGAAATTAACTAATTTTAGAAAAATGGCAGTTAATCATTTAGAAAAAAGTAAAAAAGAACAAGCAGGTCAAATTCTTTATGACTTTTTAATAGACTCAGGACTTTATCAAACTCTTAATAATACGGATTCTGTAAAGGATGAAAGAAAAGTTCAAAACATTGCAAAATTTTTTGATAGAGTTAAAAATTTTGAAACAGAAAGAAGCGACGCAAATATTTTTACTCTAACCGAATGGCTAAATCTAATGCTTCAAATTGGAGATAGTCCTACAGCTGCTGACGTAGATATAAGAGACAGAAATGCAGTAAATATTTTGACAGTCCATTCCTCAAAAGGTCTTGAATTTGATGTAGTGTTTTTAGTAAATCTTGTTTCGGATAGATTTCCCAGCAGAGAAAGATCTGAAAAAATTCCATTACCCCAAGAACTTATAAAAGAAAAATTGACAGCTGAAACTGACTTTCATCTGGAAGAAGAGAGAAGACTTTTCTATGTAGGAATGACAAGAGCGAGAGAAAGATTATTCTTTACTGCTGCAGATTTTTACGGAACTGGAAAAAGAGCAAAGAAAATTTCTCCGTTTATTTTCGAGGCACTCCCTGAAATTGAAAAAAATGGAGAAGCGAAAAAAAGCGTAAAACAATTATCACTTTCTGAAGTTCTTTCTTCATATGAGGATAAAGAAGAAATAATTGAACCAAAAAATGATTTTAAGGTAAGCTACATAACATTCTCAAATCTTCAAATGTTTGATATTTGCCCACTCCATTATAAAGCGAGGGTAATTTTTAATATTCCTACTCCCGCGACATCAGCGCAAAGCTATGGAATTACAGTTCATAAAACTCTTCAGAATTTTTATAAAATAGTCCAAGAAACAAATGAATTTCCAAAAGAAAATGTTCTTCAGAAAATTCTAACAGAAGAATGGGACAGTGAGGGATATTTAAATAAGAAACATGAAGAAGAAAGATTTACTTTTGCGAAAAAAAGTCTAAGTGATTTTTATAAAACAGAAATAAAAGATCATGCAACTCCACTAAGACTTGAATATCCATTTAATTTTACTTTAAAAAATGGGGTTAAAGTTTTTGGAAAAATTGACAGAATTGATCCAAAAGGAAATGGCATAGAAATAATCGATTATAAAACTGGCGGAGATAATCCAAAGGCTTCGGAAGCACATAAACTTCAACTTGCAATATACGCTCTTGCAGCAAGTAGAATTAAAGATGACGTCTTAAACAAAAATGCAGAAGACATAACTCTCACTCTTCATTTCCTGGATGGCAATACTAAGAAATCAATGAATTTTAATTCAAAAGATTTAGAAAAACTTGAGGATGAATTATTAGAAAAGATTCATGAGATTGAGAAAAGCGAATTTAAATGCTCTAAGAGCGTACTTTGTGTTAATTGTGAATATAAAATGCTTTGCAATACTATAAGCTGATATGGTATAATTCATGTGCCGGGAAGAAGATCTGCTACTCCGCAAGGAGAGGAAAGTCCAGACAGATCTTAAAACGGGGATGGAGCATAAGCTCCGGCTAGCAATAGCTGGTGACTAAATTCTTAGACTACTAAACGGAATTTAGTACAGGTTTTGAATTAACAAGACTTGAGAGCAACAGAGACGAGTAGTTATGAAACGGGCAATCCTACCTGCTGCAACCCATGACTGATGCGTTTGAGCTTTTTTAAGGCGAGCATCGAAAATGGGGCAGTCGCCTAAAGCGACCAATGTGACCAAACATCACAATGAGAAAGATTGCAGAATAAAACAGAATCTGGCTTACTACCTTCCCGGCATTTATTTAACCGCTTTTTTAAGAGTTTTTCCAGGTGTAAAACCTGGCGCACGACGAGCTGGAAGTGTAATTTTTTCTCCAGTTTTAGGATTTCGCCCAGGGCGCTCAGATCTATTTCTTATACTAAACGTGCCAAAACCGGTGATTACCACTTTTTCTCCTCTTTTTAAGGAATCTCTAATTCCATTTAACATCGCAGTTACTGAATCTCCCGCAGCTTTATTTGTAAGATTTGCTTTTTTTGCAACTACTACTATTAAGTCTTTTTTAGTCAAAGATAATCACCCCCCTTATTGTTGAAAATATTTTTAAAAACAACTGATTAGACTAACAATACAGTGCAAACGAAGATGCTGTCAAGAGGGATGAAATTTACTCATTTCCGGAGACTGCGCGGAATTCACGAATGGCTGTAACTTTTACTTCTCCTGGAATCGCTAGGGATCTACTCACTTCTTCTCTGATCTTATCAGCAATTAAAGTAGTTTCTGCATCGCTAAGTTTTCCTGGATTGATAATTACTCGGAGTTCTCTTCCTGCTTCAAAAGCATATGCATCCTCTACGCCATCATATTTTTTAGCGATATCTTCCATCTCGGTAAGTCTTACTCCATACTCTTCTACATCTTCATAACGGGCCCCAGGACGAGCTCCTGATATTTGATCAGCAACGTGCACTATCACTGACTCAACTGATGAAAATGGAATATCCTCATGATGTTGCGCGACGCAGTCAATAATTGGCTGAGGAATATTATATTTCTTTAAAAGGTCCACTCCAAGCTTAACGTGACTTCCCTCACCCGGCACTACTTTTCCTATGTCATGAAGCATACAGGCAATTCTAACGATATTCACATCTGCTCCTACTTCTTCGGCTATATGAGTTCCAATTTTTGCAGTCTCAAGTAGATGGAGCGTTAAATTCTGACCATATGAAGTTCTGAATTTTGCTCTTCCTAAAACTCCAATCAACTCTGCTGGAAGATTAAATACTCCAACTTCATGAGAAAGTTTTTCTCCCTCTTCAAACATTACTTTTTCTACTTCTTTTTTTGTCTCCTCAACTATTTCTTCAATTCTAAAAGGTTGAACTCTGGTATCCTTGATGAGTTTTTCTAAAGATCTACGAGCAATTTCTCGACGAACTTGATCAAAAGATGAAAGTCTAATTACTCCTTCTTCATCTAGATCTACGTCCACTCCAGTTGCTTGCTCAAATGCTCTAATATTTCTTCCTTCTTTTCCAATTATTCTTCCCTTTATTTCCTCGTCAGGAATTCTAACGATACTAACCGTATATTCTGGAATGTAGCTCACTGCACCATGACGCATAGATTCAACTACTATTTCCTGGGCTTTTTTATCTGCTGTTCTTTTTGCTTCCTCTTCTCTTTCTTTAATTATTTTTGCCAGAGTCTGAACTTCTCTTTCCTCGATTTGAGTAAGCAATTCCTTCTTTGCTTCTTCTGAGGTTAGGCTTGAAACTTTTTGGAGCTTATCTACATATTCATCTTTCTTTTTTTGGAGTTCCTTTTTTTCGCGCTCTAATTCTTCTCGATCATTTTCGAGTTTTTCTTGTCTTTCGATTAACTTCTTCTCTAATACGATAAGGTCTTGATCTGCCATAGGTTTTAACACGAAGAAATCCCGAATTAATCGGGTGAAGCTTACGCTGTGATCAAATTGAGGTATAAATTAATTTTCATAATCCTCTTTTGACAATTTCTTCTTGTCTAAGCGTATTATATTACTATTCGTCCTAAAAATCAAAACTAGTCCATGATTTTTTTAACTGTATCGTAATTAAAACCTCGCCTGAGTAAAAATCCTGTCACTTTTTCGCGCCTCTTCTTAGGATCTAAATTTCTATAAAAATCTAATTTTTTTGAAGCAAGCTTTTTCGCATTCTCTAAATCCAAGTCTTTAACATCAAACCCTGTTAAAATTTCCTCAACAATGTCTCTGCTAATTCCTTTTTGACTTAATTCATATTCAATTACTCTAATTGGTTTTTTTTTAAATTTAGTTCTTTGCTCAAGCCAAAACTTAGCAAACTCAGAGTCATTAATAAATTTATATTCCCGGAGCTTTTCAAAAATTTGCTTAACTACGGTATCATTTAAGCTTGGGGCTTTTTCCTGTTTCTTTTTAAGATAATCTAGAACTTCTTTTTCACTTCTAGGACGATAAGAAAGATATCTTAGAACTAAATTATAGTAGCGGGCAAAAACTTGGGAGTTATCCATTTAAAGATTCTTCATTTTCAGAATCTTTATTATCCTCAACTCCGACTTCTACAGGGGTTCCATCGGATTTATTTTTCTTCATAATTTGATCAGTTATTTTATTCGCAAGCGCAGAATTTTCTTTAAGATATTCCTTAGCTGCTTCTTTTCCTTGACCTAACATTTCTTCTCCGTGCCTATAAAATGCTCCAGACTTAGAGATAATTCCTAACTCAAGTCCTACATCGATTAATGCTCCAGTCCTTGAAATTCCGTCCTGCATCACATCATATTCTGCAATTCTAAAAGGCGAAGAAACTTTATTTTTTACAATTTTTACACGGTGTCTAGAGCCGATAACCCTATCCCCATCTTTTAATGTTTCAATCTTACGGGAATCCAGACGAACTGATGCATAAAATTTAAGAGCTAAACCTCCAGTGGTAGTCTCCGGATTTCCAAACATTACCCCGATCTTTTGTCTAAGCTGGTTAGTAAAAACAACTACAGTTTTAGACTTAGAAATCGCACCCGTTAATTTTCTTAAAGCTTGAGACATAAGACGAGCATGAAGACCCATCATTGAATCTCCCATCTCTCCTTCAATTTCAGCTCGCGGCACAAGTGCCGCTACAGAATCAATTACTAAAACATCAATTCCACCAGAGCGAATCAAGCTTTCTGCAATTTCTAGAGCCTGCTCTCCAGTGTCTGGTTGGGAAATTAATAAATCATCAAGCTTTACCCCAACAGTTTGTGCCCAAATAGGATCCAGCGCATGTTCTGCATCAACAAATGCCGCAACTCCTCCTGCTTTTTGAGCTTCTGCGATAAGCGAGAGAGCGAGTGTAGTTTTTCCAGAGGCTTCTGGTCCATATATTTCTATGATTCTGCCTCTTGGCAGTCCTCCAACACCTAAAGCTATATCAACTGGAAGTATTCCTGTAGGAATGACCTGTATATCAAATCTCTGGTTTGCGCTTTCCCCCATGCGCATAATAGAGCCCCGACCATACTGCTTTTCGATTTGCTCCATCGCAAGACGCACTGCATCTAACTTAGAAGACTTTTCTGACATTTGACCATTATTAAGTGAAGTTTTAGGAGTCCTGCCCATTGTCAATGATTGTAAAGTGAATTTCTATAAAATACAAGAACCTTTTTTGGTATTTTATAGCTCAAACTATGCTAAAATATAGAAGTTATTTTTCAGGAATCGTAAACGCGAAATCGGTGAGTTAAGAGTTGCGATTTCGCGATCTTTATAGGGAAATCGTTGGGAAAAACCGCGAGGTTTGTCCCATTTCCGGGGTGTAGTTTAGTGGTAGAATGCGCGGCTGGGGGCCGTGTGGTCCAAGTTCGATTCTCGGCACCCCGACATTAATTAGAGTTACCAGCAATATTGTTTGGATCAATTCCGAAATCTGGAGAAATCTTCCTAGAAACCATTTGCACCCACGGCAATAGTGATTCAGGCTTAATATCAGGTAGCACGTCTTGAACTGAATACTTCAATGCATAATCTAAAGCCATCCTTGCCGGCCTGTCATCTGCATCAGCTTTCAATCCTTTAGCCCATAAATTATCAACCAGATCTCTACTTTCAGCAGGAACAAAATCTGTAAAAATCTCTCTCATTGTTCTGCCACCGCGTGGTCTTATATCAGGATTTCTTATAAGAACCTCTCTCATAACCTCAGGCCATAGTCTATCAAAATATGCTGCCCTAACTCTATTGAATGAAGTGTTTTCGTGTCCTGGAACTTTGAATTTTTGATTTTGAAATGGAGATGGCTCCTCGGCAACTCCGACTCCATCCATCACCCTAGCTACCATTGGAGGGAGAGATCGACCACCAAACCAATCAGGATGTTGAGATCTTATCTCGGCTAAAACACCTACTATTTTGGCAGCATTTGCTTTATCTGAATAAAAAAGCATCTTATCTACTCTTTGATAATCTTGGGGTGATGGCTTCTGTAAAGAAAAATCAATTAATTTGAAATAATAAGGAATACCTCTTTCCGTAGCAATTCTGACAAATTCTGCAGCTAACTTAGGAGCCTCATTCACCGGCGGATTCAGATAAACACGAGTCTCTGTATTTGGCCTTTCATACTGATAACCACTAGCTCTATGGCCCTGAAAATGTAAAAAATTATTTTCAACAAATTGACCTGAAAGACCATCCTGGTATTGTGCCGCTGATAATTCATTTAATGCAGGATTATTTATATATAATTGTCTAACTTCTGCTGCAGTTTGTGGATCAGGAATCGTTCTAAAATCACCTAGCTGTTTTGTAAGCTCAGGGCGCTTCTTACTGATCCTAGCTTGATCAGCGATAAGAGCCGCTCTCCAGTTTTTAAAAGTTGATAAAAGTAGAGAATCGTATGCCTGTTTTCCCTCTGCTGTTAATAGGTCTACTTCTTGCCCTGCGGGCTTCTCAACTCCATAAAATGCCCCAGTGCTAAGAAACTCATAATATTGATTTTCATTAAGCAGGTAGGCTTTTCCTGCTGCTCTGCTCGCCTGATCAAAGTTCCTAAATTGCCTTTGGAATTCTATTACATCCTCAACAGTTAAAGGCCTTTTTATCGACTCTAAATTTACTTCTGGTTGACTAGCTGCTTCAGTTTTCGCCTGCAAACTCTCTTTGTCAGGCTGAGAATCCCTTGCAAACTCTTCTACAGCTGCGCTCTTTTTACCCCCAGTTAATCCATCTAGATATTGCTGGTCATAAACTCTTCCGCCATTTATAAATGTCGCCCTTACAACATCCGAAGTGGTTCCAGTGTATTGAGATCCAATTCCATAAGTTAAAGGCTTACCGATTATGATTTTACTTCTTGCAAGAGTTTCTCCGTTATATTCAATCGCATGAGGTTTTCCCAATGCCCTACTCTGGGAAGCATTAACCACGCGACCCCTCATATAATCTCCGCCAATAAAATATCTATTCCCCGATTTAGTTTCTATGTATACACCAGTGAATCTATCATTCCCCAAATTTGAAGCATCAGAACTAAAAATATTTCCCAAATTAAATGACTGATCTGGCTCTGCAAGCTCTAGGCCAAGCATTCCATTGCCGATATCTACTGAAACCCCTGGGGACCTTCCATCCGCCTCTGTAGGCGCTGCATCTGCTATATCCCTTAACATTCTTCCTGGCTCATCCACTTTAATTGTGCGAAGAAATCCTGCATTTGGATTTTTAAGGGGAGTTGTCTGTGCAGGCGCCGGGGCTTGATCAACAGATACACCTTGTTCAACGATTGGATTCACAGGCTCAGACATAATTTAATTGTAATGGAATATAATTTAGAATGTAAAATTAATTTGTTCTTTAGCCTCAATTCAATTATAATTAACCCTTAATGAATGATCTTTCAGAAAAAAAAGAAAAGGCTATAGGAGAATTTCCCACACTTGGAAAAATTCTCCCGGAAAATTTTCCAAAACATATCTTTATAATCCCTGATGGAAATAGAAGGTTTGCTAAAAAAAATAATAGACCCTCATTTTGGGGACATGAAAAAGGATTTAAGGTAGCTATTAATCTACTTAGATTTTTTAGACCTTTCCCTATAAAAGTAGTTACGCTTTGGGGATTTTCTTCTGACAATTGGAAAAGAGACGAAACAGAAATAAAAAACCTCATGAGGATTTTCGGTTTTATAATCGATAATTACTTAGACGAAATCAAAGAATATAACTCAAGATTTGTGCACCTGGGACGCCGCGATAGACTCCCAAAAAATTTACTTGAAAAAATTGAAAAAGCAGAAGAGGAAACAAAAGACAATAAAGGACAAATTGTCTGTCTTGCATTAGACTTTGGAGGAGAAGACCAAAACGTACGAACAGCGACTAAAGCAAAGGAGGCAAACTTTGACATAAACGAGGAAAGTATTTGGAAATTAAGAGATACGGAAGGCTTAATCAGATCTGCTGATTTAATTTTTAGGACATCTGAAAGAAGAACTTCAGACATAGGCTTTCTGAATGGAAAACATTCTGTTTTATTTTTCTCTGAAGATAAATTATTCCCAGAAGTTACTGAAGAAGATTTAGTGGAAGCAATTAGCTATTATGCTCAAACAAAAAGAAATGAGGGTAAATAGTGCTAGATTATTATAAAGAAAAACAATTTATTGCGAGTATTGATAAAGATGGAAATATTCTTGGGGAAATTGAAAAATGGGAAGCACACAAAAAAGGAATTCTACATAAAGCTCTAACTGTAGCACTAATCTTCAATGGAAAATTTATTGTTCAACACAGAAAACATGTAGCATTTGATAAAGTTTATGATGTCACTTCTTCATCACATCAATTATTTATTAATGGAAAATTACAAACCACAGAGGAAGCTACGATTAAATGCTTAGAAAGAGAATGGAATTTAAATAAAAAATATTTAAAAAATTTAAAAAACCTGGGACCAATTTATTACAAGGCAAAAGACAAAAATAGTGAATTTACAGAACATGAACTTTGCGATGTAATCACAGCTGAAGCTGAAAGCAAACCAGAACCAAATTTAGATTTTTCTTATGACTCGCTACTCGTGAGTAAAAAGGAATTAACTGATAAAAAATCTCGAATATATAAAAACCTTGCACCTTGGGTAAAAGTAATGATTGAGGAAAATAAAATTTAACGTTTTGGAGACTGCTTTGTTCTTCTTGCTTTTCCACCTGTTCCAACTTTTCTTCGTTCTCTAACTCTTGGATCTCTTGTTAATAATCCACTTTTTCTTAATGCTGGCTTAACTCCTTCATCCATTGCAGCTAGCGCACGAGATACTCCTAAAACAAAAGCTCCTAGCTGAGATGTTGTTCCTCCGCCTGCTACTTTTGCAGTTACAGCATATTTATTTAAAGCATCTGCTGTTTTTAAAGGTGCCTCGTATTTAGATTTTGCTACAGCTCCACCAAAATATTCTGAAATAATTCTTCCATTTACTACTAAGTCTCCTTTTTTAACTGCAATCTCTTCAAATTTTAGAGAATCTGGAACCTTAGAATAAATCCTAACTCTAGCAACTGCTGCACGACGACGTCCAACCGCAAACATAAAGTCTTTATATTTCTTTGTTCCTCCAACTGTTGTTTTTAATTCTTCTGCCATATTAAGCTGTTGCTCCTTTGAATTTTTCATTATACTCATGTGTCTCTGCTTCGTAAACCTTTAATCTTCCAAGCATTTGATCTCTTAATTTATTTTGTGGAAGCATTCCCTTTACTGCATGCACAATTATATCTTGTGACCTTCTCTGTCTTAAATCTCCTAAAACTTCTTCTTTATATCCTCCTGGATATCCTGAGTGACGTCTGTATAATTTTTTACTTTCCTTGTTTCCTGTTACTTTAACTTTTTTTGAATTAGTAACAACTACAAAGTCTCCACAATCTAAGTTTCTAACAAAATATGATTTCCCTTTTCCCATAAGAAGACCTGCGATCTCCGTAGAAACTCTTCCTAAAGTCTTTCCATCAACATCGATTAAATGCCATTCTCTTTTTATTTCGTTAGCTTTTGTTGCTTTCATTATTTATTTACCCTTTGAAGGGGTCTCCTTTTTTGCTGCTTTTTTAACAACCTTTTTAGCTGCTGGCTTTTTTACTTCTTTTTTAGGTGCAGCAATTTTCTTAACTTCTTTCTTCTCAGGCTTTGAAACCAATACGACTTCTTCGCCCTCAACCCATTCCATTATAGCCATTGATGCGTTATCTGAAAATCTTCTACCTGTTTTTATGACTCTTGTGTATCCCCCAGCTCTATTTTTAAATCTAGGTCCAATCTCATTTATCATTTTATCTATTAATTCTTGATCTTTAATTATTCCCTTAAGGAGTCTTCTTGCTGTTGCTTCATCTTTCTTTGCTTTTGTTACGATTTTTTCTACATCTCCCTTAATAGACTTTGCTTTTTCTTCTGTTGTAGTAATTTTTCCGTGTAGAATCATAGCAGAAATCAGGCCATTAAATAATGCCTTTCTCTCATTTTTATCTCTTTTAAATTTTCGTCCAAAAACTTGTTTTCTCATTTATATACAATAAATGCCTGCCCGCAATACCTATGTGCATGCGTTGCAGGCGGGGCACAATTAAACGCCCATCAAACTTTAACTAAATTAGGCTGAGAGCTCTATTCCCTTTTCTCTTAACTTTTCTTCAATTATAGAAATAGACTTTCCTCCCATGTTTCGCATAGAGATGAGGTCTTTTCTTGGTGCTTCAACTAATTGACCAATTGTTTCAATTCCACCATTTCTAAGTGAGTTATAAATTCTAGTTGGAAGATCTAACTCATCAATTGTTAATTTAAGTGTTGCGTCTGGAATATCAGATCTAACTGAATCTGATTCAACATGATCTGCAGCTTTTGGTTCATATATTTGATGGAAATATGAATTTAGAGTTCTTGCAGCTTGATCAAGTGCCTCTTTTGGTGAAACAACTCCGTTTGTCCAAATACTTAGATTTAATTTATCTAAGTTTGTTTGTCTTCCAACACGAGTTGCGCTAACAGAGAAATTTACTCTCTTAACTGGGGAATAGATAGCATCAGTTGGGATTACTCCTAAAGATGTGCTTCTTCTTTCTTCTGATAGAGAATATCCATATCCTCTTTCAATTGTCATTTCCAGCTCTAGCTTTGCTTTTTTATCAGCAAGTGTACCAATATAATGGTCTGGGTTTGCTAATTCTACATCTTCTGGTAACTCTAGATTTTTTGCTGTAATTTCCATTGGACCTTTTACAGAAAGCCTAACTATGCTTTGGTCTTTTGAATTTAAAAGCTTAAAGTTTAGGCCTTTAACATTTAGAAGAAGGTCAACAACATTTTCCTTAAGTCCCGGAACTGTAGAGAATCTGTGTTTTGCTCCGTTAATTTTTACTGATGTAACAGCTACTCCTGGAATAGAGATTAAAAGAACACGTCTAATAGCTGTTCCTAGGGTATGGCCATAGCCCGGCTCCAAAGGTTCAATTACGAACTCTCCGTAGTCGTTTGTAAGCTTTTCTTCGATAACTTTGAAATTAGGTTCTGTCATAAAGATTTATTCTACCATTATCTTGAATAATATTCAATGATCAATTGAGTGTTGAAAGGGACCTCTAGATCTTCTTTTTTTGGCATTCTCAAAAGCTTTCCCACGCTTCCTTTACGCTCAACATAGGACACAAACTCTTTCTTTTCTTCCATAGCCTGTAATATTAAGGGATTTGCTTGAGATTTTGCGCCAACTGAAATTACGTCATCTGCTTTTAATTGATATGATGGAATATTGATTTTTTTATCGTTTACTAAAACATGTCCATGAGACACTAATTGTCTTGCTCCTGCTCTAGACCTTGAAAATCCAAGTCTATAAACTACGTTATCAAGTCTTGTCTCAAGAAGAGCTACTAAAAGCTCGCCTGTTTCATCTTTTTGATTTTCTGCAAACTTAAACATCTTCTTGAACTGCTTCTCCATAATTCCGTATGTTACTTTTGCTTTTTGTTTTTCTCTAAGCTGCGTTCCGTACTCTGATGGTCTTTTCTTTCTTTTTCTTGCGTGCTGTCCAGGTGGAATATTAAGTCTTCTTGCTAAGGAATTAGAAGTCTTATCTAAAAGATTTACACCTTCGCGTCTACTTAATTTATGTTTTGGTCCAGTATATCTTCCCATAATATTTAGATTCTTCTTTTCTTACTTGCTCTTGGTCCATTGTGTGGAATTGGCGTAATGTCTGCAATTTGAAGAATTGACAAGCCTGCACTTTTTATTGCTCTAAGCGCTGAATCTCTTCCAGCTCCTGGACCTTTTACGTAAACTTCGACACTCTTCATTCCTCCAGCAATTGCTTTCTTTGCTACTGTCTCTACAGCTGTAGTAGCCGCAAATGGAGTTGATTTTCTTGTTCCTTTAAATCCTGATGCTCCTGCGCTACTCCAACCTACAGTATCACCCTTATTATTTGTAAAGGTTACGAGTGTATTATTAAAAGTTGCAGTAATATAAACCTTACCGCTCTCAGTAATTCTACTAACTTTTTTCTTTGTAACTGTTTTTTTAACTTCTGCTTTTGCCATAGTTATTTAGTATCTAGTCCCATTTTTGTTGCTACTTCTTTCTTGATAGCTCCAATTGTGACTCTCTTTCCTCTCTTTGTTCTTGCATTTGATCTTGTTCTTTGACCTCTTGCTGGTAAATTTCTAGCGTGTCTCATTCCTCTGTATGCACCTATATCTTTAAGTCTTCTAATATTTCCGTTTACTTCTGTTCTTAGGTCTCCTTCTATTTTATATCCTTCTAGTGCCTGCTGAATTCTTTTTTGCTCTTCTTCAGTTAAAGTGTTTACTCTTTTTGCGCCGTCTACTTTAGCTAGTTCAAGAATTTTATGGACATTATTCCTACCTACGCCATAAATATAAGCTAGCGATATTTCTAATTTCTTTTCTTCTGGTATAGTTACTCCTGAAATTCTCATAATTAGCCTTGTCTTTGCTTGTGTCTTGGATTATCACAAATAACCCTTACGACTCCACGTCTTTTAATTATTTTACATTTTGTGCATCTTGGTCCGACACTTGCTTGTACTTTCATGTTATTTTAACCTAAAGGTAATCCTTCCTTTTAACTCATCATATGGTGTCATTTCAATTCTAACTCGGTCTCCTGGTAGAATCTTAATAAAATGCATTCTCATTTTCCCTGAGAGATGACAGATAATAATTCTACCGTCCGGAAGCTCCACCCTAAACAATGTATTAGGCAGAGATTCCAAAACTTTTCCTTCTACTTCAAACGACCCCTGATGTGCCATAAAAAAAATTCAAAACTAAACCTCATTGAACCTGAGGTTGCAATTTTGAGATTTTGTTTTGTTATTATATCAAACGAGCCTAGAAAGAGCAACCTACAGCCTCACTATTTGGTTAATATTAAAGGACCATCTTTAGTTATCGCAATTGTTCTCTCAAAAAGCCCTGAAAGCGACCCATCTGAGCTCGAAATAGTCCAATCATCATCACTTAAATAAGAAACTTCATGACCTCCCATGTTGTAAATCACTTCAACTGCTATAGTCATTCCTTCTTTTAAAAGCGCTGTTTTCTCGATTTTCTTAGCTAAATATCCTGGGACTTCTGGCTCTTCGTGAAGCTCTTTACCGACACCATGACCAATTAAAGCCCTAACTACCCCATATCCACCATCTTTTTCCACTATATCTTGGATGGTTTTTGAGATATGACCTATTCTGTTACCAATAACAGCCTGTTTAATAGCCTCGTTTAGTGCTCTTTCTCCAGTTTCCAGGAATTTAACAACAGCGGGATCCTTTTTCTTCCCAACAATTATAGAATGGGACATATCCGTATTAAATCCTTTATAAAAAACTCCACAATCAACTCCTAAAATATCCCCATCTTTAAATTTATAATCACTCGGAATTCCATGAACAACTACATTATTCGTAGAAATACATGTCGCATGCTTGTATCCTTTTACTCTTTTAAATGCAGCTTCTCCACCTTTTTCTGCAATTAACCTGTCAGCAAGTCTTTCTACATCTAATTCGCTAACTCCTGGCTTAACTGAGTCTAAAACTTCCCACAAAACATCTGAGAGAATTTTCCCTCCGTGTTTCATAATTTCAATTTCTTCTGGTGTTTTAATATCAACCATTTTCTACCTCTAAAAACTTTCCCAGATTTTGATAAAACTCTTCCTTTGTACCTTCATTTTTAATTAAATAATCAGAATATGCTATTGGGCCACCTTTGTTTAATTTTTCTATCTCATCAGCATCTCTCTTCTCAGCTTCTTCTTCCGTAAAAGACCTCTCTTTTCTCTCCAATAGTCTTTGATGACGGATCGCTGGCCTTGCATAAATTGCTAGGAGATACAAATTGGATATTTCTTTTTTTAGAAATGTGTATTCTTCCCATGAATATAACCCATCCAATATAACTTTTTTACCCTCAGAAATGTTTTGTTTTATTTTTGGGAGCAATTTAATAGCAACAGCATTCATTCCAAGCTCATCTCTAATTTTTTTTCGATAATAAGCCTCATTTTCAGCTGTTCTTTCCAATCCTTCCTCTACTAACCCGTCAACAATTACAGATCCAAAATAAACTCGCTCAAATCCTTTTTCAATAAAAAAACTACTCGCTTCACTTTTACCAGCTCCGGGCATTCCGACTATGGCTATTACTTTATTCATGGGGTTTATTTAAGACTCTTTAGGATTTCTTTAGTTATTTCTTCAACTGACTGTTCCCCATTTACCTCTACTGTTTTTCCTTTTTCCCTGTAATATTCGATAACTGGCTCTGTAAACTTATGAAATAAGTCGATTCTCTTTCGGATCGCGAGCAACGTTTCATCTTCTCTTTCTGCTTCTCTTCCTGAAATTCTCCATAAAGCTTCTTTGTCAGAAATCTTTAAATAAATTACTTTATCAATTCCATTTTTAAAACTCTTAGCCTGAACTAAAGTTCTTGGATATCCGTCCATGATGTAACCTTTTTCATACTCTGGACGAGAAAGATAATCGCTAACAATCTGATTTGTTTTTTTATCTGAAATAAGAAGTCCCGCATTCATAACAAGCTTTATTTGGCGACCAAGCGTTGAATGCTCCTTAGCTAAATCTCTAAAAATATGTCCAGTTGAGAGATAAGGAATTCCAAGTTTTTCAGAAAGAATATTTCCCTGAGTTGATTTTCCAGATCCTTGAATTCCTATTAAAATTATTTTCATAAAAATCACCCCTTAGTGTTTTGGTTACTTTTGGTAACCTTCATAGTTTTTCATGACGAGTTGTGCTTCAATTGATTTAATAGTTTCTAATACTACTGAAACAACGATCAAGATTCCTGTTCCTCCAAGTAAAAGTGTTTGAACATTTGTAACTGATCTTCCAAGTACTGGAAGAATCGCGACAAGTCCTAAGAATAAAGCACCTCCCGAAGTAATCCTTGAGAGAACATATCCTAAGTATTTTGCTGTCTCTGCTCCAGGTCTAATTCCAGGAACAAATCCCCCCTGTTTTTGAATTTCTTCAGAAATCTTTTTTGGATTAAATACGACCGCTGTGTAGAAATAAGTAAACACTACGACTAAAACGAAATAAAGAATGTTATAAATACTGCCGTCTGGGTTAAACCAAACTGCGATATTTGTCGCAATTCCTCTTAAAGCAGGATTCGTTGATGCAGTTAAATAATTTGCAAAAAGACTTGGAAGAAGAACAAGTGAAACTGCAAAAATAATTGGAATTACTCCGGCTTGGTTCAATCTAAGCGGCAAATGAGTAGACTGACCTCCATACATTTTATTTCCCCTAACTCTTCTTGCGTAATTAATAGTTATTCTTCTAGTTGCTTCATTCACAACTACTATTAGAGAAATTACCACGAGCCCCATCACTGCAAAACTTAGAACATTAAAAAGATTTTGGGAAGATGTAGTAGTGAGAGTTTGACCAAGAATAACTGGAAGTCTTCCCACAATTCCTGCAAAAATTATGATTGAAATTCCATTTCCAACTCCTTTTTCTGTAATAAGCTCTCCAAGCCAAACAAGAAGCATTGTGCCAGCAGTCATAGTTAAAATAAATGAAACAATCTCGATTGGATTATTCATTGAGATTATTCCCTGACTTTTAAGAAGGGCAAACATTCCAACTGCTTGAACCGCAGCAAGAGGAACAGTTAAAAATCTCGTGTATTGATTTATTTTTTGTCTTCCGGCTTCTCCTTCTTTCTGAAGTGCTTCAAGTTTTGGGAAAACTAAAGCTCCAAGATTCATAATAATAGACGCATTAATGTATGGATTAAGTCCTAGCGCCATTACAGAAAAATTAGCTAAAGTTCCACCCGAGAAAATGTCGAGCAAACCAAGTAATTGGTTTTGAGCGAATAATGCTTTTAGCTGAATGAGGTCGACTCCTGATACGGGGATGTGTGCAAAAACGCGGAATACTATGAGAATAAAAGCCGTAAAAAGTATTTTTCGTCGGACGTCTGGTGCCCTGAAACTGTTTTTAAATAATCTTAAAAGGTTCTCCATTTAAACTCCGGACTATTTTTTTTCGCTTGCTTCAAGCTTGCCGCCTGCTTTTTCAATTTTCTGAAGCGCACTTTTTGAAATTGCGACTCTTATTGTTAATGCTTCTTTAATTTCTCCGTCTCCTAATATCTTAACACCAAATTCTTTTGCGTCGCTCTCTTTAACAATTTTATTTTTTATTAAAGATTCCAAATCTACAACTTGGCCTTTTTTATAAACTTCTAAATTTTTTAAGTTAACGACTAAAGGCACGTTTCTAAAACTCTTATTTCTACCTTTTCCTCTTCTGAAAGGAAGTCTTTTAATTAGTGGCAATGCTCCTCCTTCAAAATAAGTAGGTACACTATTTCTTGCTTTTTGCCCTTTAGTTCCGCGACCAGAAGTTTTAACTTTTCCAGAACCATGTCCTTGTCCAAGTCTTTTCTTAGTCGGATGTTTTATTTTTTGTAGACTATGAAGTGCCATTATTTAGATTTCCTTTCTTGTTCTCTTTTATATCTAATTGATAAAAGTCTTAATGCTTCCACTGCTGCATAAACATTACTTGCTTGGTTTTTTGTTCCCAAAACTTTTGAAGAAATGTTTTGAATTCCTGCAGCCGAAACTACACTTCTTACAGCTCCTCCAGCGATTACACCTGATCCAGGAGGTGCTGGCTTTAGAAGAACTTTAGCTGCTCCAAGTTTTATATAAAATTCAAAAGGAATTGTTCCATTAATAATAGGTACTTCAACTAAATTTTTCTTCCCAGCGAGTACGCCTTTTTTAATTGCTGAAGAAACATCTGGAGCTTTTCCAAGTCCAACTCCAACTTTTCCTTTTCGGTCACCAACAACTGCAATTACTGAAAATCCTATTTTGTTTCCACCTTTTGTTTTCTTAGACACACGACTCACCTGTACGATTTTTTCTTCGTATTCGTCTGAACGTCTATCTATTTGATTTGTAAAATTAGCGTCTGCCATTTTAGAATTCAACTCCTCCTTCACGTAGTCCTTCTGCGATACTCTTAACTCTACCATGATATCTATAACTACCTCTATCAAAAACGATCTTTGTAATTTTTTTAGCTTTTAATTTAGATGCCATTTCAAGTCCTAACGCTTTTGCGCTTTCCGTTTTTGTTCCTTTAGTTTTTAGGTTTTTTTGACTCATTCCAACTAAAGTAACTCCTTTAATATCATCAATAAGCTGTGCTGAAACATACTTATTAGATCTTGTAACAGTTAGTCTTGGTCTGTCTGCGCTAGATGTAATACTTGTTCTTGTTCTTAATTGTCTTCTTGTTTTTGTTGCGTTCATATTATTTTGCTCCTGCAGCTCCTACTGCTTTTGCTGCTTTTCCAACTTTTCTTCTAATTCGCTCACCTTGATATTTTATTCCTTTTCCTTTGTATGGCTCAGGAGGACGCACAGCTCTAACTTGTGCTGCTACATTTCCTACAATTGCTTTATCCATACCGCTAACTGTAACAACATTTTCTTCAACAGAAAAAGTGATTGTTGAATCTGCTTTAATAATTACCGGATGAGAAAATCCAACTGCTAAAGTTAAAGTATTTCCTGAAGCCTGTGCTCTATATCCTACTCCAGTCATTTCAAGCTTCTTAGAAAATCCAACGCTAACTCCTTTTACCATATTTGCTACATATGCTCTTACTAATCCTGATAAAGCTCTGGATCTTTCAGTTTGGTCAGTTGTTGTAACTAAAACATTTCCTTCTTCAATTTTTACAGCAACTCCATTTGGGATTCCAAAGAAGAGATCTCCTTTAGATCCAACTACTTTTACACCATTATTTTCTAGAGTAACTTGTACCCCTTCTTTTATTTCAACTGGTATTTTAGCAATTTTTGACATATGTATATTTTATTTGTTCGTTACCAAATTTCGAACAATATTTCTCCTCCTAATCCTTTCTTTTTAGCGTCATATCCACTCATTACACCCTGACTTGTGGATAACACTACCTTATGTCTTCCTCTTCTTTCAATATCATTTATTTTCTTTGATGGCTTATAAACTCTCAAAGATGGTTTTGAAATTATAATTACATTTGAAAGAACAGGTGTTCTCTTTTCATAAGTAATTACAGCATGCAATCCTCTCTTAACTCCATCTTTTGTTTCTTTAATTTCGGTCAAGAATCCTTCTTTCTGCAAAACTTTACCAATTTCTTTATTTATATTTGAATAAGGAAGATCCACCTCGCGTCTTCTTGCAAGTGCTGCATTTTTTATTCTAATTAAAAAGTCTGATACTGAATGATTCATAATTTTTTATCTTACCAGCTTGCCTTTGTTACTCCCGGTAATTCTCCTTTCGATGCTAATTCTCTAAAACAAATTCTACATACTCCAAACTTTCTCATATAGGATCTGTTTCTTCCGCAAATATTACAGACGCTTTTAGAACGTGTGCTATATTTTGGTTTTCTTCTTGCGCTAACTGTATTTGATGTTTTTGCCATATATTATTTTTGAAAGGGCATTCCTAACGAACGTAGGAGCGCCATTCCTTCCTGATTTGTTTTTGCACTTGTAACAATTGTTATTTCAAGACCCTGTACTTTATCTAATTTTGAAGGATCGATTTCTGGAAAAACAATCGGCTCTGAAAATCCCAATGAATAATTTCCACGTCCATCAAAACTTTTTTCACTTACTCCTCTAAAGTCTCTTAAACGAGGAAGAACGATACCAACTAATTTTTCATAAAAATCATACATTCTTTTTCCTCTAAGAGTTACCACTGCTCCAATCTTATCTCCCTCTCTTAATTTAAAAGTAGCAATAGATTTCTTAGCAGCTGTTACTTTAGGTTTTTGTCCTGTTATCTGAGTTAAGATATTTACTGAATTTTCTACATGTTTCTTATCAGCTAATGCATCTTTTACTCCAATGTTTACTACGATTTTCTTAAGCTTAGGTGTTGCATAAAAATTATTTATATTTAATTCTTTCTGCAAATCCATCGCAATTTTTGTATTATATTTTGTCATTAAATTATCCATATTTATATTTTTTTATTACACTTTCTACAAATTCTTACTTTTTCTTTATTATCAATTTTATATCCAATTCTTGTTTCTTTATGACAGTTTGGACAAACCAATGCTACATTGCTAACCTTAAAAGGTTTTGTAATTTCAATAATTTCTGATGGCTTATTTTGAACTCTAGATTTGTAATGTTTTTTATACATATTCAAACCTGGAACCAAAACCAAATCAAGCTTTGTGAATACTTTTTCTATCTTTCCTCTTTTACCTTTATCTTTTCCTTTTACTACAATTATTTCGTCTTCTTTTTTAAGTTTCATATTATAACACCTCTACAGCCATACTAGAAATTTTCATAAATCCCTGATCTCTAATCTCTCTTGCTACTGGTCCAAAGATACGAGTTCCGATTGGATTTTTATCTTTTCTATTATCAATAATTACCGCTGCGTTATCAGAAAATCTTATATAAGATCCATCTGGCCTTTTAAATTCTTTTCTACTTCGAACAAGCACTGCTTCTACCATTTCGCTCTCTTTAACAGTTCCAGTAGGTGCTGCTTCCTTAACAACACATTTTATAACGTCTCCAATAAATCCAAACTTTCTCTTAGAACCATTTCTGGCCTGAATTACTAATAATATTTTTGCGCCGCTATTATCTGCGACTTTTAACATTGTTCTATGCTGTACCATTATTTAGTCTCCTTTTTTACTGTTTTTGTTTTCTTGGTAGAAGTTTTTACAGGTTTTTTAACTTCTTCTTTTACTTCTACAGCTTCTGCTTTTTTAGCAGTTTTTCTAACATACTTCTCAGGAACAATTTCTAAAATCTTAAAGTATTTACTCTTAGACATTGGTTTTGTTTCACCAATTTTTACTTTATTTCCAATTACAACTTCAAAGTCTCCAGTATCAACTTTAAGCTTTTTACTGCGTCTCATAAGTTTTCCGTATAAAGGATGAGGCGTTCTTCTGCTTACCTCAACCACTACAGTTTTATTTTTCCCTCCACTTACTACGACTCCTTCAAATATTTTCATATTACTTTGTTACCTCCAAATTTTTTGCTTCCTCTGCTGTTAATTGTTTTTCTTTAATTAATGTCAAAACTCTTGCTATCTCTTTTCTAGTGTTAAAAATTATTCTTGTATTTTTTAACTTGTTTTGTTTGTTATCCAAATTTAATTTAAATAAATCTTCTCTTTTAGTTTTCAAGAGATCTTTTAAATCTTTTTCTGTTTTACTACTAATATCTTTAACGTCTTTTTTCATAATTATTCCTTATCAATTATTCTAGTTTTTAATCCTATTTTGTGTGAAGCAAGTCTTAGCGCAGCATGAGCTATCTCACTATTTACTCCTGCCATTTCAAACAATACTCTTCCTGATTTTACTGGCGCTACGAATTCTGCAATGTCTCCTTTTCCTCCACCCATTCTTACCTCAGGCGGTTTCTTACTAATTGGCTTATCTGGAAATATTCTTATCCAAACACGTCCTCCGCGCTGTGTGTAATGAGTTATTGCGCGTCTTGCTGCCTCAATTTGGCGAGCAGAAATCCAACCAGTTTGCTCTACTATTAATCCATAATCTCCAAAAGAAATTTTTGTTCCAGCATGTGCATAGCCAGTTAAATTTCCTCTAAATTGTTTTCTAAATTTTGCTCTTCTTGGTGTTAACATATTAATCTTCCTTTCTATTTATCCAAACTTTTACTCCGATATATCCTTTTTTAGTAAGAGATGGAACGCTTGCATAATGAACATGCTCTCTAATTGTAGATAATGGAACAGTTCCTTGCTGAAGTTTTTCTCTTCTTCCAATTTCAGCTCCATTGATTCTTCCAGCTAAAATTACTCTAACTCCAAGCGCACCAGATGCCATCGCGCGATCCACTGCTTGACCCATAACTCTCTTATGAGGCATTCTTCTTGCTAGTTGATCTGAAATATTTCTTGCGACTAAATATGCATCGAGATTTGGTTCTTTAACTGGCTCAATTCTTATATCCATCTTTGGTAAACTTTTCTTTGGTTTATTTTGAGAAAGAATTTCTACTAAGAATTTCTTGAGCTCTTCTAATCCTGCTCCACCCCGTCCAATTACCATTCCAGGTTTTGAAACATAGGCTGTTATTTTAATGCTATTTATACTTCTTTCGATCTCAACTGTTGAAACCCCTGCACCTTTTAATCTCTCAGTAATTGACTTCCTTAAATTGAAATCCTCTAAGAGAGTTGCAGCATAATTTTTATCATCAAACCATCTGCTGTCCCAGTTATATAATGGCCCTAATCTAAATAATTTTGGATTTACTTTATGTCCCATATCTTACTTCGCAACCTCCTCAAGTGTAATTCTAATATTAGAAGTTCTTTTCTTATATCTGTGAACTCTTCCTCTAGTTGAAGGTCTAAATCTTTTCAAAGATGTTCCCTCTCCGATATCAATGCTTTTTATTTTTAAATTATTTTTTTCCATTTTTGAATTATTTACAGCATTTGCTACAGCAGAACGTAATGCTTTTTCTAAATCATAAGCTCCCTTTTTTTCAATCACTGTTAAAGCGTCTAATGCTTCAGGAACACTTAAGTTTCTGATCACATCAGCTACTAATCTTACTTTTCTTGGACTTGTTTTAATTTCTTTTAATCTTGCTACTTGTTGCATATACTTAATCCTTTTATGTCTTAGAAATCTCACGGGCCACTATTCTTCCGTGTGATCTAAATGTTCTTGTAGGTGAAAATTCTCCAAGCCTGTGTCCTACCATTCCCTCAACAACATAAACATTTATAAAATTTCTACCATTGTGAACTGAAAAATTATGTCCTATAAATTCTGGTGGAATCTGACATGCTCTTGCCCACGTTTTTATTGCAGTCTTGTCTCCTGTCTGCTTTTGCATATTTACCTTTTTAACTAATTTTGCGTCCACGAATGGACCTTTTTTAGTACTTCTAGACATATTATTTCTTTCTCTTAGCTCTTCTACTTAGAATCGAAGAATTTGAATATTTCTTCGGATTTCTAGTTTTTCCAACTGCTTTTCTTCCTGCATATGTTTTTGGACTCTTAAGTCCGATTCCTGATCTTCCTTCTCCTCCTCCATGAGGATGTGATCTTGGGTTCATAGCAACTCCTCTAACGGTTGGTCTAATACCCATGTGTCTTTTTCTTCCAGCTTTTCCAAAAACTTCATTTTTCCACTCTAGGTTAGAAATTAATCCAACTGTCGCCATACATTCGCCTCTGACTCTTCTCACTTCTCCTGAAGGAAGCTTTAAATGCACAAACTGTCCTTCTCTTGCTTGAATGATTGCCCCTGTTCCTGCGCCTCTTGCGATCTGTCCACCTTTTCCAGGAGTAAGCTCTACATTATGAACTACAGTTCCAACTGGAAGATTCTTAAGAGGAAGACTATTTCCTACTTTAACCTCTGATCCTTCCCCCGATGTTATATTTGCGTTTACCTTTAGATCGTTGGGCGCAATTATATATCTTTTTTCTCCATCTGCATAGTGAACAAGTGCGATATCCGCAGTTCTATTTGGATCATATTCAACAGAAACAACTCTACCCACTACCTGATGCTTATCTCTCTTAAAATCAATTTTTCTAATAAATCTCTTATGTGCACCACCTTGATGTCTTACGACAACCTGACCATGACTTCTACCTGAATGCTTTTTTCTTATAGTTTTTAATTTCATTATTTATCTCCTCCGCCTAATTCGAATAAACCAATCTTCTGTCCTTTTTTAACAGTTACAATTGCTTTTTTATAATCCGAAACTTTAACTTCAGCGCGTCTTGCTCCAACTCTTTGCTTTTTTCCTTTTAAAATATTTGTTGAAATATGAGTTACATTAACTGAAAAGTTTTTCTCGATAGCATTTTTTATTTCAGTTTTATTTGCTCCCTTAAACACTTTAAAGGTGAATTTTCCTAGTCCTGCATCTATCATAGATTTTTCTGTAATAAGTGGTGAAATAATAATATTGTTCATTACTTAGCTCCTCCTAAAACTTCAACTGATTCCTTCATGAATAATAAATTTTTATGTTTTAATACTTCATAAGTATTAAGAAGTTTTGCATTTATAATTTCTACATTTTTAATATTTCGACCAGCGTTGTAAACGTTTGGAAGTTCTTTTGGAGTAGCTGAAATAACTAACAGAACTCTTCCTTTTCCTTTTTTATCTTCTGTTACTTTTGAAATTAATTGATTCATATTTTTTGTTTTTGCTTCAATCTTAGAAATCCCTGAAAGCACTTTTATATCTCCGTCCGTTGCTCTTTGAGAAAGCGCTGAAAGAAGTGCAGCTTTTTTCATTTTTTGTGGCATAGCTAGAGAATAATCTCTAACCCTTGGTCCATGAGCTACTCCTCCTTTAACGAAAATTGGAGCTCTCTTTCCTCCGTGCCTAGCTCCACCTGTACCTTTTTGTCTATAAATCTTTTTAGTAGATCCTGTAACTTCTCCTCTTGTTTGAGAATTTGCTGTTCCTAATCTTTGATTGGCAAGATAAACTCTTACAGCTTGGGCCATTAGGGCATTATTAACTTTAACTCCAAAAACTTCTTTTGGAAGTGCAAATGTTCCTGATTTAACTCCTTTTACATCAAACATAGGTGCGCTCAAACCACCAGTCTTAACAGTTTTTACTTCTGCTTCTACTTTTTCTGTCTTCGTCACTTTAACAGCAACAGTTTTTTTAACTGGTGCTTTCTTAACTACTTCTTTTTTTACTGTTTTACTTGCTGCCATCTTCTTCTCCTTCTTTTACCTCTTCCTTAGGTGCTTCAACCTCTTCAACTGGTGCTTCAGAAACTTCACTAACTGGTGCTTCTTCTGATTTTTCTGCTTCCTCAACTTTTACCTCTTCCACAGCTTCTGCTTCTACTTTTTCTTCCACTACTTCTTCAGTTTTTTCCTCAACAGGAGCTTCGGCTGCTTGAGCTGCTGCTAGTGCCGCCTCTTCAGCTGCAACTACTTCTGGATCTTTATAAAGAGGAACGAATTTTTTATCTGTCCCAGCTTTATCAATTTTTATTAGAGCATTAATAACTCCTGGAACTAATCCTTTAATTACCAAAACTCCGTCATTTGTTATATCAATTATTCTTAATCCTCTAATAGTTACTGTGTCATTTCCCATGTTTCCAGCCATTCTCTTTCCTTTATAAACTCTTCCTGGGGTTGTTCCTTGTCCGATAGATCCTGGGGCTCTATGTCTATCTGATTGTCCGTGAGTCTTAGGACCTCCTCGGAATCCGTATCTCTTTACTCCTCCAGCAAATCCTTTTCCTTTAGAAATTCCAGTAACGTCTACTAAGTCTCCTGGCTGAAATACTTCTTGTGGATTTAATGAGGTTCCAATTTCTGGAAGAGGGGAGTCGTCAATTATTCTAATCTCTTTTAAAAATTTAGGAGCTTGTTCTCTTTTAGCCCCTTTTGCGTGTCCTAATAATGCTTTATTTGCGTTCTTCTTAATTCCATATCCAAGTTGCACTGCTTGGTAATGATCGCGGTCATTTGTTTTAACAGACATGACCCAGTTATCTTTAACATCAATAAGAGTAACCGGAATTCTCATTCCGTTTTCTAAAAATCTTTGACTTTGTACTTTTTTTACGCCTATTAGAGACTGCATATATTTCAAATAGCCTTTTTACAAACAAAAAAGCGACCACATAGTGTCGCTTTATTCAGGTAAGAATAAAAACTCAAACAGTAACTATGTAGCTATCACCTCCTGTGTTTGTAAAGCCATTTTGTACATGTAATTATATCTGAGCTCGTGCGTAAATGCAATAGGAAATGGGAACAAACCATAGACATATAAATTATTAACCAAACTCTCACTATAGGTTGACTAATTTTAAGAAAATCTATATAATTCCCGGATCATGTCAGACTTTCCATCAAAAAGAGCAACATTAACTACTGAAGAAGCTAGAGAAGCTACTTCACTGCTACGCGCTGCAGGATTAGGAGGAGAACTTGCAAAACTTTCAGGAAGAATTCCCGTTGTAAGAACTCAAATCCTCCACAGAGCAGCTGCTGGATTATCACAAGCACACACGTTTGATGGAACTCCTGCTGGATTTAGAACATTAATTGGCGCACCTATTCAAGACACTGATTTAGGATCCTGGAGACAAGGGATCGTAGAGGAACGTCGAGCACAAAGACCATCTCGTCCCGAATCCTTCTAACTTTAGACACACAATGGAACGCCTCGCGAGGCTAATTTATTTTTCAAATTTAGCTTTTAAATCTGGTCTATAGCCAAATTGCGCACTTATTCCATCTCCATACATCTCTAAAACCGGCAACTTCTCCCCATCACATTTCTTTAAAGCATATATTCCTATGTAATAATTTTCAGAAGAAGAAAAAGTTTTCTCTTGTTTAAAAAACTTCTCCATTCCCAACAATTCATTTGATCTTGTTACAAAATATGCTGGATATTCTGATGATATGCACTCGAATTTATCAAGTCCATTAAATAATTTAGAATCCATCCTTAAAGTTAATAAATTGTCTGTTTTAAAAGAGTAAGCATTAATTGCGTCTTCAGGATTTCCAGCATTTAAACCAAGAAATATAAAAGAAGGCTTTCCCGAAGCATCTTTTTTTATGTAATTAAATGCTTCATCTACTCCAACGCCAGAAGTTTGTCCTTGCAAATACTCAGCCTCTGAAAACCTAGTGAATTTTGATAACTCTGAAAGATAGAGTTTTGGACTTATGACCTGAAAAGCCGAAACGACCAAAAGAATAATTATCAAGGAAATTAGCAGAATTTTTTTATATAAATTTTTCCTCCATAAACTTTCAAGAAAATATGACGATGAGATGATTAAGAAAATAAGAAAAGGCACGATATATCTCGTACCCTGTGACCTAGTCAATATTAATTCAAGAAACAAAATTGAAAGAAAAAAAGTAATAAATAATTTAAAATTACTTACTCTTTTCTTTATCATGATATACAAACCAAATACTCCCGTTACAAAAACGATAGGTGTTAGTAGGAAAAATCCAATCTCAAGAAAACCTAAAAAATTATTTATCCAAGCATTAACAGGAAATCTTAATATTTCAGAAAATGTAAATGAATATCTATTATTTGAGGCTAAAGTTTGCCAAAAAACAGGATTTATTAGGATTAATAAATCGACTGAAATTAGAGTAGCTATTGAAACTAATGACGGCTTAACCAAATCATTTCTTCTTCTCCAATATATATAAAAAGAAATAATGACCGCAGAAACTATTATGAATATTAAAGAAGTGGATTTCATCAAAAATCCAAGTCCTAAAATAATTCCCAAAATAATTCCATTTTTATTTGTAGGTTTTTCAATTAAATTTAAGATTGCATAAAAAGCCCAAATTCCTACACAAATAATTCCGCTTTCGAGAAGTGCCTGTCTATTATAGAAAACAAAAATTGGCGAGACAGAAAAAACAATTGAAGATAAATATGCAGAATTTTTGTTAAAAAGTTTTTTAGTTGTTAGATAAAGTCCTATTAATGTTATTCCGCCAAAAGCTACAGAGACAAATCTGCCCGCAAAAAGAGGTTCAAGAAAATTACTAAAAACTCCAAACAGCCAAATCATTAACGGCTGCTTTCCATCATACATGGAGTCATATTCGTGTCCTGCCCAATGCGTCTGCACCCAGCCCCAGCTCAAATAAATAGATTCATCGTTAAAAATTGGCAGCTTCGTGAGATTTATTAAATTAAGAATAAAATAGAAAAGAAGAATTAGAAGAATAAACTTGTTAATTATGACCCACTTTTTAAGCCGATTAAATAATTTTAAGCCCAAAGGCATAGAAAAATTATAGCAGTTATTTACTGAACCTACGCGACTGTGGAAGCCCGTTGCTCAGAAACTTGTAATATCGGAGCGCTTGTATGTCTCGAGACATATTCATTGAAATCGACAGTACGTCCTGAGCTATTATTAGAACTAGGAACAAATCTAACCTTAACTCCACGATTACCTAATTGACCTGGATTAAATAGAGATGCTAAAAAACCTATCATCTGGTCAGGTGTTTCAGCGTTAAATCTCCAACTGTCTCCATCTGGAGCAAATCCCTGATATGTAAATTCTCTTCCTTGAATTCGATCAAAAGATAAAAGAGGTTCATGATGCAAATGACCACCGCGAACTACATGAACAGCACTTAACTCATTTTCATCCCCAAACTCATGACCTGAATAACGCCTGACTGTTAAATGCACGTTACTATCTGGAATTTTTATTACAGCTGATTTCTTTCCAAAGCCTTCATAGCTCCTGACTGATCGATCCTCAGATACAGAAACAAGTCTTCCAAGGCTTAGGGAATAGTTCCTTAAAGTTTTATATTCTGCGCTCATAGTGGTTTTTAGAGAAAAAAGCTAATAAGCTTACATGCGGATTTCGATGTTTACTCCGGCTGGGAGCTCGAGGTGGCCTAATGAGTCCATAGTTTTTTCTGTAGGGCTGACGATATCAATAAGTCTTTTGTGAACTTTTATTTGGAAATGGTCTCTAGCGTCTTTATCGATGAAAGGGGATTTATTTACTGCGTAGACTGATCTTTTAGTAGGTAAAGGAATTGGTCCCACAACTTTAGCACCGGTCCTGATGGCCGTATCTAAAATTTGCTGACAACTAGCGTCGATGACTCTAGCGTCGTAGCTCTTTAATCGAACTCGAATTCTTCCTTTTGGCATATACTAAAAAATCAATGTGCTCTTATTTAATAACTTTTGTTACTACTCCTGCTCCAACTGTTTTTCCACCCTCTCGGACTGCGAATCTAACTCCTTCTTCAAGAGCTACTGGAGCAATAAGTTTTACTGTCATTTTTGTGCTATCCCCAGGCATAACCATTTCTACTCCTGATGGAAGTGTTGCTTCTCCAGTTACGTCTGTTGTTCTAATATAAAATTGTGGTCTGTATCCTGTGAAGAAAGGGGTGTGGCGTCCACCCTCTTCTTTTGTAAGAATATAGATTTCAGCTTCAAAATCAGTGTGTGGAGTAATAGATCCTGGCTTTGCAAGAACTTGTCCTCTTTCTACATCGTCTTTTTCAATTCCTCGAATTAAAACTCCAACATTATCTCCAGCTTGTCCTTCGTCTAACATCTTGTGGAACATTTCTACTCCTGTTACAACTGTATTTGCTGTAGCTTTGATTCCAACGATTTCTACTGCTTCATTTACTTTTACTACTCCTCTTTCGATTCTTCCTGTTACAACTGTTCCTCGTCCTTTGATTGAGAAAACGTCTTCAACAGGCATAAGGAATGGTTTTGCTGTATCTCTAACTGGAGTTGGAATATCTTTATCAACAGCTGCCATAAGCTCTAAGATTTGCTTTTCTGCTTCTGCATCTCCTTCAAGAGCTTTAAGAGCGGATCCTCTTACGATTGTTACAGTGTCTCCTGGGTATTCATATTTTGTTAATAGCTCTCTTACTTCCATTTCAACTAGATCTAGAAGTTCTGCGTCTTGAACCATATCTACCTTGTTAAGCCATACAACGATTGAAGGTACTCCAACCTGGCGTGCTAATAGAATGTGTTCTCTTGTTTGTGGCATAGGACCGTCTGGAGCTGAAACTACTAAGATAGCTCCGTCCATCTGTGCTGCTCCTGTGATCATATTCTTAATATAATCTGCGTGTCCTGGAGCATCAATGTGAGCATAGTGTCTATTAGCTGTTTCGTATTCTACGTGAGTGATGTTAATCGTGACTCCGCGTGCTTTTTCTTCAGGTGCATTATCAATATCCTCATACTTCATAGCTTTTCCGCCGCCAGCCTTTGAAAGAACTGTAGCAATAGCTGCTGTAGTTGTGGTCTTACCATGGTCAACGTGACCAATAGTTCCTATGTTTACGTGTGGTTTTGTTCTGTCGTATTTGTCTGCCATAATTTAAAAAAACCATCAGCCATTTGATGGTAAAAAGATAATACAATATTTTTTTATAGGCGTCAAGAGGGATTTTATCCTCTTCTCTTTATAACACCTTCAGGTGCAGTAGAATAAACATTAACTACTCCAGCTTTTCTCATCTCTCTAGCTAGACTTCTTGCTGCTCCAGCTCTAAGATCAATTAACCTAGCGTCATCAGTAACCATATTAAGTGAATTAAGAGCATTTTGAGCTTTACCAATTCCCTGCATTTGTCCCTCACTTAGCGGAACTCGCATTTGAATAGGAGAAATAGCCTTAAGCCCTGGTTCAATTAATCTATAAAATCCTTTTCCTAATTCCATAACCGCATATTATATACTATGGGTTGAAATTGTCAAATATTATCTCTTTGGCTCTAATTTTCTTTTTTCTATTTTCCTAAGGGAGTACATGATCGCATCATTTAGGTTTACCTTTTTAATACGTGCGAGTCTGAGAATTGAAACTAAAATATCACCCAACTCTTGTCTATATGTTTCATCTTCTTGCGCAGAAAAATTCGTAGCTTTTCTCCCATGCTTTGCGAGATATGCTCGCGACATTTCACCAACTTCTTCAACGATTTGGAGGATTAATATAGAACCGAATTCTTTAGAATCCCTAACACCCTTATCAATTCCATCTAAATATTTTATGTAGTAACCGAATGGGCTGGGTTTTCTTTTTGTCATGGGGTAATTATAACAGAAGCTAGAGGAAGTTAGTTAATTTCTTTTACACCAAATTCAACTTGATTATAATAAAAACCCCATCCGTCTCCACCTTCAGACTTAGGGAAACCACAAACTACTTTAGATTTTACTCCCTTAAAAGCTTTGCCACTCCTATTATTATTGTCTGTTACATACATTCCAATGTAAGCAAATTTATTAGATGTATTTGTTCTAACAAAAGCAATCGTGTTACAATTTTTCGTAACCTTTAGGTATCGTGCGGGATAATTACAGTCATCTTGTGTAGCTGTCTTTTCTTTTCCGTTTTTCTTAACAGTAAAAGATTTTTTAGCACAATCCTCTGATCCGTCCTGATCTGCATTTTTATTTACATCTCTAAAGAGCTTAATTGCAATATATCTATCTACCGTAACACCCGCCGCAGCCTGCTTTTTTACATTTGCAATAGCTTCATCTCTAGAATACGAAATATCTTCATCAACCGTAGTTACACCTTTAACCTGATTTGAAGAAAGAGTAATTTGATAAATTGTTAATGATCCGAGAATTAAAATTCCGAAGACTACAAGCTTTGGGAAAGTAAAAAGTTTTTCTAAGAAGGATTTCCTGGCTGGTCTTCTTTTTACTCTTTTAGTTGATCGGGCAGCTTTTTTAGGCATCTAATCTAGTGAACCATAAAATATCTTACTATGTCAATCGCTTAATTTTGTCAGCATGCCTTCTTGCGCTAAACATAACATCTCTAGTTATTTGGTCTGTATGATAAGCGCTAATATCTCGCATGTGAACCCAATCTCCACTTAAGCCAATTCTTCTTTCTCCTGATCTAAAAGAAGCCTCTAGACCTTCCTGATCAATTGGCTCATACCAGCTTCCTGCTAGAAAAGTTCCTGCTGGAGTAGAGGTAGTTTGGACACAAAGCCCCGCTTTTCTCTCCTTTTCTTTCAGAAGTATCGCATCTCCAGCCAGAATAGTACCCCTTCTTTCCATAGCTTCCTCTAAATATCTCTCTGATGCAGCACATAGATCCCAACTTCTATAAAAAGGGGCAATTTTTACATCAGCTTCAATCTCCTGGACTGGTCCTAGAGCAAGTCTAGCTTGAGGGCTCAGCTGACCAACAGGAACTGAAGTTAAAAAAAGACCTATTAAATATCTATTAACTGTTTCGTCCGAAGTTATTGTCGATTCCAGAAATTGGATTCCTTCAGGAGTTCTAATTGCCTCTACTACGTCTTCAGCGCTCCAAATTGTTCTTTGTGACAAACTTAAACCATCCCGAGAGTAACTTACGATATCTGATCTTAAATCAGCTAAAATTCGTGAAAAGCTTGGACGCCAAACCGGAAGAGCATCTCCTCCAGATGTATCTATTCCTTCATGAGTCATCGGCGAATTATAGAAAAACTATCTTATAGTGTCAAATTTCTCCTTTTTTAATTGACTTTTAAAGCTCCTATTGTTACGATACTTTTGTGAATCAAGCTCGAATTCTTATAGTTGAGGACGAAGAATACTTAAGAGAACTTTACCAAGAAGTTCTTTCTGATCAAGGCTATTTCGTAGATACTGCAGAAAATGGCAATGAAGGTTTAGCGAAAATTCAGCAAGGAGGATGGGACCTAGTAATGTTGGATATTATTCTCCCTGGAATTGATGGAATCTCCATAATGAGACAGATTAAAGCCTCGCCTGCAAAACTCCCAAATAAAAAAATAATTTTTCTAACTAATTTAGATAAAGATAAAGAAATGCAGGAAGGTTTGTCTCTAGGAGATGGATATTTTATAAAAAGCCAAATTACCCCGGGAAATTTAGTGGATCAAATTAAGGCTTACATAAATATTGAACAGACCCCGAATCATAATGCTCCTAATACTCCACAAACACCTATTCAGGGACCAGTTCAAGCACCAGTTCAAGCACCAGTTCAAGCACCAGTTCAAAAACAAACAGTTGCGGCACCTCCCGCACAACAAACACCAGCTCAAGCTGCGCCAATTCCAGCAGCTCCTCAACAAGCTCCAGCGCAACAACCACAACCAACAGCTTCACAAAACCCTGCTCAACCCGTAGCTTCAGTGGATGTTAACAAGCCTCAGTGAGTTAAAAATGGAAGTGTAAAATTAAATGTAGCTCCTTTTCCTTCGCCTTTAGATTCTGCCCACATCTTTCCTCCGTGCATTTCTACAAGAAGTTTTGATAGATAAAGTCCAAGTCCAGTTCCCTGCGCTTCTTGTTTGTGGAGATAACTTTCTCCCATGGTTCCAAATTTTCTGAAAAGCTTTTCCTGATCTTCTTTATTCATTCCGCGCCCAGTATCCACTACTGTGACCAATAGATCCTTTTCCTCAGGCTTGATTGAGACATTGATAGTTCCACCTGAAGGAGTAAATTTAAGAGAATTTCCAACTAGATTAATTATAACCTGCTCAATTCTTTCGTGATCTGCATTTACTAAAGGCACAGGGTATGAGGGCTTTTCAAATGTGAGCTTCAATCCAAGCTGCTGTGCGCGAGGAACTAACTCTTCTACCTGTTTTTCTAAAACATCTTTTATCTGAATTGGTTTTAACTCAAGTGAAAGCCTGCCGGATTCAATACGAGAAACATTTAACATATCGTTTACTAAATTAATCAGTCTTTCTGTTGAAGAATATGCACGCGTCAAATAACTCATTTCTTTTTCATTAAGCTGCCCTTTTTTCTTGTCCATGAAAAGCCAAAGATAAGATTTAATAATTGTCATAGGGGTTCGGAGTTCATGAGAAGCCAGGGAAACGAATTCGTCCTTTAATTTATCCAGCTGCTTTAGTCTTTCATTTGCTTCCTGAATGGATCTATACAAAAGTGAGTTATCTAGAGCAATTCCTACCACTCCAGCCATTCGATCAATTAATGCCTTTTTTTCAATAGTTATAGAATTCTCCTCATCTGTGATTCCTATTGTTAATGTTCCAATTACATCAAGCCTAACTATCAGCGGGTAAACAATTATGGACTTTACACCCATCTCCTCCTGTGCCTCTCTGGATTCTTCTTCTGAAATGTTCGAACCAAATATATCTTGGAGACTTTTTACAATCTGAACTTTCTTAGACTGAATTGTTTTTACTAAAACATTCTCTTTTTCAGCTAAATCAATTGAGAGTTTTAAAAATTTATTTTTTCCAATATCGTTTATTGCTTCACTTTTTGCAAACGAAGATATAGCTATAGGAATTATTATCTTTTCTTCTTGCTTAACAATACAAATATTTACAAATCTAAATTCTTCTTCTACTAAAAGATCTGAAACCTGCTGTGCGATTTGATTTGGGTCAGTAACCGTCGAAAGAACTACTTCGTCAATGTGCCTGAGGAGCGCTAGTGTTTTATTTCTATCATTTAAATCCTGATTCTTCTTATACATTTCCTGCATGATGTGCTCTATGCCGGTTACAGCAGAAGCAGTCGCAGGGTCACTTACTGAAAAAATTGGATCTTTTTGGGGCAGGTCCATTTGTTAATTATAAGTTGAATACTTATTTGAGTAAAGCGGGGAGACTGTCAGCTGGAACGGACAGACCTTTAATAGCATCTTTACAAACCTCAACTGAAGTTTGGCCAAATAAATTTTGATATTGTTTTACCAGATTATCAATAATTGCCTTTTCATCCCCGCCCAAAGCCACTTCATGGTTTTGCCAATCAATCTTAAGGCCCGGCACTTTCTTAGCTTGTTCCAATGCCACTGGACCTATAATAGACTCCTGCTCCTTTATTATCCTCTGAGCCATCTGAGCAAAAATATCCATAATGCTTACTCCTGAAGTTTTTTAACCATTGTTTTTAACTGAAGTATTCCAATTGCCATCAAAAGATAGGCAACTAGATATATAAATTCACTTATTCCACCCAGCTCCCATGTTCCACGACTTACTTGGAATAAGAAAACATAATCAGATAAAAATTGCATAAAAAGAGCGAATAATATAAATAAAATCTTTGTTTTCATAACTCCTCCCAGCAAATTTCTAGACAAAAGGTATGTAAGTAAAGCTATGGAAATATAGATTGCTTGTCCTAGCGGATATCCAAAATCCAAAAACATTGTTAGTGGAAGAGACCAATCAAATTCATAATTCTGTAGAAAAAGTAAGTATGCGGCTCCTAAAATTAAAATTGGAATAATAATCGCTTGAATTTTAGACACTACTGATCGCATAGAAACTCTAACACCTGATACCTTTGCGAGATAAATTGTCCCAATAATGTACAGTGGAATACTCCCAAAATATCCCACATCTCCGACAGATGGATATGGAATACTAACGTGTAATACGTAAATATAGACTGTGTATGCAACTTGACCAAAAACTTGAGCAAGAAGTCCTAATGACAAAAATACAATTGCTTTTCCCATGGCGCTTTTTAAAAATCCCCACGGCTTTGCGATAAACAGACCCCAGATTCCTCCAAACAAAGCGACAATCCCATAGGTTTGTCCATAAAGATCTAAGAGAAGGGAATTTCTAGTTTGAGGAAATTGAAGAGAAAGCCAAACCGCCACATAAGCAGCGAAGATTAATAAAATTATTTTTGCTTGCCACTCTTTCTGGATTGTTTCAAGCATAGTTTTAGGTTAGCTTAGCTAATATATATTGTCAAGCTAAAGTTTATGTATAATGAGTCTAATGCTTCCTCTATATCCTAACTTTAAAAATCTTGAACTGGAAGATAAAGATTCGATTGAAGAAATTACCAATAAATTTCCCCCATACTCAGATTTTAACTTTGTAAGTCTTTATAGCTATAACACTGATAATGACGCACTAATATCAAATTTAAACGACAATCTTGTAATTAAGTTTCGAGATTACATAACTAATGAGCCTTTTTATTCTTTTCTTGGAAATACAAAAGTCGTGGAGACTGCTAAAGAACTTTTGGAGAGAGCTAAAAAGGAAAATGCGATGGATATTCTTCAGCTCATTCCTGAATCTGTTATTCATGCTGACATAAGACTTATTGAAGATTTCGATGTAACAGAGGACAGGAATAATTTTGATTATGTTTTAGATGTACCTGAAATTTCCACATTGGAAGGAGAAAAATATCACAATAAACGAAATGCAGTTAACAGATTCCATTCAGAAAATCCTGGATATGAAGTTAAAATTATTGATGCTTCAGATGAAAAGATTCAAAAAGAAATAATTGATCTTTTTGATTTATGGGTAAAGGTAAGAAATAAAAATATTGAGGAAGCAGAACATGAAAAAAAGGCAATTATTAGACTTATTCAAGCTGCAAATAAATTAAACTTACTAGCGATAGGAATTTACATTAATAAAAAAATGGTAGGATTTGCAGTCGCTGAAATTCTAAAAAATGAGTATGCGATATTTCATTTTATAAAAGCCAACACAGAGCATAAAGGAATTTTCGAATCACTTTATATGCTAAAAGCAAAAGAGCTTATGAAGAATCAGATAAAATTTTGGAATATAGAACAGGATCTAGGAATTGAAAATTTAAGAATGTCCAAGGAACAATGGAACCCAGCGCACTTCTTAAAAAAGTATATTATTAAAAATAAAATCTAGCTTTTATAGACTAGGAAAAGGCCAACGATCATGACCAGCATTAAAATTCCATTTCGCAATTTATTCTCTCCTGCTGCATCTCTAAAATATTTTGGAAAAAATGGAAAAAGTAAAACTGCAAATACTAAAACATAAATTGGCTGAATACCCTCTACGACTTTTACAATTGAAACAGGACCGCGACTAATCGCTAGATTTCCTACAAATTCTGCAGAAATTCCAAGTAATTCAACAGCAATAAAAACAAGAATCCATTTTTTAAAAGTCTTCTTAAATTCTTTACCAAAATCTCTTCCTTTTTTTGTGAATAATAAGAATAAAGCCCCCAGTCCCATTCCCATTGAAAAAAGCATATATCCAGTCCAAAAATCTACCTCCGTATAAACATATTTTCCGATGACAGAAATTATTGCGAAAATTAAAGCACCAAAGCCTATTAAGAGTAGTGCTGGGGAAAATTTAAATTTCTTAATATCAGTTGCCGAAATTAAAAGCGATGAAAAAAGAATTATTCCAAAACCTAAATATTGATTTAGCGTTAAAACTTCTTTGAGAAAAAAGTATGCAAGAAATGGAATCAAGGCTGGAGCAAGACTAAACAGCGATATCACAACTGACGGCTTCTCCACCTCTAGGCCTCTAAAATAAAAATAGTAATACATAACTGTTAGAAATCCTGCTAAAAGACCAAGGGATGCAACGATCGGATTTGGCACTGAAATATCTACAAAAAATAAAGCTGTTAGAGGAAGCAAACCAAAAAGGCCTGAGATTATTGCACCGAAATGCGCGGAGCGATAAACATTTCTTAGCAAATTATCATCGATTATATTTACTAAAGCAAAAAGGGCAGGGGCAAGAAGAGCTAGTAAAAACCATTGTTCTAAAATCATAATTAATCCCAATTCTCAGACTTATATGCTGCAATTACAATTACTGAAGCAGGTAAATCTTTTACTTTTGATGTTTTAATTTTTACTCCCATTTTGCTCTCATTAAAAGGAATATCTCTGTTTTTACATAAATCCATAATTGATCTTTTAACTTCTTCTTTTAAGTCTGCCTCAACAGAACTTTCAACCTCTCCTGTCTCCTCATGCTCTACGAAAACTCCCCGACCATCTTCCAGTTGATACCAGCCTAAAGCAGCTCCGATAAATCTTCCTGAATCTCTGCTTCTCATTTCAGCTTTTACACAATAAAGCTTATTTCCCCACTCGCTATCATCTACAGGCATCTTGTCGTGAACTATAGTTGTTCCAGGCGGAACTACTGATGACAAAACAACCAAATTAAAATTCATTACTCCTGCATCCGCTAATGCACCGTCAAATGCGGAAAGTGGAGTCTTACCAAAACCAACACCAGTTGTTAAATAAATTTTCATAACTTAATCAGTATATAAGGAAATATTTGAATAATTCAAGCCTCATAGTTTCCTATAAAGCTTAAAGGAAGGAGTTATTCCACCCTTCCTGTGAAGGTGGAGGCGGCTTTCATTTGAGCCTGGATGTTTTGAGGAACTTCGTCGTAATGTGAAGGTTCCATATAATACGATGCTCTTCCTTGAGTCATGCTTCTTAAGATTGTTGCGTAACCTGAAAGTTCTGAAAGAGGAACCATAGCATTAACGATTGTCGCTTTTCCTCGATCTTCACTTCCTGAAATTTGTGCTCTCTTACTTGAAAGATCTCCGATAACGTCTCCTAAAAATTCTGATGGAGTTGTAACTTCAACCTTCATAATAGGCTCAAGAAGCGTTAGCTGAGCTTGTGCTGCTGCTGCCTGCAATGCTTTACTAGCTGCAATCTTAAATGACATTTCAGATGAATCAACATCATGGAAAGATCCATCATAAACTTCGACACTCATATCCACAACTGGATATCCCAAATAAATTCCATTTTCTTCTGATTCCTTAATACCTTTTTCAATTGCTTTTACAAACTCTGCAGGAATAGCTCCACCTTTAATTGCATCGATAAATTCATTTCCTTCACCTCTTGGTTTTGGCTTAATTCGAAGCCAACAGTGACCATATTGACCACGTCCTCCAGATTGTCTGATATATTTTCCTTCTCCTGTTGCTTCAGTTTTAATAGTTTCTTTAAAAGCCACCTGTGGAGCTCCAACATTTGCTTCAACTCCAAAGTCAGATTTCATAGTGTTAACCTTAACTTCAAGCTGTAACTCTCCAACTCCTGAAATAATAGTCTGATTTGTTTCGTGATTTGTTTTAACTTGGAATGTTGGATCTTCATCCATAAGTCTTTTTAAAGCAAAACCTAGTTTTTCCTGATCAGATTTAGTTTTTGGTTCAATAGCTAGAGAAATAACTGGCTCTGGGAATGTAATTTTCTCAAGAACTATTGGATTTGCTTCATCACAAAGTGTATCTCCAGTAATGGTTTCTTTAAGTCCAACGATAGCTACGATTTCTCCTGCGAACGCTTCATCAATTTCTTCTCTCTGGTTTGAGTGCATGAGAAGAAGACGACCAACGCGCTCTGTATTATCCTTTGTGGAATTATAAATATAACTTCCAGATTTAATTTTTCCAGAATAAACTCTATAAAAAGTAAGCTTTCCTACGTGTGGATCGTTTTGGATTTTAAATGCTAGTCCTGAAAGAGGAGCATCTGCTACTAACTGTCTCATTTCTTCTTGTTCTGTTTTAGGATTTATACCTTTTACTTCTTTTAGATCTACTGGGGATGGAAGGTATTCAACAACTGCGTCAAGAAGTGGCTGTACTCCCTTATTTCGTAGGGATGTTCCAGCATAAATTGGTACTAATTTATATGCAATAACTGCGCGTCTAAGCGCTGCTCTTAATTCTTCAACAGATGGCTCTGTTCCATTTAAGTATTTGTCGAGCAATGCGTCGTCAGTTTCTGAGATTTTTTCAATAAGCTTATGTCTGTATTCATCAACTTGATCCTTCATTTCAGCGGGAATATCATCATTTACTTCGTATTTTGCTCCTAATTCATCTCCACCCCATCTAATAGCCTGGCGAGTTAAAAGATCAACGTTTCCGACATATGTTTGCTCACTTCCAATTGGAAGAACCATGATTGCTGTGTTTGCACCAAGTCTATCTTCAATAGATTTAACAGTAGCTAAGAAATCTGCTCCTAATTTATCCATTTTATTAATGAAGCAAATTCTAGGCACTTTATATTTATCAGCCTGTCTCCAAACTGTTTCTGACTGAGACTGAACTCCTTCTTCTGCGTCAAGAACTGTGATACCTCCGTCAAGAACTCTAAGAGAGCGCTCAACTTCAGCTGTAAAGTCTACGTGACCTGGAGTATCAATAATATTAAATCTGTGCTCTACACCCTTTAGAGTTCCTTCAGTTGGGGTCCAGAAAGCAGTAGTAGCAGCAGAAACGATTGTGATTCCGCGCTCTCTTTCTTCCTTCATCCAGTCCATGACTGTATTTCCCTCGTCGATATCTCCAATTTTGTGAGTTTTTCCAGTGTAGTAAAGAATGCGCTCTGTAGTTGTGGTTTTTCCCGCGTCAATATGCGCGATAATTCCGATGTTTCGGATCTTTTCTAGATCAAAATGTCTATTAGATGAATCAGCCATAAAATTTTAAAAAACTTCCACTTCTGGAAGCTAAATGAGTATACCACAAAATCTTTTTAGAATCTATAGAATTGTTCCGAATTTTTTATTTTTCTTTGTATTCTTTATAAATGAATTTAAACGTCTTTCGTATTCTTCCATTCTTTTTTGCTTTTTAGCATCTTCTATATAGTAAATCCTAAGTCTTTTATAGAGATCGTCAAAGGCTTGATAATTCTTCCAGACTTCTGCATCTGACTTTAATGCTTTTTCTGTTTCAGAAGACATTACGACTGGTTTTTCCGAAAGATCCACGCTAGCGAGTGCCTTCATTCCATATGTAGTCATAAGTTTTGATTTAATCAAACGTCTTGCTCGTTCTTTATTAAGCTCAGACCAATTAGACTTAATTCTTCTTTGTGTAAATCTTTGAATAGTAGAATCCTGATCTCGCTTTCTAACCACTCCATCTATCCACCCAAAACACAACGCTTCCTCAACTGCCTCACTGTAAGAAATTGAAAATTTACCTGAAGCTTTGTTATAAAAGACAAACCATATTTCTTTTTCATTATCGTGGTTTTTTTCAAGCCAATCTCGCCATTCTTTTCTATTTTTCGCATAAAAACTCTTCATAAATTAATTATATTACTTTCTCCATAAGTCATTACTCTTCATATATCGATATATGAAGAGTTACTTGGTGAGTTTTTTAGCTCCTTCTTTAAATCTCATGATTATAAAGTTATCACCATCTCTTGTCGTTGGGCCAAGAATTTCAACTCTAATTAACCAATCTCTACCTCCATCAAGAACTCTTGCATTAATGTGTTTCCCTCTGAGTCCTTTTTTTCCTTTAAGATTAATGCTTGAATATACTTCCCTATCTAAAATTGCGTCAATTCCCTCAGTCATTCCGACTGTTACGCTTGTATTTCCTATCCATAGCTGCGTTCTGTCGCTTGGAGGAACAAGAACTAATAATTTATCTATTTCTTGTCTATATTCCTTTCCATCAGAACTTAAATCTCTAACTCTCAATAACTTTTTTTGGGGCGGTATCCAGAACTTTTCACCCGCATTAATTCTTACAATAATTCCCGCTATATCTTCATCATTTTTTTCATGTAGTGGTTTTCCGTCTGGAGGTTCATAGTAATACTCCCATCCTTTTTCATTTCCCATTTCAATCTGATCAGACGCCATAAGGTCCCTTAACTCGACCCCTTTTATGTCTCTACCAGGAATATACAGTCTTCCTATTGGTAATCCGTAGTCAAGTGCTAAATCTGTAAAATGACTATCAATTCTTACTTGAGCAGGAACATAACTCACCTCTCTGCCCTCAAACCCTCCCATCTCGATCGCATCTGCAATCTCTTGATTTGAAGCAGTCCTTAAATCTCCTCCCACCTGGGCAATCTGACTTCTTCCGTTAGAATATGCAGTTCTTATAAGCTCAGATGAAAGAGGACCGGGAGGGAAAGCTTCCTGTGGGATTCCAATTCTAACCATCCCAAATCCACCCCTTGGAATAATCGTAGATTCAGCCATGTAAAAGTTTGCGCCGTTAAATGCTTCTGTTGGCATAGTCGGGGAATTATATTCTAATGGAGTTTAAACTGCAACTATAGGGTTAGATTCTGAAGTGAGAGAAAGCTTTATTAGCGTCGGCCATTCTGTGTACATTATCTCTTTTCTTTACTGCTTCTCCCTGATTTTCAGCTGCTGCAAGAATTTCTGATGCTAGTTTTTCTGCAAATGTGTGGAAATCTTTACTTGATTTTGCTCTAGCTGCATCAACTATCCAACGAAGTGCTAATGCTGTTCTTCTATCTCCTCTAACCTCAATCGGGATTTGATAACTTGCTCCTCCAACACGACGAGCTTTAATTTCTGTCTTTGGACCGATATTTTGCACTGCTTTTTCAAAAACATTCAATGCTCCATCTGATCCTGTTCCTGCCAAAGGATTTTTAGCAAGGATATCCATCATGTCATATACAATTTTCTGAGCAACTGATTTTTTACCGTCTTTCATAATGTAATTAGCAAGTTTCGCTACGAGAACATTATTGTAAACTGCGTCTCCTTCAATATGTCTTTTTTTACTTGCGTGTGCGTGTCTCATAATTTAATTAAGCGGCTGGCGCTTCAACAACTGGTGCTGCTGCTTTTGGTGCTGCTGCTCCTTTGGATCCTCTCTTTGCTCCATATTTACTTCTAGATGATTGACGTCCCACTACTCCAGCTAAGTCTAATTTGCCTCGAACTATGTGATACTTTACTCCAGCTAAATCTTTTACGCGTCCGCCGCGGACGAGAACGATTCCGTGCTCAGCTAAAGAATGTCCTTCTCCCATGATATAAGCTGTAACTTCGGTTCTGTTTGATAATTTAACTCTAGCTACTTTTCTAAGAGCTGAATTAGGTTTTCTAGGAGTCATGGTTTTAACTAAAGTTACAACTCCTCTTTTTTGAGGTGAATTAACTTCAGTGTAAACTCTGTCCTTAGCGTTATAAAGTTTTCTAAGTCCAGTAACTCTGACCTTTTTCATTCTCTTGTGTCTTCCGTGTCTTGTAAGTTGTGATAGTGTTGGCATATTTTGGTTTTTAATTATACAGCATCTGGTGCAGGAGCTTCAACTGGTGCAGGCTCTGTTGGGGCAACAACTTCTACTACTTCCTCTGAAACTTCATCAACTGTAATTCCATCAACTGGGATAAGGCGTCCAATAATAACATTTTCTTTAAGTCCGATTAGCTTATCTTCTGCTCCTTCAAGTGAAGCTTCTGTTAACACTTTTGTTGTTTCCTGGAATGAAGCTGCTGAGAGCCATGAATCTGAGAATAATGATGACTTTGTAACTCCAAGAATAGTCTGTCTTGCTGTTGCTGGTTCTCCACCCTGAGTTAAGATCTCAGCATTAATTTCTTCAAATCTGGTTCTTGTTATAAAGTCTCCTGGAATTAAAGATGAATCTCCAACTGTTTCTATTGCTACTTTATCGGACATTTTTCTAAGAATTACCTCAAAGTGCTTATCGTTAATTGCAATTCCCTGTGACTCATAAACTTTTTGAGCTTCAGTAATCACATATCTTTGTGCATCAATAAGTCCTGTGATCTTAAGAACCTCTTTAGGATCCAAATATCCCTGCGCAAACTGAGTTCCAACACTTACTTCCTGTCCGTCTTTTACTGAAAGATTTGAAGCTAATGGAATGAAATATTCTCTTTCCTCAACTGGTTTTCTATGAGATGCAACCTTAAGTAGATATCCATCATCACTTGTCTCAATTGTAAGTTTTCCTGATGTTTCTGAAATTGGTGAAAGAGCTTTTGGTGTTCTCATTTCAAAAAGTTCTTCAACGCGAGGCAATCCATGAGTAACGTCCTGCATAACAGCTCCAGCAACATATCTGGTTCTCATAGTAAGCTGTGTTCCTGGCTCTCCGATAGACTGAGCTGCAACTACTCCGACTGGAACTCCCATAGAAACTTTTCTTCTAACAGAATAATCCCAACCATAACAGTTGGAACACATTCCATACTTAAGTTCACAAGTTATAGCCGATCTAACAATTGCTTCGCTAATATCTTCTGTAGCAATCTCTGCAACCTTGTCTTCAGTAATTTCCTGACCAGCTTTTACAATTGGCTTCTTTGTTTTTGGAGAAACTATATTTTCAGCTGCAATTCTTCCAAGAATTCTGTCATGGAATGTTGCTGTTCTATCTGGATCAGTAGCTGAAATCTTAATTCCATTTTTTGTTCCACAATCTTCTGTCTTAATAATCATGTCATGACTTACATCGACTAATCTTCTGGTTAAGTATCCAGCGTTTGCAGTCTTAAGAGCTGAGTCAGTTAATCCTTTTCTAGATCCACGAGCTGAAGCTACGTATTCAAAAATAGAAAGTCCTTCTCTAAAGTTAGATTTAATAGGAAGCTCAATAATCTTTCCAAGCGGATCCATGATAAGTCCTCTCATCGCAGATAGCTGTTTTAGCTGTTCTTTTCCAGCTCTAGCTCCTTCAGAATCGATAATAGTTCTAATAACATTTCCAGTTGTTAATAAGTCCCAAGTCATGTCAGCGATTCTCTCTGTTGTTGAAAGCCAAACGTTATTTGAAAGTCTTTTTCTTTCTTCGTTTGTAATAAGTCCTTTTTGATATTCTAGATCGATTTCTGCAATCTTTTCTTCTGCGCCATCGATAATCTTATCTTTTCCTTGAACTACAGCTGTATCGAATACTGAAACTGAAATTCCAGAAACAGTTGATCCATAAAATCCTAGTGTTTTAATGTTATCGATTAACTCTTCAACCTGAAGTGAATTAGAAACTTTCATAGCTCGAGTAATTAACTTTTTAATACCAGAGGCTTTAACAGGCTCGTTCATGAATCCAAGAGACTCTGGTAAATGTTCGTTAAACATTAAGCGTCCGATAGATGTTTCGATGATTTCCCCATTTACTCTAACTTTAATAGGCTGTCTTAATTTAAGTCTTCCGTATGAATGTCCTAGAAGAGCATCGTTGATATCAGAAAATATTTCTTCATCTTCTGGCTTAACTTCTTTTCTCAAGCTTTCATCAATTGAAGTGAGATAGAAAACTCCAACAGCCATTTCTTTATTAGGAAGTGTGATAGGAGCTCCATCAGCTGGCTTTAAGAGATTTTCTCTAGGCATCATAAGTTCAATTGCTTCCTTTTGTGCGTTTTCTGATAAAGGAATGTGAACAGCCATCTGGTCTCCGTCGAAATCAGCGTTAAATCCTGAACAAACACAAGGATGTAATTGGATAGCAGCTCCTTCGATAAGAACTGGATAGAATGCCTGGATACCTAATTTGTGTAATGTTGGAGCACGATTAAGTAAAACTGGATGATTCTTTGTGATTTCTTCCAAGATATCGAAAACTTCAGGTGGACGCTTTTCAATAAATCTCTTTGCAGACTTAATGTTTGGAGCAAATCCTCTAACAATGACCTCTCTAAGAACGAATGGCTTAAACATTTCAAGCGCCATTTCTTTTGGAATTCCGCACTCAGATAATTTTAAGTTAGGTCCAACAACGATAACTGAACGTCCTGAATAATCTACTCTTTTTCCAAGTAAGTTCTGTCTAAATCTTCCCTGTTTTCCCCTTAACATGTCTGAAAGTGATCTCAAAGGAGATTGAACTACCTGAGTTCCACGTTGTGAAGCATCAATTAATGAATCAACTGATTCCTGGAGCATTCTTTTTTCGTTTCTTAAAATAATTTCTGGAGCTCCCAAAGAAATAAGATGCTTCAAGCGGTTATTTCTATTAATTACGCGTCTATATAAATCATTCAAGTCTGATGTTGCAAATCTTCCTCCTGACAACTGAACCATAGGTCTAAGATCTGGTGGGATAACAGGAAGAACTGTATAAACCATGTCTTTTGGTGAAACTCCAGCTTTTCTAATAACTTCAAGAAGTCTTAATCTCTTAACTAACTTTAGATATTTTTGTCCTTTTGCTTTTTCTACTTCTTTTCTAAGCTCAATAATAAGATTATCGATATTTAGTTTTTCGATTAATTCTAAAAGTCCTTCTGCGCCAGTCTTGAAAGTAAAGAAGATTGGAATATCATATTCAAGAACTTTAAAGTATTCATCTTCTGAAAGAACTGATCCTGGCTTGAGACTTTTTACTAAAGCTGTTAGCGCATCTGCAATTTCATCGATTTTCTTAGATTCCGCTGAAACTCTTTCACTAATTCTAAGAATTCTTTGTTTCTTAGAAAGCTCAATTTCCTGTTCCATTAATTCTTTTTGCTCTGGTTTTGATTTTCCTGCAGACTTTAATTTCTCCTTAGCTTCTTCATCAATCGCTTTTTCTTCAACCTCTGCGTCTTTTTTAAGATTTACTTTTCGGTCTTCTATTACCTTCGCAAAACCTTCTAATGCTTTTTTCTTTTTGTCATCTTCAATACTTGTAACCAAATAAGAAGCATAGTAAATAACAGATTCTAAGTCTTTTTGAGACATGTCGAGAATCAAACTTAAAGGTGAGCTTGAACCCTTAAAGTACCAAACGTGAGCAACTGGTGAAGCTAATCCGATGTGACCCATTCTTTCGCGTCTAACTCTTGAGAGCGTTACTTCAACTCCGCATTTATCGCAAATTATTCCTCTATATCTAATTCTCTTATATTTTCCACAATAACATTCCCAGTCTTTCGTAGGACCAAAAATTCTTTCATCAAATAATCCATCTTTTTCAGGACGTAGTGTTCTGTAGTTAATAGTTTCAGGCTTTGTTACTTCTCCGTAACTCCAGCCCATAACATCTTCTTTTCCGGCTACTAAAACTTTCAAAGATTGGAAATCCAAAATACTGATATCTTTCATTTTTTTATTCTTATCCATTTAATTCTCCTTCTACTTCAGCTAAATCTGCTGCCTCAGGCTCAACATCTTCACTAGGCGCATTCGTCTCTTCGACTCCTGGTTCTTCTGTAACTATGTCTTCTCCACCTAATTCTTTTTCCATTTCCTTAGCTTCCTCTTCTATCTTCTCGTCAGCTTTCGCTTCCTTCATGGGCTCTACCATAGTTGGTTCTGCTACGATTTGTGCTCCCATTGGAACAACGTTAAGTCCAAGAGCTTGAAGTTCTTTGATAAGAACTTTGAATGATTCTGGAACTTTAGGTGTTGGAATTGCAGTTCCCTTAACGATTGCCTCAAATGCTTTTGCGCGACCTACCACGTCATCAGACTTGATAGTTAACATTTCCTGTAGTGTATAACGTGCGCGGTGAGATTCCAATGCCCAAACTTCCATCTCTCCAAGTCTTTGGCCTCCCATTTGTGCCTTTCCTCCAAGAGGCTGCTGTGTAACTAATGAGTATGGGCCTGTACTTCTTGCATGGGTCTTATCCTCAACCATGTGGATAAGTTTCATTATATAAGATACTCCCACAACAACTGCTCCATCATATGGCTCTCCGGTTCTAGAATCATATAGCTTAGCTTTTCCATTTTCAGGAAGCCCTGCTGCTTTGAGCTCAGAAATGATATTATTTTCATCTACTTTTTCAAAAACAGGAAGTCCAACTTTCTTTCCCTGCGCTAACGCAGCCCAACCAAGATGAGCTTCAAGGAGCTGTCCCAAATTCATACGAGCAAGCACTGAAACTGGTGAGATAATAATATCTACTGGTGTTCCGTCTTCGAGATAAGGCATATCTACGATTGGAACAATTTTTGAAATAACTCCTTTATTTCCGTGTCTTCCTGCTAACTTATCTCCAACAACTACGTGCCTGAACTGAGCAACTTCAACGATAATCTTGCGCAAACATCCCGGCTCTAATTCATCTCCCTTTTTGCGATCTAAAACTTGAATAGAAATAACTGTTCCTCTTTCTCCATTTGGCATTCTTAGTGATGTGTCTCTAACTTCTCTTGCTTGTTCTCCGAAAATTGCACGAAGTAAACGCTCTTCAGCTGTTAACTCTGTTTCTCCCTTTGGTGCAATCTTTCCTACTAGAATATCTCCAGGTCCTACTTCAGATGAAAGAACTACAACTCCGTCTTCATCGAGGTTTGCTAAATCTTCTTCTGATACGTTTGGAATATCTCTTGTTGTTTCTTCAGGGCCTAATTTTGTTTCAACAACTGCAGCTTCATATTTTTCAATGTGAATTGAAGATAAAACGTCTTCTTTTACTAATCTATCCGATATAACGATAGCGTCTTCATATCCAAGTCCATCATATGAAGCATAAGCAATAAGTAAATTTTGTCCGAGTGCTAATTCTCCGTTTTGTGAAGATGGTCCATCAACTAAAAGATCTCCTTTTTTAACTTTCTGACCAGTTGTAACCATTGCTCTTTGTGTATAAGCTGTAGCCTGTGAAGTTCTTTGGAAAGATTCAATTTTATATGTAATTTCTCCTGTTCCTTTTCCTTTAAATGTAACTCTGTCTCCGTCTGCATAAACTATTTCTCCGTCTTCTGGAGCACGAGCCACTCTTCCCATAACTTGAGATACCATTTTCTCCATTCCAGTTCCAACAATTGGACTCTGTGGATCTACTAACGGTACTGCCTGAGACTGCATGTGAGTTCCCATGAGCGCTCTGTTTGCTTCGTCGTGAGAAACAAAAGGAATAAGTGAAGCTGCAGTTCCAACAACCTGGCGTGGAACTACATCGATATATTCAATTTTTTCTTTTTCTACTTCAATAAATTCTCCCTTATATCTAACAGGAACTCTTTCATTTGTGATTGATTGATCTTCATTTAAAACGTCTGAGTGAGTAATGTATTTTTCCCTCTCATCATCTGCTGCCATATAAACAACTTCATCAGTTGCAGTACTTATAGTTTTATTTCCTTTTTTAACATGAGCCACTTTTCTATATGGAGTTTCTAAGAATCCAAACTTATTCACTCTTGAATATAAAGCTAGATAAGTAACCAATCCGATGTTTGGTCCTTCAGGGCTACGAATAGGACAAATTCTTCCATACTGTGAAGAGTTAATATCACGAATTGAGAAAGCAGCTCTTTCTCGAGAAATTCCACCGGTTCCCATAACAGTTAAACGGTTAAGGTTGTCGATCTCTGAAAGTGGGTTTGTTTGGTCTAGGATTGTTGAAAGCTGAGAGGTTCTGAAGAATTCGTTTATTGAAGCCATGATTGGTCTAGCGTTAATAAGTCCAGCAATTGTGACTGGGACTTCTGGAGTGATAAGTGACATTCTTTCCTTAATGCTTCTTTCAAGTCTAAGAACTCCAACTCTAAATGCAGTAGAAGCTACTAACTCTCCAACTCTTCTTACGCGTCTATTTGCTAGTGAATCGATATCGTCTACTCCGTCTTGTCCTTTTGAAAGAGCGATTAAAAATGAAATTGTTGCGATAATGTCATCGATTGTTAGAATTTTTTCCTCAGTTGAATTAAATCCAGGAACGTTTTTAAGCTTTTTGTTCATCTTATAACGTCCAACATCTCCAAGATCATATCTTCTGTTATTGAAGAACATTCCAAAGAAGTTTTCTTTAACTTTGTCTAAAACTACTGGCTCTCCTGGATGCATTTTCTTAAAGATCTCGATTAAAGCTGCATTTTGTGAATCTGTTTCGTCTTTTGTAAGAGTATTATTAATGAAATTTGTTTTTCCGTCAGCTTCTGCATCTTTGAATTTTGATCTGATTAAATCGTTATCACTTACTCCAATTGCTCTAAGGAAAGTTGAAGCTAAGAATTTTCTTCTTCTGTCAATTTTTACTGTGATAGTTTCATATCTTGTAGTTGTAAATTCAAGCCATGATCCGTGAACTGGTCTAATTTCTGCAGTGTAAAGAGTTTGACCTGTAACTACATCATGAGTTGAAGTAAAGAAAACTCCTGGGGATCTAACTAGCTGATTTACGATTGCGCGCTCAATTCCATTAATGATGAATGTTCCGCGTTCTGTCATTCTTGGGATATCTCCTAAAAACACTTCCTGGTCGATTTCTGCTTCTGTTTTTTTATTAGTGAGGGTTGCTTTTACGTAAAGAGGAGCGTCGAAGGTAAGTCCTTTAATTAGACAAAGCGCTGGTTCATTAGTTGGATTTCCAATTCTATAATCCTTAAGCGTGAGGGTCCAGTTTTTCCCTGTGAAGTCATCAATTGGAGATATCTCCTGTAAAACTTCCCCTATTCCAACTTCTTCAAACCATTTGTATGATTCGTGTTGAACTGTGAGAAGATCTAGCTCAGGGAGAACTGGAAAATTTTTTCCCCAGTCTTCACGAAGCTTAAAATTTGTCTTATTGTCTTTAGAATCGGATTTAGGCATTCAAAAAATATATAAGCGGGCAGCTCCTTAAATCGACAAAAAATGCACACAGGTGCATGAACCTTTCCGGCTTTTCGTCTTAAAGTAATCTACTTATATCATACGAATCAAGCGTGTGTCAACACTCAAATTAAAGACCTATATTACTTTTTAGCGGAGTTCACTGTCTGACAGACCGAAGTGATGGCCTATTTCATGAATCACTGTTCTTCTAACACGGGCTCGTACTTCATCCGGAGTACGTGAAACCATAAGTATTGGATATTTAAAAATTGTTATTTTATCTGGAAGTACGCCTGTGTAATTTCTTCTCTGAGTTAGAGGTATGCCTTCATAAAGACCAAAAAGCAAACTTCTTCTACCCAACCTTAGCTTGGTTACTTGCATTGGGCTCGGCCAGTTTTCAAACGTCACTCCTACATTCTCAAGCCTTTTTGCAAATTCTTTTGGAAGTGAATCAAGCGCTTCTCCGATCAACTTTTCAAACTCTTGGTCATCCATGGACTTCGGATTATACATGAGAATTGACAATTTTTTTTAATCTGATATTCTTTAATCTGCATTAAGAGATCCGCCAACTGGCGGACGGCAACCGAGTCCAAGTGAACCAAACGGAACGCGGTGCCATTCCTAAAAGGAAATGCGGCTTATGAGCAAAAATATTTTTACTTCTGAATCTGTAAGCAATGGCCACCCGGATAAAATCTGTGATTCAATTTCTGACTCTATCCTGGACGGCGTACTCGCAAAAGATAAATACGGAAAAGTCGCAGTTGAATGTCTTGCAGCGAATAATAAGCTTGTTATCGCCGGTGAAGTTTCAACAATTGCCAAAATAAACTTTGAAGAAATTGCCAGAAAAAGAATAAAAGAACTAGGCTACACAAATCCCAGTTTTAATTTCTCAGACAAATCAGATGTTGAAATTTACATTCATGAACAGTCACCCGAAATCGCATGCGGAGTTAAAAAAAGAGGCGCAGGAGATCAAGGCATGATGTTTGGATTTGCTTGTCGGGAAACAAAGTCACTAATGCCTCTTCCTATTTCAATCGCACATAGACTTGCTGAAAAATTAGATAAAAGTAAATTTGAACTAAAATATCTTAGACCCGACGGAAAAACCCAAGTTACGATCGAATATAAAAATGGGACTCCATGTGAAGTCAAACAAGTAGTTATAGCTGTTCCTCATGATGAAACAACCAAACTAGAAAAAGTAAAAAATGACGTATTTAAATTTGTGGTAACCCCAATTCTTGATGAATTCGGATTTAAGATTTCAGAGAAAGATTTAATCGTAAACGGCACAGGTGTTTGGCATATGCCAGGTCCATCTTCTGATGCAGGGCTAACTGGACGAAAAATAATAGTGGACACTTATGGAGGCTATGCTAGGGTCGGAGGAGGCGCTTTTTCAGGAAAAGATCCTACAAAAGTGGATAGATCAGGCGCTTACGCAGCGAGATTTTTAGCGAAAAATATTGTGGCAAATAAACTTGCTGACATAGCAGAAGTGAGACTCGCATATTTTATCGGAGCCAAAAAACCTGTGATGCAAGAAGTTGAAACATTCGGAACTGAAAAAGTATCAAACAAAGTTATAAAAGATTTTATGAAAAAGATTTTGGACACTTCTGTCGAGGGAATCATTGAGGGTTTGGGTCTAAGAAAACCAATTTATTTAAAGACTTCTTCTTATGGCCACTTCGGCCGTCCGGAGTTTCCTTGGGAAAAAATAGTAAAAGTTTAGATTTGACAAAGTTTAAACATAATATATAATCTCCCCTTATGCCAAGCCTAAGTGAAACAATCAGATCCTCAAGTCCAAAACCTCAAGGCGCAGATGGAATTAGCCCAAATGCCATGAGGGACCTAGTGGTAAAGCTTGTGCCACAAGGTGAACATGCTCCTAGAATCATCGACCACACCCAACATCTTACAGCATTAGCACCAATTAGAAAGAATTTGATTGGAGAAAGACCGCTTCCAAAACGCCATGGCCAACATAATCTTATAGAACGTTAAATCTTTCTAGGGTCATACGCCCAATGAAGTATCGCTTGTCGCTGGCGCGGCCGACACCCTAAATCCCCTTTTACGCAATTCTTTTTAACTTGGGTTATATGGCGCTTAATCGCTTTCCAGCGAGCGATCTGCCTATCATCATCAACAGACCGCCTACCCATATAATAACGGCAATACCACTGAAACCATCCCCTGGGATCCTGATCTCTAATCCAGCCTTTTTTAATCCAAATTTTTAAAGATTGAGACGCATTTACTTTAAAATAATTTAGATTTTTATCTGGGCCATTTGGATCTAATTTAGCTTCCTCATACCAGTCTTTTGGAAATTCCCGAGCGCAGTCTGTCATATAGCGCCCCCCAAAAACACCAAGCCTTAACATTTCTTTAGGTGTAAGTTCTGGTGTAAATTCCGGATCGAAATTTCTTCCAATGGGTTCAGTTAGTAAATAAGAATAATTAGATTGCATTTTGTCATTAACTATTACTCGCATATTTATAGAAAATTATAACATCTAAAATTGAAGCAAAGTGCCTATTGATTTAGGAAGTTGCTAGGAGAATAATAAGCCTAGTGCCTCACCCAGCAGAAACCATCGCATCTAGTCCTGCTCCCGAGTCGCAACCAAAACAGCGGCCTACTGTTAGAACTGTCGAAACACTACTTTATGAAGGCAGAACTCCATTTCTAATGAGAAGTCAAATCACCCTATCGCTTTATGATGAAGGAAGTCATGATGCGAAGACTAATGATAGCGGCATATCAGAAGATTCAGTACCAGTAGAAAGAACTTCATTAAATCCCCGTAGGGCAGTTGTCTGCTCATTCCCTTCAATAGACGGAAACCCGGAGAGAAGATTTAGGCTAAGCCTTGAAGAAGCTGCGCACATTTCTTCTATCCAGCGCGAGCTTACAAGCCTAAAACAATCATAACCACTTGCTGTATAAGGTATAATATATGCCTATGAAATACACAGTTTTACTTTATTACAAATACGTAAAGATTAAAGATCCTAAGGAGCTTATGATTCAGCACCGAGCTTATTGCGAAGCCTTGGGTCTTAAAGGTCGAATAATTATTGCCGAAGAAGGAATAAACGGGACACTTGAGGGAACATCTGAAAACACAGAAAAATATATAACGCTTACTGAAAATGACAGAAGACTTAAGGAAATAAATTGGAAAAAAAGCAATGGAACAGGAAAATCATTTAATAAGCTCTCTGTTAAGGTTCGACCTGAAATAGTAACTACGGGAGTGGCAGATAAAGACTTCGGACCTCTTAAAAAAGTGACAGGTCGCCATTTAAGCGCTGACAAACTTAAAAAATGGTACGAAGAAGGAAAAGAATTTTATGTAGTTGATATGCGCAACGACTATGAATTTGAAGTTGGAAGATTTAAAAATTCTATATGGCCAGAAGGCTTAGGACATTTTAGAGATGTGCCAAAGGCAATTAAAAGTATAGAGAAACTTAAAGATAAAACAGTCGTAACAGTTTGTACTGGTGGAGTTAGATGTGAAACAGCCTCAGGACTTTTAATTAAATATGGATTTAAAGAGGTTTACCAACTAGAAAATGGAATTGTAACTTTCATGGAGAAATATCCAAATACATATTTTGAGGGAAAACTTTTAGTTTTTGATCAGCGCGAAATGATCGGGTTTAACACAGAAGACCCAAACCATAAAATTGTCGGAAAATGTAGAATCTGTGGAGAAAAAAGTGAAAATCTTGAAGATTACTTTGACGGAAAAAAGAATACTTATGGAATTATCTGCGTAAACTGCGCAAAAAGCGGAAAAGTAGAACTCGAGCGCAAACCCACAAGTCATTTAACTGATAATTAAACTGGGATCATAGGGCCGAGTAAAATTTACACGACCCTATAAAACATCATCGAATCTGATTAGCCAACTTCATTTGTAAGGAATAAATCTCTATAAAGCCCGCACTGGCATTTACATTAAAATCATATCCTTCATTATTGTTAAAAGAAGCGTGCAATAATCCAAATTTAGACTTAATAGTTACAATGGTTATATTACCTTTGTAAAGCCTGATGCCAATCTCGCCTGTTACTTTTTCATTTACTTGATCATTAAATGCACTTATTGCATTCATCGCAGGATCAAACCATAATGCTCCGTAACACAGATATCCCCATTTGCTATCCATGGATTCCTTTAATTCATTCAGCGTCCTTGTGCAAACATATTTTTCTAAAGCTTTATGTGCCTGAATAATTACATGCGCACCGGGTTGTTCATAAACTCCACCATTCTTAACCCCGACCAACCTGTCCTCAAACATATGCGTAACACCAACACCATGCTGACCGGCTAATTTATTCAATTCAATAATAATCTTAGCCAAACTTAAAGATTTTCCGTTTAATTTAACAGGAATACCTTTTTTAAAGGTGATTTTTACAATCTCCTCTTTTTCTGGAGCGTTTTTCGCAAGCGTATAAGTTGTTAAAAACTTTTCAATTGGAGAAATTATTTCGGGATCTTCTATTTCCCCGCCCTCCCATGTCATTCCCCACATGTTGTCATCATCGCTATAGGGAGAATTAACCGAAACTGGTATTTCTATTCCATGCTTTTTTGCATATTTAATTTCTTCATTTCGGTCCATATTCCATTCACGAACTGGTGCAATGATTTTCATTTCGGGATTATGAGTAAGAATATAACCTTCAAATCGAACCTGATCATTTCCTTTTCCAGTACAACCATGTGCAATAACCTCAATCTCCAACTTCTGAGCAATCTCTACGCATTTTTTAGCAAGAATTGCCCGACCCATAGGAGTAGATAAATGATAATCTCCTTGATAAGAAGCATTAGCCTTTATTCCTTTTGCTAAATACTCATTTGCAAATTCCTCCTTAAGATCTAATACAATTGCGTCCTTTGCGCCTAATTTTAAAGCCTTCTTCTGAATAGCTTTTAAGTTGTCATGCTGCTGTCCTAAATCTGCAGTTAAAGTAATAACTTCTACTCCATATGTATCCTGCAACCATTTAAGAATCACAGAAGTATCCAAGCCACCAGAATATAACAGAAGAACTTTTTTATATTTGCCGATCTCGGCTTCATATGAAGCTGCTTTTTTATATTTTGTTTTTGAATTCATTTTTTGTCACCTCCTCTCGCGTACTCTTTTCCTACTTTTTGGTACGCATCCCTGAAGCTTAATCCGCCCATGACCATCTTTAATGCTTTTTCTGTAGAAAATAGATCTTCTGTCATAGCCTGATTTAAAACTTTCTTATTAGGCTTAATATTTTTCAATAAAATCTGACATACTTTTATAGAATTTAATGTGAGCTCTAAGCTTTCAAACAAGGGCTTTTTACTATCCTGAATATCCCTGTTGTATCCACTAATTAAATTTGAGGATAAACTTATTAACTGAGTATAATTTCCCATAACTAAATGGACTTTACTTCGTAATAATTCCGCTAAATCGACATTTTTCTTTTGCGGCATGATGCTGCTTCCTGTTGTAACAAACTGACTAACAATAAAATAATTAAATTCAGAGGTCGTAAAAAGCATTACATCCGAAGAAAATTTATTAATAGATTGCAGAACACTAACTAACGAAGCAAGTATTATTCCGTCAATTTTTCCTCGCGAATTCTGACAATAAATAGGGTTTTCCTGAACTTTGGAAAAACCTAATTTTTTTGCAGTAAAAGCTCGATCAATATTTATTGGAAGTCCATAACCAGCCGCAGAGCCAAGCGGTGACTGATCATTCAGCTCAATTGCTGTTTTTAGAATTTTTAGATCATCTTTTAGTGAATCTTTAAAACTATCGCTCCACAATTTCATAGATGAGGGCATAGCTTTTTGCATATGCGTATATCCAGGCATGGAGATAAACTTATTTTTTCCAGAAAATGTTTCAAATTCACTTATTAATTTTTCAACTTCTTCTTCAATCTGATTAAGATAATCTTTTGAGAAAAGCCTAATCGCAGTAAGAACTTGATCATTTCGGCTTCGAAAAGTATGAACCTTTTTCCCAGCTTCTCCCAAACTCTGAGTTAAGTAATCTTCAATTTTCGTATGAATATCCTCATCACCTAGCTTTAAAATAAATTTTCCATCCTGATAAAGTTTTAGGATTTTACTTAGCTCTACTTGTAAGCTGTTGCTCTCTTTTTTCGTGAGAATTCCAATCTTATAAAGCATTTTCACATGCGCAATTGAGCCCAAAATATCATATGGGATCAGTTTTGAATCCATTAATAAATCCCCCTGAGTTTCAAATTCCTCAACGAAAGCATTAATCTCTTCATTATTTTTTTGCCATAGTTTTTTCATAATTTTACCCACAAAAAAACCGCCTCTTCGGCGGTTGCTATTTTTCGATTTTTTTAGTTTTTAAACACTAAAAAGCACACCGCCTAAAAAGCCGGTGTCTCTTCTTGAATTTAATTTCATTAAATTACTCATTTGTAAACTGATAATAGCATAAATTTAGCCTCGTGTCAAAGCTATTTTGCTTTCATGCGGTTGTTGCGGGGATTATGTTCTAATTCAACCAAACCTAGAACTTCCATAAGAGGTGGCATATACATTCCAAATCGTCCCCTAAGACCTTTTTTCAAGCCATAAAACCCACCAACTGGGTTCGAAGAAGATCTAGCCCAAGCTTCAACTGTTCCCGCTTTTGCTTCTTTTTGCTCATCAGCGCTTCCTAAATCCATCCAATCACCATGTTTTTTAAGCATTTTGTGAAGATCATCGATTGCTTTGAGATCATACATTAGAGTAGTTGACCCAACTACACAAACAATCGCAGGAGGCGTAAGACTTTCATCTTTATACATCTTATATTCAGAAGTTCCCGGAGGGGTTTTTAAGATCCAAGGATCTGATTTAGTACCTGTGCCTTTTGCCATATGCTCTTTATACCACATTAACTAAATTTCTTACAAATTTAATACACATTTAGTGTTTTGTTTTAGCAAAACACCATTAATATAGTGTTTAGAAAAGTTACTCGGGATGATAAAAAAACTACACTTGGGGGAAGTGTAGTTTTTTATGGCTTAAGTTCTATTTTTACTAGAACCATATCTCCATTTGTAATTTTTTCTTTTACTCTTACGGATTTTTTTACAGGAAGTAAATAAGTGCCTTTTTTCTCCCAGAAAATAGAAGTTTTCCACGCAGTCTCACCGATATTAACTATTACAGGAATTGAACCCCATCCGCGGTGAAGATGGCCAAACCTATCCTTAATCTTAGAAGAAACATCAACTGGGACTGTAATCATGTACCAAGGAGCTGGGGCCTCATAAATCCAAAGCTTTGCTTTAAATTTTACTTCAAACTCATTCACTGAAAAATTATAACACTAACTTCTTGGAGATCTTGGTGCTCTTAGTGGAGCTTTTGGAGCGGGTACGCCTTCCTGAGCAATTCTTTCCTCAAGCACTCTTTCTCTTTCGCTCTCTAAAAGTCTCCCATAACTTTTCGCAGCATCTAAAGCAAGTATGGGATCAATCATTCCAGGTTTAGCAAGTATACTTCTTCGAACATCTCTTATTACATCATCAGTGCCAATTCCTGTATCCATTAGACCCAGCGTTACGGTTCTTAATTCAACTGCTGAATCTAAATGAACTCTATCTGCGTCTTCAACTCCTCCGCCCATTAAAAAAGCAATGTCCTGAGCATTTCCATGGAAATAATCCCTCGCACCTTCTAGTGCTGCCGCTCTTCTTGCTTTTTCAGCTTCCTGATCTAAAACTTTAGCACCACCAGGAGGAACTATTTGAATAACAGTTTCTGGCTGCATATAAACTCTTCTAATTTTTAAACCTGATGGTGTTCTTCTTTCTTTTCTCTCTGTCATGGCTGTGATTATACTACTATGAGGCTAAAAAATAAAGCAATTAGACTAATGGGTATCCTTTTGAACGCCAGGCAAGAAGCCCGCTTATAACATTAAAAACATTCTTATATCCTTTTCTTTCCATTATTTGAGCGGCTATTATACTTCTACCACCCGACAGACAATAAAGATAAACTCCTGCATTTTTATCCTTCACTTTTCCCTCAATTTCTGATTCAAAAAAATCTAAAGGTAAATTTATACTATTTTCAATTTTTCCACGAGCCACTTCTACGGGCATTCTGACATCTATAATAGTTATCTTTTCCCCTGAATCAATTTTTATCTTTAATTCATCTACTTGAACATTCCTCATATTATTATTTCTCCAGTTGAGCTTCGTACCCAGTTTTTTTAATTTGTTCTGCGATATCTTTTTCTGTTACTGCTTTTTCATCAAACTCAACTTCCGTAACCTGTTTTGCATAGTTAGTTTTAGCGCTTTTTACTCCCTCAATATCTTCTAAGTCAAAATCTATATTCATGGCGCAACTAGAACAATGCATTCCTTTTATGTCTAATTTTATTTTTTTCATAATACTTTCATCACCCCCTGATACATTCCCATCGAACAAGTATATGAATAATTTCCCTTACTAAGCTTTGGTAAATCTAAAACCTTACTTCCCGTAGGATTCAAATTAACACCTATCTTAAGAAAAGGGATTCTAAATGCTATCGCACACGAATATGTATCATTAGTAATAAGGGTTAATTTAGTAGGAACTCCCTCTTTTAATATTAAAGTTGAAGGATCATAACCGCCACTTGTAACATTTATTGAAACATCCTGAAAGCCATTTTTAATAGGAGGAAATGCGACAGACATATTTCCAGAACTTTGATTACTGGAGCTTGAAGTAAATTTACTTATGGAAATCGGCACTCCCATTGCTACAAGTCCTCCATAAACAGAAATAATACCTAGGAAAATTAGTAAAACAGCAGCTATTTTTAAAAAGCTATCCTTAAACTTATCTCCAAGTTTTGCTGTTAAGAATCCTATTCCAAAAAACATTGGAAAAGTTCCCAAAACAAATGTACCTAAAATTAAAGCGCCTTTTACAGGACTTGCAGAACTTATTGCTAACGCCTCCATAGCAAGCGTCGTACCACAAGGAATAAATATAGTCATAAATCCTAAAATGGCTGGCGCAAAAATATCAGAACTTCTTGATTTATTTCTTATTCTTCTTGTCAAAAAACGCGGCGGCTGAATTACGAAATATCTGAAAATCGGGTGAACATCGAATAAATTTAAAGCAATTATGATCATATAAATTCCTGCAAAAATCTGAATAGCTGACTGGATCTGAGAAGTAAGACTTATAGCAGAACCAAATAATCCAAGTACGAAACCTAAGATTACATATGCGATAAGCTTGGATATTAGAAAAGCCAGAGTAGGAAAAACCGGATTTATTTTTCCCTTTTCCGTAATTCCCTCTTTTTCCCGTGAAGCAATTACAGAAGCTAAAAGCCCACCCTGAACTGCAAGACAAGTTAGCCCTCCAATAGTGAGTCCTGTTAAAAATATTATTCCAAGTTCCATAATTATTTAGCCATTTTTTTCAAAAGCAATGAGTTACCCACAACTGAAATTGAGCTCGCAGCCATAGCGAAAGATGCAAAAATAGGATTCATGAGTAGTCTTAACACGGGGTAAAGCGCGCCCATCGCAACAGGAATAAGAATTATGTTATATCCAAAAGCCCAGATAAAATTAAGCTTAATTGTTCTCATTGTAATTCTAGATAAATTAATTGCCTCTACTAATGTATTTAAATCCTTATTGATTAAAGTAATTCCTGCTGTTTCCATAGCTACGTCTGTTCCAGTTCCCATTGCAATCCCCACATCCGCAGAGGCGAGCGCTGGAGCGTCATTTATCCCATCTCCTACCATTGCAACAATTTTTCCCATACCCTGAAGACTCTTAACTTCACTTTCTTTATCCTCCGGCATAACTTCTGAGATTATATTCTCAATCCCGGCTTTTTTTCCGATAGCCTCTGCTGTCGCCTTATTATCACCTGTTATCATATAAACCTCTATGCCCATTTTTCTCAAAGCCATAATCTAGTCCTTTGCCGAATCTTTTAGACCATCCTGAATTGCAATAATTCCTATTATTTCTTTTTCTT
>JAGOUW010000012.1 GCA_018061075.1 Candidatus Levyibacteriota bacterium | reverse complement strand
GCAGGCGGTCTTCCTGGGACAGTTGGAGGTGGCATAAGAGGGAATGCTGGTGCATTTTTGGGAGAAATGGAAGACGGATTAATAGAAGTTACAAGTATAGATATCAATACTTTAAAAATAAAAAAAAGAAATAAGAAGGAGTGCCTATTTGGTTACAGGCAGAGTGTTTTCAAAAGCGGAAATGGAAAAAACGAAATAATTTTATCTGTAAAATACAAACTTAAAAAAGGGAAGAGAGAAGAGATTAAGAAAAAAACTCAGGAAAAGATTGATTATAGGATAGATAGACATCCTCTGGATCTGCCAAGTATTGGTAGTACATTTAAGAATATTGATGTAAAAAAAGTTCCTAAAAAAGTCCTTGAAGAATTTAAAAACAGCATAAAACCCGATCCATTTCCTGTCATTCCTGTTGCCAAGCTTTTAGTTAGTTTAGATTATAAAGGTCGAGAGATTGGTGGGGCAAAGTTTTCTGAGAAGCACCCGAATTTTATAGTTAACTTTAATAATGCAAAAGCTAAGGATGTAATAGCACTTGTGAATTTAGCGAAAAAAGAAATTAAGGAAAAATATGATATCAAGCTTGAAGAAGAAATTATGATCATATAAACTAGATAAGTGGAGAGTATTTTTCTTGAACTTACAGTCGTAATTTTCTTAGTCGCCGTTCTCTCGATAATCTTTAGATTCCTAAAACAGCCCTCAATCTTAGCATTCATCATGACTGGAATTATCGTGGGTCCAGTAGGATTATTTAATTTCCATAGTCATGAGTTGATGCAGTCGCTCGCTTCAATCGGAATAACGCTTTTGTTATTTATGATTGGACTTGAGTTAAATGTAAAAGAACTTAGGTCAGTAGGGAGGAATGCACTGTTAGCAGGGGGTGGGCAAATGTTTTTTACTTCAGTTGCAGGATTTGGAATAAGCTTGCTGCTTGGATTTTCAGTATTGACCTCTGTCTACATAGGAATTGCGCTGGCTTTTTCCTCGACAATCTTAATAATAAAGCTTTTATCAGATAAAAGAGATCTTAAAAGTCTTTACGGAAAAATAACTGTAGGAATTTTAATCGTCCAGGATCTTGTCGCTATTTTTATATTAATATTACTCTCAACATTTAGTGGAGTAGGGGGAACATCTATTGATTACGTTCAGATTTTAATCGCATTTGTTAAAGTAGTAGTTTTATTTGGCTGGGTTATATTTTTAAGCAGAAATATTTTACCTAAAATATTAAATGTGATCGCCCGCTCCTCAGAATCTTTATTTTTATTTAGTCTTGCATGGGTATTTGGAATAGCAGCATTAGTTAGCTCTCCTTTTATTGGTTTTTCTATAGAAATCGGAGGACTTTTGGCAGGAATTGCACTGGCAACATCTATTGAAAGTTATCAAATTATTACAAAAGTAAAACCACTTAGGGATTTTTTCATTACAATTTTCTTTGTAACACTTGGAATGGATTTGGCATTTAATAATATATCTCAAATTCTCGTTTCTGTTTCAGTTTTCTCAATTTTTGTTTTATTAATAAGTCCAATAATATTAATGGTAATTTTAGGTTTATTAAAATATAAAAAAAGAACTACATTTTTGGCCGCTATAACGCTTGCGCAGATTTCTGAATTTTCCTTAATCATGCTTTATTTGGGAAATAAAATAGGACATGTCCCTCAGGAGGTCCTTTCAATTATTACTTTCGTAGGAGTTATTACTTTTGTAATTTCTACATATTTTATTACCAATAGTAATTATTTATATAAACTCTTATTACCAATTCTAGGGATATTTGAAAGAAAAAGTATTGATTCAGAGAAAGAACCAGAGGAATTAAAAAATCATATCATTTTAATTGGTGCAAATAGAATGGGGGAGGGAATTCTTCAAGCATTAATTAAAAAAAATGTAAAATTTGTAGTTGTAGATTTTGACCCAGATATAATTGAAAAATTAAATAGAAAAAAAATCAAAACTTTTTTTGGAGATATTTCAGATCCTGAAATTGCTCAGGCAGTAAATGTAGAAAAAGCAGATTTAATTATATCAACTGCCTCAGACCCGGAAGATAATTTATCACTTCTTAAAAGTATTAAAAAATTTAAAGATGTTAAAATAATTGTCGCAGCATTTGATAAAAATGACGCTAAAGAATTTTATAAAGCAGGTGCAGATTATGTAATTATGCCGCACATCGCAGGAGGGAATCATTTAGCAAATATTTTAATTGCAGATGATCACATAAAACTTATTGAGGAGTACAAAGAAAAAGAGAAAATTTATGTTTCGTAATCTACGGTTAGGATATCTTCAATTTCTCCATCCATAATTTTTGGTAAATTATGCCAGGATTTATTTATCCTATGATCTGTTAGGCGATCCTGGGGAAAATTAAAAGTTCTAATTTTTTCACTCCTTGTTCCTCGTCCAACCTGGGTAGATTTAAGAGAACTAATTTCACTGTGTTGTTTTTCAACTTCTATTTCCCAGAGTTTTGCGCGAAGAAGATTCATGGCAATTTCTCGATTTTGTCCCTGAAATCTTTCGGTAGAGGCTGTAACTACAATTCCGCTTGGGATATGTTTGATTCTAACCGCAGTTGAAACTTTGTTAACATTTTGTCCGCCATGTCCACCAGAACGATATGCTTCAAATGTTATATCTGCTGGATTGATGTGAAGATCTATGTCTTCAAGTTCCGGGAGAACAGAAACAGTAGCGGTTGATGTATGCACTCTTCCTCTTTTTTCAGTTGCAGGAATTCGCTGAACTCTGTGCACTCCTGCCTCGTATTTAAAAATATTAAATGGCCCCTTACCATTATATTTTCCGCTCACTCTTAAAACGCCGTCATCAACTTGTTCGAATTTAAGTCCCACACGTTCACCAAATCTTGAGTACATTCTGAGAAGCTCGTCACCCCAGAGTTTGGCTTCTTCTCCTCCAGCAGCACCACTTGTTTGAAGGATTACATTTCGTTCGTCCAGTGAGTCTTCATCGTCTTCAGGCTCCTCGTTGTAATTTCCCATGATTTGATCTTTTTGTTTGTTTAGCTCTAGAAGTTCTAGCTCCGCCATTTCTTTAAAGTCGGGATCAGACAATAGTTGCGTAGTTTCCGCAATTTTTGCGTCAAGAGAATCTATTAGGGCTTTTCTGTAATCGTCCATGTGGAGCTAGCTAATTTGCGAAAGCATTTCGCGGAGAGTTTTAGGAGCTTCTGCCTGTTTTTTCTGAGCTTCTTTCTTTTCTTTATTTACAACCTGATATTTCTTAGCTGCATCAGTTCTCGTCTGGAATTTTTGAATTCTAGAAGCAGAGTCTACGAATCTTTGTTCACCTGTATAGAATGGATGACAATTAGAACAAAGTTCAACGTGAATTACTTCCTGGGTAGAACCAGTTGTCCATTTATGTCCACAAACACAAATAACTTGTGCTTCATTAAAATACTGTGGGTGAATCGCTTGTTTCATTCCATTTATTATATCGTAAAACGAGCCTAAAAACAATACTCGTGGTATAATTTTGAAATGAAAAAGAGTAAGCAAATTGATGGAGTAGGGGTTGGAGCTGTAATTTTTGACGAAAATAATCGTCTATTTCTTGCAAAAAGAGGAGAAAAAGCCAGAAGTGAACGCAGAAAATGGGAGTGTCCGGGCGGGGGACATGAGCGCTTTGAGACTTTTAAACAAACCATTGAGAGGGAATTTAAGGAAGAATTCGGCGTAGAGGTAGAGTTTGTACGTGTTCTTGGAGTTTTGAATCACGTTATTCCTGAGGAAAACAAACACTGGGTAGCAATTCCTGCGCTCTGTAGGTTAAAAAAGGGAACGCCGAAAATACTTGAGCCTGAAAAATGCGCAGAAATCGGGTGGTTTAGTTTTACTGAAATGGAAAAGATGTCACTTTCAGTTTTATTTAAAGATGGTTTGATGGATGTCTTAAAAGATTATTTAAATGAAAAAACTCGACAAAAAGGGAATAATTAAAATTATTGAGGACGATCCGTGGATGATTCAGGTTTTAAAATCTGCTAAAAGTTTGAATCTTCCTGATTGCTGGGTTGGGGGAGGATTTATAAGAAGTAAGATTTGGGATTATCTTCATGATTATTCCAAGAGAACTCCGCTTCCAGATATAGATGTTATATATCTTGATCCTGCAGATTACACAAAAGACGAAGCTCAAAATCATTCAACAAGAAAAGAGGAGGAGTACGAATTAAAGCTTAATAAGTTAATGCCGGGTAATGTTTGGTCTGTAACAAATCAAGCTAGAATGCATCTTTATCACAATAAATCTCCATATAAGATTTCAAAGGATGCCATGAGGGATTGGGTAGAAACAGCAACTGGAGTTGGTGCAAGGCTTAATGAGAAAAATGAAGTTGAATTAATTGCCTCATGGGGAATTGATGATCTTGTCAATTTAATTTTAAGGCCTTCTGAAACAAAACCTGAAAGATTAAAAGAATTTAATAGACGAATAAAAACAAAAAAGTGGTTGGAAAAGTGGCCGAAGTTAAGGGTTATTTCTTAATTTGTGAAATGGATGATAATGAAGACGACCCTCTGCTATAAAAATTCCCAAGAAAACAAACGCAGCCCCCGCTAAGTATAAGGGTGTAATTTCTTCGTGAAGAAGAGGAACAGCCACTACGATTGTCGCCACAGGATCCACATAGGTAAATACTCCTACTTCTGATGCTTTTATAAATTTAATACCATATGCATAAATGGAATGTGCGATAGCTGTTGCCAATACAGCTCCGAAAAATAATCCAATTATTATTTTCATATTAATGTCCGAAGTCCAATGAGTTTGGTTAAGTTCTATAAAAAAGAATGGAAGAAGGGGGAGAGAGCCGATTAGAAATTGCCAAAAAGCGATAGGAAGAGGCTTATATTTCGGCATAATCTTTTTAAGTAAAAGTGCATGGACTACGGAAGTTATCGCAGCTCCTACTAAAAATAAATTCCCCAAAACACTTCCACTAAGCCCCTCTTTAAATACGGGAAGAATAACTATTAGTAAAACTCCGATTAGGCTAACGAGTGTACCGAGTATTACCTTTCTTTTAAGTTTTTCTTTTAAATAGAAAAAGGATCCGATTATTAGGATCACTGGTCCCATAGACATTATTATCGGGGCGTTTATACTGGAGGATAATTTGAGTCCTAGAATTAATAAAGAAATTGAAATCGTAATTCCGACGAAAGACATTATAAATAAATCCCACCAATCTTCTCGTTCTACTTTTAAATCTTTATATACGAATGGAAGTAGAATTAATGCCCCTATGTAAAATCGTAAGAATACAAAGGTGAGGGAGGGGATATCATCAAGTGCCCATTTATAAATAGGGAAAGAAGCTCCCCAAATAACATTGGCTATTATTAAAGCTAGGATGGATAATTGGATTTTACCTAATTGCATCGGACAGTTGATCTAAGGTTACTTCTTTCTTTTCTCCGGTTTTCATATTTTTTAGAGTTAATGTTTGATCAACTATTAAAACGAATGGAATACTTTTTTTATCCGCGTATTTTAACTGTTTGTCTAAATCTTTTTCTTCTATGTAAAGTTCTGTTTTAATTCCTTTACTCCTAAGCTCATTTGCGATTTTTGAAGAATTGGGAGAAGTATTTGTAACTAAAACTTTTGCTTCTTCTAAGTCAGCGGGGAAAAGATTTAATTCTGTCATGGCCTCAATTACCCTGTCAAATCCGAAAGCAAATCCTACTGCAGGAATTGGATTATTACTAAACATTCCAATTAAATTATCATATCTTCCACCACCGCCTAGTGAACCAGCAGGATAATCTTCAGATTTAATTTCAAATACAAATCCTGTGTAGTAATCGAGTCCACGTGCAAGCATCGGATCAAATATTTTTCTTTCATCAATTTCAAATGCTTTTAATTTTTCAATTAAATCTCTAAAATTTTCGTTTGGATTTTCTCGAGTTAAGGATTCTAAAATTAAGTTTCTATTTTCAGAACTAATTCCTAAAGTATCTAATTCTTCCATAACCTTTTCTTTTCCAATCTTGTCAAACTTATCAATAGCTCTTACAACTGGAGCAAGCTGTTCATTTGAAATATATCCTTTTTCAACGAATGCCGAAAAAGTTGAACGATGGTTTATGTAGATTTTAAAATTCTTAAATCCTAATTTTTCAAATGACTTTACAGCGATTGAAATTATTTCTGCATCAGCTAAGAGGGAAGTGGAGCCGACTGTATCTACATCCACTTGGAGAAATTCTCTATATCTGCCTTTTTGTGTATTTTCTGCGCGGTAAACATTTTGGATTTGATATCTTTTAAATGGAAGGGGGAGGTCATTTGCATACTGAGCTGCGACACGAGCCAGTGGAACTGTTTGATCATAGCGCATCGCTACCTTACGATCTCCATTGTCTACAAATTTATACATTAATTTATCTCCTTCGTCTCCATATTTTCCAGATAAAATATCTTCATATTCTAGAGCTGGAGTTTCAAGTGGTTCAAAACCATATGACTCAAACACATCTTTTAAGATGTTTAAAACGTAAGCTCGTTTCCTTGCTTCATTTGGCAAGAAATCTCGAAATCCTTTTAGTGTTCTAGGTTCAACTTTCATATTTTTAATCATATCTTATTTATATTCTCTAGACAATGCCAAGTAGTTTTTTAGGATTTAAAACTAGCATTAAGTATAGTTCGTCATAATTTATTCCATTTTCTAGAAGTATTGAACAAAACTTATAGAGAGCATAGCTCGGAGGTGGACTAAATTTTTGTCCTACATCAGAGCTTAGGATTACAGATTGACACCCAACGCTTTTAATCTGCTGAGCGATTTTCTCAATTGGGATCTTGTCAATTGAATACATCGAATAACTCTGTTCAATAAAGCAGCCTTTATCTGCTAATTCTTTCTGAATTTTAATTGGCATATTAATTTTTTGATAAATTGGATGGGTTAATACAACTTTTCCTCCTAAATTTAAAAATTGCGTTGAGAGTATTTTTGATTCCTGCCAGGATAAATGACCCGTTGCAAGAGTTAAGTTTAGATCTCTCATTAGTCTTAAAAAGAATATCGTATTTATTGTCAATTTATTATCTTTAAAAACGGTAACTGGTTTTACGTTTATTGATAATCTTCCGTTAAATTCTTGATCATTGACCCACTCCGGTGCAATTTCAAACTTACTTTTTTTCAGAAAGTTTTTAGAATTTATTGTTGGAAACCACACTATAATTGGATTCTTATCAAACTCTCTTAGGGAAATAATTGTTTCCGGATTTAGCCCGCCGACAAAATTATTTAATGCTAAACCACCAAATAATTTAATTCCTTTAGGGTTTGTTTCTTTTATGAATGGTGAAGTAGGGAAGAAGTGATTCTTCAACACTAGTCCGCCAATTTTTCCTTTCTCTGAATTTATTAACTCAGGAGCATTGAATTTTCGCGGGACAATCTCAGGACCCACATGATAGTGAATATCAATAGCCTGTTTTATTATCTTTTTTATTTTTAAATCATTTTTCATATTATTTTAACCAAGGAAATTGTTCCCGTTCAGGGATAATATACAGTCTAGGTAGATTCATATCAACTTCGTTGTCTTTGTTTTTTGCAACAGCACTTACTTTCACTGGAGCATATATTTTTTCAACGATTTGTGCTTCAGCAATACGTTCTCTTAAGTAGGCAAATGCTGCCTTTTTTATATCCTCTTGTCTATCATAGCCGCTTCTTCTACTAGCTGCTGAGATAGCTTCGTTTACTTTATGACCTGTTAATAATCCCCTGATTTCTCCTTCAGTTAAAAATTCTTTGAGAGATAAATACATTTCCATATTCTCAGATCTAATAGCGGACCAAGGTTTTACCTCGAATCCGTAACCTTCTGCAGTTTCCTGTACTTTCGCAAAGTAATTCTGGGCAGTATTTGAACTTACTTGATTGTTTACTTCTGTTGCATATAGATCTGCGGGCATAATTAAAACTTTAGCGTTAATTCTTTTTTCTTCTAGGATTTCCTTAAGACCCCGCAATCTATCCATAGCTCGGATTTCGCTTTGTCCAAGATCTCCAATTAGCCTTACACCCCAGGGAACGAAAAGAACTAAAGGATTTGGCGTGGATCTTGCTTTTAGAATTCTAGCAATAATCGCATCAGGAAATTCGGGATTAAATGGTCCATCTAAGCTCTCTATTTCTTGCCAAGCAAAATAAGTATCCCTTGCTGCTCTAAATTGATCAACTGACGAAAAAGTAATTCTTGTGCCTTCGGGTTTTTGAGTAGGTAGGTCTTGTGACCATGCTCCTTGCACTAAATATTCCCGGCTTGTTTCAGGTGTTGTTACAGCTTGGAACGCAAACCTATTTGTACGAGGATTTCTAATTAAATTTTGATTTATGTTTATTAATCTTTCCATAATTATTGCCTTTATGCTGTTTTTACAGCACAAAAAAACCGCCTTTCGGCGGTAATGATTTTGTTTAATTTTATTTTTTAAACACTAAAATCACATCCGCCGTTAAGACGAACATGATGATTGTTTAATATAAATCCGTTTTTCATTAAATATATTCTGACATAAAGCATTTTTGTTGTCAAGCTTATAGTCTTAACCTTCTCTTTCTTTAAAGTAAAAATTGTAATATTCGCGGCCAACTATGAGAATTATACTTGCAATAGGAATTGCAAAAACTGCACCAGTAGCTCCTGCTACTTTAATACCAATTAAAAGGGAAAGAATAACGATAACTGGATTTATGTTAAACGCACTACCAATAATTTTTGGACCAATCGCATTGAAAATAAATTGCTGAATAACAAATATGATGAGAAAAATTATCAAGGCCTGATCAGGACTCTCTACTAGTGCGACAAGTAGGGGAGGAATGACTCCAATAAGCGGGCCAATTACAGGAACAGCTGTTAAAATTCCTGCGATTAAAGATGTAGAGCCTGCAAAATTTATTCCAAAAATTGTTAAAACTATCCATGTTATTATTCCGCCAACCACTCCCCAGAGTAGCTGGATTCTTACGAATGAAGCAAATGATTGGTTAATAACTTTTTGCACAAATCTAATTTCACCATGATATCTTCTAGGAGTAAGAGCAAACAATCTTCTGTTCAGATTATCTTTATCAATCACGAGATAAAAAGAGAGGATTAGTATAGTCACAAGATTTACCAGGAACTGAGTAACTGATGGAACTATATTTGTGTAGTTACCAATCGACTTTGTAAAATTATCAATTCCATCAGCTACAGTTGGTGGGGCACTTTCTTTAAAAGTAGGTAGTAATTGTTCTAGGGTTTTAAGCTGGACTGCGAGATCCGGAATAAATACTATGAAAGTCAGTCCAATTAGAATTGCTGCTAAAACATAGACAATAACTGTAGAAATAATTCTGGGAACTTTTAGATAGTTAGTAAAAATATCTACAAAAGGCTCTAGTATAAAGCTAACGAGCCATCCAAAGAAAATTATGATAATTATGTCTGAAAAATCTCTGAGAAATTTAACCACATACTCAAAGAGATATATTCCAACAGCTATTGTTCCAAGAGAGATAAGGAGTTTTAGAGAGGAAAGGTCTTTTTTAATATCGTCTAGCATGGTAACTCTATTATTTCTCTATTTGAGTGGGAAATCAACTCTGCCAAACCGTTCTTAACTAGTACTAAGTCCTCGATTCTGACTCCGCCATAATTTGAAAAATAAATTCCAGGTTCTACTGAGAAAATCATGTTATTTTTAATAATGTCTTTGGAATTTGGAGAAATATAGGGTGCTTCATGTACCTCAACTCCTATCCCATGTCCGACAGAATGGGAAATGCTTGGGTAATTCTGATTGATAATATATTCACGTCCTGTTTTATCAATTATTGATGCATTGGTGTTTTGTTTTATTTTTTTTATTGCTTTCACTTGTGCAGTAAGAACTGTTTTATGCATTTTTTTAAATTTTTCAGGAGCTTTTCCAAAATAAATAGTGCGCGTCATATCGGAGCAATAATTATTTATTTTTACGCCAAAATCTAAAAGAATTATTTGGTTTTTTGTTAATTTTATATTACTTGTTTGATGATGGGGGATAGCGGAATTTTTCCCAAACGCAACAATTGTTTTAAATGAAATTTCGCCGTTATTTTCTTTTATAAAATTTTCGATTAAATTTGCAACTTCTTTTTCAGAGATGCCAAGTTTGATTTTCCCAAGAATATAGTTAAATGCTTGATCAGAAATTTTACAGGCAAGTTTTATGTTTTCAATTTCTCCGTTAGTTTTAATAATTCTTAGATTAGTTAAATCAACGGGCTTGAGGTTTACTATTTTCTTGAAAGATTTAAACTCAGAAACTCTTAGATCGTCTTCTTCAAATCCGATTGTTTTAATATTTAATTTATTAAGCAAAGTTTTTGCCTCGTCTTTTAGAAATTTATAAATTCCTTCATCTTT
>JAGOUW010000006.1 GCA_018061075.1 Candidatus Levyibacteriota bacterium | reverse complement strand
GTTGTTGGTACTGATATCCATGGACTACTTAATCATGATGGTTACACAGCTAACAGAGGCAATAATCCATTCGACTACATTGTCCATGGTCAAACTGGAAAACCATTGTCTTCAATTGTAAAACGCTACAATCCTGCTGGAATAAATAGCAAAGAAAGATATGCTTGGATTTCAACTCATTTATCAAACGCAGTTGAAGAAGCAGTAAACATTCGAGCTAAATACTCAGCTTGATTTTTATAGATAGCTCAGATTAGCCTCAACTCTGCTATAATTCGAGTATGGATATTTTTGGTGCTATTTTTTTGGTTTTAATGTTTTTCATTGTAGTTGCTTTTTGGGGTTTTATTGAGATAGTTAAGACACACTGGTTGGTATTAGTGTTAAGTGCTACGCTATATGTCATTTTTCGTAAGTCAGCAAACAGTTTTTTTCGCAAAATTTGGAAGAAGAAAGTTTATTCCGTACTTACGATTATTTTTACTATTTTTATAGTCTTAATCTTATTTATAAGCAGTATTGGTGCTGCAATGAATAGGTCATCAGAAAAAATCTATTCTCCGAACGGTGCATACTTTGCTCAGGTTGATGAAAATAATTGTGGTGCTACTTGTAGCTTCATGACAGGTGTAACAGTAAGTGATGCACGCAGTATATTGAGTAATTTTAGCTTATTACGTTATAGAGCTGGAGTTAGTGAATCGGTATTCTGGTTTAATGGTTCTCTATCATCGGCAACTCCATCATGGGTAGATAACAATACGCTTAAAATAACATACGGTAATTGCTCAAAGCTATATGGTGAGAAAATAAGCAAATGGAGAGATATAACAATTGTGTATGAGGGAAACTGCACCCCTAACTAGTTACCAAAATTGTAACTCATGGTATATAAATTTTGATAAAAAGTTCCGACATCGTACACTAGTGCCAGCAATTCACATTTTATTTTTTGAGGTAGAAATAACTGCGAGCATTGTTGAACCACTTACTAATAATGGGAACCAGACTTGACCTATCCACGGCTCTGGAATCAAAAACAAAACATCAGGAGTTGTAAGACTAGAAGGCCACCTAACCATTAACCAAAGATGGAGATAATAAACTATGTCCCAAGCAGCAAATGTCCAAAGAAAAATTGCTACTCTTTCTCTCCATCTATTTGCCGCAATAAATGCTATCATCCCGAGCATTATGATAGTTCCCGCTTCTCTAATAATTTCAAATACTAACAAGCTCATTGGCAAAGTTTCCCTCAAAACTTCCTGACTATATGAAAACTCCTCAGACATTTTCCATACATCAAAAATATTTCCTTCAAATCCTGGAAGCATTCCCGTAGAAGCTCTTAGATAGATTACACAAGTCGCTTCAATTACCCCAAATGCAATTCCAAAAATAAGAGCATATAAGAGAGTCTTTCGGGAAATTAAAAGTTTATTTTTTCTCCAGTAAAATAAGAGAATAATTGGGACTAGGATTAACAGATTAATCCAAATCGGAGTAGAAAGCAGAACGAAATCTTTCATTTGTTTTCATATTAAATCTACTTTCGTTTTATATCAAGTGCACTTAAGAATTCTCGTATTACCTCTCCTGTTTTTTCCGGCTGCTCATATGATGGACTATGCCCAGCTTCCTCAATAATAGAAACTGACAAATTAGGATTATTAGAATTTTTTAGAAAATTATCAGCAGTCTTTTTCGAGACATATTTATCATCTGAACCAAATATCAGAAGTGTCCTATTGGGAATAATTTCTAACTCTTTGTCAAAAATATATTCCATTATCGCGACTCCAAGCTGAATATAAGACTTTCCCTTAACCTTCTTTCTGCCAGGGACTGAGTAGAGATCAATCTTTTTTTTATTAAACTGATAAGCATGAATATATTTCTCAATAAAATAAGCACTGTAAGGATTTTTAATTATCATCTCCGCTGCTTGATGTGCCAATTTTGAATTTGCTGAAAATGATAGCAACATGGCATAAATATCCTTTATTAATTTTGTCTTACGTCTATTTAAAATCGTACCTATTAAAATTATGTCAAATTTATAATCATTCGCTAGTGCTACATAGGATGCTACAAAAGTACCAGATGAAGCTCCCACGATTGCTCTTGGGTTTGGAACGTACTTATCAATAAAATAGGACACATATTCATTAATAATCTCAAGGGAATAATTCGGCAAAACATCTGAGTCTCCAAATCCAGGCAGATCTAACATGTAAAGCTTATAATGCGGGGCAAGCTCTTTAGCTAATAATGTCCATCCAATCCAAGAATTAGACCAACCATGAATAAAAATTAGAGCTTCGCCTTTTCCAACCTCTGCAACATTTAAATAAATATCTTTAACTTTATATTTACTCGTTTTAATAATAAACTCACTGCTTTTCTTTTTCATATATTTTATAGAAGTCAAATGCGCGACTTGAGGTTTTTTATAATTTGATCTCGTCCTTCAATTTTTACCATTGTTTCGATTAGAGGAAGACCTTGTTCTTTTCCAGTAATCAAAAAGTAAATTATCTTCATAGAAACTCCTTCCTGATCTCTAAAATTCTTAAGATGATTTAAGATTATATCTTCTCTCCAGTCCGTGTGATTAATTTTTTCCAAAACTTCTAAGAGCATTTTTGCAGAATCTTTCTCTTCCTTCGTAAACTCTCTTTGTTTTTGAGGGGCATTTACTAGATTTCTAAATTCAGAAAGTTTTTTCATTCTACTTTGCGCAAGTCCAATCAATAATTCTACGTGTTTGCTATCAAAAATTACGCTAAACTCCTTGTCATTTCTATAAAACTTTTCAAGCCTTTTCTTAAGTTCCCCTGGATACATATTTCGAATCCACATTCCATTTATCCATTCAAGTTTTGCAAGATCAAAAATTGGACCAACTGGTTTTAAGTCTTTTGGATCAAATAAATTTATAAACTCTGAAATTTCAAAAACTTCTTTTTGCTCTGGATGACTCCATCCCATAAGTGCTAGAAAATTAAGAATCGCTTCTGGTAAAAAGCCCTCTTCTTTATACCAATCAACGCTTGCATGGCCATGTCTTTTAGATAATTTAGACTTATCTGGATTTCTTAAATTCGGAGTGTGATAAAAAAGCGGCTTTTCAAAACCAAAATAATCATACAAAACTATATGCTTTGGAAGAGATGAAAGCCATTCTTCTCCTCTAATAACGTGTGTTATTTCCATCAGGTGGTCGTCGACAACTACAGCAAAATGATAGGTCGGAAAACCGTCTGATTTAATAAGCACTGAGTCTTCTAAAAGGGTTAGGTCAAATTCTATGTCCCCTCTTATTTGGTCTAAGACTTTAAATGCTTTGTCAGTCGGCATTTTGAGCCTTACGACATGTGACTCATCCAATCTTTTTTTAGATTCCTCAATATTCAAGCTTCTGCAGGTTTTGTCATAAATTACTGGTTCTTTGGCTGCAGTAAGCGTAGCCCTGAGTGCATCCAACTTCTCCTTAGTACAAAAACAATAATATGCTCCCCCTTTATTGATCAACTCATCAATATATTTATTGTAAATTTCCAATCTCTCTGACTGTCTATAAGGACCAAATTCTCCAGGCTTCCTAACACTCTCATCTTCTGCAAGTGCGAACCAGTCAATTGCCTCAAAAATTTTATTCTCTGCTCCCTCTACAAATCTTGCTCTATCTGTATCTTCGATTCGAATAGCAAATTGGCCTTTATTTCTTTTAGCAAATGCAAAATCAAACAGAGCTTGATAAATAGTTCCTATATGCGGAAATCCTGTTGGGCTCGGTGCAATTCTAGTTCTAACCATAGTCATTTGCATTGTAGCTAAAATCTCCTTTATACTCAATATATGCCCACGACCCTTAGCAAATTTAAGAGTCAGTTTTTAGTTGTGGCCAAATGGGCCGCGATAGTCATTGGAATTCTGATAGGAATTTTTGTGCTGATAAAAGTTTTCTTTATTATTAAGGAAATTATATCTCCTACACCACCTCCGCCACCTACTGTTTCTTTTGGCAAACTACCTCCGATCTTTTTTCCTGAGAGCATTAACAAGAAATTCACATATTCAGTGGATACCCTAAGCGGAGAACTTCCCTCACTTCCTGATAGAACAAAAGTTTATGAAATGGAAAAACCAGGACCTGATCTTCTCGCAGTCCAGCGTGCAAATGAAAAAGTCTCGTCTCTTGGTTTTAATAACAAACCAGAACAACTCTCTGACATTCAATATCGCTGGACAAGTCCAGGACCTCCAGCAAAAAGCCTCGTACTGAATGTAAACATGGCTTCTTTTACTCTCTATTCACCGTTCTTAAGTGACCCGACGGTTCTTTCTGGCGCTACACTCGGAAACCAAGAGGACGCACTTTCAACTGCTAAAACATTTTTAAATGCTTTAGGACTTTACCCAGAAGATATTGATGATGAAAAAACAGAAGTTGAACTATTTTCAATTAACAATGAAGTCCTAGGTCCTGCTGAAAGCTTATCTCGCGCAAAATTAATAAGCGTCTCTTATTTCCAGACGGATAAAGATGAAGTGAAAATGGTCTATCCCGGTGGAACAAATTCTCCAATGAATCTTGTGATTGGTGCAGGTGAAAGAGAACCCCAAGTGGTTAATGCCAGATTTTTCTATCAGCGGTCTACTGAAGAATCAGGAACATATCCGATTAAGACAGCTGAGGAAGCATTTGAAGAATTAAAAAATGGCAAAGGCAGAGTCGTAAACCAAACAGGCGATAATTTGGAAATTGTAATTAAAAATGTTTATTTGGGATTATATTCAGAAGGAAAACAACAAGAATACTTAATGCCTGTAATTGTTTTTGAAGGAAATAATAATTTTATGGCTTATGTTTCTGCAGTTAAGGACGAATGGATAGAAAAGTAATATTATTATTTAGATAATTTAATAAAATTTCTGTATCCCCAAACCTATCCTGACTTTGCATAACAACAAATATTAAATCGGCATTTTCATTGGGAAGATTTCGGGAAGTTACAAGTACTTGTCCAGCTCCATCCGTAAAACCAGTTTTCACTCCACTGACTCCAGGAATATCTAATAAAATATTTATATTTCTTGCCATATACCTACTACCATCTATACTTTGGATTTGCCTACTTTTAGTAGCAACTACTTTTGAAAATACCTCGTTTTCTAATGCGATACTGGTCAGTCTTGCTAAGTCAATTGCAGTTGTATAATCTTTTTCATCAAGAAGCCCGATTGGTTCCTCAAAATATGTGTCTGTTAAATGATAGGCCTTTGCTTTCTCATTCATTCTTGCAACAAAGGCTTTTTCTCCTCCAGGATAATTTTCTGCAATTGCCTGCGTCGCGTCATTTGAAGAAGGAAGCATCATCGCATAAAGAAGATCTTCAAATGTAAATTGTTCATTTAACGGAAATCTTAAAGTAGTCCCCTCTACATTTGATTTATATATAGTTAAAATATCAGACGGCTCGTAATATTCTAATGCGACAAGCGAAGTCATAATTTTAGTGGTAGAAGCTGGTGAAAATCTTATATTTGGATTTTTTTCAAACAAAACCACCTGAGAGTCTTTATCAATTACAACAGCGCCCTGTGCAGAAATAACTGGAGCAAGCGAGAAGTTAACTTGAGGATATCGCGCTGGAGTAAAGTTAATAGGATTTGTGTAGGTTCCAATTAATGAGTTTTGTTTTTTAAGCTCAATATTAAGAAGCGCTAAAAAACTAAATGCAGCAAAAACGATTACTAAAGTAACGAAGTAGACAATTTTTACTTTATTTATCTTTGGGAAGTGTTTCATCCATTTTTACTTTGTGACAATTTTAATTCCTAATTCCTTAAGCTGTTCTTCTGAAATAGCAGCTGGAGCGTCCATAACGGAAGTTCTTCCAGTTGAAGTCATTGGAAATGCCATTGCTTCCTTTATGGATGCTTCTCCCCTGAGAAGTGCTATGTGACGATCGAGCCCTAAAGCTATTCCTCCATGAGGAGGTGCACCAAATGAAAATGCTTCGATCATGTGCCCGACACTTTCCTCAATCTGTGCATCCGTATAGCCCATTATCTTATACGTGGCTCTCAAAATTTCAGGAGTATGGGCTCTGATACTTCCTCCGCCTGCTTCTAAGCCATTGCAAACCAAATCATATTGAGTAGTTGTGATTTGATCAATATTTTCGCCCTTCATTAACCAATCTAAATGCTCTGGAATCGGCATACTAAATGGATTATGAGTAAATGTCCATCCACTCTTGCTATCAAATTTATCTGATGCTTCCGTAGTGCTTGTTTTTCTAAAGAAAGGAAAATCTGTGACCCATGCAAAAGCTAATACTCCATTTTTCTTATCTTCATCGGAGCGCAAATCAAACTTATCAGCTCCATATTTTTCCATTGCTTCTTTATATGAAACAACAGGAAATGTTTCGTCTTTTAATTTTCCGCCAACTGCTAAAACTCCCTCTTTCACAACTTCTTCAACGGTAGACATAACGTCCTCCCGATTTACAAAACTCATTTCCAAGTCTAACTGTGTGTGTTCGAATCCTCTATCAGCTCTTAAATCTTCATCGCGTAAACAATGCGGAAATTGAAAATATCTTTCAAATCCGGCTACCATTAGAAGCTGCTTGTACTGCTGTGGACTCTGTGGAAGTGCATAAAATTTACCTGGCTGAAAACGAGATGGCACTATAAAATCTCTCGCTCCTTCCATTGTGGCTTTAGAGAGAATTGGAGTTTCAATTTCTACAAAATCTTTTTTAACGAGTGCCCCACGAAGTGCCTGCATATAGTCACTTCTAAGTCTGATATTGTCCTGCATTCTTGGGCGTCTGAGATCTAAATATCTATATTTCAAACGAACCTCTTCGTTAATATCTAGCCCATCACTTGTAACATCAAAAGGTGGAGTTTCCGCCTTATTAAGAATTTTTACACCCAAAACTTCTAGCTCTACGGTGCCAGTTAAAAGATCTTTATTTACATTTCTCTCAGGTCTAGCATTAATTTTTCCAGTAATTTCTACTACAAATTCTGGCCTTAATTCCCCGGCTTTTGTGTGAGCCTCTGGAGAACTGCTTGGTATAACTACTGCTTGGATTTTTCCTGACCTATCTCGAAGATCTAAGAAGATTAATTTCCCATGATCCCGTCTTATATCTACCCATCCTTGAATCAAAACTTCTTCCCCAACCTTATTTACAGTGTCTTTTATAAGCGTTCTTTGCATAACCGTATTGTATATTTTTGTGCGTAAATTGACAATAAGCATTCAGAATTATATACTAGCGAGCAATGAAAAGATCACACGAAGGATTTTATGGAGATCTTGAAAAAGATATGGGTCCTTATGTTGCTCTATTAGCTGGCGAACCAACTCCAATTGGGGTTATACCCGTCAAACATGTTCAAGAACGTCAAATTCCTGGAATAGAGTTACTTCCTGAAGGAACAGCATTAGTTCCACATGCATTAGCATCGGATCTTGCTAAAGATGTTCGAGGAGATGAATTTAGACATGGACTAACACCTCAAGGCCTACAGCAAGCTCCTGAAATAAAACCTAACGGATAATTTAGCCTCAGTTTTGATTGACATACTACTATAAGCTATGCTAGAATCACCCAACTATGCCACCTGAAGCAATAAAAACTGAAATAATAAAAGATGCAGGCACAACTATTACCACTCGACAAAATAAGAGTGAAGGAACACCTGCGGTTGCAGATCCCACACCTACAGGTCCTACCTCAAAACCAAATCCTGTACATAATTTTCATTTCTTAAGACAAGATGTTTTCCCAGTATCATTATTAACCGGAGAACCACATCCAGTTGACGTTTTTAATCCTGAAAAAGATCCAAATCCAATGCCTACCATTGGGCATGCTGTTAGATATATTAGACGAATATCTGAATCAATGGTCGAACTTCCCGTAGTACCACCCAAAAAAGATATAAAGAATCCTAAGGTAGCAGCAACAGTAGAGGAAAGAAGAGATGCTATAAGACAAGAAAGAAGAAGATTAAGAACAAACGCACCACTTAGAACTGAGTTTAGAATGCATGTACAGGAAGTTAGATCAACTCTAGGGGAAATAAAAAGCTATATGGATGTAAAAACAACTGGTGAAATTTTTGAAAAATTTAGAACCATGACAGGCGCTGAACGATCTGCATTAAGAAAAAGAATTAATGAAATGTTCTTAGATAACGCAGGAATTCCATATGACTATGAAACACAATGGCCCGCAGGAATAATTAGAGAATTTGCACAGCAAGCAGATAATTTTTGGGCCAAAACTAGACAAAATGGTGGAGTATTAAGTGGTATTGGAGATGTCATCGACTTGCCAGAAGATGTCAAAGAAAGAGATGACATATTAAGCTTAATTGAATCAATTTTCACGAGTGAAGACCCAGAGGTTAAGTATCGTGCTGGTTTAAAACTTCACTCTATGAAGCTCCGCAGGAATATTTTCGCATGGAGAGAAAAAAACAAGGTTATTCAAGAAGCATTAAATAATGCTCAAAGCGTGAATAGGTCAAAATCCGTTGAAGGAGAAAGAACAACATTTGTTAATTTCCTTATCGACAATGTATGGGAAGGCGGATCCGATGCAACCATCACTTATGCCACCGTACATGACACTACAGATAAGGATGACTATAGCGTTGTTGAAGTAAGAGAATTCCCCAACGATCAGTTTGCTGAAGAAAGAAAAAAAAGAGACTCAAACAATCAAAACCCTAAAAACAACAAAGTAAGAATCCACACCTTGCCTGTTAGAACAACAACATTTCGCGGTCAATCTATTCAAGCCCATATTACAGATAGAGGCATAAAAGATGATGATTCAATATTTATAAAAATGATGCGAACAGGAGAAATGGATCCAGAAAAAATTATAAAAGATGACCAGGGAGCGATATTAATTGCAAGAAACGTAGGTCAGGCTAGGAAGCTACTAGACAGAATAAGAGAAGCTTCTAGAAAATCTGGAAAACAAATAGAAATTTATGATGTTGAAGATAATCTTGATGGATCCACAACAAGAGATACGCTAAACCCTGTGAGTGATCCTGATATGCGCGTACTGAAAGTTAGATTACAATTTGATGGAGAAAATTATGAGGTTATGATCCATACACTTCAAACGGATGCAGATTATAAACTTAGGGACAGAACAGGACACGGTGAATACGCTATAAGAAGATGGTTTGGGTCAGGTAGAATATACACACATCATGTTCCAGATGAAATTTATAATAAGAAAGTAGTTGAGCCATACGGAACAGCAGACGAAGTTCACGACATGCTAGTTTCTACTCATAGAGCTTCCAAAAGAGCAGGGTTTATTTAATCTGCCTTTTTTATATCTCTAATTTTCAGCTCAATTTTTTTATTTCCATTCCATTCGTTTAACTCAATCGAATAAACGACATCTACATTGTCTCCTATTTTTAAATCCAAACTTTTATCATAGTTAAATAAGATTCCGCCAATTATAGTTTTATCTTTTTTAAATTCTATCTTAACGTGTTTACTTTCTTTTCCGACAAAACGCAAACTTTCAATAACTAAACTTTTACTTAAAAAAACTGGAGATGGGTTTTTCATTCCAAATGGTTCAAGTTTTAATAATTCTCCAAACAAATCCAAATTAACTAGCCCAATCGATAACTCACAATCAATTTTTAATTTCCGAATTAAATGTTCTTTTGAAATTAATTTTTCTGCGAGCTCTTCAAGTTTTTTCTCTAGAAGCTCCAGTTTTTTTGTTTCTACCGTAAAACCTGCTGCCATAGGGTGTCCTCCGGCATCAACCAAAAATTCAGATGCTTCTCTTATGAATTCGATGATATTCAAACCTGATACAGAACGAGCGGATGCTTTACTAAACTCTTCTCCTTTCGACAAAACAATTGACGGCAAATAATATTCCTCTGTAAGTCGCCCTGCCACCAAACCTATTACACCTGGCTGATAACTTTCATGATAAACAAATAATAATTTTTTAGAAATTTTCCCTGATGCAGCATCTTTTGCATGATCGACAGTTTCAGCTGTTATTTGCTGCCTATTTCTATTTGTCTCTCCAATCGTCCTTGCTAAATTTTTTGCTTTCTTTTCGTCTTTTGTGCAAAGAAGTCGCAAGCTATCCATCCCCTCTTCGAGTCTCCCCATGGCATTAAGTCTGGGCGCAATAATATGTCCAATTTCATAAGTACCTATTTTTTCGGGATCTAGCGCTGCTTCTTCAAAGAGAGAAAGCAAACCAACTCTTTTAGTTTCTCTTAAATATTTCAAACCAAACTTTACCAAGATTCGACTTTGCTCTGTTAATGGAACTAAATCAGCAATAGTCGCAATCGTTACTAAATCCAAATGTTTTTTTAAGTCGATTTTTCCTTTTATTTTTTCCTCTAAAAATCTTGATAAAAACCACCCTACTGCAGAGCCGCAAACTTTAGTTGAATGAACGATTGAAAAAGCGTTTGGTAATTTTTGTGCCCTGACATGATGGTCGGTAATAATTACATCTAGTCCCAAACTATTCGCAGAATCCACCCCTTCAAATGCGACAATTCCATTGTCCACAGTTACAACCATTTTTGTATCCGGATATCTTGCCATCATCCCCTCTACGCCCTTTTTTGAAAGGCCATAACCCTCAGTTATTCTGTTAGGAATATACGGCATTACATTTGCACCTAATTCATTTAATGACTCCCAAAGAATAGCAGCGCCAGTTATTCCATCGGCATCATAATCTCCAAAAATAATTATTAGATCTTTTTTTCCAATCGCTCCCTTAATTCTCTTTAAAGTTTTCGTGAGATCATTTTTATTTATTCCGAGTAAATTAATATCTAGATCATCAAGCTTCGGATCTAAGAAGTTATCAATTTCTTTTTTGGTTTTAATCTCCCGGTTTTCAAGTAAAACGTTAATTAATTCTTGAGGTTCAAACTTATTTTCGTCAAATTTTATTTCACTTTGTAGGTCCCACTTTTTCATCTGCTATACTATATCAGAGCGCAAATTTTAATGAAAGATTTGATTCCACCAAGTGTTTTAAAAATCCATGACAGCCTTGAAAAAAATAACTTTGAAGCATACTTCGTCGGCGGATCAGTAAGAAATATTATTCTAAATTTACCTGTTAAAGACTGGGATCTTACGACTAACGCTACTCCAGAACAGATCTTAAAACTTTTCCCAGACGGGTACTATAATAATGACTTTGGAACTGTAGGAATTCCCTTAGATGAGAAGACAATTGTTGAAGTTACCACTTATAGAACAGAGCAGGGTTTTTCAAACAAAAGGCATCCTGACAAAGTCGCTTGGGGAAAAACAATTGAGGAAGATCTAAGCAGACGTGATTTTACGATTAATGCTATCGCTCTTCGTTTTCCAAAAGACAAACAAGCTGAGCCTGAATTTATTGATCCCTATGATGGACAAACTGACATAAAAAATAAAATTATTAGAACTGTTGGTGCGCCTTCGGAAAGATTTAAAGAAGATGCACTTAGACTCTTAAGAGCAATTAGATTTGCTACAGTTCTTTCTTTTGACATTGATGATGCGACCGGAAAAGAACTCGTTGAAGATGCGCCCCTAATCCAACAAATCTCATATGAGCGAATTAGAGATGAACTCTTAAAAATTTTAGCAAGCGAAAATCCATCCAAGGGAATCTTGCTTTTAAAAGATGCAGGGCTTTTGAAATTTATAATTCCTGAACTTCTGGAAGGAATTAATGTTTCTCAGGTTAGACCTGGACGTCATCACACAACTGATGTTTTTACACATAACATTATGTCTCTTAAATATTGCCCATCAGTTGACCCTATCGTTAGATTTGCGACTCTTATTCACGATGTTGGAAAACCAAAAGTCAGAGGTGAAGATAATGACGGACTAGTCACTTTTTATAATCATGAAGTAGCAGGAGCAAAACTCGCTTACGAAATTTGCGAAAGATTAAAGTTTTCTAAAATTGAAAGAAACAGAGTTATTAGTTTAATTAGGTGGCATATGTTTTCAGTGGATGACAAAATAACTGACGCAGCTGTCCGAAGATTTATAAGACGGATTGGCGTAGAAAATGTTAAAGATTTAATAGATTTAAGAATTGGCGATAGATTAGGAAGCGGCACCGAAACAGCAGAATCCTGGAGACTTAAGCTATTTAAAGATAGAATAGAAAAAGAGCTTGCACCTGCTGCTTTTTCAATCAATGATCTTGCAATCGACGGAAATGATGTAATGAAGATTTTAAATATAAAACCTGGAAAAGAAATTGGAGAAATTTTACAAAAATTATACGAAGAAATAGATGAAGATCAATCAAAAAATACCAAAGAATATTTAACTAAAAGAGTTAAGGAAATTTCTGCATGATATATCGATATATCGATATATAATTTTTAAAAATCAAACCCACCCAATTACTTATTTTTGATAGAAATATTTAATATGCTATTATCTATTCATGGTTAAAAAAGTTTTAGAGGTAAATAATTTAACAAAAAAATTTGGAAATTTTTCTGCTGTAGATGATATATCATTTTCATTAAAAGAAGGAGAAATATTAGGTCTCCTGGGACCAAATGGCGCTGGAAAAACCACAAGTATTCACATGCTTTTAGATGTGATGTCCCCAACATCCGGAGACATAATTTATTTTGGGAAAAAATTTAGAGAAGACAGAAGTGGAATTTTAAAAAAAATTAATTACTCTTCAGCGTACATTTCCCTCCCTTGGTTTTTTACAATTGATCAGGTTCTTTCTGTTTTTGCAGATTTGTATGAAGTTCCGAACAAGAAAAAAAGAATTGATAAATTATTAGAAGAGTTTGAAATAATTCATCTTAGAAAAAAAGCAGTTCACACTTTATCTGCTGGAGAAAGAGCAAGGCTACTTTTAACAAAAGCTTTCTTAAATTATCCCGAAATTATTTTACTTGATGAACCAACGGCTTCACTTGACCCAGATATTGCAGTAAAAATAAGAAAATTTTTAAAGAAGGAACAAGAGGAATATAAAGTTAGCATGCTTTTCACTTCGCATAACATGACAGAGGTCGAAGAAATGTGCGACAGAGTGATTTTTCTTAATCACGGAAAAATTATGGCAGAAGACACACCGGAAAATCTTGCAAGACAAATTACAGATTCTCATATCGAAATTTTAATTAAGGATTCAGAGACAGCAGAAAAACACTTTAAGAAAAATAACATTAATTTTTTAAAGGATGGAAATATTTTTAATCTAAACATTAAAACCGAAGAAATATCAAAAATCCTAACTGACCTATCATCTGAGAAAATTGAATTCCAGGATATTAGCGTCAACAAACCAGACCTTGAGGACTATTTCTTAAAATATTCAAAAGGCCAAAGGCCTGAAGGAGGAGGAAAATGAGCTTAAGAAGAATTTACGCCATGAACAAAAGATATTTCTATACCTTAATTCATAGCTATGACAGATTAAGCGATATGTTTTATTGGCCAATAATGGATATTTTAATTTGGGGATTAACTGGAATTTATTTTGCAAAATTAAGTACAAATCCTGAAGAAACCACGACGGTTCTCTTAACAGGTTTAATTTTTTGGATAATTACCTGGCGAACACAATACGAAGTAACCGTAAATCTGCTTACTGAAATGTGGGATAAAAATTTAGTAAATTTATTTTCATCTCCATTAAAAATGTCAGAATGGATATCCTCAGTTATGATTTACGGCGGAATAAAAATGTTTGCAAGTCTTCTTTTCTCAGCATCCATTGCTTTTGTTTTATATGGCTATGATTTCTTTCGATTCGGCTGGTGGATAGTTCCATTTGCGATTAATCTTTGTATTATGGGATGGGCAATTGGTTTTAGCGTAGCATCTCTTATTATTAGATATGGACAAAAAGTTCAAACACTTGCATGGACCGGTGCATATATACTCGTGCCATTTTCAGCTATTTATTACCCCGCAGCAATTCTTCCTGATTGGGCAATCGAAATTTCCAAAATAATTCCTGCAAGTTATGTTTTTGAAGCAATGCGAGAACACATAAAAAGTGGAAGCGTGAGCATTGATAAGTTAATTATAAGCTTTGCATTAAGCGTTACTTATTTGCTATTATCAATCTTACTGTTTACATGGGCATTTAACAAAAGTAAACAGAAAGGAATCGGAAGATTAATTTAATGGATAAGAAAGCATTACAACAAGAACTAATAGCTGCGATGAAAGCCGGAGATGAGACTAAAAAGTCCACTATCCGCATGCTTATTTCATCTATCAATTATTATCAAACTGAAAAAGGCGGGGCTGGTTATGAGGCCACTCCTGAAGATATTTTAACAGTTGTTGAAAAAGAAGCTAAGAAAAGACGTGATTCAATTACTGAATATGAAAAGGCGGAGCGTCAGGATTTAGTAGATAAAGAAACAGCTGAGCTTAAAATCTTAGAAGCATATCTTCCAGAAAAAATGCCAGAAGATGAAGTCGCTAAAATAGTTGAAGAAACAATTTCTGAAACAGGAGTAACATCAATTGCTGATATGGGCAAACTTATGGGGGCTCTAAACGGAAAACTTAAAGGCAAAGCCGATATGGGAATAGTTTCTGAAATTGTAAAATCCAAACTCAACTCTTAAAACCCTGCAAGGCGTGGCCTTGCAGAATCTAGATCTTACTCCTGCTTCTTTTCAAACTCCATTCGTGCCAGGCAACTAATATTGGGGTGGCATTGAAAATTGATGAATAAGTACCGCTTATCATTCCAATAAATAATGCTACAACAAACCACCTTATGCTTTCTCCTCCAAATAATAGCAATGCAAACAAAACCAAAAGAACAGTAATCGAGTTATTTAAAGATCTTCCTATTGTTTGAACAATAGAGTCATTTGCAACTTTTGCAAAATTTCCTCCTCCATTTTTCTCAAGATTCTCACGCATTCTGTCAAAAACAACAATCGTGTCATGAACTGAAAATCCAATTACTGTCAAAAGTGCTGTAACAAACAAACTGTCAATTTCTACATGCAGGAAATGTCCTAGAATTGAAAATACTCCGACCACCACAAGAACATCATGAACTAAAGCTATAATCGTAGAGACTCCAAAACGAATAGAACTTGCGGGCTTTGGAACTTTTCTAAAAACCCAGGAAATATAAATTACCACTAAAAGTGAGGCTACTAAAACAGCTTTAATAGCATTCCTGGTTGTTTCTCCTCCAATAGTTGGCCCAATTGTTGAAAACTCCTGCTGCTTAGCATCTTTATATTTTGCTCCGAGATCCTTTACGAACTCACTGTTTTGTCTTTGATCAATTTCTTCAGTTCTTACTATGGCAAGCTTACTTGAAGTCTCAATCGAAGAAACTTTTATATTTTTCTCCTCAAGGGTGTTTCTTAAGAAGTCTTTTTGCTCGTTAGTAACTTCACTAGAAAACGAAACAGACATTCGGGATCCACCTGTAAATTCAATCGAAAGATTTAACCCAAAAAGAGCAAGCGAAATTAAACCTGGAATCATTACAAGTAATGAAATCGCAAACCATATTTTTTTTCTTCCAATTATATCCATATTATCTATAAGCTATTTTTAACAAAGTTTTTGTAACTGTTATTGCTGAGAACATAGAAATTACAACTCCAATTGCTAAAATTAATGCAAATCCTCTGACAATTCCAGTGCCAAAACTATATAAAATTATACACGTGATAATTGTAGAAACATTAGAGTCCCTAATCGACATCCAGGCATTTGAAAAACCAAGATCAATAGCGCTTGATTTACTCTTTCCTGATCTCATTTCTTCTTTTATTCTTTCAAAAATAAGAATATTTGCGTCAACAGCCATACCAATAGACAGAATCAAACCTGCTACGCCGGCTAAAGTTAAGGTAATTCCAAACGGAGTAAGACTGCTTAATTTAAAGACTGCCAAATTGAACAATGTGTAGAGAAGAAGAGCTATACTCGCGATCACTCCAAGCCTTCCATAAATTGAGACCATAAACACTACAACAGTTATAAATCCTATTACTCCTGCAATCAAACTTTTCTTAAGCGACTCCTGTCCCAAAGTTGGACCCACTACATGCTGCTCTAAAACTGTAAGCTTTACTGGAAGTGCTCCTGCATTTAGCTGAGTACTAAGCGCTTTTGCTTGTTCCTGAGTAAATCCTCCAGAAATTATTGCGTCTCCAGTTAAAATAACATCGCTAACAGTTGGGGCTGTTAATATCATATTGTCTAAAACAATAGCTACCGGCTGCTGTAGATTTCTTTCTGTTATTTTTCCAAATTTTTCTTTCCCTTTTGAATCAAACATCAATTGCACCACGGGAGATCCAGTATTCGGGTCGAATGAAACAACAGCTGAGCTCAGATCTGATCCTGATAAGTCCGTTTTCTTAAGAGGTCCAAGCCCTGATTCATCGGCGTTAATTGGATACTCGCCGGATGCCATAACATCAGCTGCAACGGAAGCGGTCGGCTCCCAGAATGTAAGCTGCGCAGTTGAACCAATAAGATTAATTGCCTGACTTACGTCAGTTACTCCAGGGAGCTCTACGATAATTCTAGAATCGTTATTTACTTTGGCAGTTTGAATTAATGGTTCAGATACTCCAAACAAATTAATACGTCGCTCAATTACCTCCCTGGCGCTTTCTAGCGCCTGGTCTCTTTCACCTGCTGGCAATTTTTCAACTTCAGCTTTAAAATTAAGACTCACTCCGCCTTTTAAATCAAGACCTTGTCTAAATGAAATTTCTTTAGGGATATTAAGCTTTTGCAAAACGGTATTGGAGTTATATTTAATTTCGCGGTCAAAACCTAACAGGTTAATTCTGCCTGGAAGATTTATAAAGGCAGCTAACAATGTTAAAACTATTATAAAAGCGAAAAGGAGCCGCGGATTTTTCATGAAAGCATATTTTCTTCGTCACCAATTAGCATAACACGAGAATCATAAAGAATGGAAAGAATAAATGGATCTCTTTTCTTTTTTCTAAAATCAAATTCCTCCTCTGTCATAACTGTATAATTTATTTCTGTATCAAGCCTCTTTTCTTCTTCACGAACGAGAAGTGCGAGCTCTGGCAAAACCACAGCTCCAACGACAAGTAAGTCTACATCTTCAGGGCCTTTTGGCAATCTTCTTGCAAACTTTCCGGAAAACATTACATACTTAAGCCGACCCAACTTTACCCTATTTTTAAGAATATTTTCTCCAAGACCTACAGTTTTACTTCCAATTTTTAATAAATCAAAATAGAATTCGTAATTTTTTGAAAGGAAATAATAGACCCTGTTGGCACGAGGTTCCTTTGTGAGGATTCCTTTTTTTTCTAAGTAAGATAACTCGCGTCTAACTGCATTTATCTCGTCCCCTGTGCGCCTTACGAGCTCACGAACGTGATACATCTCTGAAGGATTGGACAGGAATACGTTCAGAAGCTTTACGCGGGATCTTGATGTTATAAGATCTGAAAGCATAGAGAATACTAACAGTTATTTTACTCGATCTAAGAGGATTAGTAAACTATGTCAAACTATTTCACGTCCAAGACGCCTTCAGTTGGTAGTATGTGGAACCAAATCTTACCTCTACTAAATTCAATTTCTTCCCCATTTTCATCTTCTATCACAGTTTTATCTGTTCTAGTTTTCTTACTCCAGCTTCCCTCGATTTCTTTTCCATCCATAAGTATCACAGCATCGCCGGTTCCCACAGTGTCATATAAAAGATGAGCGTTATTTTCATAGCCATCGTTTGCGCTACTCTCAATCTGATAAAGAACTACGATAGTTTTAGCTGTTACTGGCTTATTTGTATTCTTATCTAGATGTGGAGCTCCTCCATTTTTCCTGCTATATTCATTTGAGGTTTTGTTATAGGTCCAATCGATGAAATATTCGTCATATCCATCCCAATGCTCAATGTGAATGGTCTTAGTATTACCCCTTGCTGAGCTAGCTGCTTCATCTTTAAATTTATATGGAGTAAATCCTTCGTCCCATGGAGTTCCATCCTCACCCTCTACACCAAGTCCTCTTTCCTCTTCTGCAAATTCCCACAATTTACTAGTCGTAGAGTACATAGTGTGCTCCGTAGCTGTAGCATGTCCTAATCTATTGTAATCTCTCCAGAAAGTTGGGAATCCAATCGAGAACTGATTAAGGTCATTATACCCACCCCATCCATAATCATTTATTTGAGATAGTGCATCTGCTGGGCCTGGGGTATTTGCGCCTCCTACATGAGCGTACAAAGGACTATCGCCGTATTCTGACATCCAGTCAAGGAAATATGTTCTCGCACTTCTAATAGGCCCTACCTGAACTGGAGCATTACAATAATAAATGTTTAAAGTTCTAGTGATTCCGCCCTCTGCGACTGCTTCATAGGTTATGTCTGCTGCGTTGAGGCCTGATTGTGGACGAGCATTCTCATGATTCTCGATCATCACTCCAAGAGGCCTGTGTTTTTCCCACCAATCTTTTTGCTGTTTAGAATATTTAGCGCCATTTAGGGGACATGCTTCTGTCTTTGGAAGTGCATCATCAAAAACTAATTCTCCATCAGCACCTTTAGTAGCTGGCGGGATAGGTGAGGTAAATCTTTGCGCTAGTGGAGATTTAGCAAATAAGAAATATGAGGCGCCTGTTGCGAGTAAATAAACAACAAAAGCAATTAGAATAATCTTTTTATCTTTAAGCATAAATTATGATTTCTTTAAACTTCCAGCTTCTTTCAAAGCCTTCTTTTCATCATCGGACAGCTCATGCTCTGTGCCTTTACCGTTTATAACTCTCTTAGCATACCATCTAAGACCGGACCTAGAATAGAGCCCCGATATAATCACTCCTGTGTCAGTATTGTCTAGTAAGGACAATATGAAACTCTGATCTCCTCCTGTATCCTTGAAAGGATTAAATCGTAAAAGGCCAACCTTCTGTATATGAAATTGACCCTCTTGTTCTATTCTATCATATAGACTTCGTAGCATTTCAATATCCTTTTTAGTCTTCGCTTCCGATTTTAAAACGTCCTCTAATAATGCCTTAAGTCCATCTTTTCCAACACCATCAGACAGCTTATTATAGTGAACAAGCATACGCCAGAAAAGAATTGTTAGAAAGACGGTCCAGAGAGAAACAACCAATAGTATTATGAGCGTGATGTTACCTAACATAGTGTTCCATTGTTACTCCTTGACAGGCATGATGTCAATAGTGTATCTTGCCTTATGTAGCTTTAAATCAAGGCTACAGTCTAAAAAATGGCAAAGAAGAAAACTAGAAAACAAAAGATTCTTGCCGATTCTCGACACATCGTCTATCACCTTGAAAATGAAACCTCTGCTCAAGTAAGTCATCCTCGTGAAAAAAAATCAAGACTTGAATTACCAGCCTTATCTCGACCTAATCAAACTATCGCTTTAACCTCTAATTCACATGTAGTTACAGACTTAAGAAAAACTGTTATCGTAACTGGTGTTATTCTTCTAGCTCAGATAATTCTTTTTATAGTTTTAAGTAGCATGTAAGTTTTTACTTATATTGAAGGGGGGTGAAATATTATGGCAGAAATGTATTGTGTAAAATGTAGAGCTAAGAGAGATGATCCTAGTGCTACACCAGTGACCATGAAAAATGGAAAACCTGCAATGAAAGGAAAGTGTCCAGTCTGTGGTACAGGAATGTACAAGATCGGAAAAGCTTAACTAGCAGATTTCTTTCTTGGACATCCTTAATTTGGAATCCAAGAAACACGATTGAAAAATCCCCGAAAGGGGATTTTTCTTTATTTTGATTCCGTAAGGCGTGGCCTTGCAGAACAGCAAAACAATAAATTACATACAAAGAGGAATATTATTCACAACAGGGGTCTTTATAACCGCAGTTGGGGCAATATGCATCTCTACTTCCCGGCATATCTCCCATTGGGGTCAAGCAAACTGGACAATTTTGGGTTCGAAGATTTTTCCGAGGCTTATTCTTCACCTTCATAGTGGATTAATTTATAAACTTTTAGTACTGATACATCCCATTGGCCTGCAACTTCAGCTCTACCAAATCCTGCGATCTCCTGACGAGATTCTCCGAGAGGATAACACGGATTCGTCTCACAGACTACCAATAATTGATCTGTAACACTTTTTCTATCAGGATCTTGATCTATTCCTAAAATTGTTACCGGCTCTCTTCCATCAAGTTTAAAGAAATATCTATAAGCATGATCTGAATTTCCAATTCCGCTAATTGAAAAATTATATGGCTTACCACCTGCTTTTGAAATTACAAAATCTGAGATCTCTTTTACCTGTCTTACCTGATTATTTCCAGGATTTGCGATCGGACTATATTTTAGATTTAAGAAAAATAAACAAGCCAAAATTATAAGGACAATAATTTTCCCAGGTTTTTTTAGAATAATAATTACTTCTGATAAGAGAAGTCCTATTAATAGAAACGGCACAGGGAAAATAAAACCTAAATAATAATCATAAATTGATTTTTTATATAATCCGAAGAGCCCAATTCCAACAAGTGCCCAAATAAAAATTAATAAGAATTTTTTTAATTCCAAACTCTCAGCTCTGGCTTTAATAAATAAAATCAAAAAGAATATGACTGAAACCAAACCCAAGAACGCTGAAATAACCAACCAGATTTGAAGAACAGTGGGATCGAATTTATGGAACTTAGAAAAGTCTGGATATGCGAGAACTAATCCTCCGAATAACCTGACGAAAACATGCTGAACATTAACTAAAAATTGTCCTGATGCACCAGTCTCAGGAGAATTAAAAATAAATTCTAAAATATTTTTTGTGTTGGTAAATTGATGTCTAACTTCAAACAACAGAAATGGAGAAAAACCAATCAAAAATCCTGCAAGCAAGCTTAAATATCTCTTAGCTAATGCTTTAAGATATGAAACTCTTAACTGAAATCCTGCAAGAAGTGTGTAGAAAAATACAATTGCTCCCACGAATGTTGCCAAATAATGAATCTGCAGATTTATTCCCATTAAAAATCCTGCAAGAACAAAAAGCGAAATCTTATTTTTAACTACCGCTTTATATAAAACGTAAAGCGTAGAAATTGTAAAAAACGGAAAAACATTTGGATTCCAGGAAGAACGCGAATAAGTAACCACCACTGGAGAAATCGCATATAAAAATGCTGCGATTATTCCTGCAAGCGGATTGAAAAATTCACGCCCCATTCTATAAACCAGATAAATCGTAGCGACTCCAAATAAAACTACCATAATCGCAGGGCCAACTGGATCAAATCGCGAAAGAAACATAAAAGGAGTCATGAGGTAATAATAAATAGGACCTAGAAAAAATCCGCCAACCGAAGAAGTAGGACCCAGAAGAGTTAAATCACCGTGAAGAATATTGTAAACGACTAAAGCGTCCCTGCCTTCATCTCCTAGGAAAACTATATAATCTCTAACTCTATAAAAGCGCAAAAAAAATCCCAGAAGTAAGATTATAAAAATCGGAAACCATTCTGGCTTTAGCCTAATTTTTTCTGGAGTTTTGAAAGAGAAGCGATGTGCCATCTTTTCCATATAAAAATATTATACATTGAATAACTATAAGGGATAACGAATAGCACTATTGCGATAACAAGAGAAACTTGTCTTGCCATGGTAGTATTTCCAAATAGATGAGTTCCTACAAATACAGTCGATGTAATTAAAACCAAAGAACCTAAAGAAACCAAATTAAATTGAGGGAATTTGATCAATACTTTCCACGGGCTTGTGATCTTTTGGTTTCCAAATGCCCAAAAGTTATTTACTATAAAATTCCAGACGATAGAAAATTCGGCTGCGATCGCTGCTGCAGGTAAAGGATGAAATGAAAAGGCCTGAGACAATACTTCTAATGAGATTGCATTAATTAAGTAACCCACAAAACCAGTGATCGCATACTTCAGAAATGGAGAATGAACTAGCTCGATCATTCTTGCAACAATGACAAATGAAAGAGTTTGAAATATTGTTTGACCTGCAGGAATTTTAGATCTACCAGCTACTCTATCCGTTGCGGAAAATGGAATTTCTGCAATTTTAAATCCATCCTCAACAGCTGATAAGAGAAATCCGACCTGAAAAGTGTAACCTTTAAATTTCTTAATTTTTTCTCTCTCCTTAAGAAATACCTCTTTTTTAATTGCGCGATATCCACCAGTCCAATCATGAATATAAAAGCGCATTAAGATACTTCTAATTACAAAATTCCCTACAATCGAAAGAAATTTTCTATGCATTCCCCAATTAGCAGGAATCGATCCACCGTTACTATACCGTGTTCCAACTACAAAATCGTGTCCATCGTCAATTTTTTTCAGGAATTCAGGAATCTTCTTAGGATCGTGAAAGAAGTCTGCGTCCATCTCGAAAACCACATCAGCTTTCATGTTAGAAATTGCATGATCCATCCCTCTAACGTAAGCCGCACCCAAACCCTCTTTTTTTCCAGTTATCAATTCCAGGTTTTTCCATTTCTTCATGAGATCTTTTACAATCTCGCCTGTTCCATCTGGAGAATTATCATCAGCCACGAGTATTCCCATTTCATAGTTTTTTATATCAGGAAAAATTTCTTTCTCAAGAACTTCAATTAATTTTTCTATATTTCCTTTTTCGTTATATGTTGGAATGATGACTACTGCTTTCATAGGCTATTAAAATATTGTATAGTTTTACTTACTCCATCTTCAAGCGGAACTTTTGGCGACCAACCCAGTAGTCTTTTTGCCTTTTCAATATCCGGTTTTCTTGCTAATGGATCATCCTTAGGTAATTCTTCGCTTTCTACAATTTCGCTTGATGAGCCAGATTTTTCTTTAATTAGGCTTGCAAACTCCCTAACTGAATGCTCATCATTTGAACCAATATTGATTACTTCTCCTTTTAAATTCGGGGTGAACATAAATTTCTTCAAGCCCTCAACTGTATCCGAAACATAACAAAGCGATCTCGTTTGAGATCCATCTCCAAACATAGATATTGGCTCATTCCTAAGAGCTTGAGTTATAAAAACAATTATCATTCTCATGTCTTCAGGAAGCATTCCAGGACCAAACGTATTAAAAATCCTTGCAATTCGAACGTCCACTCCCTTATCTCTTCCAAAATATGCAGTTATGGTTTCACCAAATCTTTTTGCCTCATCATATACCGATCTAGGACCAGTAGTGGAAACATTTCCTCTATAATTTTCGTTTTGAGGGTTTTCCTTTGGGTCTCCATACACTTCGGAAGTTGAAGCAAATAAAAACGTTGCATTATTTTTTTCGGCAAGTCTAAGAAGATTAAATGTTCCAGTAGTATTGGCTTCCATTGTTTCTTCAGGGAGTGCATGATAGCTAATTTTACTGTGGTGATTTGGACTAGCCGGGGAAGCTAAATGGAAAATATAGTCAATCTTCTCGTTAATTTCTAGAGGCTTTGTGACATCATGATTTATGAATGAAAAATTGGGATTATTTCTTAAATCTTTTAATTTTTCTTCTTTGCTTGTGAAAAAATTATCTACACAAATTATCTTATATCCATCACTTAGAAGTGATTCGCAAAGATGTACTCCTATAAAACCTGCTCCACCAGCTACGATAACCGTTTGCATTAACCTTCGTTCCTCTTCTCGCGTTCTAAATCTGATTTAACCATCATTTCAACTAGATCTCTAAAGCTTGTTTTAGGAGTCCAACCGAGCTCATTTTTGGCTTTTGTGGCATCTCCTATCAAATGATCTACCTCAGCAGGACGGAGGTGTGCATTAACATTTGAAACAACATATTTTTGCCAATCAGAAATTCCTACGAAATTGAACGCAATTTCTACAAACTCCTGCACAGAATGCGCTTCTCCTGTCGCAACTACATAATCATCTGGCTTATCTTGTTGAAGCATCATCCACATTGCTTCTACATAGTCGCCTGCAAAACCCCAATCTCTTTTAGCATCAAGATTTCCTAGTTCTAATTTATCCTGCTTTCCAAGACTAATTCTTGCTACTGCATGACTTATTTTTCGAGTTACAAATTCAAGTCCTCGCCTTGGACTCTCATGATTAAATAGAATTCCTGAACAAGCAAACATATCAAAACTTTCCCTATAATTAAGCGTTATATAGTGTCCATAAACCTTAGCGACTCCATATGGACTCCTTGGATAAAATCTTGTGGTTTCTTTTTGAGGTATTTCTAAAACTTTTCCAAACATTTCAGAAGAAGATGCTTGATAGAACTTTATTTTAGGATCAACATTTCTAACAGCTTCTAAAATCCTGGTAACTCCAATCGCTGTAAATTCTCCAGTTAAAACTGGCTGATCCCATGAAGCCTTAACAAAGGACTGAGCTGCAAGATTATAAACTTCATCTGGCTGGGAAACTTGAAGAGCTGAAACCAATGAACTCTGGTCTAGTAAATCTCCTGAAAGAATGTGAATCTTGTCTTCTATATGTTTTATTCTCTCGTTATTTACCGTACTTGAACGTCTCGTCGTTCCATAAACCTCATATCCTTTATCAAGTAAAAACTCAGCTAAATAAGATGCATCTTGTCCTGTAATTCCTGTAATAAGAGCTTTTGGCATAAAATTATTTTAGACTATTCCTCTAAAGTATTCTAGGGTATCTTCAAGTGTTTTTTCAATTGGTATTTCAGGTTTCCATCCAGTTAGATTTTCAAATTTAGAAGAATCACATAAAAGCTCTGGATCATCAGATGGACGAATCAAATTAGGATCCTCTTTTATTTTAATTTCAGTTTTACTCATACCTCTCATGATTTCAAGAATCTCAGAAATCTTATGAGATTTTCCGCTCCCAAGATTATAAACATCTCCACTTTTTCCCTCCTCAAGCGCCAGTACATATGCTCTTACCATATCTCTTACATCTGTAAAATCTCTTTTTGCTTCAAGATTCCCTACTGTCATAACTGATTCTTTACCTTTTTCTATGAGGGCAATTTTATTTGCAAATGCTGATACTACGAAATGCGGAGCCTGCTTTGGTCCAACATGATTAAATGGACGCACTCTAACAATATTCAAATTATTAGAATTAAAATATTGAAGTCCTAGGAAATCTTGAGCAAGCTTAGAAACAGAATAAGGATTAGTTGGATTAAATGGGGTTTCTTCATCAATTGGAAGATCTTCGGCTTTAACTAATCCATAAACTTCTGCTGAAGAAACAACAAGTATCTTAGTATCCGCATGTCCGCTTTTTATTATTGACTCAAGTAGATTAATTTGTCCGGAAACATTATTTACAAACGTTTCTTTTGGGTCTGAAAAACTTTTCTTGGCAGAAGTTAAAGCTGCTAGATGAAACAAATAATCAGGTTTTTCGTATTGAACTAATTTATCCGTAGCATCTGGATCAAGAAGATCTACTTTATAAAGCTTGAGGGAATCTTTGTTATCTAAATTCGCAAGGCTTTTATCATTTAAATATGTGCCGCTTACTTCAAATTTATTTTGCTTAAGAAGGTAATCTGAAAGATAATTTCCCGCAAATCCTGTAATTCCCGTTATTAAAACTTTCGTCATCGTCCTACTCCAATATAGGAGAATCCTAATTTTTTTGCTTCCAAGGGATCATAAATATTTCTTCCATCAATTATATTTGGTTCCTTCATAAGTTTTTTAATTTGCTCTAGATCTACTTCCTTAAATTCATTCCAATCTGTAAGAACTATTAAAAGCTCTGCGCCCTCAACCGTAGAATATATATCCTCACCGAATTCAATTCCTTCAAAAATTTTCTTAGAATTTTCTATAGCTTGTGGATCATATGCGGTTATTAATGCTCTTTCCTGCTTTAGAAGTTCGATAATATCAATTGAAGGCGCATCTCTCATATCATCCGTGTTCGGCTTAAAAGCTAAACCTAAAACTGCGACTTTTTTTCCAGTCATATCTCCTAAAACTTTTCTAGCCTTTCTAACGATATCTCTTTTTGCTTGTTTATTAATTTCCTCAACCTGATCTAAAAGCGAGAAATCATAATCATGATCTGATGCAATCGAAATTAAAGCCTTTACGTCTTTTGGAAAACAACTTCCTCCGTACCCTGCTCCCGGATAAAGAAAATGTCTTCCAATTCTTTTATCAAGCCCTATTCCATCTAGAACTCTTAATCCGTCTGCATTAACTGATTCCGCTAGCTTTGCGATTGCATTTGCGAAGGAAATTTTAGTAGCTAGGAATGAATTTGCAGCATATTTTATAAGCTCTGCAGTTTCTAGATTTGTGTGAACAAATGGCGCATTAATTGGCTTATGAAGACTTACCAATACATCTCTTGCCTTATCGCTATTTGTTCCAATGACAATTCTATCTGGGCGAAGCGTATCTTCAATCGCAGTTCCTTCTCTTAAGAATTCAGGGACTGAAGCGATGTCAAAATCTACATCTTTTGGCTTAAATTCAGAAATTATTTTTTCAATTCTCTTATTTGTTCCAACTGGAACAGTACTCTTAGTAGCAACGACAGTATAGTTTTTTAGATTTTTTCCTATTTCCTTAGCTACTTCAAAAACTGTTGAAAGCTCAGCGTCTCCAGTTTTTTGCGGAGGGGTTCCTACTGCGATGAAAACGATTTCTGACTCAGTAATCGCAGGATTATAATCTAAGGTAAACAACAAGCGGCCAGCATCCACATTTTTCTTTACCATTTCTGATAGACCTGGTTCATAAATAGGAATTATTCCTTTTTTAAGATTTTCAATTTTCTCTGGGGTGTGCCCGATAACATAAACCGTGTTTCCGAAATCTGCAAAAACAGTTGCTGTAACTAGCCCTACATATCCATGTCCAATAAAAGTAATCGTCATAGAGGATTAAGTTGGGATTTAATTTCAATTAGACCTTCTGAAAATCCCTTCATTTTTACTCCTAGTTGTTCTATTTTAGCATTTCTAAGTTGCAAATTAAATGGTCTTGGAGCCCTGTCTTTAAAAAACTCTTCTCGATTTGTTTCAGAAATTAAATTTATATCAAGTCCAAAACTTTCTGCAATTTTTATTGATGCCTCAAATGGTGTTAGTGCTTCATCTCCCACAGCATGATAAATTCCCATAGCATCATTTTTAATTAAGGCATCAATCGCTAAAGCTATATCGTCAATTAGGGTTGGGCAAAAAATTTGATCCGTAACGCCTTTTATCTGCTTGCCATTCCTTAACGTATCCATAATTGCGCGAACAAAATCTTTCTTCGGTTCAAATCCTGCTCTGTATGGAAATGCGAGCCTTAAAATTATAAAAGGCGCTCCACTTTCTTCAACTCTTTTTTCTCCTTCATATTTTGTTTTTGAATACCAATTTATAGGATTTGGGGTGTCATTCTCGCTATATGAATCTCCTTTTTCTTTTTCTCCATCAAATACAAAATCTGTAGAAATATAAATTATTTTCTTTCCTAACTCTCTGCAAATTTCTGCTACGTTTTTAGTGCCTCCTACATTAATTTTCCAAGCCTCTCCTTCTATCCCCTGATCTTTATCTTTTTCGCATGCATCAACATCTGCTTTTGCAGAAAACTGTAGGACGAATTTAGCGTCTTTATAATTTTTTAACGTGGTCAAACTTTCGGCGTCAGTAATGTCTACCCCCGTAGAGCGACTTAAGCTAATAAAATCATAATTATCTTTAAAAAGTTCCGTGATTCTGCTGCCAACTAGTCCATTTAATCCCAGTCCAATTATTTGAGGCTTATCCATTATATTGCTTTTCGTAGTAAGATTTATAATCTCCGCTTTTTACGTCTTTCCACCAGGATTCATTTTCCTGATACCATTTCACTGTTAACTCAAGCCATTCATCAAAAGAGTGCATTGGTTCCCATCCTAATTCATTTTTTATTTTTGAAAAGTCGATCGCATATCTTCTATCATGTCCCGGCCTATCTTTTACATATTCAATCATGTCTTCGCCTTTCCCCATAATACTTAGAATTTTTTTAACAACTTCTAGATTATTTACGTCCTGCGTCATACTACCTATGCAATAGGTTTCACCAATTTTTCCTTTTTGCAAAACGAGCTCTATGGCCCTGCAATGATCTTCTACATATAACCAGTCACGAACATACAAACCATCACCATAAACTGGAACTTTCTTTCCCTCAATTAGATTCGTGATGGCCAGTGGAATCAATTTTTCAGGAAAATGATATGGACCATAATTATTTGCGCAATTTGTAATTGTAATTGGCAAACCAAAAGTATCAAAATATGCTCTTACTAAATGATCAGAACCTGCTTTACTCGCAGAATATGGACTGTGCGGATCATAAGGAGTTTTTTCGTTAAACTTATCCGTACTATCTAAATCAAGCGCACCAAAAACCTCATCAGTTGAGATGTGATGAAATCTTTTAACATTATTTTTTAGCGCAGCATCAAGCAAGACCTGCGTACCAACTACGTTAGTTACAACAAATGAAGCGGGTTCCATAATTGAACGATCGACATGACTTTCAGCAGCAAAGTGAACTACGGTATCAATCCCTTCCATCGCTAAATTTACCGCTGCACCATCACAAATATCACCATGAATAAATGAGTAATTTGGATTTTTTTCAACTGTTTTTAAATTTTCTAAATTTCCAGCATAAGTTAATTTATCAAAATTAACTATTTTGTCAGTTGGATGATTTTTTAACCAATAGAGGATGAAATTGGAGCCGATGAATCCTGCTCCGCCTGTTACTAAAATATTCATTTATCTTTTTCCGCCCAGTATTTAGTTGCAGCAAAAAGACTTTCAAAAGTTCCTGCATCACTCCAAAATCCATTAAGCTCTGCCCAAAACATTTTGCCATCTTTAATATAAATATTATTTAAATCTGTCACTTCAAGCTGACCCCTATCAGAAGGCTCAATTTGTCGAATGTAATCAAAAACTTTACCATCATAAATATATACTCCAGTTACAGCCATATTACTCTTAGGATCTTTTGGTTTTTCTTCAATTTCAATTATTTTTTTATTTTCATCAAAAACTGCAACCCCAAATCTCTCGGGATCATGGACCTCTTTTAAGAAAAACATAGCGCCATCCTTAAAATTTCTCACCTGTTCGCTAATATCGGCGTCAGATGTATTATCACCTAGAATTACCGTAACTGGGCCATTATCTGCAAAGCTTTCTGCTAGAGCGAGTGCATCAGCAATTCCTCCATCCGGCTTTTCCTGATATGCATATTCTAAGTGCTCTACTCCAAGGTCCGTACCATTTTTTAGAATTCCAAGGAAGTGTCCAACATGAGGCCCAGAAGTTACGATGAGAATATCCTTAATCCCGGCCTTAACGAGAGTTTCGATAGGGTAATAAATCATCGGCTTATTATAAACGGGGAGTAAATGTTTATTTGTAACGTGGGTTAAAGGATAAAGTCTTGTACCTAATCCTCCTGCTAAAATTACACCTTTCATAATTTAAATTCCAAATCCTCCTTTAAAGATAAAGAAAGCTGCTGCAATCCCAAGGGACGCAATAAGAACATATTCTATCACAATTTTAGCTACTAAATCGTGATTTATCAAATGATGAATTACCCCAACTAAAACATATGAAAATCCGAGCCCAACAATGATCATCATTTGCGCTTGTCTATCAGGAGATACTGCAAGAACTAACGATAATCCGCCTAAAAGAACCGAGGATAAGAGGAAATAATAAACTATATGTCCTCTTTTTCTCATATTATTACTCCTCCACCAAGAATACCTAAGCATATTACAATCGCGAAAAGAAATATTGCATGATCTAAATTATGCCCAACGAATCTAACAATCTTTTTTCTTTCAATAAGAACTAAATCAAGAAGCAATACTGAAATAAATCCTAAAAGTAATACTATCGCTAATTCTCCTGATCTAGACATTCCGTTATTTATGGAAATATTTGATACTTCAAATCCTAATACTTTTCTGGAAGTTGCTTTTTTTGGCGGACTTTTTTTCACAACTGCTGCGTAATTTTTACTTCCAAACTCCTGAACAACTAAAAATGTTTGCTCCCCGTTTAAGGTGCCTGATTTAACCGCAAATCCTACATCTTTAAAATTAGATGATAAAATATTTGATCTGTGCGCTGGGCTTGCCATCCATGCGTTTACAACGTCATTTGCACTATTAAATCCTCTTGCTAAATTTTCTCCGGCATAAACATAGTTATACCCTGATGCTTTTATAAAAACCCACGGCGTAGTTCCGTCAGGGCTATTATGAGCCCAATAGTTTTTCGCAAACATATCATCTGCTTTTTTACTTGCTGCATCTGCTAGCTGAGTATTATTTGATAAAGATTCCAAACCATTTTCAGCTCTTTTTTGATTAGTGAAATTTAATAGCTCCTGGCTGGATATATCTGCATATGCTCTGATCTGAGATGCTATTGGATTTATGCTTGAAGAAAAAAATAAAGAACTAAATATAAAAAAGGAGATTAAGAACAAAATCGCTTTCGGATGAAGAACGTGAGCCCTATGATTATTTCTAGGATGGGGAAAGATTAGACAGTAAAAAAAATCCCGCATAAGAAAAGTATATCACGAGTATTTAGGAAGAGCTTGCTTGAGCTTTGTACCATTAACTTTTACATCAAGAGCAAACCCTAACGCATTTGCGATGGCGACTCCGACTCTTGTCCCAGTAAATGATCCAGGCCCAGTATTTACTAAAATCTCATCCAAATCCTTCTTATTAATATTATTTTTTTTAAGTATTTTTTCGATTAAAAGAAGTGTAGCTTGTGTCCTTGGTTTTGCGGGTTCAATTATTTCGTCGGAGTGACTATCCACCTCTAACTTTATGAGGGTCTTCGTATTATCAGTTGTATCAATTACAATTCTATTCATAAATCGATCTTTACAGCCCCCTGCCTAATAATTTTCCAGGGCTCTTCTGTACAATCGATTACAGTGCTTGCTAAATTTTCTCCCTTGGTTTTTCCTTCTACTACTAAGTCTACAAGTTTTATGAGCGAATTATCAAGTTCTTCAAATTTATAAGGAGTTGGCTCTCCATGAAAATTTGCCGATGGGCCAAGTATTGGCATTCCAACACCCTCAACTATTTTTCTAGGAATTTCATGATCTGGAATTCTTACTCCCAAATTTTCTCCGCCACCCCTGACTAATTCTGGAACTTTTGAAATATCACATTTTAAAACAATTGTTAAAGCTCCCGGCCAAAACTTATTCATTAGTTCTTCAATCTTTGAATCAAACGAAACAAACTCTCTTACTCTTTCAATCGAATCAAATAAAACAGGTGTTGCCTGACTTACAGGCCTTTTGCGAGCTTCAAACAATCTCTTAACCGCCTTTTCATCGTCAATTCGGCAACTTATTCCAAACGCAGTATCCGTTGGAAGAATGACTATTCCTCCGCCTCTTATTACTTCTATAGCCTCGTCAATGTTATTCATAAATCTTCTATTTTAATTTCTCTTTTATTTTCGCCTAAGTAGACAAAATTAATTCTGTAACCTTTTGCTGGAATAAAATCCGTTATTTTTTCTGCCCACTCTATAATTGTCACAGAATTTTCAGAAGTTATAAATTCTGAAATTCCAAGTTTTTCTAAATTATATTGACCTTCAATTCTATATAGATCAATATGATTTAAGGTCTGAAACTTTTCAGAATCAACCTTGTGACTTCTGACTAAAACAAAAGTGGGAGATAAAATTCTATCTTTTATTCCTAACCCTTTTGCAATTCCTTGCACAAAAGTCGTTTTTCCTGCGCCTAAATTTCCAGAAAGCATCACAACGTCTCCATTTGTAAGTTTTCCGGAAAATTCTTCACCCAACTTAATAGTTTCAGAATCGCTATTTGTTAAATATTTTTTCATATAATTCTTGTGGATTAATATATCTTAAACTAAATACCAAAACTCCAGCAAAAATCAATAATACTCCACCAATTAAAGTTATTAACGGAAACTTCCTGTCGCTAGCGCCTTTTACTTCTGTCTTACTAGAAGCTTCTGTAACTTCAGTTAAATTTCTAATACCTGTATAGTTATTTCTCTCAAACGACTGCGCTATTTTATCAGAATTGCCTGAGTTTGACGAAGTGCGAGTCGGAATTCTGGAAACAACTGAACCTGTCGAAGTATTTTTTGATAAAGTTGGGATCCTTGACGGCTGACTTGTGACTGTTTTTGGGGTAGGAGGAGTCTTAGTAGGAGTTGGTGTCTTTGAGGGAATCGGAGTTGGAGGAACAAAAACTAAAGATGAATTATTTGTAGAGTTTTTAGATGCTGTTGTAAAAACTGTCCAATTGCCAGCTCCATCTGAAATTCTACCTGCTGATTGATTTATGTCGGGAGCAATTAGTCCTCCTTGATTTCCATAAGTTACTAGGTCTACGGTTGAATTATCAGAAATCTGAACAAGCTTTATTATGTCTCCACCATTATTTAGCTTATTTGACCATTCAAAAGCAATCAAACTAAGTGGCGCTAAACTCCCAGACAGATCTAGATTATTATTTTCAGTCGAATCTCTTATTCTATAGATCGATAAATCAATCGGAAAGGCGTCTGGATTATAAATTTCAATCCAGTCATCAGAGGTACTTGAAGAAAATTCATTAATCACAGGAGTTGCAAATACAGCGGAAGGAAACAAACAATATGCAATTAAACAGATAATAAAAATCTGCTTTTTCATTTTTTATGGTATATGCCAATAGAGACTAACTGTTCCATTTTTGTGGTCCACAATTATTCCTTTTCCAAGTGAACCATTATAGCTACATGTCGCACTCGTCGCATAAGCTTCCCCAGATTCCATTGCTCTAATTGGAGTACCGAAAGGATTTGCTAAATCAAGTCCTGTATGAGTACCTAGGAAATAAACCTCTCCATACCAAGTTGTTACATTTCCTGGATATCCGGGAACTGGCTGCTGATACGCTGAATTTTCCATATATGGTTTTGGATCCACCCTATTTCCAATTACTCTGTTATTTTGAACACTCGCGTTAACATAAACTTCAAAATGTAAATGCGGTCCAGTTGAACATCCGCTTGATCCGACACCCGCAATTATGTCTCCTTTATTAACGGGTCCGATTTTTGCATTAATGTTCCCTAAAGCGATATTAATAGACGCTGCATCCGCTTTAAGACGTGCGAGAAGCTCCTGAAATTTCGCTTCATCATTTTTTGTTACAGCTAAAAGCTGCTCTTTCTGCGCTTTCTCCGTGTCTAACTGTGTCTGATAACTCTCAAGCTCTGCATTAAGCTGCTCTATTTTTATTTTTTTATCTTCAAAAATGTCTTTTTGATTTGAGTAGTCATTTCTCGCTTGAACCGTGTCATAAATTAATCTCTTGTCATGAGCCTGAGCAATTCTCAGATAATTAGCTTTTTTAACAAAATCTTCTACATTTGAAGACGCAAGAAGCATCTGAAACTTTGAAGTACTTCCCACTATATAAGTCTCTTTTATTCTATTTATCAGAATTTCCGACAAACTATCTAATGAGTCTTCAAGTTTTACAATTTTCTTATCAGCTGTATCTATATCCAATGTAAGATCTGAAATTTGAGCACGTGCTGAATCAATTTTAAGCTGAGTTAGTTTTATTTGATTATCAATAACTCCAATTTGAGATGAAAGAGTTTTTTCTTCTCCCTGAAGTGCGGAAATTTTTGCTTGCGTCTCATCAATTTGTCTTAAGATTTCCGCCTGATTTTTAGATTGTCCAGAGGTGGGAGTAGGAGTCTGAGCAACTGCAGTGATTCTAAATATAAAACTCAGTGCACTAAAAATGGAGATAGCTAAAATTAAGTATGGTAAGATCTTTTTGAATTTCATACTTTTATAATTATACACTTAAAAAAAGTGTTATTTTAAATATCTCAAAACAGCGAGGTAACTGGAGAAAGCACCAAGTATTATTGCCACAACAGCTTCAACTGCCAAAAGTTCAAGTAAAAATATTGGGGAAATTGGAAGAACTGGAATTCCTTTTAAGAATGACGAAAGATAAGGAGTTACATAAAATAGCGCACCGATTGAAATTAGCCAACCAATCAGAGCTCCTATCAAACCGTAGAAAATTCCTTCTAAGATAAATGGCCACCTGATGTACCAACTCCCGGCACCAATTAACCTCATCGTTTCTATGTCTGATTTTTTCTGCGAAATTTTTATTCCAATTATAGTTACCATGATAAAAATCGAAACCATAGAGAGAATTATGACAACCGCAAGACCAATTTTTCGAAGAGCACTTGTCCAAGAGCTTAAAGTCGAAACCACATCTTTTTGAAATACTACCTCCTGAACGATCGTAGATTTTTTCAAAGTATCTGAAACAAGAGCGAGGTCTTCTATGTTATAGGTGGCAATTTCAAGTGAAGCTGGTAAAATTTCAGCTGTAACTAAATCTAACAATAAAGGATCGTCTTTATTTTGTTCCTTATAAATTCTTAAAGCTTCTTCCTTTGAAACAAACTTAACCTCAGAAATTAATCCGGATTCTTTTAATGAATTTCCAAGATCTTCAATGTCTGCTTGTTTTGCCTCATCTCTAAAAAATGCTGTCACTTGAGGCTTTGATTCAAAATAATCAACAATTCTCGTAGATCCAAAAATAATTAGCGCAAATATTGAAAATGCTAAAAATGTAAGCATCATTACAAATATTGCGGCAACAGCTTGATACGGAGATCTTCTAATATTTCTCCAGGTTGTGCTAAGTGCCTTCATTTTAATGCCTCCTCAAAATCATCAGTTTTAACTTCCTTTGGCTCACCGGAGTCCTCAACGGAGGCGGATTTCTTGCCGTGTCCCTCTTCGTCTTTTTTCTCATCCGTCTCTTTTTTTTCTTCATGATGATCTTTAGATTTATGGCCTTTTTTATCGTTAACCATTTCACCTTTATTTAACTCAATTACTCTCTTATTAAGTTTTTTTATAATCTCATTATTGTGAGTTGCCATAACAACAGTTGTTCCTTTTTCATTAATGTCAGATAGTAGTTTTACGATTTCCCAGGAAGTTACATCATCCAAGTTTCCCGTAGGCTCATCTGCTAAGAGAATATCCGGAGAAAGAATCAATGCTCTGGCAATTGCAGCTCTTTGAAGCTCTCCTCCAGAAAGCTGGACTGGAAATTTATCTTTATGTTCTAAAATGCCAACTTGATTCAAAATTTCCATAGCGCGACTTACTGCCTCTTTTCTCTTTGTCCCGATTACCTCAAGAGGAAGAGTAGTATTTTCAAGAATCGTTCTGTCGTGAAGGAGTTTCAAATCTTGGAAGATTACTCCTATTTTCTTTCTAAGTTCAGGAACTTTTCTACCAGGAAGCTTTACAACATCCCAGCTATTTACGACAACTTTTCCCTGACTTGGAAGCATTTCTCGAATAAGAAGCCTAAATATAGTAGTTTTTCCTGATCCAGTAGGGCCTATTAAAAAAACGAACTCACCTTTTTCCACTGAAAAAGAGACATCCGAAATTGCGAAAACTCCTGTGCCAAATTTTTTTGAAACATTTTCAAGGCTAATCATATTTGAAACAACTGGTGAGGACTATTAAAGAACTTCTACTCTTCCAACATCCATTAACCAGCCTGCATGTTGGGCTTTTTGAGTCTGGCCCCACACTTTAATTTTTTTACCTTCTACGAGTGACAGGTCAACAGAAGATGAAGTGAGATAAACATACTGACTTTCTCCACCTGGACGCTCCAAATGATACTGCCCTTCCCCTTCAATTCCGCCTTCTTTAAGAACTCCCTCTGCAGTGTCTTTAAAAGTAGTAGTATCATTTGAACCCATCGATGTTCCTTTTGATACCTGAGATTTATCTGTTACCTCTTTTGTAGGCTCAAGGTTTGCAGTAGTTCCTTTAGCGATTAAAAATCCGCTTCCACCCCCCAAAAGGACCATAACAACCACAACTATTGCTATCATCATTAAGGGAGATTTGCTTGATTTTGAGTCAAATTGTCGCACTAATTCTTCCTCTGTTTTCTTATCTTTTTCCATAAGATTAAGTTTCTGGACATCTCTAGTAAACCATAAATAAGACTTTTAATCAACCCTATTGGGTACGAAGTTCAGCCTCAATAAATTTATCAATATCTCCATCCAGAACTCCCTGTGTATCTGAAGTTTCATATTCCGATCTCAAATCTTTTACCATTTTATATGGATGCAGAACATAACTTCTGATCTGATTTCCCCATCCGGGAGTTTTATATCCTCCTTTTAAAGCAGCTTCATTTTTCTTTCTTTCTTCTTCCTGCAAAAACCATAGTTTTCCAATAAGCAACTTCATGGCATATTCTCTATTTTTTCCCTGGTATCTTTCTGAATGCGCAGTAACAACTAATCCTGAGGGCTTATGCCTAAGCCTAACTGCAGTTGAAACTTTATTTACGTTTTGCCCACCATGTCCGCCTGATCTATAAAAATCCCACTCCACATCTTCCTCTTTTATTTGAATTGCTCCCGCGTCTTCAATTTGAGGAATTACCTCAACTAGAGAAAATGAGGTTTGGCGAAGCTTATCTGCATTAAACGGAGACTGCCTAACCAACCTATGAGTTCCAGCTTCTAATTTTAATAAACCATACGCATAATCCCCATCAACTAAAAATGTAATGCTTTTTAGCCCCGCTTCTTCACCTGGCGTTTCATCAATTGTTTCTAGCTTAAAACCTTTAAGCTCAGCGTATCTTGTATACATTCTATAGAGCATTTGCGTCCAATCCATTGCCTCTACTCCACCTTGACCCGCATGAATAGACATAATCGCAGGAGATTTATCATAATCTCCAGAAAAATAAAGTAAATTTTCAAGTTCTCCTAATAATTCTTCTGCCTCATCAAATCTTCCCTGATCAATCATGGATCTTAAACTTTTGGCAGTTTCTATGTCCTTTTGAAGACCTGCCATCTCCTTCATTTTTTCGGTGGCTTTTTGAGAATCTTTCCAGAAATCCGGCATCATAGACTCTCCCTCAATATGCTTGAAGGCAATTTCTTTCTCCTGGATATTTATTTTTTGAAGAACTTTTTCTGCTCTCTCTCTTATTTCGTCCATGTTAAATTTCTGAGCATAGTTTTACACACATGCTTTTTGCTTCATTGCTTGGAAGATCTTTAAGTCCCTCCATATCCCTTAAAACTTTCTGGATCTGGGGAGAAGATGATGCCACCTCTTGCGCATTAAGCCCTTCGATATTTCTCTTGATTTCATTTATCTTTGAACCAACTTGATTCGCTACATTTACTCTAGGAATTTCAACATCAGGTTTTTTAATCGGTGTGGGTGTTACGGAAACATTTTGACCTAATACTTCATCATTATTTGAGAAAAATGTGGTTTTAATTTCCCTAACTGCAAGAATCGCAACTACAACAAAAAATGTAGTGATAATTAATCTTTTTTTGTCCCATTCTTCGTTAGATTCTTCTTTTTTTCGAGTCTTTATAGGCTCTGGGGTTTCTTCTTTTTTCCTGAAAAACATATCTTAATTCTAGAGTTTCAACCTCACTTTTGCAAACGTGTAGCGCTAGTCCAACTTAAATGATAATATCAGGGTATGATGCCAGTTGATGTTTTATGTATAGGGAACGCTACAATTGACGTTTTTGTTCTACTTAAAAATCTTCAGAAATTTTCCTACGATAAATTCTCCAATAATATTTCATTTCCTCTGGGAGAAAAAGTTCCACTCGATGAACATAAATTAACGCTAGGTGGAAATGCTGCTAACCTGGCTGTAGGACTCAAACGTCTTGGGCTAAACACTGCTCTTGCTGCGGAAATTGGAAGCGATGAATTCTCAGAAAAAATAGTTAACACCTTAAAAAGGGAAGAGGTCAATCAAACATATATTAAAAAGGGAGACAGACAAACTCCATATTTCAATATCGTTCTTTCCTACGCCGGGGACAGAACGATTCTTGATGAAAGAACTCCGAGCGAAGAAGTTTTAGAAATTGGAAATGCAAATCCAAAATATTTTTACTTAACAGGATTAAATGGAAATTGGGAGAAAATATTTCCTCAAGTAATTGCGAACAATACAAATTCGCTATTTGCTTTTAATCCCGGCTCGAGACAACTAAATGAGGGATTTGAAAAAACTCTGGAAATACTTCCAAAAATTGAAATTCTTTTTGTAAACTTAGCTGAAGCCCAAAAAATAATTAATGAACAGGAAACAGACATAAAAAATTTGATGGTTAAACTTAAAGAAAAAGGGCCAAAAATCTCCGTCGTAACAGACGGAATAAATGGCTCTTATGCTATAAACAAAGATAGTGAAATATTTCACATTGGTCCTATTTCAAAAGATAAACCAGTTGAAAGAACAGGAGCTGGGGACTCATATGCAGGGGCATTTTTATACGCAATTATAAAAGGCAAATCGATAGAAGAAGCTATGAGATACGGAGCGATAAATGCTGACAGTGTAATAAAAAAAATTGGCGCACAAGATGGGCTATTAAAAGAGAGCGAAATCGAACAAATTTCTAGTGACAATCAAAACTTTCAGCCAACAAAAATATGACAGATTTAAGTAAAATAACTCGAGATGGAAAGGCTCTTTTCCTAGCATACGACCAGGGGATGGAACATGGCCCATCTGACTTTGACGATGAAAATGCAGATCCGGAAAATATAATTAAAATCGGACTAAAAGGTGGCTTTACGGGAATTATTTTTCAAAAAGGAGTTGCTGAACAATACTATAAAAAGGAATATGAAGCGACAGTGCCGTTAATTATAAAACTTAACGGAAAAACTAATTTAAACACAGATCCTGATCCATATTCTCCTCAAATTTGCTCAGTCGAAGAAGCGCTAAGAATTGGCGCTTCAGCTGTAGGATATACGATTTATGTTGGAAGCCGCCATGAATCAAAAATGTTTAAGGAATTTAGTAAAATCGAACAAGAAGCACACAAAGCTGGGATTCCATTTATAGGCTGGATGTATATAAAAGGAAGCGGGGCTGAGGGAAAAGACATTAGAGAGTTAACAGCATACGCTGCAAGACTTGGACTTGAAATGGGCGCTGACATAATAAAAATAAAATATCCAGGGGATGAGAAAAGCTTAAGATGGGCAGTAAGTAACGCAGGAAAAACTGGAGTTGTAATTTCAGGAGGCGCTAAAGAAGATGAAGGATCATTCCTGGAAACTGTCCAGACGGCAATGAGCTCAGGTTGCATAGGAATGGCAGTTGGACGAAATATCTGGCAATCGGACAATCCTCTCGAAATCACAGAAAAAGTAAAAAAAACAATCTGGCCATGAAAATTTATTTAGCAACAGACCACGCAGGTCTTGAGATTAAAAATAAAGTAATCGAATATTTAAAAGAACTTGGACACCACCCGGAAGATTGCGGTGCTTTTGGGTACGACAAAGATGACGACTATCCGGATTTAATTTCAAAAGCCGCATTAAAAGTTTCTGAAAATCCCGAAAGCATTGGGATAATTTTTGGCGGCTCTGGTCAGGGAGAAGCAATTGTCGCAAATAAATTTAAAAATGTCAGGTGTGCTCTTTTTTATTCTCCAACACTTCCTGTTCAAGCAATTGATATAAATGGAAATAAGAGTACTGATGAATTTGAGATGCTAAGATTAACCCGCGCACATAATGATTCAAATATGCTTTCCCTAGGAATTCGCTTTTTAACTGAAGAACAAATAAAGACTGCAGTGAAAATATTTTTAGAAAGTCCTTTTCCGGGAGAAGAAAGACATAAAAGAAGAGTCGAAAAAATTAAGAATCTTGAATAGATTTTCCTACCATTAAAACTTCTTCTATTAATCTGTTCGCATATCCATATTCATTGTCATACCAGGCAATAACCTTTACCATATTTCCTCCTACGACCTGAGTTAAGCTTAAATCCACGATCGCAGAATGAGAATTACCAACTATGTCTGAGGAAACTATTGGTTCTTCTGTCGCTTCTAAAATTCCTTTAAAATTATTCTTCTTTACGGCCGTTTTAAATGCATTATTTATTTCCTCAACTGTCGCATTCTTCTTAAGTACAAACGTAAAATCTGAAAGGGATCCGACAGGAACAGGTACCCGAATCGCAAGTCCATCAAATATTCCCTCTAGTTCTGGAAGCGCTTTTGCTGCTGCTTTTGTAGCACCGGTACTGGTAGGAATTATATTTTCCGCTGCACCGCGAGCCCTCCTGTAATCATTATGTCCACCGTCTTGCAATCTTTGATCCTGAGTATAACCATGAATTGTGGTCATCATCGCTTTTTCGATACCGAATTCATCCGAAATAACTTTTGCGACTGGAGTTATGCAGTTTGTAGTGCAACTTGCATTACTTATCATATTTGCGCCGCTATAGTCTGAGTTGTTAACGCCAAGCACATATGTCTCTATATTTCCTTCTTTTGCTGGAGAAGATAAAACTACACTTTTAGCTCCTGCTTTTATGTGAAGATTTAAATCATCATGACTCGTAAAATGTCCCGTGGATTCTATTACAACATCTACTTTTAAATCCTCCCATGGAAGAAGGGAAGGATCTTTTTGAGAATAAACAAAACTCTTTCTTCTTTTATTTACAACTATTTTCCCAAGCAGATCTTTTTTTGATTCTTTTGTGGGCTCAATCGCAACCTCGTCTTTTAGATTTCCATAGACAGAATCATACTTAAGTAAATACATCCAGCCCTTTAAATCAGTTGATGTGCCAGCATTAATCGCAACCACGTCAATTTTACTTTTATATTTCTCAAGAATTACCCTATGCGCAATTCTCCCTATTCTTCCATAGCCATTTATCGCAACTCTTATCATAGATCTATAATCTCATTTAGATTAACTTGCGTCAAACTTTTAGATACTTTCTGTCAATTCGCAGATTTATGCATGAAAAGCTTAATGAGCGCATCAGGGGGATTCCTCATGGTGAGTTTGCCGAACCATTGAGAAGGGAGTGAAATCACCCGATAAGCGAATTAAATCTTAGAAAGCACAAATCAAGACTTTGACAAGAGCTTTTGGTTCTTTTCTCTGAGAAAAGAACAGAAGAAAACTATCTTAGCGCTTTAAACTAGCGCAACAATTCGTAAACTTTTTCAACAATCGCCTTTGAATTTATTTGTTCAAAATCTAATAACTCTTCAGGGGTTCCACTTCTAGGCATTTTTGCGACACTCAAACCATGAACTGGAGTTTTTGAAGTTAACAAGCAAGAGCGCACTGCTTCTGCAATTCCTCCTTCGGGGCGATGATCTTCAACAACTAAAATCAAATCTGTCTCGTCAGCTGCTCTTTCTAGCGTCGCAGAATCTATAGGTTTTACGGAATAAAGATCTATTATCCTTGCGTCTATCCCCTGTTTTTTTAATTCCTCATAAGCTTTAAGCGCTTCATGAAGCGTTACGCCAGCACCAATAATAGTCACCTTATCCTTGGCAGTTGATTTCAATGTTTTACTTCCACCAATCTCAAAACTTTCCTTCTCGTGATATATGACTGGCGTATCCATTCGAGTCGTCCTGAGATAAACAATTCCTTTAAAGCTAGCTGCAGCCTCTGTTAATTTTTTTGCACTTACACCATCTGAAGGATATAAGACCACACTGTCAATAATGGACCGAAACATGGCAATATCTTCAATTCCCATTTGAGATGCACCATCCTGACCAATTGATACCCCTGCGTGACTTCCCACAAACTTAATATTTGCTTTTGAATATGCCGCCATTCTTATTTGATCATGCGCTCGAGTCCAAAAAGCTGCGAAGGTAGAAATAAAAGGCAATTTTCCTCTTCTGGAAAGACCAACTGCGACAGAAACCATATTTTGCTCAGCTATAAACATCTCAAAATACTTGTCTTTATGCTTTTCTCTGATAATTTCTGAAAAGGTCGAGTTTGAAGTCTCTCCGTCAAGTACGACTAGGGAAGGGTGGGAGGACAACAGAGAGGGTAAAGTTTCACCGTAAGATTTTCTGGTAGCTATTAAATCTCCTAAATTATATTCTGCGACGCGAGAAGTATATCTTGGAGAGGGATTATTTTCATGATTTAATTTATCTGGCTTTGCAATTTTTCCTCGTAA
>JAGOUW010000011.1 GCA_018061075.1 Candidatus Levyibacteriota bacterium | reverse complement strand
CTATCTGTCTGCTCTAGCAGATTTTTCTCATCTTCAAGTAATGTTTGTAAAAGGGCCAAACCCTGAACTAGACCACCCTGATATGTTTCAGGTAGCAAAACACAAAGTAGATTTTGTTTTAGATCCAGAAAATCCAGAAAATAAAGTAGATGTTTTTTCCAGTGGCCCCGGAAACTTCGTGATAGCAGCAGATGCTAGAACAAGACCTTTAGTGCTTCACGGTTCTGATGTTAACCAAAGACTTGTCCCGGACAGACCGCCTTCTGCAGTAAGCTTAGGAAAACCAGAAAGCCTTGAAGATGTTAGAAGAACACTTATAAGAATGGGTCGGGCTATAAGAGATGGAAATGAAGGCTACTATGAAATAGAAACAGGCACATATTTAAGAGGACGAGGCGGATTAATAAATGGGACACATGATTCAGTTACGGCAGTTCTAGATACAGATCTAATTGGACATTTTTCGACTCCAAGAGGATTTACAGAGTATGTTGAGGGTTTTTATAGATTTTATTCAGCTGAAAATGCCCAGCATCTTGGAATCCCAAGGCTAACAGATGTTGCAGGCGGGCTTTCACTTGGAACATTATTAAGCCTTGGAGCAGTTAGAAGCTTAAACGGAATCGAAAGAGATAATCCTAGATTTAGAGACGGCGTAAAAATGGCCCTTAATAAGGCTCTATTTGGATTTAATCCTGGAGTTATGAAGCAAATTACACCAGATCTCCAGAAATTTATAGATTCTTATCCGCTTCTTGAAACAGCAACTGGAATTGCACTTGCTAAAGCCGCTTAACTCTTTGTGAGATCTAAAAAGGTGAAGCGATATTCATTTGACTCCCCTTTTTCCTCAGACAAAACTTTATCGTATTTTGAATAATCTGGAAAAAATGTGTCTGCGTTATAGTCTCCTTCTACAACTGTAAGATGCAAAACATCCACTAAATCTTTTTCGACTGCTTCTGTAAATATCTGCCCCCCACCAAAGATAATTACTTCGTCATTTCCAGGTGCTGATTTAGCAGCTTCAATTCCATCTTCAAGAGACGCGACAATTACATCTGGCTGATAAGCTAAACCTTTCAAGCTATTTGCGTCTCGTGTCACAACTATGCTTGTTCTTCCAGGAAGCTTTCTCCCTATCGACTCGAAAGTTTTTCTGCCCATAACCAATGGGTGGCCTGTTGTAATCTTCTTCATCCTTTCAAAATCCTGCGGAATTTTAAATAAAAGATCATTATTTTTCCCAAGTCCCCTTTTAGAATCAATCGCAGCAATAATACTTATCATATTTACAAACTGAGTTTAAACAATTATATTATACAGCGAAAGAGGTAAATAAATTCAATATTAAAGAGGGCTTAACCCCAATTCCCATACCATATAATCCAAGTAGAAATCATGGAACGATAGAACCTGATCATGTTTTTGAGGCACCAGAACTTGGCGCAAACTGTGAATCCACAGCATATGCAATAGCAAAGTATTTGGGCAAAGAACCTCCACCCGCTGGAATGAGATCTTCTGATTTTTTTGAAGACACCGAACACAGCACACCAGTAGAGCTTGATGCTGTAGAAACTGGAGACATAATCGGTCTTCAATATGCTCATAGACAAACCCTTTGGGCAACACACGTTACACTTGCCTGGCAAAGAGAAAGTGGACTTTATGTAGTTCATAACGCACTTTATACAGGAAGACTTACGGTTCAGCCTTTAGAAGAAGCGAGAAAGCATCCAGCGCATGAAAGGATTGCAGGAATTAAAAGATTAAGAGATAATCCAGCAAATAGAGATCCTATGAAACTTATACAGATAGGCCTTGGACAATTACTATCTCACGCAGCATGAAAGTAACACCTATAAAAACAAAAAAAATCGAAGTGGGAGATAAGCTTTTCGAAATTCTTGATGAATCACTACCAAAGCTTAAAGAAAAAGATGTCGTAGTTATAACTTCTAAAATTGTTTCAATCACTCAAGGCAGAGTTCTTAAAAATGACGGAACAATTGATAAAGCAGAGCTTGTCAAAAAAGAGGCAGATTTATTTCTTCCTGAAGAATATGTGAACTTCGGAGTATACCTCACTATAAAAAATAACATCATGATTGCGTCCGCTGGAATTGATGAATCAAATGGCCACGGTTACTATATTCTTTGGCCTGAAAATCTGGTAAATGAGACAAATAAAATCTGGGAATATTTAAGAAAAAAACACGGAGTGAAACATTTGGGTGTCGTAGTTACAGACAGTAAATTAGCACCAATGAGAAAAGGTGTAACTGGTGTCGGACTCTCCTGGTGCGGATTTGAACCAATTAGAAATTATATCGGAAAACCTGACATCTTCGGAAAACCTTTAAGAGTTGAGACTCTAAATATAGTTGACTGCATAGCCGCAGCATCAGTTTTAGAAATGGGAGAGGCCTATGAACAAACGCCCTTGGGAATTGTTAATGAAATCGGGCAAATAAATTTCGTGGATAGAGCACCAAGCAAGCAAGAATTAGATGAAATGAAAATTGACTTAGGAGAAGATGTTTTTACTGGAATTCTAAAATCCGTCGATTGGCAAAAAGGCGGACAATAGCTATTTCTTTTTCTTTCCCTGGTAAAATCCTCCAGCTACGGTGAGCTCGGCTTTAATTGAAGGATGAGGCTCGTATCCAACTAATTCTACCATCTCAGGTTTAAAATCATTAAGTCTAGAAATCTTTCCGTTAATTTTAACTTTTGGAAATGCTTTAGGTTTTCTTTTTATCTCCTCTTTCACTTGCTCTAAATGATTTTCATAAATATGGATATCTCCATACATGTGTATAAATTTACCAGGCTTAAGCCCCATGACTTTTGCGAGAACTATGCAAAGAAGTGAATAGCTAGCGATATTAAATGGAACTCCCAGGAAATAGTCACAGCTTCTTTGATAAAGAATTAGATCCAACTTCCCATTTCTATTACTCACTTGGTACATGTTATGGCAAATCGGAAATCTGGATGCATCTTCTCTATCTGCCATCGTATAAAGATATTCAGGATTCCATGAATTAACTATCAAATTGTGGGCATTTGGGTCTGCTTTAACTTCATCTACTATCCACTGAAGCTGATCTACTGTCTTTCCTTTTTTACGCGTCGGCCATTTTCTCCACATCTCTCCATAAATTCTAGGAAGCTCTCCGTGAGCTTTAGCAAACTTAGCATCAGTCTTAATTTTTTCTATAAATTCATCCTTAGTCATTTTAGACTTAGGATTTTTTTCCATGTAGATTTTATAAGGATAATCATCCCAAATGTGAGTATTGTGATCGACTAAATATTTGATATTTGTTTGGCCAGAGAAAAACCAGTATAGCTCCTGAATTACTCCGTTCCAGTAAACTCTTTTCGTGGTCAAAAGCGGAAATTCTTTCTCTAAATCATATTCAGATTTGCGGCCAAAAAGTGAATAGGTAACTACACCAGTTCCGCGGTCTGTCTGCTTAATTCCATCCTTGAGGATTTCTTTCCCAATTTCGAGGTACTGATACTCGGGGTGCTTCTTTCCTGCCATGTGTTAATTTATAAGCTTTTGGGAGGTAATTATCAACCCGATAAAACTGTATCAGACTTGTTTTTCACGTTTTGTGGCTGAGACGCGGCCGCCTTGCCACTGGCCTCTATATTTAGAGCCCTCCCCTTTTATTTCGTGGAATATAAGATGCGTAAAACGAGCTCCCATTTCTATCTCTACTGTGATAGGTCCTTCATTTTTAAGACCAAATGTTAATTCCCCCGAATATCCTGGCTGAATCGGACCAGTCCTTATAAAAAGACCTGATCTGAAAGTTGTAGTACGAGGTAAAATTACAGCTGACAAATCTAGAGGTAAATTTATTTTCTCAATTGTTTTTACTAAGAAAAAATCTCCAGGTTTTATTTTTATAGAACTTGGCTTTTTTGGATCCCAAACTTTAATACTTTCAATATCTGGAGTCTGTCTGTGAGTTTCACCTAAAAATGCTTTTCCTGAGATCTTAAATACTTCTCCCAGTCGCAGGTCAAACCCTGTTCCTTCAGGATTTGTGAGCTCCCTCTCACTTAGATTCTCAACTAATTTATGACTCTTTACTAATTTTAATAATTCTTTAGGACTAATTATCATAAAATTTCCTTTACTTTTTCTACCAGTTTACCGTTTACTTCATCTATACTTCCATTAGCGTCTATCACAGTTATTTCTTCTGGGAATTTTTTAAGTAACCACTCATAGCCTTTTTTAACTTTTACATTTGTTTCGTGATTATCATAAATCTCAGTATGCTTACTTGAACCTTGCAACCTTTTAAATGATTCCTCCAAAGAAACATCCAGATAAACAGTTAAGTCAGGCACTAAAAATTGATGATACATAGATAAAATACTTAGTGAGACCAGGGACACTTCCTCAAAATTTTCTATGTCCAAATCTTCTTTATCTAATGCGCCGTATGCGACACTTGACCAGAAATATCTATCACAAATCACAGTCTTACCTTCTTTTAACAACCCAATTAATTCCTGTTGAAAAATTTCGCGGTCCGCAGAAAAAAGATATTGGTATGCGACCGGTGGAATATCAGTGTGACCTCCTAAAACCTCTTTTCTAATAAAAGTTCCAATTTCTCCATCTGTCGGATTTTTCGCAAGTATTGCACTAGGAAAAGCTTCTAATAATTTCGCGACTTGTGTGGTTTTTCCAGAAGCCTCAATTCCCTCAAGTACTATAAATTTTCCTGGATGAGGATTTCTTTTAAAATCTAAATCAAATTCTACGTGGTAAGTTTTACTCATTTAATGCCCCCTTAATATATCCTATAACTTCTTCTCCAATTTCTTCCGGTGATTTTCCTCCATCGATTATAGTAAATTCTTCTGGAAATTTTTTTATTTGCCATTCATAGCCTTTAGCTATTGTCTCAAGCTTGGTTTTCTTTTCGTAAAGCTCTAGATGCTGATTTTTTTCTTGAAGCCTTTTAACTGCAGTTTCAGCACTAACCCTTAAGTAGAATGTGATATCTGGAATTATAAATTGGTGATATAAAGACATAAGTCCGTGAGCAACATCTATAACTCTTGCTGTGTCATTATCAAAATCTGAAACTCCAGCGTCAATCATTCCATATGGAAGATTAGACCACATACATCTGTGAGAAATGACAATTTTTTCCTCTTTTAATGCTGGCTCAATTCTATCTGCATGATCAATAATCCTGTCTGCCGTAAAAAGATATTGAAGTGAAGCCGGCGGAACCTTCACATTTCCCTGAAGAATTTGATTTATTAGAGAACCTACTGGTCCTTCCCTTCTTGGCTGATATGCAATCAAAGGATTTTTTCCTTTTTCCAGAAGATAAGCTTCCAGTCGATCCATTTGAACACTTTTCCCAGCGCCATCAATCCCTTCGAAAGCTACATAAATACCTTTATGCGGATTTCTTTTTAGCTTCTGCTTAAACTTTACTTCGTATTCAATATCCTTACTATTCTTCATCAGTTGCAATTGAAATATAACATAGAAAATCCATTTTTCAAATTGCCAAATCAGCGCTTCTTACAAAAAAATGATAAAATACCCCTCTTACAATGAGAACAGTAGAACAACACCAAGATATTCCTTATTCTCCTAAGCTGACTGATGCAAAAGGTCGTGTAGTTTCAGGAATAATGAACGTATTAAATCCTGCATTCGTAAGTCCTGCAGTAGAAAATATTCTTATTAAAACAGACACTGTATATGCACCAAACTTTGGGGATCATTTAATTCGCGGTGTACAAGCAGGCTATGAAACGCCTGTTCTACTCCCAGTACATCAGGCAATCTTAGACGCGCTTTTCATAAGAGATGCAGCCCGAGCTATAAGAGGCACAGTCAATGAACATTTACCACAAGAAAGACAGATGGAAGCTTGGGCTCTAATACTTGCCGCCTCGCTTCATTACGGACAACAAGGACCTATGCGCACAAGAATATACCATGGTCTTTCCGAAAGTTTTGAAAAAGGGCAAATTAGACCACTTCTAACTGTAAGGCGCCAAGATGTTACACGATATGGCATGAAAAAATATTGGAATCCAGATCAAGAAAAAGCTGATGCAATTGCAGCCATAGAAAAAGGTCATGGAATAATAGTTCATCCTGAAGGTACAGCTGTCGGAGAAACAATGAATCCATTTTCACCCTGGGCAATATTTACAGCGATTTCCACAGTCGAAGAAGCAGGGAAAAAGGCTTTAATAATTCCAATTAGTAAAACTGGAAGCAAAAGAATTGAAAGAAGAAATAAACTACCTACATTCACTGCAATTGCTTCTGGTTTAAATTTAAAAAACGAACACATCACGGGAGTCTATGTTCATACACCAATGAGATTTGATGAAGGAGAATTGGGTGAACTATATAGAGCAGGTAAAAAAAATGCAATTAATGATTTAATTGGCGGTATAATTGCTTCTCAACTACCAGAAAATGAAAGAGGCCCATATGCTGAGCATGTAAGAACTGCTTAGTTATTTTTCTTCGTGAATGCGGCTTTCAATCGGGGTGTCTTGAAATTTATATTTAGCAAACTTTTTAGAAGTATATGGAGTTTCTGCTGGACTACTTAATTCCTCAAATGTCATAGCGCAAATTCTCATCCCAACTGTTAGAGAAACAGCCATTCTTCCCAAATTTCCAAGCTCAAGAACTGGCTTTCCATCCCATCCAGGATCAAAAATAGAAGCTGTAGAGTGCACTACGATTCCTAAACGACCAAGCGAAGAACGACCCTCAAGACGTCCCATCAGATCCGCTGGAATTTTTACTTTTTCGAGCGTTACAGCCAATACGAAATCTCCCGGCTGCATCATAAAAACATCTCCCTTTTTTATTTTTATTTCCCGCGTTATTTCATTAGAAAAATCTTTTTTCGCAGGATCTATATGACTATATTTACTGTGCTCAAAAACTCTAAAGGTGTCACCTAGTCGAAGATCAATTGAACAGCTGCCAAGTTGTGTAGCAAAATCTGGGACTGGAGTTATTTCGATTCTCTTTTCTTTTAGCGCTTTTTTAATATCCCCGTCAGATAAAATCATGTCAAAAGTTTAGCACATTTAGGTTTTTAAATAAAAGAACAAACTTCAACCTTGACACAAGGCTCATACTATAATAATCTGAGATTAGCGCTTTTATATGAAATCTAGGGTTATAAAAATTTTTCTTCTTTCTATTGTCTTTTTAGTCGCCGGAATTTTTTATCAGCATAAGAATCAACCCGCTTCGGCTCAAGTTATTTCCCCTGCTCCAACCTGCGGAACTTCTCCTAGCGACGTCGTTTTAGTACTCGATAGATCAGGAAGCATGAAAGAAACGATTTCGGGAACCACTGGCACAAAAATGGCAAAAGCAAAAAATTCTGCAAAGAGATTTGTAGATATTCTGGCAAAAGACACTAGAAACCGTGTCGGAGTTTCTTCCTTCGCTACTGAAGCTAGAATAGATAGAACTCTAACGAATAATTGGGAGTCGGCAAAAACTGAAATTGGCGCACTTACACCTGAAGGAGATACATGCACAGAGTGCGGAATCTTCAAAGGAAATCTTAATATAAAAGAAAATGGCAGAACAAATGTAAAAAAAATAATCATATTATTAACCGATGGAAAAGCTAATGTTATTCAAGGAAGTCCAAATAGAGTAAGCACCACAACTGCAGAAAATAAAGCTATTGCTGAAGCAAAAATTGCTCATGAGGCGCAAGGAACAATTATCTTCACAATTGGGGTTGGAGATCAAATAAATGCTGACTTTTTACGAAAAATGGCTAGCGTAACTGGCGGAAGATACTACGCAAGCCCTACAAGCGATGACCTTAACTCTATTTATGACAAAATTTCACTCATCATTGCAAAAGGCTCAGTAAATGGAGTTGTGTTTAATGATGTAAATAAAAATGGAACACTCGACTCAGGAGAAACAAACCTATCTGGCTGGAATGTAGAATTGACTGTCCCAGGTGGATCAAAGAAAAATTTAACATCTGACGCTAATGGCGCATATAGCTTTACTGGTCTTTGTGACGGATCTTATTCAGTTAAACAAACGGTAAAATCAGGCTGGAGCCAAACCTTACCAGCAAATAATGCTCCCTATACCCTTAGCCTAACAAATGGAAATTCTCAAACAAATAAAAACTTTGGTAATGCTCAAGTTCCCCCAACCCAAGGACCAACTTGTACAGAAAATGCAGAGACCATAACAGTTACTCCAGATAATGGAAATGGTATCGGAAAACCAGGCGAAGAAGTCGTTTATACAGTTACCGTAAAAAATAATAACGTTAACTGCTCTGAAGTTACATATAATCTCTCTGCTTCAATTCTAAATAATACAAACAATTCCTGGACCTATACGTTTGACAGAACTTCCCTTTCTATTGCATCAGGCCAAAGTTCATCTACAAAACTTCGCGTTACTTCCCCGCCCGCAGCACCTAATGGACCAAAAACAATTACTGTAAATGTCGTAAAACCAGGCGGAGCTCAAAAATCAGTTAACACTATTTATAATGTTTTGGCTGATGAACCTACATCTCCACCAACACCATCTTGCGTACAAAATACGCCAAGCTTCTTAGTATCCCCTACCTCAATAACACCAGATGCGGGAGAAGAAGCAGATTATGGAATTGAGATAATAAATAATGACACCGGCTCATGCCAGCCAAGATCATTTTCTCTAAGTGCAGCTTTTCCCGGAAGCGGATGGCAAGCATTTTTCGGCAAAGACAGTCCTTTCGAATTAGCTAAAGGTGCAAAATTAACCACAAACGTGAGAATAAAGGGTCCTTCAAATCTTTCATCAAATTCATATAAAATTACCCTAACTCTTAAGAGCGGCAGCAATACAGCAGGAGTAAAAGAAGTTTATTACTTAGTTGGCGATGCTCCGACTCCAACATTCACACTTACTCCAACTCCACATTCTACGATTACCCCAACCCCAAGTAACACCCCGGGGAGAACATTCATGAATTTGACTCTTGGAATTGATGGAATCGGAACTACGCCTAGAATTCCAATTGGAGGAAATAAAAATCCAGATCATTCCAACAGAAACTTAACAGTTAAGCTTTACAACACTAGTGATAATTCTAAGTATGGAGAATATTTTGAGCATACATTTACATACAACCCAGCTTCAGAAAAATTCGAATCCCAACTTGAGATTCCATTCTTGGCTGAAGGAGAGAGCGCAAACTTTAATCTCTATGTTCAAGGACCAAGATATCTATATGGCCAATATCCAGGGTCAGTTTTAATTACTCGTGGTCAAACATTAAATCTTAATTCTCAAAACTTCTACCTGATCACTGGAAATGTAAATAATACGGATCTTTCTGAAAACAGAATAGATCTCATGGATTACAACGTATTTATTTCATGCTCTATTTTCTCTCAAGACACATCTGCTTGTGATCAAGACCCTAACAATGCTTCTTATTCAGATTTAGATGATAATGGAATCGTTAATGAAGATGATTACACACTTTTCCTAAAAGAGTTTGCAAATCAGCAAGGTGTAATTTTGCCTGATTAAGCTACAATATAATATATGGAAGATAATTCAAACAATATAGTAAAGAAAAATAAATTAAACAAAACTTGGCTTCTTGTGGCTGGGCTTGTAATTCTAACTGTAGTTCTTTTAGTTGTAAGTCTTACTTCAAAGAACTTCTCCCCTCTTAGGTCAACACCTAAAGAAGTAAAAGTTGACTTCGCTCATACCTCCCTAGCGGTTTCTGAAGACGTAAGACAATCTCCTGATGGAGGATATGAAACTGACGTTATTATAAATACATATGAAGACGAAATAAGCGGCGCACAGATTGAATTATCATTTGATCCAAAAGTTTTAACAAATGTAGACATAGAGCAAGGCACATTCATAAATAGTCCTGCAGTTCTTATTAAAACAGTCGACACAAAAACAGGAGTAATTAGATATGCAATTGCTATTAAACCAGGTGATAAAATGGTAAAAGGCGAAGGAGTGATAGCTACGATCTCATTTAATAAAACGGGGACAACACCTACTAATCTAAACTTTTTACCGCAATCACAGGTTTCAACAACTGCCCACTCTCAATCACTTCTCAGAGAAACCACTTCAGCTGTAATAAGCGTAGAATCAGCTTCAGGAGCAGGCGCCCAAACAACACCTCAGATTTCCAATTAAGTAAATGGATGACAAATTTAGGAATCAAAGATTTACTCGCAAAAAATTTCTATCGTTAACTCTAGCCCTCTTTGTCCTTGCCTCAATCCCCCTAACAATTCTTACTGTCTCCCAAAGTGAACTCAGAGATACTCGCAGCAGAGCAAATCTAGATTCCAGCACAAATGAACTAACCACACAACTTATGTCAGACATAAATGACGTAGATAAAATACTTGTCTCTAGCAGCCGTAAGGAAAAAATGAAAAAACTGGCAAAAGATAATCCTGAAGAATTTTTGGAAAACGCATTAGACCAAGAAACTAAAAACACTCTTCCAGAAGTTTCCGAAGAAAGCGTAGAAAATGAAATCGAAAAAACTGGTTATATTAATCTAAAAGATATGGAAAGCGAAAAAGAAGAATATATTTTCGTAGAAATTTCCCCAAACGATGAGCTTTTAAATTCCTATGATTTTTTACCGCCAAAAAAACTAATGAAAAAAATTGAAATTGGCGCCAGGGTTAAAGTAAAAGGGTATATTCTAGAGCGTAATTTTGTTCCCTATAAAATCTCGAAGGAAAATGTTCTTCAAGCACAGGATCAAACCGTTGTGGAACATAAAATAGCTATAATTCCAGTCAATTTTACAGACAAAGATGATCAGGATTACACAAAAACTGAACTGCAAAACAGGTTCTTTAATGACTCAAATTCTGTTGCGAAATATTATGAAAGTATTTCATTTGGAAAGATTAAAATTACTGGAAAAGTATTTGATCCTGTTAAAATAAACTGGAGCGCAAATACGCTCTGCAAAAGATCCGATTTTCTCTTCTACACACTTAGATACCCTACTGAAGATGCTGACAAAAGAGTTGAAGCAAGAGGTGAAAGCCTAGATTCATATCAACACAGAGCATATATTTTCCCCCGGCTTGGTCCTACTCCAATCGATACAGACACAAATCCCTGTACATTCGTAGCTCAGGCAACAATTGGTAATCAAACTTCTCCAGATAGACCTTTTTCTAGAATGATGGTAAACGGACATTATTTTCAAAACAGCTTGATTTCAAGAACTACAGCGCTAATTCATGAGATGGGTCATAATTTAGGCCTTGGACACGCTGACACAATAGCTTGCGGCAGTAAATCTATTGATTTCTATGGATCTTGTTCTGACGGTGAATATGGAGATCATGCTGACATAATGGGTTTTCAATACCACTACTTCCCTCAAACTGGAGGTCATAACAAATTTAAACTTGGTTTTATTCCAGATTCAAACTTAAAAATTGTAAATACCCTTGGAACAACTCGAGTCGAACTATATACTTCTTCTAAGAAATTTGAAAACACTCAGCTAATCAAAATTCCAAGAAGAAATATTGGAGATGCTTATTTTATAGATTTTCGCCAACCTTTAGGATTTGACAGAAATCTTCCAAGCGCTGTTACTAGTGGCGCGATGATAAAAGTTGGACCCACAGGTAAATTTCCTGTTAGAAATAATACATTTAAGACCTTCTTAATCGACACTAAGCCCGGAGGAAACCCTTCGAGCGCCTTAACCCTAGGATGGTTTGAAGATGCAGCGCTTAAGAATGGGCTTGAGTTTTATGATCAGCTAAATAATATAAGAGTAAAACAAATCGCTAAAGACACTGAAAA
>JAGOUW010000010.1 GCA_018061075.1 Candidatus Levyibacteriota bacterium | reverse complement strand
TTTTCTTGAAAGATTTAAACTCAGAAACTCTTAGATCGTCTTCTTCAAATCCGATTGTTTTAATATTTAATTTATTAAGCAAAGTTTTTGCCTCGTCTTTTAGAAATTTATAAATTCCTTCATCTTTAATTATAAAATTTTTCGTTTGCTTCTTTAGGGCCTCAGAATATCTCTTGTCAGTAATTAAAAAATTAGATTTTTTTGTAAGTATTAAAATGCATTCTCTTTCTGTTTCTGAAAATCCTGAGTAGTTAGTTAAATAGATTATGTTCGCGGGGGAAGAAATTAAGATAGCGTCAACTTTTTCTAAAATCTTTTCAAGATTCTGGTTCATTCTTCCTCTTCTTCCGGGGTTGGAGTAGGGGTAGACTTGGTGTCGTTATCGACCATAACTGGAATGTTTGGATTTGCTGGTAGATCAGGAAATGTAATAATTCTAGAAGCAGTAAGTCTATTATTTTCTTTAGGATCTAAGAATCCGATAACTATGCCATTTTGCATTTTTTCAATTTTAGAAAATCCTGAAGTATCAAGCTCACCGTCGTTGTAAGTAAATGTTTTTGTAATTTTTTCAACATCTATTAAATATTCTTTACCGTCTTCTGTTAGAAGAGTGGCGGTAAATTCATCTTCGTCTGTTTCTGTAATTATTCCATGGAGAAAAAGTGGAAGGTTTTTTTCGTTAACAAAGCGAGCTAAAAGTCTGTGAGATTCTTTATTATAGAGTCCAAGCGCTGAAATTCTTGAGCCTTTTTTAATGTCCGAAATTCCAAATGAGTCATCATCCTCTGAGGAAAATTTAGTCAGTTCATCAACATCTATAATTCTCGTTTTATTATTTAAATCAGTAATTGTAATTTGAGTGTCATTTACATCTTCGACAATTCCTATAATGCCACGCCTTTCAATTAAATTAAGTTCAGCGACGCGTGACGCTACTTTGTTTTTTAAAGCATCAACTTTATTAGAGATTTTTTCAATTTCCTCGCTCGTAGGGATAGCATTTTTTGTTGGCGTTTTTGTTTGGCCATACGCACTAGGAACAGATATTGTAAGTAAAATTAATGTAATTATTAAAAATCTAATCATTTTAAAAAGTTTCGGTTGAATATGTTATTGTTAATTTTGTTTTTGCGATCTCACCATTTTCAGCAATCGCGCTAACCTCAATAATATTCTCTCCGTTATCAAGTGTTATTTCTGTTGAAAAATTTCCGTTACTTGCTGCGACCCCTGCCTCCTCATTGGATTCCGTAAGTACAATTATCTTAGCATTTGGAACGGTTTTTCCGGAAATAGTAATAATTCTTTCGTCTGTCACTTCTTCGTCAGTTGGTCTTTCGATAATAACGAATACAGATGAACTTGGAGTAGGGGTTGGGCTTTCTATGTTAATTTTTTTAATGTCATTTGGGTCGACTTTTTTTGTTGACTGGTATAAAAAGAAGGCACCAATCGCCACAACTATTCCTATTAAGGCAGCGATAAAAGAAAGAATGATTTTTTCTTTTTTCATAAAACACCTGGGATTAGATACTATATGCCTAGGGTATGTGCAAGGCTAAAGTAAGGCTCATGATACTACTTAAATAATTATCTTGTCAAGAAAACGCACACATGGTAGGATATGCAAATGGACATAACGATACTTAATGAAAATACTATAAAAGTTAAGGGTAAAAATGCTTCAATTATTATAAACCCTACAGCTTCTACGTCAAAAACCGAGGCTGACGCAGTAATTTTACTTAAAAGTGATTTTAGTTTTAACCCAGATAAAATTGAGGGAAGCAGAATTACGATAAAAGGACCGGGGGAGTATGAAATTAGCGGGGTTAAAATTTCGACCACTAGAGTAGAGGATGATCAGATCGTAAGAATTGATGTGGATAATGTTAAGGTTCTATTGGGAAGCGGAAAGGCCATTGAGAAAATACACGACAAAATTGAGGAATCACAAGTTGTTGTTATTAATTCAGAAGAAGAATTTAATCATTCAATTTTAACTGCACTTGAGCCAAACGTTTTACTTGTTTATGGATCAAAAAAGGTGGAAGTAGCTAAGTCACTCGGAAAAGAAGAAATAGAAAATGCAAATAAATATTCAACAACCTCAGATAAGCTCCCAGCGGAAATGGAAGTAGTTTTGTTAGGCTAAAATTAGTGTTTGTTACTGATTGAGTCATTGTTTTTTCGAGAGTGTTGATCTATCATTTTAAAACTTATGGCCACACCTAAAGTCCCGCCACATAATGAAGAAGCAGAGCAAAGTGTATTAGGAGCTATTCTCATGAGTAAGGATTCAATTGGTTTAGTTTCTGAGAAATTAAAGCCCAAAGATTTTTATGATGATGGAAATGGGAAGATTTTTGAGGCTATGCTTTCACTTCATGATAGAGCAAAGCCAATCGATCTTCTTACGCTTACAAAAGAACTCAAGAGTCTTAAAGCAAAAGTAGATGCATCATATCTTACTGAGCTTTTAAACGCAGTTCCTACTGCTGCAAACGTTGAACACTACGCACAAATTATTCAGGAAGACTCGATAAAAAGATCTCTAATAAATTTAGGCTCAAATATAGCTGAAATGGGTTTTATGGAAGATAAGGAGGCAGAGGACTTATTGGATAAAGCAGAGGCTTCTGTTTTTGCTATAACTCAAGGCAACACCACTAAGGGTTTTGTGCCTATAAAAGCTGGTCTTGCGGAAAGTTTTGATAGAATTGACGAACTTCATAAGTCGGGAGCAGGGCTTAGGGGAGTAAAGACTGGTTTTACAGATTTAGATAATATCCTTTCAGGAATGCAGGCCTCGAACTTATTAATTCTCGCCGCGCGACCAGGGCAAGGAAAAACCGCTTTTGTTGTTAATATGTCACAGCATATTGCAGTTACTGAGAAAAAGTCTGTTGGAATTTTTTCTCTTGAAATGAGCCAGGAGGAATTAGTTGACCGCCTTTTGGTGGGTCAAGCTGATGTTGACGCATGGAGACTTAAAACTGGAAGACTTACTGAGTCTGATTTTACGAAACTATCTGAAGCTATGGGAGTTTTAGCAGATGCCCCAATTTACATAGATGATACTCCGGGAATCTCTGTTTCACAAATTAGAACTAAGGCAAGACGCCTCCAACTTGAGCACAATGTCTCTATTATAATAGTAGATTATCTTCAGTTAGTGGACCCAGGAAAACATTACGAGAATAGAGTCCAGGAGGTTTCAATTGTTTCTCAAGCTTTAAAAAATTTGGCTCGCGAATTAAAGATTCCAGTTCTTGCTCTTTCGCAGCTTTCGCGCGCAGTAGAGCATAGGGGAGAGAAGAAGCCTCAGCTTGCGGATTTAAGAGAGTCAGGAGCTATTGAGCAGGATGCAGACGTAGTTATGTTTTTATATCGACCTGATGCAGAGATTGCAGATGTTATGCAAACAAAACTTTCAATTGCTAAGCACCGAAATGGCCCCCAAGGGGAAGTAGATCTTTTGTTCAGAGGAGACAGAATTAGATTTTATAATATGGAAAGAAAACGAGAGGAAATTCCTCCAGCTCCCTCAGGACCATCGCAAGCAACCGTTATTTAGTGTTTGATTTTGCTTGCGCCACATTGATATATTTACATTTTTTATTAAGATCGATATGATAGGGAAATCAAGACCTTGAGGCAACTTAAGGCGGAAGGGGGTGAATGTTATGGATGATCAAAATAACCCAACAGTTGGAACTCCAGACCCAAATGCAGGTGGAATGCCACCAGTAGATCCAGGAATGGGAGGAGGAATGCCAGCACAAGATCCAGCAGTGGGAGGAGTTACTCCACCACCAGCAGAAAATCCAGGAGCAGGGGAAGCGCCAGCAGTCGACCCAAATCAGGGTTGGACACCGCCACCTGCACCTTCCACACCACCAGTAGTTGATCCAAGCGCAGGAGTGCCTGCAGCACCGGAACCAGTACAGGGTGGAGGAGATACAGGAACACCAGGAGGAACAGTTTAAGTTTTTCCAGGATTTTTGTTTCGAAACAAAAATAGACTAACAATTTGGAGTTAGTCTATTTTTTTGTTCTTTGGTACCGGGGGAGGGATTCGAACCCTCAAGAGTTTAAAGCTCACGGGTTTTTGAGACCCGCGTGTATACCATTCCACCACCCCGGCTCGCGCACTGCGCGGGACAGAACCTACGGTTCTTTCCCGACGATTCTCCCTATAAGGTTGCTCTAGAGCGGAACACTATGCGAGCGCTCCAGGCGAGCAACTATTAAGAATCTTTATTTTTAGCTTCGTTTATTATATACTTTCAACTATGACACTTCAAGAAATTTATGATTTAGCAATACAAATGGCAATTGATGCCGATCCACGGGGCAGGAAAAGAGTAGAAGAGCTACTTAAAAGACGTAAAAAAGAATCCAGCGAGCTACCTGAGAAAAAGAAAAAATATTTTGATCAAGAAACTCTTACTAATCCATATTCCGATACTAGGATTTTATTTGGTGATCACAAAACACAAATAAAAAAAATACTAGTTGGAATTGATCCAGATGCTACGGAAATATTACTCGTTGATCGTTTAAATCAAAAAGGAGAAAAGATTGACGCTCTTGTCGGACACCATCCAGTCGGAGTTTCTTTAGCCGCGCTTCATGACGTTATGGACATTCAGGTTGATAGTTATGCAAAAGTTGGAGTACCAGTTAACATAATGGATGCTCTAATGCGAGAAAGAATGGATGACGTAAAAAGAAGAATTCATCCAAATAACCATAATCAAATAATTGATACTGCTAGGCTCTTAAATATTCCGTTAATGAATTTACATACTGTTTGGGACAATGTTGGAGATAAGTTTATGGAAAGCTATTTACGAAAGAAGGAATTCGAAACTGTTGATGAAATTATTGATTATTTAATGGAGCTTCCAGAATACCAGGAGGCTGCTAGGGGAAAGAATGCACCTGAGATCGTTTCTGGAGGACCTAAAAGCAGGGTGGGAAAAGTTGCTATATTTTTTACAGGAGGAACTAATCCTTCTAAAGAGGCATATGCTGAACTTGCAAGAGCAGGAGTAGGAACAATAATTGACATGCACATACCAGAAGATGGATTAAAAGAAGCGAAAAAAATGCACATGAATGTAATTAATGCAGGACATATGGCTTCAGATTCAATTGGAGCAAATTTATTCTTAGATGAGATTGAAAAAAAAGGAATAGAAATAATTCCAGGCTCAGGATTAATAAGAGTAAGGAGAAATAAAAAATGATTGGCGTACAAGAGCTTCGAGCAGGAACAGTTTTTGAGGAAGACGGAAATTTATATGTAGTTATTTCCTACGAACATATTAAGATGGGGAGAGGGTCTGCAAATATAAAAGTTAAAGTCAGAAATATAAGACAAGGCTCAACAACTGAAAAAGGATTTACAAATAACGCAAAAGTTAAAAACGTTTCGGTTTTTAAAAGAGATGTTCAGTATTTATATAAAGATGCGGAAAGTGCTTTCTTTATGGATCCTTCTTCTTTTGAACAGATCGCAGTGCCTCTAGTTCTCATAGGAACAGATGCTGCATATCTTAAAGAGGGAGAAAGCTTTAATCTTTCTTTCTTGGGTACTGAAGCGCTTGCTCTAAATCTTCCGCCAAAAATGGATTTTGTTATTACGGATGCAGACCCAGGAGTTAAGGGAAATTCCGCTTCGAACATATATAAAGACGCTACCTTAGATAACGGTTTAAGAACTCGTGTACCTCTTTTTATTAAGATTGGGGATAAGGTTAGAATTGACACTAGAACCGGAGAATATAGCCAAAAAGTCAACTAATTATGGGTAATCCCTTTTTAAAGGTTCTTTCTATTCCTTCTTTTTCGTATCTTCTTATCTCTGAATTCTTCTCACAATTTGCGATGAATCTTCTTAACTTCACGCTTTTAATTGTGGTCTTTCAACTGTCAGATTCAAATACAGCTGTTGCTGGAGTAGTTCTTTCTTTTACACTTCCATCAATTTTATTCGGAATAATTGCAGGAGTTTATGTAGATAAATGGAATAAGAAAAATGTTTTAGTTTATACAAATATTCTTAGAGCCCTGGCTGCATTTCCATTAATTTTTATTTCTCACGAGTTATTTTTTGTGTATGTTTTAAGTTTTATTATTTCTCTTATTACTCAGTTCTTTATTCCAGCAGAAACTCCCATAATTCCTCTTTTAGTTCCTAAGAAAAATCTAATTTCAGCAAATGCACTTTTTAGTATGGGAATTTTTGGGTCAATTATTGTCGCGTATGCACTATCAGGACCGCTACTTTTATTATTTGGAAAAACAAATGTATTTATTTTTATAACAATTCTTTTTGCGGTTTCTGCAGTTTTTGCATTCTTCATTAGATTTAAATTTGATATACCAAAAGAAAAAATAAAGATAAATATTCTTGAAGAGGTAAGGGATGCTTTTACATTTATGGCCAAGAAAGATAAGGTATATCATTCGCTGTTTCTCTTAACTCTTCTTCAGACTTTAATATTAGTAATTGCAGTAATTGGACCTGGATATGCGGAGGATATACTTCATATAGAAGTAGAAAAGTTTCCTGCGCTTTTCGTAACTCCGGCAGTTGTTGGAATGAGTATCGGGGCAATTCTGATAGGTAATTTTTGGCACAATAAACCTAAGCAAACTCTAGCAAAAATTGGACTTCTAATAATTGGAATTGTAATACTCCTTTTTCCATATGGTTATTTGTTAACAAACCAGGAATCGGTTAAAAATATAAATAATTTTATGCCAAGCTTAATGAGCATAAATGATGTTCATATACTTATATTTTTAGCTGTAATTGTAGGGTTTGCGTTCTCGCTTGTTTTTGTTCCTTCTAACACTTTAATCCAAGAGGAGACTACAGACAGACAACGTGGTAAAATCTATGGATCTTTAAATACCTTAGTGGGAATTGTGTCAATTATTCCTATATTAGGAGTTGGAGCATTAGCAGATTTAATAGGAGTTTCAAAAGTAATTACACTAATAGGCATTTCAGTAATTGGAATAGCACTTTTGAGGATATTTAAATTTAAATAATATGCAGTTTTTTATTTTTGTTTTAGTAATTTGTTTAGTTTTATTTCTTTATAGAATTTATCATTTAGCAAATGATGATTATGTTCTAATCAAAAAAAACATAACGCTTGAAGATATATTTAATGCTGTATTTGTTTGCTCTTTAGTTTCTCTTTTATTCTCGCGTCTATTCTACGTTCTAATGAATCCGGATCCTGTGTTTATTAATCCATTAGGATTTTTACTTTTTCCATATTTTCCAGGACTCTCTATAACCGGCGCAATTCTTGGAGGAGCACTTGCGCTATTCTTCTTCTGTAGAAGAAAAAAGATTCCAAGAGCCCGTGTTTTTGATTTTTTCTCAATGGCATTTATATTTGTTTTGCCATTTGGATTTTTAGGCTACTTTCTTTTATCTCAAGATTTTACAACAGGAACAATTGTTAAGTTTGTTTTGTACACTTTAATTCTTATTGCCTCTAATATTTATTTATACCCTAAAGCAAGTTCTCTAGAAATAAAAGATGGAACAATAAGTGCTTTGTTTTTAATTTTCTTTTCACTAATCTCTCTTTTATCAAGTGCAATTGATAATCCAGGAACCAATTATTTTATAACGCATAAAGAGAATTTTATACTGGTAGCAATTCTATTTGTTTCGATTGGAATAATTATTAAGCAAGAGTTAACAGGTAGAATATCACTTAAAAATGGAAAATAATTTAAAAATTTTATTTGAGAACGCAGATTATTTGGTTATAGAAAAGCCAGCGGGGATTACAGTTAATAGGTCTGACACAACTTCAAATGAAACAACCCTTCAGGATTTAATTGAAAAAGAAAAAAAGATTGACGCCTCGGATCCTGATCAGGAATTTTTGGATAGAGCGGGAATCGTACATAGACTTGATAAGGAAACTTCAGGAATCATAATAATTGCGAAAAACTCAACTGCATTTAGGGAACTTCAAAGACAATTTAAAGAAAGAATTGTCGAAAAAAGCTATATTGCACTTTCGCATGGAGAAATTAAACCTGAAACTGGCGAGATAAATGCTCCAGTTGGTAGGCTTCCATGGAATAGAAAGAGATTTGGAGTAATTGCTGGAGGCAGAGAAGCACTCACTCGCTATGAAGTAGAGAAGTATTTTACTTTTGAAAGAGAAATTTTAACACTAGTAAGATTATTTCCCAAAACTGGAAGAACGCATCAAATAAGAGTGCATTTAAAACACATAAATCATCCTATTTTTTCAGATCCCTTATATGGAGGAAGAAAGGTTTCAAATTCAGATAGGAAAATTTTACCTCGAGTATTTCTTCACGCAGAACTAATTTCATTCTTAGACCCTAGATCTGGGGATAAGGTAATGTACAAAAGTGAATTATCTGATGATTTAACTAGATTTTTAAGGTTGATTTCAAGTTCAAGAAATTGATAGACTTTAATTAGGAGGTGAGTTTATGCCAGGATTTGGTGGATTTTACAAAGGAGAAAAGAAAAAGGCAAAAAAAGATAAGGACGGGAAAGTAGTTTCCTCAAATGCTCCTACTTATGTTATGCCTGAATTGATCTCCAAAAAGAAAAAAGATTGGTAATGAAAAAATCTAAAAAGGAGGAGATCAAGAGCTTTAATCTCGCTCTTTATTTTGGTCTTTTAATTCTCCTGATAATCATAATATCGATCACGTTCAAAGCAATTGACGTAATAAGAAAAAGTGAGTTTGATAGCAAGAATCGATTTACAGTCGCTGTTTTGAATGATAAGAATGTTGACATAATTTCTGTGTCTCCTTCAACGGGAGAACAAACAGGAATTAGGGTTGAAAATGCCGGGAGTCTTAGTGCAATTGAAAGTTACTCTATTCCGGTGGATGTATTTGTTGAAACCGAATCTGATTTTTCTTCAGAATCTAAAAGCATTTTCTTAAAAATGCTTTTCAACAAGAGAAACTTAGAATCAAGTTTAAATGTTTTAGATTTATTTAAGCTAAGTATTTTTTCCTTTGGAGTAGATGGTGAAAATTTTTCATATCAAAATATTGAATCTGATAGTGTAAGTGAACTCAATGGTCTTTCATCGATTGAATTTGTAGATGAAAAAATGTCTCAAGACAAGGTAAGTATTCAAGTAACAAACTCAACTGAAATAGGAGGCCTCGGAAATAAAATCGCAAAAACAATTACAAATCTTGGTGGAAATGTGGTTTTAGTAAATTCTTCAAAAGATGAAGTAGGGGAATCAGTGATTTATTACCAAGAAGAATCATATACTGTAAAAAAACTTTCCAAAGTTCTAAATATTAAGACCGAAAAACATGAAACAAGCTCTATAGCAGATATTATTGTTGTGCTGGGGAAGGATCAAGAGGAGTGAATATTTTAGTTTGGATCATAATTATTGCCTTAGTTTCACTTTTTTGGGCTTTTATCGCGCTTAAAAAGGAAAAAAATAAAAAGGAGTTAAATGAAGCTCAAAAAGATATTTCAAAGGGGAGAGTTATATTTCATTCTTCTGACTCTTCGGAGTCATCTTCTTCATAGTCGGGAGTTTTCTTAGCTTTTCCTTTGCTGGCTTTTTTGAAGCTCAGCTTTTTTTCAACTACATGAAGAAACGAAGGTTGATCTTTAAATTTAGAAGCTCGCTTTAGTTCTCTTATGAAAATTGTAACATTCTGATGATTTGATGATTTAACAAAAGCCTCATATTTATTTCCACCATTTAAAAATTTAATTAATCTCTTTCCAATATCATCTGGTAATACGCCGATATATTTTTTCCCTTCAGAAATAAAAATCTTTAATCTCTTAGCTGATAAATCTAAGGCTTGTCCTGTTCTTAATGTATTAAGGACTTCAGCCTGTGCTAGGTTTATTAAATCGACAACTTTTGTTTTACCAGTTTCTTCAATGAATATATTGTTCATGTTAATAACAATCGTTGCCCCATTTTCATCGGATGAGTCAGCTGTGATTTTGCTTAGATTTTTAATAGCAATTGAGTTAAGAGGATCAATTTCTAATACTTTTTGATAGGTTGTCTTTGCAGATTTACCTTTACCCAAGATTGTATAGGCGAGCCCCATTCTGTTAAGGGCTTCTACGTCTTTGGGATTTTCATCAAGGAGAGATTTATTTAATTTTATAGCTTCATCCCAGTTGCCTTTTAGTGTTGCTTGTATGGCGTGATTTGAAGTTATTTTCATTGGGGATTTAATTGAAAAATTTTACTATTACAAATTGCAAAAGTCAATAATCAAATGGTAAAATGAGATGATTAATTTATGAGCGGACATTCTAAGTGGTCAACAATAAAAAGGCAGAAGGGTGCAGCGGATGTAAAACGCGGCGCAGCATTTACTAAAATTTCTAATGCTATTACGATTGCCGTGAAACAGGGTGGGGGAATAGGTGACCCAGATCAGAACCCTAGGCTTCGTCTGGCGATAGAACTAGCAAGAAGTGCTAATATGCCAAAAGATAATATTGAACGCGCCATTGTGAGAGCTACGAGCAAGGAGGCAGGAGATTTAACAGAGCTTACATATGAAGGATTTGCTCCGGGAGGAGTTTCTGTTCTTGTCGAAGCAGTTACAGATAATACTAATAGAACAACATCTGAAGTTAAAAGCCTTTTTAATAAATCAGGGGCAAGCTTTGCAAGGCCAGGGGCTGTTGCATATCAGTTTGATCAAACAGGAGAGATAACAGTTCTTAAAAATGGAAAATCAATCGATGACATTTTTCTTTTGGCTGCAGAGCTTGGGGCAACGGACGTGGAAGATAGGGGAGAAGAGGTTGCAGTTTATACCGAGGTTTCAGACTTGTCAAAAATAAAAGAAGGACTAGCTTCACAGGGATTTGAAATAACAGGCGCTGAGATTTCAAGAAAACCAAAAAATACTATGTCTGTTGGGGAAGAGCAGAAAGAAAAAATAGTTAATTTTTTATCAGCTCTTGAGGATATGGATGATGTTCAAAAAGTTTATTCCAATGTCAGTCTTTAAAAAACTAAATACTTCTGCTTTTTTTAAAAAGAATATTTTCACAAAAAGACAGCGTTTTGCAGTTGCTGTACTTATCCTTTCAGTCTGTCTTTTTTTTGTGGAGCATTTTTTAACAAGATCAGGGATTTATTTTGTATTCCTCCTCGCATTTCTAACAGACGGGTTTCTTTATTGGGCGCTTCGCAAAGATCTTAAAGGAAATTTCACACCGCAAGTTTTTATCTTGCCATTTCTTTATACATTAGCATTCGGTTTGTTCTATTTCTCGTTACCGCCTCGTCTTCTCGTGCAAACGTTTTTAACTATTCTTTACTCTATAGGACTTTATTCAGCGTTTCTTAGTCAGAACATTTTCACGATTTCATCAGTTAGAACAATCGCGCTATTATCTAGCGCTAGAACAGTTTCGTATGTTCTTTCTATTTTCATATACGCCTTTTTCACAAACACAGTATTTAGTTCTCAGTTAAGTTTCTTCATAATTCTTCCTCTGATCTTTGTATATTCATTTCTTCTGATTGTTCATTCATTATGGACTTATACACTGGAAAAGAGAGTTAAGACGGAAATTATCTGGGGTCTATTCTTAAGTACGGCTCTCACTCAAATGTCGTTTCTGTTATGGTTCTGGCCAAGTAAGCCTTTAGTTATATCATTATTTTTAACTGGTTTCTATTACATCATAGTCGGGCTTGCTCATTTGTGGTTTGAGAAAAGGCTTTTCAAATCTGTTCTATGGGAGTATATCTGGGTAGCAGTATTCGTGTTCATAGTTTTAGTAGTATTTACCTCATGGACTTAGAATAAAAGGGAAGTGGAGGCTATAGAAGTCGCCAATATCTAAACTAATTTTAAGTCTTAGCCATAAATCATAAAATTAATTACGCACAATCTGAGGCTAAATAAAAATATTTTTTAAGAGTATTAAGACAGGGAAGAGAAGAGTGTAATCTGAAGCTAATGATATAGTTTGATATGATTAAGGGTGATATAGTGTGATATAGTTATTCAGCGAATTATTATAGGACATAAATGTACAATTATTAGCCTCATACCACTAATTTCACGAGATTTTATGACACTTTTCACGATCTTGCGTACCTTATTGTTTGTCATTTCTATAAACGGAATTAAGGTGTCGCTCTTATCGGTAAATGCGACGCGTTATCATTATATGAAGATTATACTATGCTCTGTATGCCTGCGCTTTTAATTAACGAAAAAAATACGAACGCTATTCTTTAATCATCTGAGGCTAAATATTGTTGTTTAGATTGATATGACAGTCTAAACGGTGACTATGTGGATAACTCCTTAGAGTAGGGTGTCAAGACTCTTACACGGTTGCTCAAATTAATGATCAATTACATGTCTTAGGGAACTAACTAGTTCTAGAATTAAACGTAGTGACTTATATCATTCTCCTCATAGAGATCTGATCTATAAATAATGGACATAATAGGCGCTAGGAAGTAGAAAGTGATAACGTCGTAGAATAATACTTTTACGACG
>JAGOUW010000018.1 GCA_018061075.1 Candidatus Levyibacteriota bacterium | reverse complement strand
TTACCAGAAGTTGATTTTTTTAAAATAAATACCTGCGATTATAAGAATTAGAATTGCAATTCCTCCTGCGACAAGTGGTCTTTCAAAATAGGGAAGAGAATCAAAAACTATCCAGATTCCGCGCCAAACTGCTACGACTCCTACAGTCGCCAGAATTGAAAACACCATTTTATTTTTACTTGGATATTGGATTTTTTTAATTTTTTTCTTCGCCACATATCTAATATATGTTTTTTTAAGAAAGCGGTCAATTTGATTCTTGACATATACCCCCCAGGGGTATATATTATTTTTATGAAACATAATTACTCTGATAAAAAAGAACAAGCCCAAAAAAGATTAAATATTATTAAAGGTCAGCTTGAGGGTTTGGAGCGCATGATCGAAGCTGATGAATACTGCATAGATCTTCTGAATCAGAGCCTCGCAATCCAAAACTCCTTAAAAAGTCTAGACTCCGTACTATTTGAGAGACACGTTAATACTCACGTAAAACATCAATTCATGTTAGAAGACCCAAAAGCTTCCGAAGAATTAGTAACGCTTTTTAAGAGAGTAAATAAATGAGTAAATTAATATTTTTAATTATAGGAATGGTAATTGGAGGACTCGCAGTTTACGGTTTTGTTTCTGAGAGATCATATGTTAATCCGGGATCTATGATGGGTAGAAATGGAATTTCTCAAGACCAAGGTGAAATTGACGCACATTTTATAGAACAGATGATTCCCCATCATGAAGACGCGATTACCATGAGTGAACTAGCTTTAGAAAAAGCCACACGTCCGGAGGTAAAAGAGCTTGCAACAAATATTATTTCTTCTCAATCAAAAGAAATAACACAGATGAAGGCCTGGTACAAGGATTGGTATGGACGCGAATTACCCACAGGAGACGAAGTTATGCAGCATCATGGGATGATGTCAGGATCACAAATGCATATGGGGATGATGGGCGGAGATATGGATTTAACTAATTTAGAAAACTCTGAGGATTTTGATCGGGCATTTGTAGAGGATATGATTCCGCATCACCAGATGGCAGTAATGATGGCAAGTATGCTTAAAAATGGAACAGATAGGCCTGAGATGAAAAAACTAGCTGATGACATAATTTTAGCCCAAACTTCCGAGATTGATTTAATGCGAAAATGGTTAACTGAATGGGAGTAATTACAAATGCAAATAGATCAAATAATTGTTTTAATTCTAGGAACCTTAGGAATGATTTTTACGTATTGGTTTTTCTTTATGAAAAAAGAAGAAGTAGTAAAAGCCGTGGATGAAATTGACGTAATTGTCTCTGGTGGATATAAGCCCTCAGTAATAGAAATTAAAAGTGATAAAAATACCAAAATTAATTTTTTAAGAAAAGATCCATCGGACTGTCTTGAAGAAGTAGTTTTATCAGATTTTAAAATTAAAAAATTTTTACCACTAAATAAGAAAATTAGTATTGATATATTTCCAAAAGAGAAAGGAGAGTATGAATTTTCCTGCGGTATGAATATGTATCATGGAAAATTAATCGTGAGTTAATGGAAGCAAAAAGAACAGATTTTAATATTAAAGGAATGCATTGTGCTTCCTGTGTAAATGTAATTGAAAAGAGTCTTAGGAAAATTGATGGAGTTAAAGAAGCAACTGTTAATTTAGCTACAGAATCAGGATGTGTGGTTTGCGATACAGATGTGCCAGATAAAAAAATAAAAGAAGCTTTAAAAAAAGTAGGATATGAGGCGCAATTTAATTTATCTCCCGAAGAAAAAACTGCCTCAAAGTTAAAAGATTTAAAGATACTTAAATTAAAAGTTTTAGCAGGTGCAATTATTTCCGCAGTTATTCTTTGGGGAAGTTTTCCGGGGCTCATGGAAACAGCACCCGCTATTATTAGAAATTTTTATTTACAGCTTATTCTTTCAATCCCAGTCCAATTTATAATCGGTCTCACATTTTATAGAGCTGCGCTCCCAGCACTGAGAAACAGAATTGCAAACATGGATACTCTTGTAGCGCTAGGTACGACTGTCGCATTTATATATTCTGCTTTTGTAACTTTTTTCCCAGAAATTCCAATGAGTGTGGGGATTGAGCCAATGCCATATTTTGATGTTTCCTCTGTAATTATCACTTTAATTTTATTGGGAAGATTTATTGAGACAAAGGCTAAGCTTCAGACAAGTGACGCTATTAAAAAATTAATGAGCCTTTCCGCTAAGATTGCAAGAGTTGTAGTAAATGGTGTTGAAAAAGATGTTCCAATTGAAGAAGTAGTCGTAGACTCAGTTATAAGGGTAAGGCCGGGAGAAAAAGTACCTGTGGATGGAGAAATTATAGAGGGAGATTCTAGCGTAGATGAATCAATGGTAACTGGAGAAAGTATGCCAGTGGATAAAATTAAAGGAGATTTGGTAATTGGAGCGACAATTAATAAGTCTGGAACTTTTCTTTATAAAGCGACCAAAGTAGGTCATGACACATTTCTCTCAAGAATTATAAAACTCGTTGAAGAAGCGCAGAGCACGAAAGCGCCAATTCAAAGAATGGCAGATCAGATTTCTGCATACTTTGTTCCAGTCGTAATTCTTCTTGCAATTGCGACATTTATGATTTGGTATCTTTTTGGACCAGAGCCAACATTTCTCTATGCACTACTTAACATGATTGCGGTTTTAATTATTGCTTGTCCCTGTGCGATGGGACTTGCAACTCCTACTGCAATTATGGTCTCGACTGGAATAGGTGCAGGAAAGGGAATACTTATAAAGGATGCATCAATGCTTGAGAAAATGCATAAAGTAAATACGATAATTTTTGATAAAACAGGAACGCTAACCAAGGGAAAGCCTGAAGTTGTCGATGTAGTTCCTCTTAAGGGAACAACCGAGAATCTTTTAAGGCTTGCCGGGTCTTTAGAAAAAGGTTCTGAACATTCGTTAGCTGAGGCAATTTTAAATAAGGTAAATGAAAAAAAGATTTTACTTGATAATGTAGAGGGGTTTAGGGCATTAAGTGGAAAAGGAATTTCAGGATTAATAAATGGTAAAAAAGTGCTTTTAGGAAATTTGCGACTGATGAATTCTGAAAAAGTTGAAATTGAAAATTATCTTGAGCGGATTAAGAATTTTGAAGAAGAGGGAAAAACAGCTGTGGTTTTAACAGAAGAAAAAGAAATAATAGGAATTATTGCAATTCAGGATGGTCTAAAAGATTCGGCAAAGGACTCGATTATGGCTTTGAGAAAAATGGGCATAGAGGTTTATATGATAACAGGTGATAATAAGGCGACAGCAGAGGCTGTCGGAAAAAAAGCCGGGATTGAGAATATAATCTCAGAAGTTATGCCGGAGGATAAAG
>JAGOUW010000017.1 GCA_018061075.1 Candidatus Levyibacteriota bacterium | reverse complement strand
CTCTTCCTCACTCTTCATAACTCTCCCTTTCAATAGAGGCCGTGGACTCGCTTCTTATTACGAAGCAAACCTATCCTTTTGGAATAGGGATCATTGGTCTCCACGGCTTTTATTTATTCTCCTCTACCTTTAAATTCCAAGTGGGTTCCCAAATACCACATGAACATTGAAATTCATGGTCTGTAAGGGTTATTAAAGATTCACCACATTCAGAACAATGGGCTATTAAACAAACAACCTTTTCCCTTTTAAATTCAGGCTTCATTTGTCTCCTTCTCACCGCTTGGGGTGTCTATGATTGCTTTCCAGTTCGTGCCATTGCATGTTGTGCAAACAAAACTTACCAGCCTATTGCCTATAAAAATATTTCCCCGAATTCGTCTTCTAATATCCGTTGGCTTTTTGCAGTCGTTACAGTAATAAAAGTTGCTCATCTTAAAAGCCCTTCTAATCTTTTTATCTTTTCTTCTTTTATTTTTGAAACTTCATTTTCACAATGGAAAAAAAGTTTCACTTGTTCTATTGTAATCTCAACGTCGGCAAGCTCTTCTAAGATGTTTTGGTCATTCTCCTTATTCATCGGGTCTCTTAAATATTTTAATAATGCCTTTTGAAGTTCAGCCATTTCTTCGACCGCCATTAAGAGTTGGCTTTTAATGCCAAAATGAGCAATTGCCTTTTTGTATATTTCGTTCCTCATGCCTCTCCCTTATTCTTTGTGTAGCCTGCTTGGAGGATGGCTTTGGCTGTTTTTCTCGTTCGTGGGTCATTGGTTAAATTATCATGTTCTTTAACCATTATCTCTACCAACTCTTTAACTTCGTTTGAATCGGTCTCCTTGCTTTCGGATTGGGAGATGAGTGACATGACACGATCCATAACTTCTTCTTCACCAATAGCATCACCGTGAAATATCTCATGCCTTATCTTCTCTCTCAGAGTTTCTTTATTCATGAAACCACCTCGATGTAGACTTTTATTTGCTTTTCATCGTATTTACTCAATGCTTTGTCTAAGTCATCAATATCCATTAGTGATGCATCACCTTCCCAAACCTTCTCAGCAAGCACTTGGGGATAGTGGGCAATGATTGATTTTGCTAAATCAACTTCCCTACTCGTTTTAAATTCATGCTTCCAAGTGTTATTACAATCTTTAATTAACTGGATTAACTCTTTTTCTGCTTCGGTCATAGGGGCTCCTTATTTTGTTTCAACATGGCGTCGGCTATTTCAAAAGCTCTTAAAGCATAAAGACCAGAATCGGTAACTTTAATAGTAAATGTATTACACGCAAGTAAACCCTGCATTGCAAGTCCGGCATAGTGCATGCGCCAATATTCGTCTGTTAATCCTGTTTTTAAATAAAGACTTATATTATTTTCTGGAATATTTCTTTTAACAAAATCTCTTGGGTCGTTCATAGCTGCTCCTTATAAATTTTTCTTTTATAATCACGATGCTCTTGCATCGTTACTCTCCATTTGTCTTTATCGTAATACTGTTTAGAACCGCCCCTATCTTTCCTATGTTCTAAATTCAATAACTGTCTTTCAGGAAATAAAATAAATTGAATGAGTCTTTTGTTTACCTCAAAAATTTTTGCTATTTGCCTTATCGCATGACCAGAACCGTGTAATGATTTAATCTTTAGCTTATCAGCGTCAGTTAACTTCCTGCGCCGATCTAAGTCTTTAGATATTTCATTAACTTTTATCTTGTCTGCTTTCATTTTTTATTTCCAGATCAGATAAAGTAATGCTATATAGACAGGAAACATATGTACGTCTTCATCTTTATTGCTAAATGTAACTATCAAAAAAGCAACAACTAAAGAAGCCGAACAAATAATTTTAAATATGTTCATTTAGTAATCTCTCCAAACTCCACTCAGTAGTTCCGATAATCTCTCCGCCAGGACCGTGAAGCGCTGCCACCACAAACACGTCGTAAGCAGTGACAGGCTTCCCGCATAACTTCGACTCCACTTCCTCGATTTTCTTTACTATAGAATCTACATCCATATCCAACTCCTGTTAGTCGACTATTTTATAAGTACAAGTTTCTCCGTTACTATAAAAGATCTGGTCCTTAAAGTTTTTTTGATTATGAAAAAGAACTGCGCTTACAGAGTATTGGAAAATACAGTCAGGCTTAACCGTCCTATCGTCAAAAGTTAGAGTGTCCTCACCTGGCTTCAATGCCTCGTAAAAAAATATATCTGCATGGACCGGTATCGCAATCAACAATAATAACAAAATTAATTTCTTCATAAATAACCTCCTAAACATTCTCAATGTGCGGTGTAATCTTTTTACATCTAACACAGTGGATATGTTTTATATGTGCCTTCTCTTTTCTCTTCTGTCTTTGGATCGGGAACTTCATCCCGCAAACTTTACATCTAAGTAAACTTAAACTCATGTTAAACCCCAATCACAAATAATTTATAAAACATGTAATAACTCACCCCCTTAATATGTTGAGTATTATACAATATTCAACATACAAAGTCAAGCTAAATCGAATGTCTCTAGGTAGATTTCTGCCGCAAAATGCTCTAATAAATACGTGAAATTTTTCTGTTTCATTCTGTGCATCCTGGAATAATTGATAATATCTGCTGCTTCTTCTCTGATGTCCTGGAGCAGGTCCCGTTTGTTGGTTTTAGGATTGAACTTGCCGTACTTCTTAGCGCCCATAACCATGCGCTCAGCGCATTCGTCTTCTAAGAGTTGTTTTCTGAAAGCAATTTCCTGTTGTTTCTGTCTGTTTCGTTTAAGCATTGGACTTCTCCTCCGAATATTGTTTTTAATTTATGGATCTGTTTACGTTGCCGCTCATCTAAATCTAAGAGTAACCGCATTTCTATTTTTGTGTACTTCGCCCCCCTCTCGAAATAACACCAGCCAGTAACAGAATCTTTTGAGTAACGTTCGCCTAAGAGTTCTGAATATTTGTCATAAACTCTTTGAGTTCTTTTAGGTTGTCTAGCCATATCGCGGACCCTCCACTCTCCTTGATCTTACTAATCCAATATTCTTGTATCGGGCGTGGCTTCTCTCCTGGTTTCTTAACTTCAATAGCAATAAATTTTCCTTGATAACAACCGACAATATCAGGTATCCCAACCGTAAAACGGTCGTTGGCTTTCCAAAAAAATCCGCCGGGGAGATCATTCAAGTACCTCAGCATCGACGACACGATTCGCCTTTCGCTTTGCATGGACACGTTCTACCATCTCGCCATAACTGTGAGCAACATTTTCGGTAGATTTATTTTCCTCTAACCTGCTGTTCTTAATTAAAAGATCTAGCGCTACTGCGCGTTCCTTTAAAGTCGCAGCCTGGATCGTGTTGTCGTCAATAGAATCTAAGATCATCTTCTGTTTCTTAACAAGCTCGTCGGCTTTTTGTTTCTTAAAAACTTCAAGCTTCCTGTCCTCATCAAAATGGCCAAGCAGATGTTTCTTTACTACGTCTACGCTGGTATTAAAAAACTCAGCTATCTCTTCAT